>NZ_SDID01000004.1 GCF_009192995.1 Sulfurimonas indica | reverse complement strand
CTTCAACTCGAAGTGTCTCCGTTTGTGGATGGGAATTATAGAGAAAAATAACTTAATGTTTTATTAAATTCTAGGCATTAATTTCAATAAAAGTTGCTTCTGAAAAATTTGGCACATCATCATAGGAAAATACTGCATAATACTTGTGTACTTCCCTATCACCAAAACTATCATATGTAACAGACAAATTATTGATATACAGGAAAGGTTAAATCATAGACCTAGAAAAGTCCTAAACTATAAAACTCCATATGAGGTATTCTTTGGTAAAATTGCACAATGGATTGACGACTCAAAACTACACTATAAAAATCAGATTGTCGCACTTGATTGTTGAATGGGCGTTATAAAAAAGTATTATTATTGAAAGTTTTATTAAAAGGAAATTAGAAAGTTGAAGAAGGGGAGAGTTAGAAGAATTATTTTCTTCTAAGCTCTTTAATACGTGCTTTTTTACCTGCAAGTCCACGAAGATAGAAAAGTTTTGCACGACGAACACGACCGCGACGAATAACTTTAATCTCGTTGATTGAGTCAGAGTAAATTGGGAAGATTCTCTCGATACCAACACCGTTTGCACCAATTTTACGTACTGTAATAGTTTGACCAGTACCTTGACCACGTTTAGCGATACAAACACCCTCGTAATTTTGTACACGAGTTTTGTCACCCTCTTTAATTGTTACTGCTAAACGAACAGTATCACCAGCACGAAAATCAGGAATGTTTTTCTCAGCGATTTGTGCTTTTTCAAAGTTTTCTATGTACTTATTTCTCATAAGATAAGTCCTTAATTTTATTTTATAAAATGAAGAAAAACTTCATTTTTCTCTTTACGCTAACGCTTGGTTCTCTTTTTTAGAGTATCCAGTGCAGTAGTGCAATTATATTTTATTAGCTGTTCTGGTCTGAAGAACTTGGTCTTACATTCAGATAAGGCTAGTTTTAGTGAGCGAATTTTACTATGATTTCCCTTTAAGTATTCTGATGGAACACTTAAACCTTCATAGTTTTGTGGTTTTGAAAAGCTGGGTGCTTCAAGAAGTGGCGTCTCAAAACTCTCAATCTCTAAAGACTCAGCATTTCCAAGAACTCCGTCTATATTTCTACTTGTTGCATCACATATCACCAAAGAAGCAAGCTCGCCTCCTGTTAATATGTAATCTCCGATAGAATAGACTTCATCGGCATACTTTTCAATAACTCTCTCATCAATCCCCTCATAACGTCCACTCACAAACACTATATGAGACTTTTTTGCTAAACGTTTTGCATCATTTTGCATAAAACGTTTGGCAACGGGAGTTAAGAAGATGATATGAACATCCTCATCTTTTTGTTTCAAATCATCAAGTGCGTCAAAAAGTGGTTGGGGATTCATTACCATCCCAGCACCACCTCCAACTGCTGTATCATCAACTTTAAAGTGCTTGTTCTTTGAGTAATCTCGGGGATTAAGATAATCAATCTCCAAAACACCCTTCTCGATTGCACGCTTTAAAATCGAGTCTTTAAAATAACCCTCAATCAGGTTAGGAAAAAGTGTAACAAATGTATACTTCATCTCTATGATGCTTCTAGTATATCCATAGCGCCACGTAACTCGATACGTTTTGCTTCAATATCTACAGCAACTTTAAACGGCTCTATAAAAGGAACTAAAAAGCTCTTTGGTAAACCATCTTCTACTAAAGATGCATCTGTTACAATACTCAAATAATTTGTAACATTAATTCTCTCGACCTCTTTAACACGGCCAAGTAATTTTCCATTTTCATACACATCACAATCTTCTAAGTCAAAAAAGAAGTACTCACCCTCATTCAAGTGACAGTTTTTTCTTGTCTCTTCGTAAGTTGTAAAAAGTTTCGCATTTGTAAACTTTTTAGCATCTTCTGGATTTGTAATATTGTTTATCTTCACAAGTCCACGATCAAGATTAACATCACTCAAAGTGATTTTCTCTTTTTTGTTTATAAGAAATGATGCTCCAGTTTTAAACTGTTCTGGAAAATCTGACTTAATATGCAACTTCATATCACCTTTGATCCCGACAGTTTTGCCGAGCGTTGCGATATGAAGCAGGGGCTCTCTAGACTGGTTCGACATTTATGCGGTAACTCACACCATCTTTAGCTTTACAGCCAGAGATAACTGTTTTAATGGCACCAATCATCTTACCACTCTTCCCAATCAGTTTACCAATATCTGCCTGATTGGCATAGAGAACTATCTCTGTTATTTCGTCGCCCTCTTGAACTTCAACTCTTATATCATCAGGATTTGATGCTATCAGTCTTGCAAATTGTGCGACAAAATCAGCAATCATGATTAACGACCAGTTATCTTTTTAACGCGATCACTCATTTTAGCACCAACGCCTAACCAGTAATCAACTCTTTCATTATCTACTTTAAGCTCTTTAGTCATTGGGTTGTAGTATCCAATAAGCTCAATCCAACCACCATCTCTACGTTTACGGCTATCTGTTACCGCGATACGGTAAAATGGTCTTTTCTTTCTTCCCATACGAGTAAGTCTAATTACTGTCATTTAATTTCCTGTTTTATATTTTTACCTATTTACTGGTTAAGTCTGTACATTATAAAGAAGAGGGGAGGAAGGTGTAACTGTAGTATAAATTAAAATTTATAAAATAATTTGCTTCCCTCTTACCATCTCTATAGTTGGATGTACACATTTAACCAGTAAAACAGGCTAAGAATCTTCTTATCACAGAGGTATTGTTTAAGAAGATTTTAATTTCGGTGGAATTATAGCTGAACTTTTTTAAAAAAGCAACTATCTTGGCAGACCACCTAGCCCGCCAGGGCCTCCACCCATCTGTCCCATCATAGACTGCAATTGTTTCATGCCATTTTTACCTGAGAATTTCTTTGCCATTTTCCCAGCATTTTTAAACTGCTTAATCATACGATTTATCTCAACAACATCAAGTCCACAACCTTTTGCAATTCTCTGTTTGCGTGAGTTATTTAAAAGCTCAGGGTTTTCTCTCTCTTTTGGTGTCATAGACGCAACCATCGCCTTAATGTTACTTAACTCTTTAGAGTTTTCAAGGTCGAAGTCTTTAATCGCTTTGGACATATTTCCCATTCCTGGAATCATACCCATAATAGAGCTCATAGAGCCCATCTTTTTCATCTGCTCCATCTGTTCTAAAAAATCATTAAAGTTGAATTTTCCTTTTTGAATCTTTTTAGTAAGTTTTTTCGCTTGTTTCTCATCGATTACGTTAGCAGTTTTCTCTGCTAGTCCTTCAATATCTCCAAAGCCCATAAGACGATTTACGATACGCTCAGGTAAGAATACTTCCAAATCTTCCATCTTCTCACCCATACCGATAAAGCGAAGTGGCACTTTTACCTGCGATGAAAGACCAAGTGCAACCCCACCTTTTGCATCACCATCATACTTTGAAAGGATTACTCCATCGATTCCGATTTTTTCTTTAAATGTTGTTGCAGTTCTCACAGCATCTTGACCAGTTAATGAGTCTGCTACATAAAAAATTTCATCTGGTTGTGCTACTTCTTTAACAGCTTGCAGCTCTTGCATCAGTTCATCATCAATAGCTAAACGTCCAGCAGTATCTATGAGAACTACATCAAAGATTTTTGAGTTTGCATATTCAAGTGCAGCTTTGACTACCTCAACAGGATTTTTCGTTGCCTCATCTTCATAGAGTTCTACTTCTATCTGCTGTGTGATTTGACGAAGCTGCTCAACTGCCGCCAAACGCTGTAGGTCGGCTGCAACGATAAGAACTTTTTTACCCTTATTTTTCAAATATGTTGCCAGTTTACCTGTCGTTGTTGTTTTACCAGAACCCTGCAGACCTGTCATTAAAATAACAGTCGGAGGATTTGGAGCAAAAACAAAACCTTTATTTCCACCAACATCTAAAAGTTCATGAAGTGTTTTACGAAGTGCTTCTAAGAATTGGTCTTTTCCAATACCTGCTTTTTTTGTTTCAAGCTCAACACTGCGAATAAGTTCTTTAACAACTTTATGGTTTACATCTGCTTTGAGTAAGTTCTTTTTTAACTCATTTAATGCTTTAGAGAGTGCTTTTTCATCATCGTGAAAACGAATCTTTTTTATTGCATTTGTAAATGAATCTGTTAATGTAGAAAACATATAAGCTCCTGTAAAAAGTACGCAATATTATCTTATTTTTGCTTTATGCTTGCTTTGCTACTTTTACCATATTACGACCGCCCTCTTTTGCTTCATAGAGAGCATCATCAGCCATATCTACACACTGTTCAACGCTCATTCCATGTACAAATGTAGCTACACCAAAAGATGCTGTTTTATGCCCTATAACATTAAACTCATGCTCTGCTATGATTTTACAGAGCTTTTCAGCTAAAAAGGCTGCTTTATCAAGATAGGTATGTGGTAAAATGATTAAAAACTCTTCACCACCCCATCGTCCGACTATATCATCTTTACGAATTGATTTTTGTAACAATGCAGCAAACTCGACAAGGACCTTATCACCTACTAAATGTCCATATTCATCATTCACTGTTTTGAAGTAATCTATGTCTACAAGAATAATACTACACTCTTCAGAGTGTCTGTTAAATCGATAATACTGCTTCATCAGTATCTCATCAAGATAGAGACGATTGTTTATTTTTGTCAACTGATCAATTCTTGCCAGATTTTCCAACTCGAACTCTTTTTCTTTCAGCTCTGTAACATCTGTTAAATAACCTACAAAATTAATAATCTCACCATTTTCATCTCTTACGATAACTGTATTGTCAAGGATCCATTTGATCTTTTTATTTTTAGTAACTATCCTGTATGGTTCATGTGTGAAAAAATAGGCTTCTACTTTGATTGCTGCTTGCACTTCTTGTTCTACTCTTGCAATATCACTACTATGAATACAGTTTATATATGCAACTTTATTTGAAGCAAAATCATTCTGAGAATACTCTAATAAATTCTCAACACTCTTTGATACAAAGCTGACACTCCATTTTTCATCATTATTCCACTTAAAAAGCACAGCATCACTTAAATCAAATAAAGAAAGTAAAATATCTTTATCTTTGGCTTCATTTTCAAGCTCTTTATTTAAAGCATCCACTTTTGACTTTAATTTCGCTGGCAGGATTGACATAAAATATGAAAGAGGTAAAGAGAGAATAAGTACAATAAGTACAACCCATAAAAATTGATAGAAGTTTTCCTTCACTTCTGCTGCAATATAATTCTCTTTTGGGACAAGAATTATTTTTAATCCTTCGTTGTTTGTAATCTTAAGATTGAGTATATAAGAATTCTCACTTTTTACATCTAAAAGGCTCTCCAGATTTTTCCCATTCTCTTTATCAAGATATCTGCTCCATTCGTTTTTATGCTGTGTATTGACTAACATATAATTATCTTTATCAATTAAAAAAACATTATAAATATCACTCTCAACTAATGAGTGTAAAAAATCGTTCACAAAAACATTAATAATCAAAATTCCTTTTCTTTCACCTTTATAATAGTATGGTGTCCCGATACGAATTACAGGCTTTAAAGGTTCCTCTATCTTGCCATGTTCTACATTGAGATCAAGTTTTGAATACCAGTACTCTCCATCCCGAAGTTGCATAAGCTCTTTGAAATAGTACCTTTGTGCCTTGTTTTGTAAATATTTTCTATCAATGATATATGCTTCTTGCCGGGGATTGTTTCGCTCAACACGTATAACTTCATTTCCGTTCTTATCAATATATCGCAGTTGCATAATATCTGAAGATGTTTTTGCGATATCTAAAAAAAGTAATTCTGAGCATTTGCGGATTCTATTTTCTTGAAAGTTTTTCTGAAAAATCTTCGACTCTCGAATAGCTTTTAGTTTTCTCTGTGAAGCTTTAAGGTTTTGTTGAAAATCTTTTTGTATCTCTTCTGCATACAATGCAGCTTTTTTTAAGCTGTCCTGTCTGACAACCTCTTTATTGATTTTCATCATAAGAATCTGTGCAGCAATAGCTAGCAGTAAACCATACATTAAAAATATAAAAAATAGTTTTACTCTAAATGACATAGCATTTCCCAGATGATGAAAATCTTTTTCTTGTAGTGTAAGATAATTAATTTATCATAAACTTTTTTTATTCAAAAGTTTTAAAAGATTTCGGTTCCGGTGCGACAAATTCCATTCCAAGTAATCTTACTTTATGAGCATGTAGCATCACACGTTTTGCACGGCGCCCACCATACTGCTCATCACCGACTATCGGATGTTCTATGTATCTTGCATGAACACGAATCTGGTGTGTACGACCATGATGGATAATAACTTTTACTTTTGTCTTTTTAGCACTGACAATATCTGGAAAGAATTCACTTTTTGCCGGTTTTCCTTTTGGAGAGACATTTGATGTGGCACGATTATTTTTTTTCTGCGTGAGGATTGGCTTGTCAACTTCAATTGCCTCGGTCATAATACCCTCAACCCATGCAATATACTCCTTATAAACCTTGTCCTGTGCAAACTCTTTGATAGCACGCTCTCTGAACTCTTCATTTTTTACAAGCATCAAAACACCGCTTGTCTCACGGTCAAGTCTGTGTAGCAGGCGTGCTCCTTTAAACTGACGCTCAATCTCATCTGAATTGACATAAGCAGGTTTATCAATAACAATGATATCACTGTTTTCAAAGATAGGTTTCGCTTTTTCAACTTTTTCTACACGAAAAACTGTTCGCTCATCAATCTCCCCTCGGGCTATCATCACTTTTTTATTTCCTACATAGACAAGTCCTCTGTCTATCATAGATTTTGCCTGAGAGTTTGAAATAGCCTCCTGAATTGCCAATAATTTATATGCTTTTTCTGTTGCCATTATTTTATATTCCTTTAATTTTTTTCAAAAATTCAAGGGAACCTTTTTTCCCTTTTTCTACGCCAAAGGAAGTAATTCCTTTGACTACACTAACGCTTGGTTTTCTTCGGCAGAAAGCCCACGCACCCTTGGTGCTCTTAGCTCATATAATCACGAATTTTTCGAACCACCGGTTCTAAGTTTATCTGCTCTTCTACCATTGAAGGTGGGAGCTCTTTTGCATTTTGTAATGCTTCTTTAATTTCATCTGTTTCAGCGTACTGCACATGGTGCACATACTTAAAAAGCTCTTTTTGGTGAAAAAAATGCTTTCCTGTAATAATCTTACACCCAAAAAAAGCAGGCTCAAGCGGATTATGTCCACCGACATCATCTCGAAATGCTCCGCCTAAAACTGCTATGTCACTGATGGCATAGATATTATTTAGTTCACCCATCATATCGACTAAAACCATATCACTCTCAAGTGCTGTTGTCTGTGAGAACTTCTCAAGAGTCATACCTTCTTCTTTGGCAAATCTTTGCATAAGCTCATAAACAGTTCCAAAACGCTCCGGATGTCGTGGCACGATGATAAGTTTTGCGTGAGGGTTGGCTTTTTTATACTCCACAAAAGCATTCAGTACTGCTGCTTCTTCATCAGGATGTGTACTGCCTGCAACAATAAGCTCACTACCTTTTGGTTTTGTGTAACTCTTTGTTTTTTTAATCTCACCTGCAAGTTTAATATTACCGATAACTTCAATATGTTTGACACCCAAGGCTAAAAATCTGTTCTTATCGACTTCACTTTGTGCATAAACAATATCTACACGACTAAGCAGTCTTTTGTAGAACCATGCAAACTTCATATATTTATCAACGCTCTTATCTGAGATACGGGCATTTAAAAGTATGATCTTTGCTCCTTTGGCAAATGCCACCTGAAAAAGCATATACCAAAACTCAGCTTCCAGAACAATGAGCACTCTCTCTCTTTTAATCCAAAAAGGTAGGTATATCTCATAAGGGAGATAGCGTACCTCAGCATCATATTTTTTTGCTTCTTCATGTCCTGTATGCGTAATTGTCGAAATAAGGGTTTTTACACCATCTAGCTCTTTTACAATCGGCCCGAGTGCTCTTGCTTCACCAAGTGAACAGACATGAAACCATAAAGCATCACGGCTCTTAAAAGGAGGGTTTCTAAAAAGAAAAAATCTTGCAGGAATTGATTCTCTGTACTTTTTTTTAAAAGTAAGCAGTATTAGAAGCGGCAGCGCTATGATAAAAAGCACTGCACTTAAAAGAAAGTAAAAAAGGCTAAAGAGGCCCAAAGCCTACTCTTCGTCAGCTTTCACGTAAAGAATACGTCCACAATGTGGGCATGTTGTAATATCTTCACCTTTGATTACATCTGAATATACTTTATCGCCGATAAGCATATGACAACCCATACAAGCCTGGTCCTCTACAGGTACTACTGTTGTATTTTTTGCCCATCTACGGATTTTTTGATAAAAAGCAAGACCTTTTTGGTTGATGTCTGCTAAAAGTTTCTCTTTTTTCTTGAAAACTTCTTGACGTTCTTTGTTAATTGCCTCAAGTTTTGCATCAACATCAGCTTTTACACTCTCTAAAGAAGTACTAAATTCTTCTAATGAAGCCTGTGCTGCTGCAATCTGCTCTTTTTTTGCTTCGATGATCTTCTCAAGTCTCTCAATCTCTTCATTTGCAAAAGTGATTTGCTCTTTTGCAATTTCTTCCTCGAGTTGAAGTGATTTCATCTCACGTTCAGTTTTTACTTCTGATGATTTTTTTGCATTCTCTTCAAGTTTGGCAGAAAGTTCTGCAAGGTGCAATTCATTTTTTGCTTTTTTTACTTCTTCTTCTTTAATTTCATTCGTTAAATTTTCAATATCTGACTCAATACTCTTGTTTTTTGCAAGTGCTGCTTCATATTTTGAGTTTGCTTCTTCGATTTGAGGCTCAAACGCATCTATCTCTTTATCTACAATAGAGAGATCAATTAGTTGCTTTAAGTGCTTGTTCATTGGAGTCCTTTGGGGTTTTACTGTTATCCATCACAGCTAAAATATACTTAAATATATGTAAATGGATTTTCTGATGACGCAATTATAACTTTTAAACCTAAATTTTTCAAATGCTTTTGTAAAATTTGGGCAAAAAATCGCTCACTTTCATAATGTCCAATGTCAATTAGAGAGAGATTTATACTTTTTGCCTCCATGGCATCATGGTATTTGACATCTCCAGTTAAAAAACAGTCGGCATCCAAACTTCGCATCAGTGAACAACCACTTCCAGTGGTGAGTGCTGCTCTTTTTACAAAATCTCTTGCTTTGACACACTTTGCGTGAGGCAGACCAAAAGCAGATGCAACTTTTTTAGCAAAACTATCAAAATCTTCATTGATATCAAGATAGGCAACAAAACCATCTTTTTGTACTATCTCATACCCTAAGATCTCTGTTGCTACATAATCATTGAGATGTGTCTGATCAAAATTTGTATGCATCGCAATATTGGAGATATTTTTTCGTATCATTTTATGGAGCAGATTTGCAGGATATTTTGAAAATTCCAACTGCTTCAGACCTCCAAAGATAAGAGGATGGTGTGTTATAAGCAGCGTTCCTTCTTCAAGCGAATCAACTAACTCTTCATCCACATCGATACTGAGTGCCACTGTTGTGATGTCTTCATTAAAATCTCCTACCAAAAGTCCTGAATTATCCCAGGACTCTTGCAACTCAAAAGGAGAAAGTTCATTTAAAAGTTCATATATCTCTAAAATCTTCATTCTTTTTCTCCCTCGAGTTTGGCTAATTCCTCTTTTGCTTCTGTAAAATCAGCATCCAACTCCAGTGCTTTTTTATACATCTCTTTTGCTTCATCAAGATGTTTCATATCAACGAGTAAGTTTCCATAGTTGTAATATGTGATCGGATTTTTATCATCGATATCCAAGGAGGCATTGAGATGATTTCTTGCACTTGCAAATTCACCCATTTTTCTATAGAGTGATGCTATTGCCTGATGGATGTAGGTATTGTTAAGGTCTAAGTCCAGTGCCTCTTTATAATACTCCATCGCTTCTTCGTCTCTATCTTGTTCTGTTAGGACATAACCCATTTTAAAGAGTGTTTCTGGATTTTTCGGTGTTTTTATATTTACTTCCGAGTAGATAGCAAGTGCTTTTTGCAAGTCACCCTTTTGCATTGCTTCATCTGCTTTATCCATCAATGAGGGAGCATCAAAAGTTGAGAAAGCCTCTGCACTTCTTGGCTCATCACTACTCTCTTGCGGATCTTGCAGTGTCTGTATATGCTGATAAATTTTATATGCGAAAAATGCCGATGCTCCAAGCATCAAGAGTTGAAAAAATGTCATTAATTTTGTACCTTTAATAAATTATTGTTAAGCAGCGATATTAACTGCAACGGGTCAACCTGTACTCCAGCTATTCTAGCACTAAAATGCAAATGAGGACCTGTTACACGTCCACTTTGACCGGATAAACCAAGCTTTTGCCCTTTTGTAACTACTTGACCCTCTTGTACATCAAACTTGCTCATATGAAAATAACAAGTATATATTCCTTCACCGTGATCAAGTATAACCGTTCCGCCTGAATAGAATCTATTTTTCACAAGTGCTACTTTTCCATCATTGGCAGCGATTATCGGCGTACCAGTTTTTGCTCGAAAATCTGTACCGCTGTGATACCCTTTGAGTGAACCGTTATAGACTCTTGCTTTTCCAAATTCACTCGTAATCTTGCTTTGCATCGGTAAAATAAAAGGCTCACGCAGGTAGCTTTTTGGTGTTACACTCTTATATATCCTCATCGCTTCACTGTACTCTTTGGCAATACGTTTTTTTACCTTTGGTGATTTTGGATTGACTTTTGATGGGTCCACATGAATCGTCTCTTTTGCATACTTTCCACGAACAAGTCTTAAAAAGAGCAACTTTTGTTTTAGAGTATCGTTCTCTTTATAATAAAGTTCTAACGTTTTTGTAGCCGGTTTGTCGTAGTAAGAGAAGGGGATGAGTGCATAAAAACTCCCTTTTTCACGAGGGGAAGGAAAAATCTGATACTTTTTACCATCTACCTGTATGCTTTTGTATTCTACAGAAGGCTCATATTTAAATTTTATAAGTGAGCTTTTACCATTTGCCAACTCTTGATTGATTATCTCAAAATTAAAAGCCAAAAGAGCTACACTGCTCCATAAAAAAAGCAATATGATTCGCATCAGTAATCCTTCATAGCCCTTGCTATATCACGTTTTTGATCGCGCTCTTTAAGGTCATTTCTTTTATCATGAAGGTGTTTTCCTTTTGCCAGAGCAATTTGGAGCTTTGCGATATTTCTATTGTTAAAGTAAAGTTGCAGAGGCACTACCGTATAACCATCACGATCGACTGCTTTTTGCAGTTTTGCCAACTCTTTTTTATGTAAAAGCAGCTTTCTTGAAGCTCGCTCTTCGTGTCCGTAAAAGTGGTGTGTAGTATCGAGTCGTCCGATGTGCGCATTAAAGAGATAGGCTTCACCTTTGACAAAACGGATAAAACTGTCTTTGAGGTTTACTCTATGCGCACGGATACCTTTGACTTCACTACCACTAAGTACGAGTCCCGCCTCATATTTATCTTCTATAAAATAGTCATGATAGGCTTTTTTATTTTTTGCTATTGTCTCACCCATTTTCTACTTCTTTATCCTTTAACTTAAAAAAACTGCTCCCACTACCACTAAAAAAGTAACCTTGTCTGTAATGTTCTTTAAGCTCTTTGTACTCTTGCAGTGCCGGCGCAAAAAGATCATTGGCCTCTTTAGCACTCATATGCTCTAAAACCTCACGTGAGCTCGTCTCTTTTAATTGCTGTGCTTCAAAACCATCTATCGGCTCATAAAAATTTTCTCTGTATACCTGATAAACCTTTGGTGTAGATATCTCTATCTTTGGTGTAAAGATATCAAAGCTAAGTGGCTCCTCTTCAAAAGGCTCTACTACCTCTCCTATGCCACTGACATTTGCACTTGCATAGCCATAGATGAAAAAAGGTACATCTGCACCCACTTCAAGACCGATGGATGCCAGCTCATTGAGGCTGAGCCCAAGATGCAGTACTTCATTACACATTTTCAAGTATGTCGCTGCATCACTGCTGCCACCACCAAGACCGGCAAAAGCCGGGATGTTTTTTGTGACCTGCAGAGCATGTGTCTGCATCAACTTTTCTAAAGCTTCCGAATTTGTTGCATTTTTGAGTGCCCCATAAGCTTTATAAATAGTGTTTTGTTTTGTATCGCAAGAGAAATCACCAACAATCTTAAACTCATTTGTTTTTGCATCAATACTCTCTTTGGAAATAAAAGAGAGCTCATCATACAAGTCATCAATACGCATAAAACGTGAGACTATTTCATGATAGTTCTCTCGTTTGCCTGTGATTTTTAAAAAAATATTTACTTTGGCATGAGCCTTATATTTTTTCATCTCTATGATTTCCCTAGCAACTTACTTAATGAATTCAGCTCATCCTTATCGATGCCATCTTTTTGTACCGCAGCTCTGTTCGATGCTGTCACTTCTTGTATAAGCTCACTTCTTATGATGGAAACCTCACGTGGAGCATCAATGCCTAGCTTGACTACACCATTTTCCACAGAGACAACCTTGATGGTGATATTATCGCCAATGACAATCGATTCATTTAATTTTCTTGCAAGTACTAACATTGGATTCTTCCTAATTCATATTTTACACTATTTTGACTTATGGTTATAATAGAGATATTCTCCCCATTATCAAGCCAGTAAGTTCCTTCATCTTGCACTTTAAAATCCTCTAAAGCAAGAACTCTTCCATATCTTACATTCTGTTCATCACCCAAATAGAAATTCTGAGGAATACTCAGTGATTTTTTGATATCGAGCGGTTTTTCATTCTCATAGATAAACTGCCCTTCACAAAGCCGCTCAAGCATACTCAGACTGCCATGTTCCAAACCAAGTCGCTGTGCAATGATACGTCCAAGTGAACGAATATATGTCCCCTCGCTTACTGTTGCTTCAAATGTCACAAAAGGATGGCAGTAAGCAAGTAGTTTTGTCTCATAGATTGTTGAGTTTATCTTATTTAGCGTAACTTCTTTACCTGCACGTGCCAAATCATAGGCACGCTGTCCATTAATGCGTTTTGCACTAAAGATAGGAGGTTCATACTCCAATGCACCTTCTAATGACTTGACAGCCTCTTCAACCTGCGTAAGAGATAGCTCGGGAACAATATTTACCTCGTCAATCATCTCAATATCAAGTGAGTCACTTTTAGCACCAAGCCACAGTGTTGCTCTGTACTTTTTGGGTGTTTTATTTAAAAAACGAAACAGTTTTGTATGACTTCCAAAACCAACTAGCAGTACCCCTTTTGCAAATGGATCAAGCGTACCTGCAAAACCCGCTTTTTTATCATTGTACTTTTTTTTCAGAGAATAGAGAAACTTGTTTGAACCAATACCGCTTGGCTTGTAAGCAACAAAAAGGCGATTCATAGTCTTTCTACAAAAGATGCCAAAATATCACGTTTTGTTCCGGCAAAATTGATCTGCAGCTTAAACTCACGTCCTGATTTACTAACCCCTGTTACACGACCTGTACCAAAAATCTTATGGCGAACAAGATCACCCTTTTTAAAAGCTGTGTTTTTCTCAACAATCAAAGAGCCGTCACAAAGCCCTGCTTCATTGAAGAACCTGCTCTTTGCCAGATCACTTCTGCGTCCTTTGTAAAAACGGCTGGCTGCGTGAGAGAGAGTCAGTGTCTCTTTCGCACGGGTAAAAGCAACATAGCCAAGACGACGTTCTTCTTCAAGATCACTGCCATCACCGACAAGTGGTAAAAAGCCCTCTTCCATTCCTATGACAAAGACATGTTCAAACTCCAGACCTTTAGAAGCATGAATACTCATCATATAGATAGACTCACCCTCAACCTGATCCTGTTCACTCTGCAGTGTCAGCTCATTTAAAAACTCATCCAAAGAGGCTTCAGGGTTGTTTTTTATAAAATCTCTAAAGAGTCCGTAAAATTCATCCATATTGAGTATTCTCTCTTGAGCATCCTGCATATTTGCATAGATATCTTTGAGATGAAAAGTATCTTCTAATACATCGATAAACTCATAGGTTGACTCTTGTGCAACCTTTGCCACATCTGCAATATCTGCGACAAACTTTTTCAATGTTGCTGCATTTTTCTTCTTTACAAGCGCTTCAAGCTCTGTGAGATCTACATTTTTTAGATACTCAAAGATAGAACTTCCCTTTACGTGAGCTGCCAGTTCAATCTTATCGACACTTGCCTTTCCCAGTCCGCGTTTTGGCTTGTTTACAATGCGTTTAAAAGAGAAATCATCATGGTTGTTTGTAATGACACGGATGTAAGAGATAAGATCCTTAATCTCCGCTCTGTCATAAAAGCGGACACCACCGACAAGCTTGTAACCAATACCCGCACGGTTAAGCCCATCTTCTATGGAACGAGAGAGTACATTTACACGGTACAAAATTGCTATCTCACTGGCACTCACACCTGAGTCCAAAAGCTTTTGCACTTTGATGGCAATCTTTCTTGCTTCTTCATTCTCATCATTGGAATTTAGCGTTGTTACATCATCACCCGAGCCTCGTGTGGCAATGAGCTTTTTGCCAAGACGTGAACGGTTGTGTTCGATGAGTGCATTGGCAGTTTTTAAAATTGGAGCACGTGAACGGTAGTTCTCCTCAAGTTTAAAAACATTGGCACCTGTAAAATCATCATCAAACTCCATAATATTTCGAATATGTGCTCCACGCCATCCATAGATTGATTGGTCATCATCACCAACCACACAAATATTGTTGTGTGATGTACAGAGTTTTTGGATCAGTTTTAATTGCAACTCATTAGTATCTTGATACTCGTCTATCATAATGTATTGGTATTTTTGTGACGTTTTTTCTGCAAGCTCCGGATTTTCATCAAGGAGTTTGTATGTCAGTGCTATCAGGTCATCAAAATCCACAAGATTGTTCTCTTTTAAATACTCTTCATACTCACGGTACACTTCGGCAATCTGTTTGTAATTAAAGAGTTCTGCCTGCTTATAGGCATCATCGGGACTCATTAAAGAGTTTTTATAACGGGATATTTCACTCGCTATTAGTGGAGTCGGTAATTCTGAGTTTATCTTTTTAATAATGCGTTTTTTATCATCTGTATCAATAACTACAAAATTATTCTGACGATCTAAAAGATGAATGTTAAATTTTAAAAAGAGCAGACCGAACTTATGGAAAGTACATAGAAGTGGTGGATATGCACCGTTTTTCTCCATCATCTTCATGGAACGTTCTTTCATCTCACGTGCTGCTTTATTGGTAAAAGTAAGTGTCAATGTATTTGCCGGCGGAATACCTACAACCTCAATCAAATATGCCAAGCGTGAGACAATGGTTGTGGTTTTTCCACTTCCGGCACCTGCTAGAATAAGCACAGGTCCCTCTGTCTGTTTGACTGCAGCAGATTGAGACTCGTTTAAATTTTTAAATATTTTTTCCATAAAAGTCCACTATTTTTGTAAAGTAGTAATATTATAACAAAAAAAGCCACAAATTATTACAAAACTATTGCAATAATTATAATTATGAGTTATAATTTTGTTTATTATTAATACTTATAGGAATTATTATGTTAAAAGATTTTGCCAAATTACAAACATTTTTAATGGTAATTAAAGAGAAAAGTTTCTCTAAGGCGTCCGCTAAACTAGGTATTTCTCAGCCTGCTGTTACACAACAGATAAAATTTATCGAAGACTATCTCGATACAAAAATCGTTGAGAGAAAAAAGAATGGAATCGTACTTACCAAAGAGGGTGAAGATCTTTATCGCATTGCTCTAAGACTTGAAAAAGCGATCCAAAACTCTGAAAAAGAGCTCTTAAAAATCATCAATAAAGAGTTTACTTTTGTAATGGGTTCTTCTTTTGCAATCGGAAACTATGTTCTTCCTAACTATCTTGGCGAGATTAAAAAACGCATTGATAATGAAGTATTTATGAATGTTGATGTCTCTGCAAATATCATTGAACAACTCGAAGATAAAAAGATAGATGTTGCACTGATCGAATCTCCTGTTTTTAAAGAAGGTGTAATTTACAGAGAGTGGGTTGAAGATGAACTTGTACTTTTTTCTAATCAACCAATCAAAAAACACTTAAGTGCAGACGATCTGCTTGAGTTTGACTGGATCTGTAGAAATGAAGACTCACATACAAGAAAACTTACTTCAGAAGTTTTTGAAGAGATCGGTGTACAGTGTAACAACTTCAATGTTATTGGGGTACTTGCTTCTCCAACAGCGATTAAAGAGTCTATTTTACATGCAGATAAAACTGCTGAGCGTCCATTGGTTTCTATTATGTCACGCCATGTTATTAAAGCGGAAGTAGAAAACGGTACACTCTTTGAAGCACGTCTAAAAAATCATAAAATCACAAGAAACTTCTACATTGCTTATCTCAAAGACAGAAAACATGATGCCTTTGTAGATAATGTAGTAAATTATCTTCTCTCTTTAAACAGAGTATAAAACTTTTACTTCTTTTTTAGGAATTTTGAGTTTTCAGGATTTGCTAAAAAAGATTCCATGGAGTTTTTCACTCCTTTTTCATCGATATTTTTACTTTTTTCTTCCTCTTTTTCTTTATTTTCAACTGCTATATTTATAAAAAGAGGAGTCTCATCGACAATAATTTGTAAAATGCTCAGTAGAGGAACAGATACGACACTGCCAAAGTTCTCACTTCCAAAACCTGCTTCAAAGATAAACATCTCATCTTCAATACGCGCCGTCTCAAAAGTATAACCTGCTAGAAAAAAGAGTGTCAATGGTCGAAACTCTGCACTCATGCCATCTGGCAGTTCTGGATTAAATGAAACATCTTCTATTTTACAGAGAATTCCGAAATTTTGCTCCTTTTGAAAAAAGAGCACTACCAACTCTTCTATATGTCTTTTCATCATTTTTGCAAAATCTCTATCTTCTATTAAACTCTCTAGCAAATTATTTCCTCTATCTTTTTATCTGTAATTATATCAAAATCTATCATTGCGTTCATCACTGCCAGTTTCTCAAAACGATTCAATGACTCTGTAGGAATATCTGCTTCTTTTAAAAAACCACTCTCAAGTAATCTCTGACGTGTTGTACCTGCTAAAAGCGGTTTTTTTGGTGTTAGCCATAGATCTCCATCAAAACAAGCAATATTGGCAATCGTTGTATCTGTTACAAGTCCATTTTGTACAATGAGAATATCATCACACGCTTCTCTTTTTGCAAAAAGTCTCTCTAAGGCTTCTCTATTGGCATATTTTTTATCATACGCAATAGTATCAGAATCTATTAGTTTTAAGCTCTTCATATTCCGTTTTTTATACGGATGATAGCTCTGTGTGAGCTCTCCATCTGTACTGTATAGTACACGACAGCGATAGAGCCCTTGATGTGGTGGTTTTAAAATATCTTTGAGTTGTATAAAGTTTTCTATACCAAAAGAGCGCAGTGTCCTTTCATAACGTTGTTGATGATATGCAAGATTGCATAGTTTGCCATCAAGAACTTTAATCGTCTCTAAAAATTCAATCTTCACTAAAAAGTTCTGTAGAAAGATATCGCTCGCCCGTATCACAAAGAATCGTTACAATCGTTTTACCAGCAAACTCTTTGCGTGAGCCTACCTGCATCGCTGCATAAACATTTGCACCTGCTGATATTCCTACCAAAAGCCCTTCTTGTTTTGCCAACATTTTCGCAGTTGCAATGGCATCTTCATTACTCACTTTTATCACTTCGCCATAAAGTGAAGTATCTAAGATATCCGGTACAAATCCAGCCCCGATCCCCTGAATCTTATGAGGGGCTGGACTCTCTCCAGAGAGAATTGCCGAAGCCTCAGGTTCAACTGCAAAAACAGCAATTTCAGGAAGCTCTTTTTTTAGAATCGTAGATGTTCCTGTCAGTGTACCACCTGTTCCAACAGCAGCTACAAAAGCATCAAGATTACTCTCTGTATCGCGCAATATCTCACGTGCCGTTGTAAGCCTGTGAATTTCAGGATTTGCAGGATTTTGAAATTGCTGCAGGATTACAGAATTTAGTGTAGCCTCACGCAGCTCCTCTGCTTTTGCTATCGAGCCTTTCATCCCTTTTGCTGCAGGTGTTAAAACAAGCTGTGCACCGAGTGCCTTTAAAAGATTACGACGCTCTACGCTCATAGAGTCCGGCATCGTTAAGATCAGTTTCAAACCTTTTGCTGCACAGATAGACGCAAGGGCAATACCGGTATTTCCACTTGTCGGCTCGATGATTGTTGTTTCTTTTGTAATTGTTCCATCTTCCATACCACGGCGTATCATATTGAAGCCTATTCTATCTTTTACTGAAGAGCTCGGATTCATAAACTCACACTTTCCTAAAATAGTCGCACCACTCTCTTGTGAAGGAAAATTGAGTTTCACTAAAGGGGTATTTCCAATCAATTCCGATACATCATTTGCTATATTCATTCTATTATTCCTGCTATTGCGTCAATTTTTCAAATTTTACACTAAAAAGGTTATTTACACAAACTTCTATCATGCTAAAGACCTCTATAAAACCATCAAAACCATCAAAAAAGTAAGGGTCTGGCACATCTGCGCCATCATATCCAAAATCTCCAAGTTTGACGAGATTTTGAGCACCCATCTGCTTTAAATACTCAAGATTACTTTCATCAAGGGCTACAATAAGCTCAAAATTTTCAAAATCTTCTGGCTTTACTTTTCTCGCACGTAAAGAACTGATATCTATGCCATGCATCGAAGCTACTTCAACAGCGTTCTCACATGGAGGCTCTCCAAGATGCCAATCACCTGTTCCAGCAGAATCGACTGCTATGTTCACACCCATATTTTGAACTTTTGCTTTCGCTATTCCTTCTGCCAATGGCGAACGACAGATATTTCCTAAACAGACAAAGAGAACAGATTGCATAAATATTGCCTTTTTTTGCTAGAATTATACTAAAAAAGGTTTACTTGTGGCTATTTATCAAAGTGATGGGAAAAAACTTATAGATGTTGAGTATGATGTCATCCCTCAAATCAATGATATCATTGATGGTATGCGAGTTTTATCTGTCGATATAAAAAGTATTGAAGAGTATGCCGTATTTTTACTAGAACCGCTGAGTAGACATATTATCTGCTATATCTTTGATGAGATTTTCATTATAGGAAAATCTGATGAGTTTGAAACACTGAGTGATGCCATCGAGGCATGGAAAGCCGGGGAGATCTAACCCATAGGGTATAAAATCTCATTGTGAACTGCATCACAGGCATCTAAAACTTCTTGGCTCAGCTCCAAATCCATCGCAGCTAAAGTAGCATCCAACTGCTCCGGTTTTGTAGCTCCAATGATAGTCGATGCCACAAAATCAAACTGCTTCGACCATGCCGTTGCCATTGTAACTGGATCTAGTCCCGCATCGGCTGCGATTTTAAGATACTTTTGCGTGGAAGCGAGTGTTTTGTCATTAACAAATCGTGCTGCCATCAGACGCTGTCTTTTATCACTTGCTTTCATATAACTGCTAAATCTTCCCTCTTTAATCTCAGCTTGATTGTATTTTCCACTCAGTACTCCGCCACCTAACGGTGAGTATGGAAGCAGTGAAATACTTTCTTTTCTACAAAGTGTTGCAAGTTCATCTAAAAAACGGCGATTCAGTAAAGAGAAATTGTTCTGAATAGACTCAAATCGTGCATACTTTTTAAACTCTGAAGTCATCAATGCTTTTGTTGTTCCATAGGCTGTATCATTGGATGTTCCGATGTAGCGTACTTTTCCACTTTGAACAAGCCGGTCAAAAGCCTTCAGACTCTCTTCAATAGGTACTACAGTGTCCGGCCAATGCATCTGATACAAGTCTATGTAATCAGTCTGCAGTCGCTTTAAACTTCCCTCTACTGCTCGTTCAATATGAAAACTGTCAATCGCAGTTAGACCATGTCGAATGGGAGGAACAAACCATCCGTTTGCAGCACCGGCAACTTTTGAAGCAAGTATGACACTATCACGTGGTTTCGTTTTTAGCCATCTGCCTACTATCTCTTCTGTTAGACCTGCTAGTTTGGCATTTGGTGGAACTGGATAGAGCTCTGCCGTATCGAAAAAATTCACTCCAGCATCATAAGCTTTATCCATTATTTCAAATGCAACTTTTTCATCCGGAGTCTGCGTACCAAAGGTCATCGTACCCATACAGATAGGAGATACCCGTAGACCAGTTCTGCCAATATAGCGATATTTCATGCCATGCCTTTTGAAGATTATTTAGAAACATTGTATGCAAAGTAGCTTTAAAGTTTGATGATTATAAAAATGAAATTTTGAAAAATATCTATTTGAAAGTATGGTGCGCAGAGGGGGAGTTGAACCCCCACACCCGAAGGCACAACGACCTCAACGTTGCGTGTCTACCATTCCACCACCTGCGCAGTTAAAAAAGATGTCCGACTCCTAAAGAGTCGAACTGAGGTATATTTAAGTCTTAACCTAAATATGGGTTAGCGTAAAGTGCGATTAACGCAATTACGAGTGCATAGATAACTTGTGCTTCGATCATTGCAAGAGCGATGAACATTGTAGTCATAAGTTTCGCACCTAAACCTGGGTTACGAGCTGTACCAGCGATAGTTGCAGCAGCAGTGCTACCCATACCGATAGCTCCACCAAGTGCAGCTGTACCGATAGCTAAACCAGCAGCCAGCATAGAGTATGCTTTAAGAGTTTGGTTTGCAACTTCACCGTCGTTAGCAAACGCTGCAGCAGATAATGCTACTAAAAGAAAAAGAATTTTTTTCATTGTAAGTTCCTTTAAATTATTACAACCCGTTCGGATAGCGTAACCTCATTTTGTATCATGAAGCAACCGTAACATAAATGCCACGATTTCCCTACTAGAAATTGATAGGCGAATTATAACCGCTCTCTTATAAAAAGTAGTTTAAACTGCTTTTTAATTAAACATATCCGTATACATTGCCTTCGCCCAATCATAAGCACCTGCAGCATTCTTTTCTCCATGCTCTCCTTTCCATATTTCATCTGTTACAGGTGTAGCAAATTCAAATTGACCGGCCTTTTTATTGTATGCATATTCTGAATGAATAAAGATACCTCTTTCTGGTTTTATGGAGACTAAAGATATACATACAGTTACAGGTGTTTCCCACTGAATTTTTGGCCCTTTATTGATTTTTCCAGCAATAAGACGTGCAACATATTTTGCTTCTGTATTGGAAGTGTTTCCAGATTTTGAAAAGCCCATAGGACGAGCGTCACCGCTGACAAAGATATTTTCTTCTCCTATCACTTCATAAGTAAAAGGGTCAATGTTTGCTTCCATTTTATTATAGATGGTATCTTTTGCAAATCCAAGCATCTCTAAGAGTTTCCCGCCTCTGACATGTGGATAAAATGATGCATCTTCAAAGCTGAACTCATCAAACTCTGTCGTTACTACTTTTTTATCTAAATCTATCTCTTCTATCTTTGCATTTGGCACATACTCTAAATAATCACTATACAACTCTTTCATAGCAGTATGAAAACCATGCTCTTTAATCGTAATATCATTGTTTTCATCCAAAAGAATTACTTTTGCTTTAATACCTTTGCTTTTAAAATAGTCTGCCACCATACAGGCTCTCTCATACGGTGCAGGAAGACATCGGTAATTTCCACCCGGAACGGTAAAGATAAAATTACCACCTTTGAAGTTTAAAATTTTCTCACGTAGCGTCATATGTTCACTTCCTGACTTAAATGCAGCAGGGTACTCATTTCTGAGTCTGTTTTCAAGAACTTTGTCATCTGTCCAAAAAGAGTAATCATAATCAATTCCAGGAGCAAGAGCTAGATAATCGTACTCGATATCACCATTGGTAGTTTTTAAGATTTTTGCCTCTTTATCTATACCGTAGACAGAAGCTTGAAAATAGGTGTAGTTGTTCTCACGAGCACCCTGAAGATAATCATGTGTCAAAAACTCCAGATCAATCTTATCAACCAGCCAAAGGTTGCTCATAGGACACGATACAAACTCAAAACGCTGCTCAACCAAAATAACTTCAGCCTGAGGAGCTTCAATTTTTAGCTGTTTTGCAAGAGAGAGGCCAGACCATCCACCACCGACAACAACAACTCGAGGAGAAGCAGTTTTTGGAAATGGTAAAAATGATGTTGGTGATTGTACTTTTTTAGGAGGTTTTATCTCCTCTTTTGTACATGCAGAAAGTGCAGTGGCAGCTACTGTTGCTGCTGAAATTTTAAGCGCATCTCTTCTGGATATCTTCAATGCTCTATCCTTATATGATTTTATACACATAAGGATATCAAATATAACTAAATGATTTCTTACTCAGCCATACCGAGTGAAATTTTATTTCCTTTAAACTCAAGTATCTCTACTTTTACCTTTTGTCCTTCACTCAGTACATCTTTGACATTATCGACTCTCTCTTTAGAGATTTTTGAGATATGGAGTAGTCCGTCAGTCCCATCTGGAAGCTCAACAAAAGCACCAAAATCAACAATACGTTTTACAACACCATCATAGACTCCGCCAACTTCATACTTTATCTTCTCTTTTTTTGGAGCATTGACAATTTTTTCAATGTGTGCTTTTGCACCATAAACGCCCTCTTTGTTCTTACCGGTGATTTTTACCTTTCCATCTTTTTTATCAATATCAATTGCCACTTCAAACTTCTCAATGATCTCACGAATCGTTTTTCCGGCCTGACCGATAATCTCACCGATAAATCCAGGGTCTATATGGAAATGCTCCGTTGACGGAAGTACACCATCATTAAACTCTATCTTCTCTTCAGCTTCTAGCATGATATCTATAATGTGACTACGTCCCTCTTTTGCCTGATAAAGAGCTTCTTTAAGAACATCAAGTGAAATACCACCGAGTTTGATATCCATCTGCATAGCAGTGATACCCTCTTTTGAACCAGTTACTTTAAAGTCCATATCACCATCATGGTCTTCGAGTCCCATGATATCTGATAGAATCGCATACTTGTCACCATCACTCACCATTCCCATCGCAATTCCAGCAACTGTATCACTTGTATCTATATCTGCTGCACGAAGGGCCAAATAACCACCACATACTGTAGCCATTGAAGAAGAACCGTTACTCTCTAAAATCTCTGAAACCAAGCGAACAGTCTGTCCATCAAGATTTACAATCGGCTCTAATGCACGTTTAGCCAAATTACCGTGACCGAGTTCACGTCTTTTTGTTCCCATGATCGGACTTGCTTCACCAACTGAGAAACCTGGAAAGTTATAGTGCACCATAAAGTTCTCATTTTGTGTGCCTTCATCAGTGAGACCTTCAAACATCTGTGCATCTTTTGGTCCACCCATAGTAAGGACAACAAGTGCCTGCGTTTGACCACGAGTAAAGAGACATGAAGCGTGTGCAGCGGGTAATATATTTGTATCGATGCTAATAGGTCTTACTTCATTTAAAGCACGACCATCGGCACGAACTCTCTCATTTAAAATCTGTGCTCTTACAAACTCTCGTTTAACAGCTTCAATGGCATCTTTTAGCTCTAACTCAAGCTCAACATCTGCCCACTCCTCCTTGGAAGCAATAATATTTTTACGAAGCTCACGCAGTGCAGTTGAACGTTCTGATTTTGCCATTTGGGAGAGTGCATCTTCAATGTCACTGAGATGATTTTCTTTTACATACTCTACCATTTCATTGTTAAGCTGGTGTGCTTTTAATTCTAGTGGTTTGATATCTTTTTGGTATGGTCCAAAAGCCACTTCATACTCTACATTGGTAGCGAAAAGCACCTTTTCTGTTTTATCTAGCACTTCGATAAGTTCATCTTCATTCATGGCATTTGATACATGCTGTGAGAGAACAATTGTTCCGATAGATGGGTCCATAATAGGATCTAGTACAGGTTCTGGAATCTCTTCGACTTCAATATTTTCACTACCGATTGAGCGCATCTCAATCATCAAGAGTTCCTCTTTTGTTCCTGAGAGATACAAATCAAGTGTTGAGTTTTTGAGTTGCGTGAGTGTTGGATTTAAAATCAACTCTCCATCAACTTTTGCAGCACGAACAGCAGATACGCTTCTGTTGATATCTATGTCTGAAACATACAACGCAGCTGAAGCAGCATTGAGTGCTAGAACCTGCATATCAGATTCACTGTCAGCTGAGAAAACCATAATCGTAATTTGTGTTGGATGTCCAAAACCTTTTGGGAAAAGCGGACGCAGACTTCTGTCAACAATACGAGAAGTCAGTGTCTCAAAATCACTCGGCTTTGTCTCACGTTTGAAAAATCCTCCCGGAATCTTTCCTGCAGCATATGTCTTTTCTATATACTGTACAGTAAGTGGTAAAAAGTCATCTTTTACTACTTCAGTCTCATCAATAACCACTGTTGCAAGAATGACCGTTTTACCTGATTTTAACCATGTACTTCCATTTGCCTGTTTTGCAACGTATCCAAAACTATACGCTTCTTCTCTGTTTTCTAAATTTAACTCTACATCATATTTCATCTGTTTTCCTCTAGTATTTTTTCAATATTTTCATCATCTATCTTTTCTAAATTTTTGTAGTACAGATCTGTCTCTACATAATCATCAATGTCATATAAAAAAAAGATATCATCCACAAAGGTCTCTAATACTTCTAGCACATCTTTAGGAAGGACTGGAACAGCAATATAGACTGCCTTTGGCTTTTGTGCCAGAACAGTCTTGAGCGCTGTCATAAATTTTGTACCTGTTTCACTTCCCTCATCCACAAGTAAAACCACTTGATTTTGCATAGATGGAAAAGGCTGACCTTTTCGATATTGATATATATGGCTAAGTATATCCTCTTCATGCTTTCTATGCGCTTCACCATAGATATAATCGTACTGAATATCAAAGGCATTGATAAGATTTTCATTAAGGACTATCTCTTCTGTCTCGCTTACACGTGCCACTTCACATTCAGGATTATTTGGAGCCATAATGGCTTCTAAAAAGAGAATTTCCAAAGAGTTTTTGAGTCCATCTTTAATATAAGAGCCTAGCTCCAATCCACCCTTCGATACCGCTACAATATTCCACTCTTCTTCTTTAAGCTTTTGCATTGGCATAATATCAATAAGTCTTGTAGCTGCATCTTCTCTGTCTTGGAGCATATGTTTATATTTTTGCATATCTCTTTCCTAGTTTGTCTGCTTGTTTGGCAGTTTATATGTAATAAATGAGCTGTTTTTACTTGGCTGCATCAATGGTTTTAAGACAATTGTTATATAGATATATTTGTCATATATCGACGACTCTCCACTCTGTGTCAAAATCGGTCTGTTATTCTCACTATATTTTATACCAAAGTCCCAACATCTTTTCTTATACATAAACCCTATTGACATACTTTTTTTCTCTCGGGATTCCAAATCATAATTATACAGCGCTGAAAAAGAGTAGTGTCTATTGTATTCATACTCTGCACTCGAAGTCAGATAACTTGTATATCTCAAAGGGTCACTGCTTGTCTGAGGATTAATAAAACTGTCTTTATAAAGATGCGAAAGATGCAGTGCTACTCCATAATTTGTAAAAGAGACCTTATTAAAGACTTTTGAAAATCTGTTTTGATCATAATTGTAAAACATATTGTTATAAAAGGAGAGATAGGAAGTGATTTTATAATCGAGTTCATTCTCGAGTTCTCCGTAACGATTTGCATTCGAAGAGTACGATATACGCTGTGCCAATCTATGATAAAGCACTTCTTTTGCTTGTTTGTCATACACATACTGTGTAAATTCCAGTTGTGCTGCATTATCTATATCTGTAATATTATAAAACTCACATCGTGCATCATAATCCGGGTCTGTCGTATTTGCGATATCTGAACAATATTTTGAGTTATCTTCATAAAAGCCACTCTCTTGACTCCATGCTGAACGGTTATAAGTCACACCTAAACCAATAATATGACTGAAATTTTCATACGGTTTTGTCAGTTGTGAAGCGACACTGATTGTATGATAGTTTCGTGTATAGTATCCATCCCTGTAATCAAAGGTCGTTCGTGAATCATTCCCGCTAAAAGCAGAGTGTTGCATATAAAGATTTGCAGTGTATGAAGCGGTAAGATACTCATCAAAAAAAGAAGACTGCAAGGTTACAGGAAGATTGATATCCGTTTGAACTACTTTATTGTTTGTCTGCCTGCGGATATTATTACTTTTTATATCAAGCGAGTACAAAAGATGGTCTTTTAGCAGTGTATCCAAATAGTAGTGATACTGAACAACCGGAAGTTTTTGCAAAGTGTTTTCATTATTATCGAGTGTTAAATCTTGATAATATTTCAAATATGTACCAAAATAGTTCTGTCGAGTGTTGTAAAAAATATTAACACGTGAGAGAACCTGCGTTGCCGTTGCTGTATCAGTTGTATCTCCCTTTTCCAAGTTGATATAGTCAACATCATTCATATGATTGATATCTATATAAAGCCCGGACTGTCCGGAAAAATCATAACCGCTCCAAAGATTTAAAAAGTCTCTGTTGTCATACTTGACATTAAATCCATAGTGTGAGTTATTTTGGAGGTTGTTTTTTAAAAAATAATCCTCTTTTTCTTTAAAGTATCCCATCTTAATTTCACCATGAGAAACTTTAGAGTCTACAAAACGAAACTTTGTATAAATACCTGCTCCACGTGAGGTTCTAATCTGTGGTAAAAATTCTAAATCCCACCAGTTCTGCTCAGCGATATATATTGGTTGTTGGTAGTAAAAACCTTCATCATTAGAGAGTCCAATAGCAGGTTTTAAAAGACCTGTTCGTCTTGTAGTGTCCAGTGAATATCCAAAATAGGGAGTATAAAGAACTGGAATATCATAGATATAGAGACGCATATTGTAAAGATTTATCCACATCGACTCTGTATCATAATCAGATGATGAAAACTCCATCGTCCAAAGCGGGTCTATTGGGTTACATCCGCTCACAACACCTGATGCTATATCTATCTCTTCTTCGGTTGCTTTACCCTCATCGCCACTCATCCAGACATCTGATTTGTTGTCAATCATATAAAAAGGTCGAAAAAGACGCTCTTTTTTGGCAATATTTAATTTGGCATATTTCCCAAGGATTTTGTATTTACCTGCATGATTGGCACGTATATTGTCAAAGAGTTCCAAGTCACCCGTTTTTTTATCATATGTTGCTCTGTCTGCTGTAATAATATAATCTTTGTATATAACAGAGACTCCACCGGCAACATTGATGATTTCATTATGTGAACTGAGTTTTGAAGCATAAATCTCTACCTTATCTCCAGCAGACAGACATGCGATCAAAAGTGAGAGAATAAAAAAGAGTCTAAACATTGACAACCAAAGTTTTTGCAGTTTTATCATGCCAGGTCTGGTGAGCAGGGTCCATCATTCCCCATAAAAACCCCAGATAGAAAAGCATCTCACTAATAACACGAAAGATGGCACGGTTAAGTGAGCATAAAAAAGAGGGATTTTGCAGAGTTGTTATCTCAATGACTCGAATCTTCATAGCGATTTTACCAAGTGTAGCACCATACTGCATAACAAAAAATGTCTGATATACTATCTTCATTATCAGATACTCAAACATGAAGTTATTTGTAAGCATGATCATCTCTTCTACCGTTTTGGCATTGGAAAATGAGTCCGACATTGCAATGATTAGAAGAAAAGAGAGCAGCATCTCATCAATAAAAAAGGCCATCGCTCTTTTTTTAATATCAGCTAGTACCAAACCCTCACGATGCAGTACATTCTCTATCTCTTCATTCAAACAATTCTCCTAGAGTGCCTGATAGGCTATATCACTACGGAATTTTTTACCGGCAAAATGTACCTGTCCACAACGTAGATATGCTCTGTCACGTGCCTCTTTGATACTATCCCCAAGACCAACGCATACGAGAACACGTCCACCTGTTGCATAAAGTTTACCATCTTCACGGCTCACCCCTGCAAAAGAGATATGCGTATATTTTGCGATCTCTTCATGGTGTACATCATCTAAAATAATCTCTGCTGGAGTTGATGAACTATACGGATAGTTCTCACTCGCCATAACCACACCTACAGCATACTGGTCAGAAAATTCTACTTTTATCTCACCCAAACGGTTTGTTGCTGCTTTATAGAACATATCTGCAACAGAAGATGTCATAAGTGGCATTAAAATCTCACATTCAGGATCCCCAAAACGAACATTGAACTCCAAAGTAATCGGTTCACCATTAACAACCATGATTCCGATAAAAAGGACACCCTCAAATGGTGCACCCTCTTTTTGCATACCATCTAAAGTTGGTCGGATAATTCTATCTTTAACCTTTTGATAAAGTTCTTCATCAACTAAAGGTGTCGGAGCATATGCACCCATACCACCTGTATTTGGTCCTGTATCACCATCACCTACACGTTTATGGTCTTGTGCAGCCGGAAGTAAAATATAGTCTTTTCCGTCACATACGGCAAACATAGAGAGCTCATAGCCATCTAAAAACTCTTCAACGATTACTTTTTTTCCAGCATCTCCAAAACTTTTACCGCTAAGCATCTCACTGATTGCTTTTTTTGCCTCATCATGGCTTTGTGCGATAATAACACCTTTACCACCACAAAGGCCATCTGCTTTTACAACGATTGGCGCCTCTAGAGTATTTGTAAATTTAAAAAGTTCCTCTATCGAGTCACTCTCAATATAGCGAGCAGTTGGGATATCATACTTTGCCAAGAAGTTTTTCATATAGACTTTTGAACCTTCTAATTGTGCTGCTTCTTTACTTGGTCCAAAAATAGTCAGACCATTTGCTTTGAAGATATCAACAACACCGTCAACAAGTGGTGCTTCAGGTCCTACAATTGTCAGCTCAATTGCATTCTCTTTTGCGAATGCAGCCAGATCATTGTAGTCTTTAATGTCTAAATTTGTTCCCAGCTCATCTGTAGCACCATTACCAGGTTGAAAAAAGAGCTCATGCCCTGCATTTTCATTTGCAATAGCAAGACCTATTGAGTATTCACGTCCACCACTGCCAAGTATTAAAATCTTCATTAATTCTCCATATAAATAAAAAAAGTTTACTTAAAGTACTTTCATACTCTAAGTAAACTCTTTAAAGTTGTCTCATATATAATCCGAGTAGCCGTCACACTATTGGCTTGGTTCTAAAAGCCGAATTTGGGTGAAGAGAGAACTAGCTGACGGCGACAGTCTCATTGGCAGAGTTAACATACCTCAAGCGAGATCATCGGCACACGCTAGCTCTACTTGTTCACGATATGAATATGTAGAACCCTCATATACGTGCTGACACGAACTACTCAGACTATATGAAATATTATACTAAAAATTTGCTTGAAATTATTTTAGAAATTGCTCTTTTGCTATTGTTATGCAGCTTTCTATACTTGTTTTATCAGATAAAACGTAATTTACTCCTATAGGAAGTGCTTTTGCAGTTGTTTTCCCAATAACAATGATACTTTGTCCTTCTTCAAAAGTATGATTTTTCAAATAACAATTTACACTTGATGGAGAAGTAAAGATGAGTATTGCATCATCTTTAACTTGCACTTCATTTATAGCTTGTGAACAGTCACTTTCATAGACTATGCTCTCATCTATTTTATAGCCTTCATCTTTACATATCTGAACAAAATCAGATGCTACAATTTTGGCTCTTAGATAGAGCCATTTTTTCTCTTTTGGATAAGATTTTATTTTACCCTCAAGATTATCTCCATAACCTCCTCCAATATCCAAAACTTTGCCACCTAAAGCCTCATAAGACTTGGCACTCTGCACAGAAACACACAGAGCAGACAGATGCAGATACTCCTCTTTTTTATATTGCATAAGCGCTTTACTAGCCTGTTTAGAGGTAATAATCAAAGCATCATATTTTGAGAAATTAATGTTAGGTTTAAAAAAGGTAATGTCTAGCGAGTTAATGCTGATAGCATCAGGATGTGAAGAGATAGAAAAAAGATACAGAGGTCTAGGTGTTATCATAAAGACTCCTCATTAAAAAACAAAAAAAGATAAACTGTAAATCATAAAAAGTTTGATGTAATTTGGAATGTTTTTAGGTTGAGGCATAGTAAACTATGCCGATGCCTAAATTATTTCAAAGTGCATTGAAATTTTTCTTGATTTATTCCCACTCAATAGTTGCCGGTGGCTTGCTAGAGATGTCGTAGACAACTCTATTGATTCCATCCACCTCATTGATAATTCTTCTTGAAATTCTCTCAAGTAAATCATGCGGTAAATGTGCAAATGTTGCTGTCATTCCATCCACTGCTTCAACGACACGCACACAAACAGTATTGTCATAAGTACGGTTATCACCCATAACACCAACTGATTTTACATTTAAAAGTACTGCAAATGCTTGCCATGTTTTTGCATAGTACCCGCTTGCTTTAAGCTCATCAAGTAAAATAACATCTGCCTCACGCAGAAGGTCCAAGTCAGTTGGATTCACATCACCCATGATACGAATCGCAAGTCCCGGTCCAGGGAATGGATGACGGTTAATCATAGATTCTGGAAGACCAAGTTCAAGACCTATTTTACGTACTTCATCTTTAAAAAGCTCACGGAGAGGCTCAATGAGCTCGAAATCCATCCAGTCAGGAAGTCCACCAACATTGTGATGTGACTTGATAACTTCAGATGGACCATTTACTGAAATAGACTCAATAACATCCGGATAGAGTGTTCCTTGTGCAAGAAATTTAATACCTTCGTGTTTTTTTGCCTCTTGCTCAAAAACTTCAATAAAAGTATGTCCGATAATCTTACGTTTCTCTTCAGGATTTTCAACACCTGCCAAACGAGAAAGGAAAAGCTCACTTGCATCTGCAACAACCAAAGGTACTTTGAGATTGATTTTAAATACCTGCTCAACCTGCTCACGCTCACCTTTACGTAAAAGTCCGTTATCTACAAAAACAGGAATAAGTTGATCCCCGATCGCTTCATAAAGCATTGCAGCAACTACAGAACTGTCAACGCCACCACTGAGTCCACAAAGCACTTTTCCATCACCAACTTGTTCACGGATTTTAGCGATTTGCTCTTTTAAGAAATGCTCCATTTTCCATTTTTCCGTAACACCACAGATATTTTTTGCGAAGTTACGAAGCATCAAGTAACCCTCTTCAGAGTGTTGAACTTCCGGGTGAAACTGCATTGCATAAACACGTTTTTCATCATTTGCAATTGCTGCATATGGAGAGTTGTCTGAAGTTGCAATAACTTTAAAACCTTCAGGAAGTGTCTCAACTCTGTCAGAGTGACTCATCCAAACGATACGATTGTTATCACACTCTGCAAAAAGAGGAGATACATTATCAGGATATCCGACAATATTAAGCTCTGCTTTTCCATACTCATGATGATCAGATCGAATTACACTACCACCAAAATCAACTGCAATTCTCTGCATACCATAGCATATTCCAAGAACGGGAATACCCATAGAGTAAACACCCTGATCTACTTCATAAGCATCTTCATTATATACAGAAGATGGACCGCCGGAGAGGATAACACCTTTAGGATTTTTTGCTTTGATATCTTCTACTTTTGTATGGTAAGGAAGAATTTCACAGTAAATCTTATCTTCACGCAAACGACGTGCGATAAGTTGTGTATATTGAGAACCGAAATCTAAAACGATGATGCTAACATTTGTCATATAAATGCCTTTTTATAGTTTTTTACATCAAAATGAGCAAAGCCCATCTTTGATGGCAGGGACTTTTCGTCCCTACAACCCCCTAAAGCTACAAAAAACACTGTTTTTTGAGAAATAAAGAAGTTTTAATTTAATAAATTATTTGTGAAAGGATAGCAAAATCAAGATTAAGATTTAATTTGTTTAGAAGATATAAGCTCAGAATTCAACTCTGAGCTTATAGGAGAATAATTAATAAAGTCCCATTAATTCAAATTGAATATACCAAATAGATACAGAAACAATGTAACCTACTAAAATAGTCCAAGCATGTTTCATATGGCTTCCAAAAGTATAGATACCACGAAGACGACCCATAACACCGACACCTGCAGCAGAACCAAAAGAGATAAGACTACCACCGACACCGGCTGTCATAGTAACCAACATCCATTGTGCTAAATCCATATCAGGAGATGACTTTAAGATTGCACTCATTACAGGTACATTATCAACAATAGCTGAAAGAAAACCAACACCAATATTTGCCGCAGTTGAACCTATCATGCCATAGAGATCATGAATATACTCTAAGAAACCTAAGAAATGTAGTGCACCTACAGCTGAAAGAATACCAAAGAAGAAAAGAAGCGTGTCATTTTCTATTTTTTGCATATTGATGTAGATATTGAAAGCATTTTTCCCGCCTTTTTCTAGAGTAACTGAGTAAAGTTTTAACAGTGCCAAACCAAACATCATACCCCACATTGCAGGGAAATGGAAGAATTGATGTCCAAGAACCGCGATTGTAATCGTTCCGATACCAAGATAAACAACACCCATACCACCATCTTGTACTACAGGCTTTGACTCTGTTGCAGCATTAAATGCAGGTTCACCATCAGGAACTGACATAGCAAGTAAGAATGCTGTTACTGCCCAACCTAAAAATGATGCAGGAAAGAGATAGAGGAAGTCTATAAACTCACCCTTACCAGCTGTCCATGCCATTAGTGTTGTAATATCACCAAATGGAGACCAAGCACCACCAGCATTTGCAGCTACGACGATATTGATAGCACCAGGAACCAAGAAAGCCATATTTTTCTTGTCAATCGTAAAAAGCACCGTTGAAAGGATGAGCGCAGTTGTCAAGTTGTCTGCTACAGGAGAGATAAAAAATGCTAAAAATCCTGTTAGCCAGAAAAGTTTTTTATATGTATATCCTTTTGAGACAAGTTTATACTTCATCAAATCAAAAACACCACGTTCAATAAGCGTTTCAATGTATGTCATGGCAACAAGCAAGAAGAAGAAAATCTCTGCAATTTCAAGAATTAGATTTTCTAATTCATCATGAAGATGATCAGGACTCAATCCATTAATTGTAAAATAGATACCTACAAGCATAAACATTAAAGTACCTGCAAATAGTGCAGGCTTAGCTTTGTTCACCTCATATCTCTCTTCTGTTGCTATAAAATAGTACGCTATAACAAATACAGCTAAACTAAGCCATCCAACCCATGTTGTAGCCAGATTTACATCTGTTGTTGCATGTTCTAGTGCCTTAAGGGCACCTTCTACGACTGAACCGTGTTCCATCATTTCTCCTCTTGTATTGTATGAACCCCTATGGATTCACTTCTGTTTAATGCACAGAGCACTATCTCTCTTGCTGTCAATAAACGAAATTTAAGTAGTTTACCAATTTTTTCATTTAAAAGAGCATTAATTGTCTCTAAAGCATCATTTAGTCCACTTTTTGTTCGAATAATTGAGACATTTTCCCACATAATATGACGTAGTTGATTCTTTTTTGCCTTGTCATCTTTAAAGCTCATTACCTCATCACTGACTGCAAACTCCTGAAATTTCTTCTCGTTTTTGTTCTGCATGATATCATCAACTGCTATTTTTGCAAAAACAAGACCTTCTAAGAGTGAGTTTGATGCAAGTCTGTTCGCACCATGGACCCTTGTTGAAGCAACTTCACCGATAGCATAAAGATTTTTCACATTTGGCACTCGTGCATGCAGGTCAGTTTTGATACCTCCTATGGCATAATGAAATGCCGGAGAAATCGGCACTCTGTCTTTTGGTACCGTATAACCAAGCGCACGCAGGTTTTTATAGATATTTGGAAAACGATGTGCAAAATACTCCTCTTCAAAGTTCTCTAAATTCAAGTAAACCTGCAGTCCTGTCTTTTTCTTGTATTTATAAATTGATTTGGAAACGATATCACGAGAAGCAAGCTCTCCTCGTTCATCATACTCAAACAAAAAACGTTTACCATTCTCATCAACTATCGTTGCACCTTCACCTCGCAGCGCTTCAGTCAAAAGCATCTTCTGTGCGCCTGTAGCATTAACAAAGACAGTCGGATGAAACTGCAGCATCTCCATACGGTCCAGTTCAATGCCCTTCATCACACAAAGGCCTTGAATATCGGCACTGATACAAGGTGCGTTTGTATGGTACTCATAAAGTGAACCTACACCGCCACTTGCAATGATGACATCTTTTGCATAGAGATTATAACTCTCTCTGTGGTCCAATACTGTCACACCATAGCACTCCCCATCTTTGATGAGTAGATCAACAACACGTGCATCACTGAGCATTGCGTGAGGATTGTGTTGGAGTAAAAAGTGATGCAGATAGCGTCCAGTCGCATCACCGCCTGCATGCAAAATTCGCTCGCATGAGTGTGCCGCTTCCCTTGTATAGAGCAGATTACCCTCTTCATCTCTATCAAACTCAAAACCGTTTTTTATCAAGTCATCGATAACCTCACGGGAATGTTTGCTTAAAAGCTCAACAGCCTCTCTGTCACACAGACCATCACCAGCTGAGAGTGTATCTTGGATGTGTACAGGAACATCTGCTGCATCTCGTGCCAGAGCTACGCCACCCTGTGCGTAGAAAGTATTACATTTAAAGGTTTGTCGTTTGTTTATCAACAGTACTTTTTTATCACGAGGGAGATTCATTGCAGCATAGAGTCCTGCTACACCGGCACCCACAATAATTACATCATAATGAAACATTATTTGCAGCTCGCATTCGTTTCATTGTTCTCAAAACTTTTCTTTTTATAGTGAAATTCAACATTATTATCACCTTTTGGCACATCCTCTTGATAATATGGTGGCGCTTTATATCCACAAGCACTCAAACTTAATAAAAAGCTTGTTATAATTATCAGATGAAAAATGCTCGTGATATTATTAATTCTATTCAAAATCGACCTCAATTTTCTAAATTATCTCGTTTTAAGTGTATAGACACCATACGCCTCAGTTTTTCGGCACCGCTGCAAAAAATGATTAAGTTTGCTTACATAAAAAACGATACACTTTTCTTTGTGCTGAACCATCCAGGTGCCAAACAAGAGTTTGATAATAATATACAAAGCATTAAAAGTGCTTTAAAGTATGTCCAACCAAAAGAGTGCGAGGGCTTTACAATCAATGATATCAAAGCATTTGTAACACACACTCCCTTACGCAAGAGCACTCAAGAGAAGCAAAACGAACCACAAAGCTATCCTGAGCGTGCAACAGGGACATTTAAAATCACAACAGAGGATGCGCATTTGCGTGAGCTTTTAGAGTCTATTCAAAATATTATAAAAGAGCTCCATGAATCTTAAAGAGAGTATCCAGAAACTCCCAGACTCTGCCGGTATCTATCAGTATTTTGACAAAAACGGAAAACTGCTTTACATAGGAAAAGCAAAAAATCTCAGTAACAGAGTCAAAAGCTACTGGCTTTTCAGCCCTGAACTACGTCCAAATCCAAACCTCTCAGTGCGCATTATAAAAATGTTGGAGCAGACCGTATCTCTGAACTATATTGTCGTAAAAAGCGAACATGACGCTCTTATTTTGGAAAATTCACTCATTAAACAGCTCAGTCCTAAATACAATATCTTATTGCGTGATGATAAGACATACCCTTACATCTATATTGACAACGCTGAAAAATTTCCACGATTTGACATCACACGCAAAATTATCAAAAGTAAAGAGATTAGCTACTATGGTCCCTATAGTGTAGGGGCTAGGGATATTTTAAATTCCGTTTATGAGATAGCAAAACTTGTTCAAAAAAAAGGCTGCCTAAAGTCGAAAAAACTCTGTCTCTATTATCAGATAGACAAATGCCTTGGTCCATGTGAGCTGCCAGTCTCAAAAGAGCGTTATCAAAAAGAGATAGACAAAGCTACACAACTCATCAAAAATAAAAAGCTCCTGATTAAAGAGCTGGAAAAGAAAATGGAGTTTTATGCTGAAGAATTACGCTTTGAAGAGGCTGCAGAACTGCGTGACAGAATTGACAAAATAAGCCGTTCGGAGATAAAGAGTGAGATAGATTTTGCAACAAATGAAGATTATGATATTTTTGCAATTACCCATACTGAGCAAAAGGCCGCACTTGTGAGAATCTTTATGCGTCATGGTAAAATCATCTCCTCTTCACATGATATTATCAACCTGCGTGAGGGCTTTGATGCAAATGAACTCTATTCACGTGCTTTACTTGATTTTTACAAAGATGAAAAGCCACCTATTATAGCTCCTATCTTACTTGCAGATTCTTTTGAAGATATAGAGCTCATTCAAGAGCACCTCAGCCGTATTTTTAAGAAAAAAGCACTGCTTACGGTACCAAAAAGAGGGAAAAAAAAAGATCTCATTACATTGGCACTACTGAATGCACAAGAGCTGCTCAAAAAAGAATCAAAGTCCAAAGATGAGAGAATTTTAAAAGAGATACAGGAGTTGTGTGTTCTAGAAAAAATACCTTACAGGGTTGAGATTTTTGACAATTCACATATGTCAGGTGTTGCTACTGTTGGAGCTATGGTTGTTTATGAAAATAACAAATTTGATAAGCAATCCTACCGTATCTATCACTTAGAAGCAAGAGATGAATATGGCCAGATGAGAGAACTTCTCTCACGTAGAGTAGAGAGTTTTAAAAAGAGTTCTCCACCTGATTTGTGGATACTGGACGGCGGAGCAACTCTGCTCAAGCTCGCCTTAGAGATTTTAGAATCTAACGGTGTTTGGCTTGATGTTATCGCTATTTCAAAAGAGAAAGTTGATGCAAAAGTACATCGTGCAAAAGGCAAGGCAAAAGATATCATCTATACGAAAGAGGATGTTTTTCGACTCAAAGAGAGTGACAAACGTCTGCAATGGGTTCAAAAGCTTCGTGATGAAGCACATCGCACAGCTATTAGCTTTCATAAAAAGACAAAACTCAAGCTCGACCAAGAGAGCAAGCTTTTAAGTTTACACGGAATCTCAACTGCTAAAATCCAAAAACTACTTAATCATTTTGGAACATTTGAAAGTTTAAAAAAGCTTACAGTTGAGGAAATTAGTACTGTTTTGAGTCAAAAAGATGCAAAAATTATCAAAAAATTTTATAACTAAGTTTTTTTTTCACTCCTTTATGATATATTTGTGATAATTTTAGTTATCTCAAAGGTTTTTAATGAATAGAGCTACACCAATTGATGAAGAGTATTTTTTTGATGGTTCTGCCATAATCAGTCAGACAGATCTCAAAGGCATTATAACCTATGCGAACAGAGCATTTAGCGAAGTTTCAGGCTATAGTGTAGAGGAACTCGTAGGAAAACCGCACAATATCTTAAGGCACCCGGATATGCCAAAAATCGTTTTTGAAAAGATGTGGAGTACAATTCAAAGCGGGCAGGCATGGAATGGACTCGTTAAAAATCTACGAAAAGACGGAAGATACTATTGGGTAGATACAGAGATTCTTCCTATCAAAGACAATGATGACAAAATTACTGGTTATATAGCAGCAAGAAAAGCAGCGTCTCGTAAGGACATCCAAGAGAATGAAGAGACATACACAAAAATGCTTGAAACACAAGATTAAGAGGGTACGAATATGCTAATTTATAATTTTCAAAAAGAGTTTTTAGGAATTGATGAGAAAGATTTAAAGACCTTAGGTTTTCATACACTCTCAGAATTACGTGCGGAGGTAACCGACTTTGCCGACCTGTTTGTAAAGACACCTGGATATGTACACAACTTCAAACATGTTCATTGGATAGATTTCGTCAACTATGCCGATGTATCTGAAGAGTCAAAAGTCCTTATCAATGTCAATTCCAAAACCTTTAAAGCTACGCTCTCTGTATCACCGCTCTTTTTAATTGATAATCCGGCTTCACCTGCTTACATTATCCACCTGAACAATCTTCGTCCGCTTTCAAAAAGTGAAAACGACAATCTCTCCAGTGATATACTTGACAGAGAACTGCCAAAAGTAGCACCACAAGAACCTAAAGTTTTCACACCTGCACCTGAAGTTGCAGCAGCAGTACATGACAACTATGATATAGCACCAGAAGCAAACATACCAGAACCTGTACCTGAGCCATATCAAGCAGAAGAACAAATCTCTATCGAAGATGAGGTGGCTCCAATCGAAGTAACACAGAACTTTGATGAACCACTTTCTATGCCTGAACATGAAGAGGAGACTCTTGATGTTGGAGATCTCTCTTTAGATGTCTTTGAAGAAGAGATTGAGGCTCCTGCAACACCTACTCCAGAACCATTTGTTGAACCGGCAGCATCGGATGTTATAGCAAGTACAAAACCTGTTAAGAAAGTAGTAAAGAAAGAACTTGCAGAAGAATGGGATAATGGTTATCAGTATGACCCACACATCGCTTCAAAAGAGTTAGGGCTTCCACTTGATTTGATTGAAGAATTTATTCAAGACTTTATTGCACAGGCAAAAGAGTTTAAACCAGATATTGATAAATCAATCGCAGAAGGGGATGTTAACAATGTTAAGATCCTTTCTCACAAACTAAAAGGTGTTGCTGCGAATCTCCGTATCGAAGATGCTCATGAAGTCTTATCGGCAGTAAGTGCAACAGGAGATATGGCTGTTATTGAAGATAACCTTGATGTCTTCTATAAAATCATTGCAAAACTTGCTGGTGAGCCAATTGAAAAAGTTGTCGTCGTTGAAGAAGAGATAGAAGAGAGTGTTGCACCAGTTTCAGACGATACAGAAATCAATATAGAAAGCAATGAACAAGAAGAGACTATTAGCCTTGATTTCAAAGATGATGATGAAGTTATGACAAACACATCTTCTGAAGAAACAGCTGAACTTTCAAAGAGTGACGAAGAGGAAGATTTTGATATAGCTTTGGATTTTAAAGATGATGAAGATATTGCTATGATCGATATCGAAGATAAAGATGTACCTGAGAAGATCGATATGCCAGAGCTTGCTGATGATGACTTTCTTGTCCTTGGAGGCAATGAAAATACAGAACAAGAGATTCCTCAATTTTCAAAAGCACAAGCAGCTCAGGAGATAGGTATTGATGAAGCAAGCTTTAATGAACTTTTTGATGATTTTGTGAATGAAAGCCATCAAATTTTTCAAAAAATAAACAGTGCTATAAGCAATGATGATTTAGGGACATGCCGTAATGAAGCACTAAAATTTAAAGGTATGAGCGATAATATGCGTCTTCATGAATTCACAAATGAACTGGAAACACTTATTCACTCATCAGACAAAGATGAGATTATTGCAGCAGCCCAAAAAATTGATGCTACAATCAATAAAATATCAGAAATAGGAGCTTAAAAGATGCAGTTAGGCTTAAAAAACAGACTGAGACTCATCTCACTTTTCCCCATTATTATTCTTATCTCGATTACAAGTTACTTCGTATATAACTCTTATGAAAATTATAAGGCAGCACAGATCCTGCAAGATAGACTTTCGCTAAACAGAGAACTCAATGGGCTTATAAACAATATCTCTCGTGAAAGAGGGATGACGGTAATGTATCTTGGTAACTCCTCTCCAAATACACTAAAATCACTGGTAAAACAGAGAAAGATAGTTAATGAAAAAGAGAAACTTTACTTTGAACACATAAAGCAACAGTCAACGCTCCACAACTATTCAAAAGCTGAAAAAGAGCAGATAGAAAAACTTGAAACTGCTCTTAAACAGATTAAGGAGACAAGAAAACTCGTTGATGAACAAAAAACAAACTTTGATGATGTTTATGACATTGTTTATGGATATGCAGAAAAAGTCGGTATCAAAGAGTTAGAAGAGATTACATATCATCAGATGGATGCACTCATTAATGAGTTCTCAACTGAGTATATCTCTTTAGTGCGTTCAAATGCAGCAACTGCAGATGAGCGTGACTTTATCTCTTTTGCGATTGCCCGCTCTACTGAACTGGAAGAAGAAGAGATCAATACATGGATCTCACTTATTGCAAAAGCTGATGCTATCAGTTATGACACGATTCGTGATAAAGAACTCGTAAAAAAACTTGATGCTATCTTTAAAAATGAAGATGCGCAGGAACTTTTTGAAGATATCAATAGTGAACGTGCAAGTATTTTAACATCTGCATCAAGTGGTGAATATGAAACAAATGCAGGTATCTGGTTTGCGATGCTCTCTGAAAAGTCTAATCTTCTCTCCGATGCAGAAAATGTTGTTTTGGGAACAATGGATGCCCGAGCTGTAACAGTAAAAACAGAAGCCCTGCAGTTTCTTGCGGTAACGCTTTCAGTTTGGTTGATCTCTATCATTCTGGCAATTCTTGGTTTCCTACTCTCAAATGAAATTGCAAGAAACATCCGTAACCTCGAAGACGTTCTTACAAAAGTTGCCGAAGATACAAATGAAGATGATACTGCCATCAATATCAACCTTCATACTGCACAAGGTACGGCAGAAGCCTATAAACTTCTTGAGAAGATCATCGAACAGACAAAACTCGATAAAGAAACAGCTCAAGAAGCTTCTGAAGCAAAATCGATGTTCTTGGCCAATATGTCACATGAGATTCGTACACCACTCAATGGTATCGTTGGATTTACGGAGCTTCTTAAAGATACAGAATTACGCGAAGAGCAAGCAGAATTTGTTGAGATTATTGAAAAATCATCAGAAAACCTTCTTGAAATTATCAATAATATTCTCGATCTCTCCAAAATCGAATCTAATAAACTTGAGATTGAAGATGTTGTCTTTAATCCGATTGAAGAGTTTGAAAGTGCTGTTGAAGTTTATGCAGTACGTGCGAGTGAAAAACATATCGACCTTGGATGTTTCATCGATCCTGAGCTTGAGCAACCGCTTAAAGGGGATCCGACAAAAATTAAAGAAGTTATCATTAACTTGCTTTCAAATGCAGTTAAATTTACAAGCTCTTCTGGCGCTATCAATGTTGACATTAGAAAACTTGAATCTGAACAAGAAGGCATTACAAGAGTACGATTTGAAGTACAAGATAGCGGTATCGGTGTAACAGGTGAACAAAAAGCGAGAATCTTTGAGGCATTCTCACAGGCCGATACATCAATTACTCGTAAATATGGTGGTACAGGTCTTGGTCTTACAATTTCTGCCCGCTTTATTGAACTTATGGGTGGACAACTTGACCTGCATTCTGAACCGGGTGAAGGTACTACATTCTTCTTTACGATTGACTTTGAAGAGATTGAAGTACTTAATGAGAGTTCAAAAGGTACATTCTCAAGTATCAATGCACTGATTTTAGAGTCAACGCACAAAACAAAGAGACAAGACACTTATCTGCGTGAGTATTTAGACTTCTATGGTATCAGCTATACAACGTTTACAGATAGAAATGAACTTGAAATGCTACAAAAACAGGTAAGTTATGACCTGCTGTTTGTTGATTATGAGTATACTAAAGAAGATGAGCTGGAGGCATATAGTGGAATGCCTGAAGAGTTAGTTCTACTTACAAAATCATACCTTATGAGAAAAATTGACTCAATGGCTCTGGATATTTTCAAAACTATCTATGAACCACTCAATAATACAAAACTCAAAGCAGTTCTTGAAAATTACAACAACGAAAACTTTAAAGCCCAAAAAGCGAAAAAAGCAAATCGTAAAAAGTTCAATGCCGAATCTTCAAAGTTTGATGCAAATATCTTAGTAGCTGAAGATAATATCATTAATCAAAAGCTTATCAAACGTACACTTGAAGATTTAGGATTAACTGTTGATATTGCTTCAAATGGCCTTGAAGCATTCCAAAAACGCAAAGATGGCAACTATGACCTTATCTTTATGGATATTCAGATGCCATTCCTTGACGGTATGGAAGCTACAAAAGAGATTTTAGAGTATGAAGAGGATTATAACCAGCCTCACGTACCAATTTTAGCACTGACTGCAAATGCACTAAAAGGCGATAGAGAACGATTCTTACGTGCAGGGCTTGATGAATATACAACAAAACCACTTGTACGTGCAGAGATCGTTACACTTCTAAATCATTTCCTTGCTGACCACATTGTTGATGCTGATGATGCAGTTCCGGCAAATGCAGACGCTTTAAAAGAAAAAGCTAAAAAAGCAGATGAAGTAACGACAGCAGTAGAGACAACTCAACAAGAGCTTATTGTTCCAAAACTCTCATCAGAGAGTGATGAAGAGGAGATCCCTGCTATAGAGATAGATGAAGAGATACTCCAAGAAGAAGGTTTTGATACAGATGATACTTTAGAGAAAGAAGCACAAGAAGAAGAACAAATTGAAACTCCGGAGCCTGTTGAAGAAGAAACACTTCCAGAAGTAGAAGAAGTTCAGTATAATGCAGATATTCTTCTTGCGAAGAAAAGCCCGTTTGAGACAAAACTCTTTACAAAACTTCTAGATTCACTTGGATATAGCTATGAAGTTGCTACTTCATCCGAAGAGTTGAATGATAAGATAGCATCGAATGCATATAAAATCGTTCTTTTCGATAAAGAGTCCGAAAAGCTTGATCTTGTTACATTTGCAAACTTTGTGAAGTCAGAGAATGAGGCTAAAGGCATTCACTCAGCACTCATTTTACTTGCTGACCCTTCAATGCCAGAAGATGCAACAGATTTGAGCTATGTTGATGAAATTATGAAAAATATCATAAACAAAGATACACTTCGCGGTGTAATAGAAAAATTTATATAAAAGGTAAAAATATGACAAGAACAGACTTAGTAGTATTAGCAGTAGATGATGATATTATCAATTTAAAGCTTTTAAAATCTATGCTAATGAAAAGTGGTCATGTAAAAGAAGTTATCGAAGCTAAAAATGGTTCAGATGCTATTGGAGAGTTAAAAGGACGTAATGATATCGATCTTATTCTCCTGGACATCATTATGCCTATAATGGGTGGAATTGATATGTTAAAAGTTGTCCGTGCCGATGATAATCTTCGTCAGCTTCCTATCATTGTATTAACGACAGATGAGACGAAAAAAGCTGAGGCACTAGAGTATGGAGCAAATGGATTTTTAATGAAGCCTATCAGAAACGATGACCTCATCAGCAAAATGGAGACTGTCATCGTTTAAAACAAGTCTAAATAAGGACTTGTTTTAGCACCTCTTCTACACGTTTTACAGGAATGATCTCTAAAGAGTCTTGAACTTCTTTTGGAATATCATCCAAATCTCTCTCATAATTTTTTGCAGGAATCAACACTTTACTCATCTCAGCCTTATGCGCAGCAATGAGTTTTTCTCTGAGTCCGCCTATTGGCAGTACTTCTCCACTAAGTGAAACCTCTCCTGTCATGGCAATATCCGAACGAATTTTTCGTGAGCTCAAAATTGAAGCGATAACACTTACCATCGCGATACCTGCACTTGGACCATCTTTTGGTGTAGCACCATCTGGAACGTGGATATGAAGGTCATAACGTTTATACACCTCACTTGCATCGACTTTCACTTTCTCCTGTTTCTCTGTGTAAGTCACTGGAATATTATCTGCAGAGATTCTAAGCTTTCTTTTGTCTATGAGTGTTTTTACTACACTCATAGCAATACGAGCTGACTCTTTCATTATATCACCAAGACTTCCTGTAAGTTGCAAATTACTTTTACCTCTGATACGAATAGACTCTATTTTTAGAACATCTCCACCAACTGCCGTCCATGCAAGACCGTTTACAACACCAACTACAGGTACTTTATCTGTTTTCTCAATCTCAAAGACTGACTTGTCAAAATACTCTTTAAGATTTTTAACCGTAATAGAAACCTTACTTACACTTGCATCTTTAAGTATCGCACGAGCAGCTTTTCTACACATCTCAGCGATTCTGCGACGCAAATTTCTCACACCTGCTTCACGCGTATAAGAGTGAATAAGCTCACGCAATGCCGGTTTGGAAATACTCAGCTCTGATTTTTTGAGTCCATGTTTTTTCAGTTCTTGAGGAATGAGATATCTTTTTGCTATCTCGAACTTCTCCTGTGGCGTGTAAGAGCTGAGTGTAATAAACTCCATTCTATCACGCAGAGGGGCAGGAATACGTCCGACATCATTTGCAGTAGCGATGAAGATAACATTTGATAGATCCAAGTCAAAATTGAGATAATAATCTCTAAACTCACTGTTTTGTTCAGGGTCAAGTATCTCTAAAAGTGCTGCGGTTGGATCACCACGTTGCGAGCGTGAGACTTTATCTATCTCATCAAGCACTATAACAGGATTCATCTTCTTCGCATCAATGAGTCCCTGTGTGATACGCCCCGGCATTGCACCAACATAGGTACGACGGTGCCCACGCAGTTCATTTACATCTTCAAGTCCACCGAGGGCTATTCTGATAAGTGGACGTTTGAGTGCTGTTGCAATGGAGTTTGCCAAAGATGTCTTACCGACACCTGGAGGTCCAGAGAAACATAAAATTGCCCCTGCACTCTTTTTCAGTGCTATTCCACGTAACTCCAAAAGCTCTTTAACAGCAAAATACTCTACTATTCTCTCTTTTGGTTTTTCTAATGAAAAGTGGTCTTTATCAAGCTGCGATTCAACAGTTTCAATCTTGAGTGATTTTTTAGAATATGAACCAAATGGAATCTCCAAAACCCAGTCCAAATATGTCTGTGTCATAGAGGCATCTGAAGAGTCTGGATGCATTCGCGCAAAACGCTCAAGCTGTTTTTTTATCTCTTTGTAGGCATCTTCACCCATTTTAGACTTTTTAGCTTCAAGCTTTTTATAGTACTCTTCTATCTCCTCTTCACGTGCCGTATCGGTACCGAGTTCTTTTTGAATCTGTTTAAGCTGTTCTTTTAAAAAGTACTCTTTGTTCACTTTTTCAATGTGTGTATGTACTTTTGAGCGGATCTCACGCTGAAGTTTGTTGGCCTCTATCTCATCGATGAGAATATCAATCAGATCTAAAAATCTTTTTTCTGTATCAGTCTCAACAAAGAGTTTATAGGCCTGCTCTTTTTTAAGTTTTACAGTTGAACATATCAAATCAATAATACGGTTGTGATCATGATTTTCTTCAATTGTTCGCAATAGATCAGGCGGAAAGTAATTACTTACAGCAGAAAGAGCTCGTACCTTCTCACGTACAACTTCTAAAATCGCATCAATTTTAAGTGAGTTCACCGGAGTAGCTTCTAAAATATCCACATGGGCAATTAATGGTTCATCGCTCACTTTATAGAGTGATTTTGCACGTGTAAGTCCTTGAAAAAGAACTTTCACCCTTCCATCCGGAAGAGATACTTTTCGCATGATAGAGCCAACAACACCTGCATCATAGAGTGATTCATAATCACGTTCACCTTCATGACCTGTTTTTGTAGGACAGACTATGACTAAAGAGTTCTCTTCTATCGCTTTTGTAGCTGCTGCTATATTTTTCTCATCACTCAAAAAAAGAGGAGAAATCATAAATGGATATAAAAAAATCTCATCTTCTGCTATTACAGGAATGTCAGCTGGAAATTCTCCATAGTTACTTAACTTCATAAACAGTTATCCTTTTATAGTTATTTCGTATTATTTATATCTTCGTTAACAGTATTACGCGATACAACACTTTTCGTATCAGGGATTATTATTTCATACCAAGACGATGTTCCGTCTCCTTCAAACATTGCTTTGTACCAAGGAGTATTCGCACGCTCAATTTCATCCCATTTTATCCACTTCTCTGGCATGATTGCTCTATAATAAGCAGCTGCTTTTGGTTTGTCAACTCTTTCATAAAGCGAAGCGATAGTCTCATTCAATACGCCATCTGCAAGGTAAAGATTTGTCAACATACTATCCACTAAAGAGTAGTACATAGAGTGTGGATACTTCTCTTTAAAGGCATTTGCATCTTTAATGGCTTGGGCAATTAAAACCTGATCACGTCTTGGATTTGGCAATGCCATATATTTTGCTTTAATCTTTAAAAACTCGGCATACTCTATCTCATTTTCGTTTGCATAGCGTTTACCATACTCATTTAAAAAATGTTCCGTTAAAAGATACTCTTCAAAATGCATATGTGCTATAGCTAAAATCATCGTAGCTTCTGGTAAAAGAGGTGAACCGATATGCTCTCCCTGAAGTGATGAGTAGTAATCATCTGCTCGGTCAATATCACCACTGCTGATAGACTCTACTATTTTTCCATACCAATAAACTGCCGGTTTATTATACTCATCCACCTCTTTTGAACAAGCTGAAAAGAGAAGTGTTATTGCAATAAAAAAAGAAAAATAGTGTAAATTTTTTCGCATAATAAAATATTCCTTACTATAGTTAGATTGTTATTTTATCCAAAAGATATATAATAGGCATTAAACAATAAAAATAGATTCTTTTTTCAAACAAAATATCCAAAAAAAACAGAATAAGAACATAAATAAACGTCTATTTTTTTATCAAAAAAATAGTTTTCGTAAAAATTTCAGACAGTTTTGTAAAAAAAGTGCTACAATAAAATAAGGACAAGTGAACTTTAGTGCTGAGCCCAAATGTTGACTGCACTGATTTTTACTTCAAAAAGGGGTTTCTTATGAAAACTTTTACAATACCAAAACAATTTCTCCTCTCTCTATTTACACTACTTTTTGCTTGCAATGGCTGGAGTGCAGTACTGCATGATTTTGACAAGGTCAACCCGGCAGACACCTACAATGTGCAAGGGAACTATGCCATTGCAGGGAATACTGTTATGTGTCTGACAGAAAAAACTGATGGATATGGTGGTACATGCCATGGAATGACCGACTATGAATTAATAACAAGTAACCTGCATGTAAGTAAATACATCGATATTGATGATGATAGTTCAACATGGAACTCCACCTCTTCATATATTACCATCCCAACAAGTTTCGATACACCTTCAACAGGCGGAAAAGGTGTTCTTTGGGCAGGTCTTTTTTGGCAAGGAAGAATTAGTGCTGATAGTGAGTATGATCTTCGTTTTGGCTATGAAGATGGTAGTGGATTTAGCTACCAGACAACAAGTGACGGCACCTACGGCAGTAACTTTTCAGAAACAGAACTACTTAATACAAATGCAGATCATATAAAATTAAAAGTAGATAGCAATGCATACCAAAATGTTGTTGCTGATACCATCTATACTTATAACAGTAGTGACGGTACAACCTATGCAGCTTTTGCCGATGTCACAAGTATTATAAGTTCAGAAGTTCAAAGTGATGGAAAACATGTTTTTACTGTAGCAAACTTAACAACTGATGAAGGTAGAGAACCAAGTCCCGGTGTTTTTGGTGGATGGTCTTTAGTCGTTATTTATGCTGAAAATTCGTCAGGAAAAATGCGTAATATCTCTGTTTACAGCGGGTTTGATATTATTGATAATCCAAGTGATCCTTTTACAATAACAGACTTTATCTTACCAAAAGAAAATACCGTCAATGCAACACTCTCTCTTTTCTCAGGCGAAGGTGAGTATCTATATGGGCATAGAGATGGTAGTACATGGGCATATGACAGAATACAGATAAGTCCTGATGGTATCAACTATGACAATATGCCTGTTCCAACAGGCATTGACGAGAGTAATATATTTGATGGAAAACTAACAGGTATTACACGGGATGACATTAATGGTTCAAGTAATAATTTACAGATAAACAATGATGGTGTCGATGTTGATACTTTCGACGTTTCAGCACTGATGGAAGGATATAGGGACGCCAATCCAAATCTGACCTCTTTATATATTCAGTGGGAATCTAATAATGACTATATTACCCCAAGTATGCTTGTCTTTGCAACTGAACTTTATGCCCCAAAATTCTGTTATGACTATGCCTATAAACAACAAGGTGTCTATTTTACAGAGAAAAATGATGGTTCTAAAATGCCACGCCTAACAGGTACAGTGTTTCCTCACGAAGATATAGAGATGACTATATTTATTCGTAATCTTGTTGATTCTGATTTAGAAGTTACAGATATGAATGTAAGTATTCTTGATATCAATACATCGCAAACAACTTATATACGAAACACAACAAAAGTAGCAGCGATAGGAGACTTAATTCCTCAACCTGTTTCTGATAGTTCTTTAACAGTTTCTGACAGTTTTATTAAAGGTATTTATATTGGTACTATTCAAGCAAATGAACACTTTTATGTTTACTATAGTCTGGATCCTTTAATCTCTGACCTTAATGGGACCATAGATGTTAGAGCCAACTACAACCTAACATTAAATGGTGTAACAATCCCTTATACTCTACAACTTGGTCAAAATATGGAAATCTGTTCTACTTCAAACTTCAAATATGCTCCGGCTAAAGGTATCTTTAATATTGTTCATAATAACTATTATAACCATGATACTGGTGGTTCCAATGAATACTATAACTTACCAACTCAGGTAACACAAAGAGTGGGTAATTTTAAAGTCTTATCCATGGATCCTGTAAATCTTGATGAATTAAAAGAAACTTCTACAATAGTTGCAGTAGAGATGATTGACGCTTCAGCATTTCATGATACAAATGCATCCTGTATGGAACTTGCTAGTTCTATTTCAAAAAGAGTTTGGGTAACCTTTGATAACAATACTACCTCAACACAATTTAATAAGGCAGCTCTTGATAATGCAATACTCGAAGGAGCTACAAAACTCCTTACAAGTTCAGAGTTTTATAGTATAGCAAAACAAAATGCCGCATTTAGAGTTTCATACAATACTACAAATGATGGAAACAGTTCTCTTATACAACATACGTATGATTCAGTTAATGATGAGTATATGATTGATAATTTTACAGAGTTAGTTCAAGATGTCGGTACCTGTTCACAAGCGGTAACTTTTCCAGTAGGTGCATCCAGCGTAACAACAACACAAGTTGCCGTAGCATGTGGTAATGCCGGAACATATATTTCAAAAGCTCAATATACTGCATGTATGGAGTGTCTCTATGGTATCAATACAAGACTTGTATGTTCACGTGATAATTTTTCGATCCGTCCAGAAGCATTCATGCTAAACCTTGATGATCAAAACCAATCTGCACCGACAAGTCAAAGTAGACTAACAACTAATTATTCTGGTGCAGTTGGGGCAACAGCACCAGTAGTTGATTTAGCAGCTGATTACAAATATAACATTGAGATTAATGCAAGTAATCATATTAATAATATCTCTTCACTAGGTTATACTCGTTCATTTAACACAACAACACCAAATGATATTGCAGAGTATAGATGGGAGCCAAGAACAAGTATTACAACAGGTGCATGTAATGATGATGATAACAAATCACTAGAGATTCGTTTTATCAATGGTGAAGTAGATACAAATACTTCAGTAGCTCAAGTGGGCGAATATCGACTTCATCTTGTAGATAAAACATGGACCGCAGTTGATAGTAATCCAACATTTATGACACACCATGTCAGTCCATACTTTTTTCTTACTCTCGACTGTGTGCAAAATTCTTCAGCAACTCAATTAGTAAATGCAGCCACAAACAATGGTTGTGAAATTAGTACAACACATCTTAACCCAAGTACAAATGTACAGTATAATGATTTCAATGTAACCTTCCATCCATATCAATACAGTGTCAGCAACAATGTAACACTGCGTACAGGGAATGTTACACCACCAACAACATTTAAACCGTTCGTTTATATGGCAAATGTTGCTCAAGATGAAAATATGTCTGTACACTTAAATACAACGATATCAGCTATAGGTAAAAATAGCACAACACCTCTAAGCAATTATGTTACAGGATGTTTTGCTAAACCAATGAATCTTGAGATTGGCAAAACAGCGACAACAAATACAGCACTGAGATACAGTTACAGAGTACACAATCAAGATATTAATGGTACGATTGTCTCTGCAAATGATATCAATCAAACAATAGCAGCAGGAAATACAACTCTAAACCCTACATTTACAACAACAAGTGCCTACTTCCATAAAAATATGAATGGAACAACACAGATAGTGACCAATCTCAATTTTGATAGAGATGTAAATGTAACAGCAAACCCTGAGGATATTAACTTTACAACTATAAGTGTTGATGACAATGCAACACTTTTCAATGCTGATCTCACAAACAATAAATATGCTGAAGGGAATGTATCTGTCAATCAGAGAGTTCTACACTATTATGGTCGTACAATTGCTCCAAAAATTACGGTTATTTGTAATCAAAAACCTTGTAAAACAGGAATGAATGCAACAAATAATAATAATATTAAAGAGCTAATTAGTTACGTTATTTACTGTAATCCTAGTACAACAACATGTAGTGATACTCTCAATCTACCAAGTGGGGCTGGGCAAGTTGCTGATGTTAGATGGTTCGAAAATCGAAATCATGATAAAATTGATGGCGGATGGCTTGCAGATGGTACAGATGGCACCATAGGCACGATTACAGAAATTGCAGCTACTGGTAATGTAAATGAAGTGGCTACTAGAAATATCACAGCAAATAAATATGAAACAGAAGCGCTGATTGAATATAGTGGTCCATTGCCATATGATGCTATTATGCAGATGCAATCATCTCCTTGGCTTATCAACAATGATACTGATGCAAATGCAACAGCAAATACTTTTATCATCCAGTTTGTAGGTGATGGTGGATGGAGTGGTAAATATGAAGACAATACGACAACGCATACTGAAGCTGCAGGCAAAACAAATAGGAGAATAATGTGGTAAGAAAACATTTATCTCTTCAAAAAAATGCTTTTACAATGATTGAGTTGATATTTGCAATAGTCATTATTGCAATATCAATTGTCTCTTTGCCCATGATGATTCAAACAACGACAAAAGGGATTGAAAACAATATCATTCAAGAAGCTATATTTGCTGCAGAGGCCATTTTAAATGAGTCTACAACATACTACTGGGATGTTAACTCAGCAGAAGACAATAGTATCTCAGGTGGCTATTCAAGGGTTGTAAATACAGGAGATTGTACTATCGGAGGACCTCCATTCAAAAGAGTTGGTCATGTAAATAGACAATGTTTAGACAATAATTCAACAGTAGTAAATACAGTTGGTGATGCGACATCAGTCGAATATGCATCTAGTATCTATAGTAATAGACTAATATTTGAAACTGGTAGCGCAGGAACAGGTAGCGCTACATATAAAAACAGCTATTATGCAACAGCAACTGTCACACAATGTATATCTCCTAATTCTTATATACAGTTTGGACAAGAAACAAATAACTCTAACCTTAAAGAGACTGAAATAAAAATTACAGATAGTTCAGGAAACACGGTAGTAGTGCTACGTGCCTATACTGCAAATATCGGTGAAGTAAAGCCTGAAAGTAGGATTTTTTAATGATGTTTAAAAACAGACGTAATGCATTTAGTATGCTCGAACTTATTTTTGTTATTGTCATTATGGGAATATTAGGAAAGTTTGGTGTAGAATTTATTGCCCAAGCGTATGAAAGTTTTATATTTTCAAAAATCAACAATGATCTACAGTCGAAGAGTGCTGCTGCAGTTGAGTTTATCGCGAAACGCTTAGAGTATCGTATAAAAAATTCTATTATCTCAAGAAATTTAATAATAAATGACTATAATTATCTTAGTGATACTGGTCTCTCTGACCCAAATGCTACTGTTTTAGAGTGGATTTCAGCAGACACTGATGGTTTTCGAGGAACAAATGCTCCTTTATGGAGTGGAGTTATTGATCTAAATGCTTCAACTGCTACAAAACTAATCTCCCCGGCGACCGATACAAATGCACTGAACACTCAAATCGGTATTCTTTCCTATGTTAATAATGCTACAGTAAATGATACTGCTATTTATTTCATCGGTTCCTATCTTTCTGCTGCAAATCCATGGGGATACGAAGGTCCCATTAATGATCAAAATGAGACGCTTCACCCTATTCAAGCAGGAACAAATATAGATGAATTATTACCTAATGGTTCAGACTTTAGTGGAAAAGAAGTTTTTGAATATTATAAACTTGCTTGGACAGCCTATGCAATTGAACTTGGAGACTACAATGACACATCACACATAGGTAATCTCTATTTTTATTATGACTATAGACCTTGGAAAGGTGAAACTTATGTAAATAATGGTAAAAAAGTCCTTTTAGCAGAAGGTATAAATACTTTTAGATTCCGCTCCGCAGGTTCTTTGATAAAGGTTCAGGTATGTGCAAAAAGTGAATTAACAGGTGAGGAGTATGCGCTATGCAAAGAAAAAACAATTTATTAAAGAACTCTTCATTAATGAAAAGAAGTGGTATAGCAATGATTATGGCTATTTCTGTTATTGTCATCATTGCAACCATTTTAGCACTTTCTCTCGCCCTTACGTCACAAACAACAAAGAAAACCACAGATCTCTACCTCTATGAGCAAGCATCGATACTTTCTCATAGTGCTACCGAGTATGTCATGTTAAAACTGTCTCAAGCAAATCCATGTAGCATCAGCAGCATTAACTTCTCCTATAACAATATTTATGATATTAATGCATCTATGAGTTATATTACAGTTGCCGGTAGTTCCTGTGACGGTAATGCTACAGCAGCCGGTGTAGTTTATGCCAATACAACCAACACTGCTTCAGATGGTACTGTTATCCTCGATGTAACAGTCAGTGTCCCTACTGATAGAAATGTTACATCTGAGCCTGTAAGATATTTTAGAAGAACTATACAAAAATTATAATTCTTGTGTCATTATAAACTTTTTCGTGATATAATCTAAAAAAATTAAAGGATTTATCATGAATATATCAATGACAGGAAGAAATATAGAACTAACAGAGCCTATCAAAGAGCATATCACTGCTTCTATTGAGACACTTAAAAAATTTAATCTTGATATCATTTCAGTCAATGTGATTGTATCAACACAATCCAAAAAAGGCAAAGAGCACTCTATTGTTGAGTTTGTTATTAATCTAGCGCATAAAAACACTATTGTTATCAAACAAAATGACCAAGACCTCTATGCAGCGATCGATTTAGCAACAGAGAGAGCACAAAAAGCGATGCGTCGCCTCCATGACAGAGAAGTTGACCATCAAAAAGTAGGTCTCAATGAAGCAAAAGCTGAGATCGTTGATGTAAAAGAAGCAGCTTCAGAGATGGAAGATGAAATCATTCCTGTTGAGCTTAATCTTTACAAACCACGTGAGGTTGAAGATGTTTTAAATGACCTCAAAGAGAGTGGAAAAATGTTTGAAATTTTTGTAGACAATGAGCAAAAAACACGTGTTCTTTACAAAAGAAATGATGGTAAATTCGGTCTTTATTAATCACTTTTAGGTAAAAGAAGCAGATCTTCTTTTACCTTTTGTACTATCTGAGTATCTTCTATAAAATCCACCCACTTAAATTGTGAACCACTTTGATTTATTCCCTTAAGCAGATCACCACTTTTTCTATACTTTAGATCAAGATTTGCTATATCAAAACCACTGCTGGTCTTTACAAACTCATCAAGTCGTTCCGAGCTTTTTTGATTCGTATATAAAAAACAGTAACCTTTAAGCCCTGTGCGACTCACACGCCCACGCAATTGATGCAAAGTTGAAAGTCCTAATCTCTCAGCTCCTACAATAACAACTGTTGTAAGCCTTGGCAGTGATATACCTACTTCTACTACAGTAGTTGAGATAAGGATATCTCCATTATCTCGAAAATCAAGCAAAACCTGCTCTTTTTCTTTATCTTTTCCATGGGTAATATAAACATTTTTAAAATTTCTCTCCCAGTACTCACGTGCTTCATCAATGCTCTGATAATCCAAGACTTCACTCTGCTCAACCAAAGGATAAACAATAAGAATCTGATTTTTTTTCTCTATCTCTCTTTTTATATGTAATAGCAAATCTTTAAAATCACTCTTATGAATGACTCGAGAATCAATATCTTTTTTATAAGGTGTAGATGTAATAAGACTCACATCAATATGTGCAGACTCTATCATCGCTAAAGTTCGAGGAATTGGAGTGGCAGAAAATTGCAGGAAATGAGGCTTTTTTTCTCCCTTTGATATCAGTTTTTCCAGCATATTTCGCTGTTGTGTTCCAAAACGATGCTGTTCATCAACCATAACGAGTGCTGCTTCTGGTAATTCTCTGTACAAGAGGGCATGTGTTCCAATGATAAAATCATACTCCTCTAACGAAGCTTTTTTCCTTTTATTTGCCACAAGGGCTATCTTCATTCGTGGCAAATATTTAAGAGCCTCCTCATAAAGCTGGTTTGCTAAAATAGTTGTGGGAGCCATCAGAATTGACCTCTGTGGCATCATCATAATTGCAGCTGCTAAGATAACCATAGTCTTACCACTACCAACATCTCCGACTATCATACGTTTTGCTGCTACACTTTTTGCGAAATCTTTTTGTATATCTTGTATCGTCTTTAGCTGCTCATCTGTAAGTTGAAACGGTAATGAGTTCACAAAAGCATCATAAAAACCTCTCTTTGATACCAATGGCTGAAAATATCTTCGTTTGAGAGAGAGTTGTTTCATATAATTATAGAGTTCCAAATATTTTAAAGCTTCTACAGCTTCTTGGCTTAACTCTCTGTTTTGAAGAACTTCTAGAGTTGGAAAATGAAGTGCTAAAACTTCTTCTATAATCTTCTCAGGAAGCCTCTCCTCACGCAAGTTCTCAAAGTTAAGAAGTTCACGAGTAAGGCGAAACATCACATCGCTCCTGAGTGCAGATTTATACTTAGGAGTAATTTGTCCAATACTTGTAACTTTTCTTGGCATACTCATAGAACAGTTTCCTATCTTACACTCTATCATTCCATAATAGTAATCTCTATCCCCTACCTTAAACTGATGCATCATATAAGGCTTGGGACGAAACAAAACACCTGTTACTCTATGTCCAAAATTATGTGCGAAAAAGGTTATCTGAATGGAATTAGGAGCACGATAAACAGACTCAACAGTTGCATCAATAAGTTGGTTGGCGTGAGGTATGAGCTTCTCTTGAAGCCGATAATCTTCATAAGAGTGGGGAATTAAAAGAGCAAGCTCGCTAATAGAATTAATACCAAGTTTTTTAAATTTTGCTTCTTGCTCTTTTGTGAGTTGCATCTTTCAATCCATTTACGAATTTTTATTTTTTTGTTATAATACCAGACTAAGGAGTGGGCTTAATGTCCACTTACCTCTATTTTCAAGCTAAAAGGTCTAAATTTTAGCTTGATTTTTAGGGTAAATCGCTTCAAAAGCGACCTCTTACAGTCTGGAATTTGTCCTACCGAATAATCGGTAGGAACACTACAACTTTAACAAAAAATCAAAAAACTCTAAAAAAATATGACAAAATGAAAGATTTAACTGTTTACTCTTTTATTACGCTCTTCTTCTTGTGCTTTGTAGAGTTCAGCACATCCACGTGAGAGTTCACGGATTTTTAAGATATAGTTTTGACGTTCTGTCTGAGAGATAGCTTTTCTTGCATCCAGTACATTAAAAACGTTCGACGCCATCATACACAGATCATATGCAGGTAGTGGCAGTCCTGCTTCAAGAGTACGCATACACTCTGCACTTTTAGCATTAAACTCATCAAAGAGCATAGCCGTATCAGCTACTTCAAAGTTGTACTTAGAGAACTCTATCTCACTCTCTTTATGCACATCTTTGTAGAGTGTCTTACTTCCATCAGGTGCCTCATTCCAAACAATATCAAAGACAGTATCAACCCCTTGCAGATACATTGCTAAACGCTCTGTCCCATAAGTAATCTCAACTGCTACAGGAGAACACTCAATGCCTCCAACCTGTTGAAAGTAAGTAAACTGTGTTACTTCCATACCATTAAGCCATACTTCCCAACCAAGTCCCCAAGCACCAAGTGTTGGAGATTCCCAGTTGTCTTCAATAAAACGGATATCATGTTTACTTACATCAAGTCCAAGATATTCTAATGATTGTAGGTAAAGTTCCTGAATATTGTCAGGAGAAGGTTTTATGAGTGCTTGAAACTGATAGTAGCTTCCAAGTCTGTTTGGATTCTCTCCATAGCGTCCATCTGTCGGTCTGCGTGAGGGTGCAACATAAGCTGTTGCCCAAGGAGTAGAGTCTAGTGAGCGAAGAAATGTAGCAGGATGAAATGTTCCTGCTCCTGCTGGAATATCATAAGGCTGTACAATATTACACCCCTGTTTCATCCAAAATTCTTGAAGTTTAAGTAACATCTCACTAAAAGTTATCATATATCTTGCCTTATTTTATTTTTCGTATTATATCTAAAGTGGCTTTTTTAGTATTTAAAAACCATTCCAACTTTCAGATATTGATTGTATGCTGTAGAGTCTGGCTCAACATATCCATTTGCTGCAGCGTCATAAACAACATTAGACTCTTGTATCTCTTGATATTCAAAAACATATGTACAGATTAAATCAATATTTTCACTTATCATGTAGCGAATAGGAAGAGAAAGTTTTACTATATTTGCAGAGGAGAGTTCAAAATCATCTGCTATACCCGTAGCTGTCATTGTCGGCTTAATACCATACTGATACTCTGCGATCAAAGATGCAGTCAGATTTTTATGCACAAACCGCATTCCTACATTAGCACGTAAAGAGTACCATTCATATACTTCCACCTGTGTAGAGGAAAGTGTTCTTTGCCAGTATCTATACCCTAGGCCAAGACCACCAAGCATCATAATATTAAAATCTGATATATTTGTAGCATTGTATCCAAGAGAGATATCTCGAATGGCATTTGATGTTGTACTTACAACAGAACCATATCCAGCTCCTGAACCAATATATGAACCTACATATTCACTCTCACCCTCAACTCCCAAGACTTTAAAATCAATATTTGAACGTTCATCCAAAAAATATCTATATTCAAACTCTGCACCTATAACATCTAAATAGTTTGATTTTTCACTATCAAGAATATTACCAGACCTGTCATACTCACGATAGTCCATGTTCATACCTACAAAAGAGATTTTATACTCCATTTTTGTCTCGGCTGTAACTATATTACTAAGCAACAATAAAACGAATAAGACTTTTTTTATCATTCTTTCTCCTTTACCACTTTACAAACTATATCACCGACATTCTGTCCTAAAGAGCGTGCTACAACATCACACTTGACTTTGAGTAAAAAACAGATGTTTTTGTGGTGTGACGGTGAAAGACATTCATAATTGCCCATTCCTTTACTAATCACTAAATCTGCTTTGTCAAAGTTTTTTTGTGCATATTCATTAGCACGATTATAGGTAAATCCGGGAGTATTCACACCACTATCAATAAGTTCACACAACGTATCAAATCCGGCTTCACATGCCTCTTTCATCGTAACATCATTGATGATTGGATTGCCTCGTACCATATACGAAAAATCTACGTGCGGATAGAGCTCTTTTAAAACTTCCATAAACATATAGTCAAAGATATGCTCACCTACATTATCTCCTAAAACAACAACACTTTTCGCATTTTCCAGCTCTTGCGTGAGCATTTCAAAATCATTATGTGAGAACTCTGTATGAAAGATTTTTTCAAGCTCTTCTTCTAGGTCAAACTCTACTGCAGCAGCAAGGTCTATAACATTTCCTGCAACGGCAATCTTGGTCGCTGTTAAAAGCTTATCTGTACTCTTTGAGAGTTTTTCTTGTAAAAAAGGGAGAAAAGATTGTGCTTTATCTGTTGAGAGTGCTTTGACCTCATCATAAAGGTCCCTTTTGTTAGCGATTTGAGCCATCTTTTCATAGACATCTGCAGCGATTTCTGGAGGAGAAAGCTGAAATGAGAAATCTCGACTCATCTGTTCAACAGTAGAGAGCAGTTTGTTTTTGAGCTTTTTGTCTGCATGTATCGCATCAGCGACTTTGAGACTTTGGTTGATAATACAGCCAACACACTCCTGCGCTATTTTCATGAGTTACTGTCTGTATGTTCTTCGATAGCTTTGTTCCACATGAGTTTATACTTACGTCGCATAAACTCTACCTCTTGTTGCGAGAGCTTGAGCTGCTCTTGCAGGGTATGAATAGTTTTTCTATCTTCATCATAAAGTTCTTGGAGCGATGCCAAAGCCTCACGTAAAAATTCATTCTCTGTACGTACTGCTTCAAGTGTTTCATCTTTTGCATCAAGAACTTTCTCATGAAGATTTATGATTGTTCCAATTGTTTTTTCAACGAACTCAGGTTGTACAAGCATCTCATGCTTGTTTTTTTCACTCAGTTCATTTAATTTTGCAGGAACAATAACTTCAGTGGCACCTTTTGACGGGTCAATATAACGGACACCATCCTCAACTTTTACAGTAAGTTTACCACGCTCTACCAAATCATCAATCGCTGATAATTCCAAGCCTGTCAACTCACTGTATTCGTCGTCGCTCATCCACTTCATTATTATCTCCTGCTTCTGTTAACTATTTAATAATAGTCTCTATCTCTAAAGAGTCCATCTCCACTTTTTTCGCTTTTGCGATACGGTCTTCTTGAAGTTTTATAGCTAACTCTTCATTATCAAGTGCCAAAATTTGCATTGCCAGATATGCAGAGTTAATCGCTCCTGCTTTTCCAATAGCAACTGTAGCAACCGGCATACCTGCTGGCATTTGAACAGTTGAGAGCAGGGCATCAATTCCGCTCAGTGCTGAAGCTGACATTGGAACACCAATGATAGGCTTTACTGTTTTAGAAGACAAAACACCAGCAAGGTGTGCAGCCATACCAGCAGCAGCGATAAATACCTGAGCCCCTTTTTTCTCCGCATTTTCGATATACTCTTTTGTTCTCTCCGGTGAACGGTGAGCAGAAGAGATAATCATCTCATAGTTTACGCCAAAACTCTCCAATGTATCAGAACATGACTTCATGACCTCATAATCACTCTTCGATCCTATGACAATTGAAACAAATTTCATATCTTTTTTCCTTAATTTTTTATGCTGCAATTATATCATAAAAGCAGCTTTTTCATCTTCGATAAATTTTCATTCTAGGCATTTAACTTTTTGGATATGTTCCCATATCAGGATGTGAAGGAATTCTAAAAAATGTAAAAGCAGGAAACTTTGTAGGTAACTCAATTGGGTTGATATTTCCGCTATGGACTGTTTCCCAAAGTTTTCCATTCTCGGCTTTTAATTGCTTAAATTGCAAATAAAGTCTTCCATTTTTTTCATAAGTTCTACCATTCTCATTATCCACCAGCTCTATCTTAGCGTCTTGTGGAGCCACAACTTCAAGTTCATCACCAGGACGTGTTGTAAACTTACACATATAGTGCGTTCCTGCTTCATTTGTCACACCTGTTACCTGATGCGTTCCAAGTTGCATGGTAAAATCAAGTGACTGCGTATCATGCTTCTCAAAAGGACGTGAAACAAGATAAGCATCTGTATAGCCACGATTTTGCAGTGATTCAAGTTCATACTGATACTTTGTGCTATCTAGTTTATCAGCATAATAATCATCAATGGCCATTCTGTAAGCTTTTGCAGTTACTGCTGCATAGTATGCTGTTTTGGTACGACCTTCTATCTTTACACTGTCAACCACACCAGAGTCCAAGATTTCTTGCATATGTGAAGCCAGATTCAAATCTTTTGAGTTCATAATGTAAGTCCCTATGCCCTCTTCCTCTTCCAGCTTAAAGAGTGTACCCGTCTCAGGATTTGCAGCATATATCTCATATGGGAAACGGCAGTCATTTGCACAGCTTCCACGATTTGGTACACGACCACTTTGCAGCGTTGAGATAAGACAGCGCCCAGAATATGCAAAGCACATTGAACCATGCACAAAAACCTCAAGCTCCAAATCCGGTAACTCTTCTTTAATTGCTTTTAGGTCCTTGAGTGATATCTCACGTGCCGTGATGATTCTTGTAGCCCCCATGTCATGGTAGACTTTTGCATCCAGTACATTCATAACATTAGCTTGCGTAGAGAGATGTAGTGGCATATCCGGCACTAGTTCATGTGCCAACTTAAGCACGCCCGGCGTTGCTATGATGAAAGCATCTGGCTGTAACTCTGCCATCTTGAGAATATGTTTTTTTAAAAGATTCAGCTGAGAGTTAAAAGGAAATCCGTTAATTGTGGCATAAACTTTTTTTCCTCTTGCGTGAGCATACTTGATGCCCTCCTCAAAATCCTCAAAAGAGAACTCTTTACCACTGCGTATACGCAGCGAGAAGTGGCTCACACCACCATATACAGCATCTGCACCATAGTCAAACGCAATTTTTAGTTTTTCCAGTGTCCCTGCAGGAGAGAGTAATTCGACTTTTGTACCCATTAGTTTCCAAACTGCGCAAGAAGCGCTTCAATATCTTCAGTTGAGGCTACATCATTATGTGTATCACCTGCAATGTGTGTTGCCGAAGAGACACGTTTTTCATCATCGATTTTACCTTCAAAGAGAGTATTCATATATTTCGATAAAGCACGCATAACATTGATAACACGCTCGATTTTCTGTCTGTGGATATCTTGATACTGCATAATATCCATAACTGTCATAATCGAATCACCACTGTTTTGCAATGCTTCAATCGTACTATTTGTATCTTCAACTGCTTTTTGATTTAACTCCAACTGTGTTTTAAAAATCTCAATATCAGGAAATTTTGTTGTTAATTTTTCAAAGAGCTCTATATTTGCATTAAGTACTTCAAGAACAGTCGTTAATGACTCCTCTTTCTCCATCAAATCATTACTGATTGTCTCAATAATGTCAAAGATTTCACTCGCTTTTTCTTCAGACTCTTTTGTCACATCATCAAGTTGATGGACCATTTTGTTCTCATCAGTTGCAGGAAGTGGCAGTTTTGCAGATTTAATATTTTCTTCAAGAAGATTTGCAGAGTCCTCTTCATGCTTTTCGTCATTCTCAGGAGATACTTCTTCTTGTGATGATTCTTCCTCTGATAGTTCATCTATGTCCATATCACCATTCATCAATGCATCTAATTCTTCTTGTGTCATAAGGTTCTCCATCGTCAAAATTGGGCTGATTTATTAAATGTCACTATAATAGCATAAAATATATAAAAATCCGAGAGAAAAATGATAGTAGATTTGCACAACCACACACCGCTTTGTAATCATGCCGAAGGAGAAGTAGAAGAGTACATCGAGGCAGCTATTGAAAAGGGGACAAAAATTTTCGGTTTTTCTGACCATGCTCCTATGGATTTTGACCCGGCTTATCGTATGAAATTTGAAGATATGCAGCAGTATGAGACGCAAGTAAGAAATGCAAAAGAGAAGTATAAAGAGAAGATCGAAATCCTTTTAGGCTATGAGGTTGACTATCTTCCCGGGCATATGGATAAAAGAGTACTTGAGGCTAATGTCGATTATCTTATTGGGTCTGTGCACTTTATCGAGGGATGGAGCTTTGATAATCCAGAATTTATTGGAAAATGGAAAGAACAGGATGTCAATGAAGTATGGCAGAAATATTTTGACACTATTGAAACAATGGCCAAAAGCAAACTTTTTGATATTGTAGGGCACTTGGACCTTATCAAAGTTTTTAATTTTATGCCGACAAAAGAGATTGGCAAACTGGCTAAAAATGCTCTTTTGGCTATTAAAGAAAGTGATATGGTTTTAGAGATCAATGTCGCAGGATACAGAAAACCTGTGGCGGAAGCCTATCCATCGCTAGAACTTCTCACACAGGCCTATGCACTCGATATTCCCATCACACTCTCATCAGATGCCCATAAGCCAGAACAGGTCGGACTCTATAATGATGCGGTCATCAGAATGGCAAAAGATGTGGGTTACCGGGAATGTGCCTATTTTGTCAACAGAGAGAGAAAGTTTTTAACTCTCTAGTATAGGTGTATTGATAACCCAAATAGAAAACAGGTCCAGATAGTTCCAAAAGGACTCTATATACTCTTGCGTAATCCCCTCATTTTCTAGCTCCATCAAAAGCGGTTGATAGAGTTCCAACCATGTACGTCTTGCTTTTTCGTCAATACGAAACGGTGCATGACGCCCTACCATCTGATGTTCACCACGGGTTTGTGTAAAGTAGTCAGGTCCACCGGAGATCTCTATCAAAAAATCTGCTGCATGCTTTTGTGCTTCTGCAAAGTCATCATCATCAAAGACAGGAAACAAAAATGCAATATCGCTTGTTTTTATAGAATCGTAATGATCATTAACAAGTTTACGAAATCTCTCTTCACCAACTTCATAGAAAAAACCGGGATGTGGTTTGGCAACTGGAGGGCGAACTCCAAGTTTGCCATCTGTAATTTTTAATTCCATAATTGCTTCCCTTCACGTATTAATTTGACAGAATTATACAAATAATTTCTATAAGTATATTTAAAGTTATAATTAATAATATCACTTGTATAATACTTCAAACAATAAATGTAAAAAGGAAATCCTAATGGGTAAATATATTGAATTAACTGCTGATAACTTTGAAGCAACACTTGCAGAAGGTGTAGCACTAGTAGACTTTTGGGCTCCATGGTGTGGTCCTTGTCGTATGATTGCTCCAGTTATCGAAGAGTTAGCTGAAGATTATGATGGAAAAGCAAAAATCTGTAAAGTAAATACTGATGAAGAGCAAGAGATTGCTGTAAAATTTGGTATCCGCTCTATTCCAACAGTAATGTTCTTCAAAAACGGTGAGTTAGTAGACCAAATGGTTGGTGCAGCTTCTAAAGATGCATTCGCTCAAAAACTCAACGATCTTTTAGCGTAATTTTAAGGTATTAAAAGGTGGCAAGAAAAGGAGGCAAAAGCCTCTTCTCTCTCTCCACACTTTTAGCCTCTTTCTTTGGTGCCGCTATGATAGCCGGCGCTTTTGCTTACTTCAATTACAAATTTTCTGAATATAAATTTATCGATTTCAAAGAGTGGGCTTTTTATGAGAAGAGTGATATCTTCACACCAAAAGAAGAGACCTACATCGTAGTCTTTTACTCCTCTCGTACAAAAGGGAGTATAGAAAAGTTGGTAAAATTGGATTTAAACAACCCTATTCTTGCTATTGACTACTACAATCAGATAAGTGCAAACTCAAAAACAACAACTTTTTTACGTTCTGGGACAAATACATCGCTTAAATTCATTCAGCGATTTAATATTTATGAAGTCCCTTCCATTTTCTTTATAAAAAGAATCAAAGAGTCTCTTTATAAACAAGATAGTATGATACGTAAACTTGATAATTTAGATGAATTAAGCAAAGAGGTGAAAAAATTATGAGCAAAAATATTTTAGATTGTGCAATCGTTGGCGGAGGTCCTGCCGGACTTACTGCAGGGCTTTATACAACTCGTGGTGGACTTGAGAATGTAACAATGTTTGAAAAAGGTATGCCAGGCGGACAAATCACGCAAAGTTCAGAGATAGAAAACTATCCTGGAGTCACAGGTGATATCACAGGGATGGACCTAATGATGCCATGGCCCGAGCAGTGCCAAAAATTTGGACTTAAACACGAAATGGTTGAAGTCAAACAAATTAGAAAAGATGGAGATATTTTCTCTGTTATTATGAGCGATGAGAGTATTACACATTCACGCTCTGTAATTGTATGTACCGGTTCATCGCCACGCCGTGCAGGATTTAAAGGAGAAGATGAGTTTTTCGGAAAAGGTGTAAGTACCTGTGCGACATGTGACGGATTTTTTTATAAAGACAAGGAGGTAGCTGTTATCGGTGGCGGTGACACTGCACTTGAAGAAGCACTTTACCTAGCAAAGATTTGTTCAAAAGTTTATCTTATCCACAGACGTGATACCTTCAGAGCAGCACCAAATACGGTAAAACGTGTAGAAGGCAATGAGAAAATTGAGCTCATTCTTAACTCTACTCCCGAGGAAGTTTATGGAGATGCAATGGGTGTAACAGGCATTAAAGTCAAAGACAAAGAAGGAAATATTCGTGATATCGAAGTCCCTGGCGTCTTTACTTTTGTCGGTAACGATGTAAATAACCAAACACTCATCCAAAATGATGGTACATTTTTATGTGATGTAAATGAACAAGGACAGGTTATCGTTGATTTAAGTATGAAAACATCAATACCTGGTCTCTTTGCTGCAGGTGATATGCGTATTGAAGCACCAAAACAAGTTGTCAGTGCTGCAGGTGACGGTGCGGTTGCAGGTATTGCTGCAATTAGTTATGTTGACGAATTATTAAACTAAAGGAAAAAAATGGCAAGTATTAAAGTAGGTGTATTTGGGGCAAGCGGTCGTGTTGGAAAACTGCTTATTGAAGATTTAAAAGCTACTGAGGGTATGAGTCTAAGCAGTGTCTATGTTAGAAACTCTCTCGATTTTCAAATCGATCCTTCCGTGCTTGTTACATCTGATATGCATGCATTTTTAAGTGCAAGTGATATCATTGTTGATTTTTCACTTCCTGAAGCCTGTGAACTACTCTTAGAAGAGGCGATAAAGACTCCTAAACCATTAGTTATCGGAACTACAGGGCTCAATACGCATCAACTGAACCTCTTAAAGCAGGCAAGTGAGCTTATGCCTGTACTTTATGCTACAAATATGTCTTTAGGAGTTGCACTCTTAAACAGACTGGTATATCAAGCCTCTGCAGCTTTAGAAGGCTTTGATATTGAAATCGTAGAGATGCATCACAGACATAAAAAAGATGCACCAAGTGGTACGGCACTCACCCTCAGCGAATCAGCTGCACGAGGACGTGGACTTGACATCGATAAAGTTCGTGTAAGTGGTCGTGATGGCAACATTGGTGAGAGAACAAAAGATGAGATAGCAGTTATGGCTCTTCGTGGTGGAGATATTGTTGGTCGTCATACTGTAGGTTTTTATAATGATGGAGAGTTCATTGAACTCAACCATACTGCAACCTCACGCAACACATTCTCAAAAGGTGCACTTCGTGCTGGAAAATGGCTTGCAGACAAAGATGCAGGCCTTTACAGTATCAGTGACTGTTTAGAACTTTAAATCTCTAAAGCTGATTTTGCAAGCTTTGCCCATGCAGAGTTTGGATCAGCTTCTATCGCTTCGCTGTATGCTTTTGTAGCATCTTCATCTCTCCACAATTTACTCAGCACCATTCCAAGCAGATACTTTTGTCTTGCTCTTTGTTTATTAGTGAGATTAACGCTATTAAGTGATGCTATGACCTTATATGCTTTATTAAATTCATTTTTATTCATATATGCACTGTATAAGGCAAACTCTATATATGGTGTCTGTGCGTGAGCTTGAGAGCGATTTTGGATATCCATGACTTTTGATGCATATTTTATAATCATATTGTCATCTTTGAGCTCACTTCCCAAGCTGACCATAGCAACATATCTATCTATATCTTTATAATCAAAGCCAAATACCTCTTCTATCTTTGCCATAGCATCGATCATATTTTCTTTTTGTCCCAAGCGCTCATAAGCATCAAAAAGGTATCTGTATATCTCTTTATATGGTGACTCTTTTGCATTGTCAATGAGAGCGATCAAATCTTTTGCGACATCTACCGCCTCACTATAGTTTCCTGTCTCAAAATCAATCTTGACATATCGATAAAGCCATTTTTTTCTGAAATCTATATTTTTGGAGTTAAGATTCTTCGATGCGATTGATTTTGAAAGCTGGAAGTCACCGCCTTTCATTGCACATGTGTAAATTCCATCATCCCAACTATTTGAGAGTGTAATATTATAATCATTGGCAATGACCAAAACATTTTTACAGTTCTGCTGCTTGAGTGACACTTCCATCAATCCTACAGCAGCTTGCTTGATGATATCTTCCACATCAGTATACTTCTCTTGTAACTCTTCTAATGAATCTTTTAAATTAAGAACTGCTTCATAATCTTTCTCTTCTAAAAGCAGTTTTGCTTTTTCATACAGAGCACGCTGAGCTATATCGTCTCCGGCATACTCTTCTATGAGTTTATCATACTCAGCCAACTTCTTACTTGCATTTGTATCACTATCATCAAAGAAGAGTCCATCTTTTGCAGTTTGAATGACATCAAAATAGTCTCCATCTGGAAATTTTTTCATATAATCATTTAAAGCTTTAATAGCACGCTCTTTATCTTTCGTTTTTGCAAGCCAAAGTGCTCTGTTTTTAAGAAGTTCTTCATACTCATCATAAGTAGGGCCCATACTTTGGAGCATCGCCTCTGCAATAGCTGCTGCTGCTTTATACTCTTCTGCTTCGGCAAGTCTGTTCATTATCTTTTGTGACATTTTTAGGTCTTGCATAAAATAGTCTGGTTTAGCAGCAATAATTTTGAGTGCATACTTCGCAGCTTTCTTCGGTGAATGTGCCATGAGTATCTCTGTTAGATGATATGCTGCAGCAGCAGCCACTTCTAAATCTTTTGTCTTATAGAGTGCTTTTTTATAGTACTTGATCGCTTCAGTGTTTCCACCCGATGCTTCAAGCATCTCCCCTTTATAGATATAGCCCCACTCTGCAAATATATTTCCTTTATGCTCACTAAAGAGTCTGTCAAAGAAATAATCCGCGTCTGTATTTTGTCCGATTTGCGCATAAGCCTTTGCCATTAATGAAAGTATTTCAGGGACATTTTCATCTGAAGAGTACTCTCGCAAAAACTCTTTTGCATTACTGATGACATTTTCATAATCTTTTATTTTGTTATAGATTTTTATTTTGTAATAAATGAGTTCTGATTTAAAAAGGGTATTTGGATAAGATAATAAAATATCATCAATCATATCCAAAGCATCATCATAACGCTTTGTGGCAAAATACTTTTTGACTTTAAGATACTCTGTCACATCTTCTACTTTTTTAATATGTACCGGATTTCCTTCTAAATCAAGGCTTCCTACATAGGGAAGCTTATCTTTATCCAAATAAAATGGAAAGTTAATTGCCAAAGTTGACTTCTCTTCACTTTTTATCAAGGGAAGCTTCTCTTTATACCCAATGATACTCCATCGATTTGCAATACTAACATCAGCTGAGAATACAGTGTCATCCTCTGTCAGATCAAAGATTTCCGCATAGAGTTTCATCTTGTGAAAAGGTTTTATTGAAATGAAATAGGTATCTTTTTTTTGAAAACTTTTCACTTGAAAAAAATCGTTTTGTAAATTTTCAATATCATTTAGAGGTTTTTTTGAAAATGCACAGATAATCTCTTTTGTAACAGAGAAATCATCTTTTAATTCATGACAGACAAAATTTTCTTTATTTGTGATATAGAGTATGGAGTATTTTGTAAAGTTGTCTTTTGCACTATCGATTGATATCTCCAATGCAAAAGACTGTAGTGCTATAAAGGCTAAGAGTATATGTTTGAACAATTGCTCTTCTCCTTTAAAAATAAGCTAGGTCTATTTAATATCCACTGTTGTATACAAATGCTGTAACAAATTCTAAAATTGGATTTATCGCTACAAAAGCAAATATAGTTCCTATCGCTGCTATACCGATAATGGTTTTTAGTGCCAACGTTGCATTTGCAACATATACATGACCATCATTCCCTTGAACCGGCTCTTTCATAAACATATAAACGATCAGTTTTAAGTAATAGTAACCTGCAATTGCAGAGTTAAGTGCCATGATTAGTGCAAGAATTGTATAACCGCCTGTAACTGCTGAAGATATCATATAGAGTTTACCCCAAAAAAGTGCAAATGGTGGTAAACCTGCAAGACTCAACATAAACAGTGCCATAATCACAGATGCAATCGGTGCAGTTTTAATCATACCTGCAAACTTATTGTATGAGTGGTCTGAACTCTGATAATCTGGAAGATGTTTCTGTCTTGACACCCAAAGCATAGAGAATGATCCAAGATTGGTAAAACTAAATAAAATCCAATACAAGAACAGCGCAGCATTTGCCTGTGTCGTTCCGATGAGGATTGCAGCCATTACAAAACCTGCATGAGAGATAGAAGAGTATGCAAGCATACGCTTCACATCAGTTTGAACAAGTGCCCACATATTTGAAGCCGTCATCGTTATAACTACAACAATGTAAAGTACTACATCAAGCCATACAATACCACTATGCACTAAGAATTCAAAGAATCTCATAGCAACAACAAAAGCAGCGATTTTTGGAACGATTGACATATATCCAGCCATTGCAGCCGAACTTCCTTCATAAACATCCGGTGCCCATGTATGGAACGGAATAAGTGAAAGTTTAAAACCAAATGCAGCTAAGAAAAATGCCACACCGATTAGCACAAAACCCATGTCAGCATATCCGTTTGCAGCAAGAACAAGTGCGATTTTGTTAATCTCAACAGAACCAGTAAGCGCATAAAATACCATTGCACCAAAACTAAAGAAACCTGCTGCCAATGCACCCATAGTAAAGTACTTCACAGCTGCTTCGAAAGATTTGTCACGGTTATGCATAGCTATCAGTGTATAAAGTGCTAAAGAAGAAGTCTCTAGACCTACAAACACTAAGATAAGGTTATCAGTAGCAACCATAAACTGAAAACCTGCAATCATAAACAAAAAGAGTGCGAAGAACTCAGGGTATGAAAACTCATGAAAACGCTTGTGTGTCATTGCAAGTGGAATAAATAGCATTGATGCACCGACAATAATAAACTGTGCAAGAATAGCAAGTCCATCTATCAGCATTACATCAAAAAGACCAAGTGTTGTACCATTTGCCATAAAGACACCACTAGAATCTGCTACAGCAACAAAATCCATTGCCAAAAACAGAAGGCTAAGCACTACATACAATGATTTATGCAGACCGCCTTTAATAATATCTATTACTAGAATTAACAGTGCGCCAACTACCGGTATAAGCATTGGTGCAAGAGTCATTAAGTTTAATGACTCCATTGAAACATTGATTGGCGACAACATTAGTGCACCTCCTCTTCAATAACAGTTTTTTTGATAACTAGAACTCTCTCTTTAACCAGATTAGGAATTCTCTCTTTTGCCAACTCTGTCTGTGCTTTATTATGCATTAACTGTACAACTGCCTCAACAGAGTTGTTGATAGGCTCTAAAATTGGTTTAGGATAGATACCTAACCAGATCGTAATTATTGAAAGAGGAATAAGTGCTACCAACTCTCTTTTGTTTATATCAGGAAGATTTCTATTCTCCTCTTTTGTAACATCACCAAAGAACATTTTTTTGTATGCTGACAACATATAAATAGCACCAACGATAATCGCAGTTCCAGCTAACAGTGTCAAGATATGAGATTGTTGATAGAATCCTAAAAGTGATAAGAACTCACCAACAAAGTTAATTGTAAGTGGCATACCAACTGAAGCCATTAACATGATACCAAAGATAGTTGCATATCTCGGCATAACATGTGCAAGCCCACCAAATTCACTCATAAGTTTTGTATGACGTCTATCATAGATAACACCTACAAGTAAGAACAGAGCCCCAGATACAACACCGTGAGCAATCATTAAAAAGATTGAACCTGTAATACCTTCAACATTAAGTGCAAACGTACCAAGGATGATAACACCCATGTGTGAGATTGATGAATAAGCAACAACCTGCTTCACATCTTTTTGCGCGTATGCAACCATCGCAGTATAGATGATCATAATGATCGCGATTACAGCGATTGGAACCATAAACGCTGCCGATGCATCTGGGAATAGTGGCAATGAAAAACGGATAAATGCATATGTACCCATTTTAAGTAGAATTGCCGCAAGTATCACAGAACCTATAGTCGGTGCTTGACCATGCGCATACGGTAACCATGTATGGAATGGAAACATTGGAACCTTGATAGCAAAACCGATAAAGAAGGCTGCGAATAGCCATAGTTGGAACGTTTCCGGTAAAATCAGTCTATACCAATCAAGCAGTGCAAAAGACCATACACCTGTTGCTTGGTAGAAAAAGTATGCCATAAAAAGCATACCAACAAGCATTACAAGTGAACCTGCAAATGTATAGAGGAAGAACTTAATCGACGCATATATACGAAGTGGTCCACCCCATGCACCAATAATATAAAGCATTGGAACAAGAGAAAGCTCCCAAAACACATAAAATACAATCGCATCTAATGCAGCAAATACACCTACCATCGTCATTTGTAAGAACAGAAGCGTGATAATCATATTCTTTTCATTAGGAGTTTCAGTAAGTGATGCTATACCTATCATCGTAAAGAATGCTGCAAGTACAATAATAAATAGAGAAATTCCATCTACACCTAAGATGTAGTTAATACCAAAAGACGGTACTAACGGTAGGTTCTCCATAAACTGCATTCCAGACACATTTCCATCAAATGCAAACCATAACCACAGTGACAATCCAAACTCGATAGCTGCCACACTAATACCGTAGGCACGAATACTATCTTTTTGAATCATAAAACCAAACACAGCTGCAATTGCTGGAAAGAAGATTAAAATCGATAAAATATGATCTAACATTTACATAACTCCTAAACCTGATAATATCACCGTGATACTATCAGAATATCTTGCTGCAAGTCCAAAAACTACAGCTAATGAAAGTAGTACCACAAGACCAACTACCATCCATTTTAACATTGTAGAGAGGTTACCACTCTGCATTGCTCTTGTTTTTTCACCAGTACCATAGATGATACCTGCAATTCCATCAACACTTGCATCAACAATTTTCATATCGACTTTATTCCAGAACATATCAGAGATCTCTTTATATGGTTTTACAAGATACTCTTCATAGAAATAAGGAATATAGTACTGATTGTATAAAAGTTTATATGCAAATGAGTTTTCAATCGCACTTGTACCATCTGGTACTTTAATAAATGCGTTTGCATATTTTTTATATGCATAAAGAATCGCTAAAGCAACGAATACCTGTGTTCCAACTAACATAATCCAAAGTGTAGTATGTGAATGGATATGATACTCATGTGCTGATAAAATCTCTTCAATCATATGGAAGAACGGCTCTTGAAGCACACCTGCAATCATTGCAAGAATTAAAAGCGGACTCATCGCAACAAGCATAAATCTATATGCTTCATGTGGATGAATACCAAAGATTTTGTAACGCTCTTCACCATGGAAGATGAGTGCTACAAGTCTAAATGAATAGAATGCCGTCAAACCTGCAGTAAAGAGAAGTACTCCGTAAATCACAAAGTGATGCTCTGCAAATGCTGCTTCTAAGATTGTATCTTTTGAGAAGAAACCTGCAAATGGAAAGATTCCTGCTAATGCTAAAGAAGCAATAGTCATCATAATCCAAGTCCACTTCATTACCTTCTTGAGTCCACCCATTTTAAACGGATCAAGTTCATCATGCATAGCGTGCATTACGTTACCAGCACCAAGGAATAAGAGTGCTTTAAAGAATGCGTGAGCCATAAGGTGAAAAAGTGCCACCCAGTATGCACCAAGACCAGCTGCTGCAAACATATATCCTAACTGTGAAAGTGTAGAGTATGCGATGATACGTTTCATATCACGGTTAACAAGTGCCATCGATGCTGCAAAGAGTGCAACAAATGCACCAAGCGAAGCGATGAACAGACCTACATTAGGGATCAAGCTATAAAGCTCATTTGAACGAATAACAAGATATACACCCGCTGTTACCATTGTTGCTGCGTGAATAAGAGCCGATACAGGAGTAGGACCTTCCATCGCATCTGCAAGCCACGTATGGAGTGGAAACTGTGCTGATTTACCCATTGCACCGATAAACAAGAAGATACCGATCCAAGTTAGTGTAGCAGTGTCTAATGTTTGAAATGCTTCAAATGCACCTTCATACTGAAGTGTACCTGTATTCCAATATACTAAGAAGATACCAATCAACATTCCAAGGTCAGCGATACGGTTCATAATAAATGCTTCATTTGCTGCCCAAGTAGCGCTCTCTTTGTGGAACCAGAATCCGATAAGCCCCCAAGAACAAAGACCAACACCTTCCCAACCGATGAAAAGACCAGCATAGTTATCACTCATAACAAGAACCATCATTGAGAAAACGAATGCTGATAACCATGCAAAGAATCTGTTAAAGCCCTTGTCATGATCCATGTAACCGATAGAGTAGATATGAACGATAGTAGAAACAAGTGTTACAACCATCATCATAGTAACTGATACTTCATCAACAATAAACCCAAAAGGAATATATAAATCCCCAGTCGCCATCCATGTCATCATCTCAACATGAACAGGTGCACTTCCATTAACTACAATCAATGCTAAGAGTAAACTACTGCTCACAAAAGAAGTAAAGATTAATAGTGAAGCGATTACACCAACAAATGTTTTCTTTGGCGTTGTCGTGAACAACGCAGAAAACATTGAACTAACAAGTGGTGCAAAAAGTGCTATATATAATAATGTTTCCATAGCTTATCCTCTCATACTTGTCATAGTTTCTAGGTCGATATTTCCATGACGTTTATACCATACAATTAACAGACCAAGTCCTACAGCAACTTCTGAAGCAGCGATTGCAATTACGAAAAATGCAAACATTTGACCAGTTAAGTCACCATAATAGTGTGAAATCGCAGCAAAAGCGATATTTACAGAGTTTAGTAAAATCTCAGTTGCGAAAAACAATAAAAGTAAGTTCTTTCTCTTCATTACACCTACAAGACCTATTGCAAACAGGATCGTAGATAGAACAAGATAATGATTTAAACCTATTTCCATCATGAAAGCACCTTTTTATTTTTTTCTTTTTTAATCTCTTCGATTTCTTCAGCACTCATAAGTGTAAGAGAGAGATCCATTTTCTTACCAGCCAGTACAATTCCCGCAACCATTGCTACAAGTAGCATAATCGCTGCAACTTCAAATGGAATAAGGTATTTTGTAAAAAGAATCACACCTACAAGCTGTGTATTTCCAACACCTTCAATCACAGGATAAAGTGCTACAATATTTTCACTTACCATAGGAGCTGCGAAAATCACAACAATTAAAACTGCTGCAAGAGTTGAAAGTCCAACAATAATGTATTTGTTTCCTTTCTTCTCTTTAACCTCACGTGTCGTATCAAAGAACATCATACCAAAGGCATAAAGAGCCATTACAGCACCTGTATAGACGATAATCTGTATCGCACCTAAAAAATCAGCACCAAGGATAAAGAAAAATGCCGATATAAAAATCATTCCCGCTGCCAATGCAGTTAATGCATATAACGCTTGCGATGTAGTCACTGTTATAAAAAACATCGCTATCGTTAAAAATGCAAACAAGTAAAACGCTACTGCTTCAAACATAATCCATACTCCTTAATATGCTAGAGGTGTTTTCTTAACACGCTCGTCTTCATGTGGTGTAATCGCACCAAAACCTTCGAATTCAAGCTGCTTACCAGCTTTCATCTTGTCAATCGGTGTTAACATATCTTCATACATAATGAAGTGCTCTCTCTGCTCACTTGCATTCTCATACTCACCACCGTGTGTAATTGCAAGTTCAGGACAAACCTCTGCACAATATCCACAGAAGATACAACGACCAAGATTGATTGTATACTCTGTAACCTCTTTACGAGAGTTCTCATCGATGCGAGTATCCATTCTGATACAATCAGAGATACAGATCTTTTCACAAAGACCACAACCGATACATCGCTCAGTATCAGATTCCCAAAGTCTTTTCATCTGGTGTACTGCACGGTATCTCGGACCGATCGGCATCTTCTCTTGAGGATATTGAACTGTATGGATATCAAAACGAATCATCTCACGCATTACTACCCAAAGACCTACAAAGAGCTCCCCTTTGAAAGTTCTCTTTACTACACGCTTGAACTTATCCCAACCTGTTGTCGGATAGTCCTCTATGTCAACGAGAAAGTAATCACCTTCTGCTACATTTCTATTGTTAAATGCTTCTAAACTCATTCATATCCCCTTAAAACATCATCACAAAGCCAGTGATTACAACATTAATCACCGCTATTGGCATAAGTACTTTCCAACATAACCACATTAACTGGTCAGGTCTCACATCTGGCCATGCAGCTCTTGTCCATAAGAAGAAAAAGAAGAAGAACGACATTTTTCCAAGAAGACCAAGTGCTCCAAGTAATGAGCCATCACCGTAACCACCCAAGAAGATTAAAGGAATTACAAATGAGATAAAGAACATGTTTGCGTACTCTCCGATGAAGAAAAGACCCCATCTCATACCAGAGTACTCAGTACCAAAACCATCAATAATCTCGTGGTCATTTGCAATCAAGTGGAATGGTGTACGACCAGTTTCAGCAAAAGCAGCAATCCAGAAAAGAATAAATGCTACAGGCTGTGACCATACAATCCAATCACCGATACCACCAGCTTGGTACTCATTGAAATCAATAAGTGATAATGAACCTACCATCATAATAGGAGCAAGCAGTGAAAGCCCTGTTACAACCTCATATGAGATAAATACTGCAGCGGTACGCGCAGCTGAAAGTAAAGAGAACTTATTTGCCGATGCCATACCACCAAGAAGCGGACCATAAAGCCCTACTGCCATCACACCTAAAACATATAAAATACCAATGTTCACATCTGCTACGATTGGATGTACTTCATATCCAAAAATCTCAAATGGTGGTAAGAAAGGAATTGCCGCTGCAGCCATAAATGCTGTAGCTGCAGTAATTACAGGTGCAATCTTAAAGATAGGACCAACTACATTCGTAGGGATAATATCCTCTTTTGTAAAGAGTTTGATACCATCTGCTGCAACTTGCAAAAGTCCGTACGGTCCAACATTCATTGGTCCTAAACGGCGTTGCATAAATGCAAGAACCTTACGCTCAAAATATGTACCAATACCAGCTAAAGCTGAAAATATAAGTAGAATTACAACGACTTTGATTATCGTTTCAATTAAATATGCACTGTCCATATATTACACCTTTTCTATCGAAGCTGTACTAAAGCGATATCCGCTAAAGAGAGCCTCTGAATTTAGATTTTTATCAAAAGTAGGCAGAACTACAATTGAACCTTTTATTTTGTTATCACTGACTACATTTGCAGTTAATTCACCATTGTCAGTTGTAATTTTCACAGTATCACCTTCATTGAAGTCAGAATTTGACAAGAATTCCTCACTCATATAGATACCGCTTACCTCATCAAGTTCAGTCGTTTTATGTGTAAATGGAGTGAACTGTCTCACAGGATTAGCTAAGTAGATTATACTACCTTCAAGCTTGTCATCGCTGAATTTATCTACACTTTCATCACCAGATAGTGTAACTGCTACATTTTCTAACACATAACCGCGCATCTCAGTACCATCATTTTCATAATGATTTGGTAGGTTGTCAAACTCCTCGTGCTTAAATCCAACAGCCGTTGGAAGTTCTACTGTATAGTCAATAACATTCTCAGCTTCAAAGCCAAGCGCATTTGCAATATCATTGAGCTCATAACCGTTATAACCAATCGCTGCATTTGTAGGGTTTACACGCTTATTAACAGATGTTAATGTTCCCTCTTGCTGGTTCATTGCCGGCATGTCTAAATCACCATCACCAAGAGCTGAAAGTACAAAGTCTCCATCCGTGTTGTAACCAACAGTATAAGAACCTTTATCATCATCAAGCTCACAAATCAGGCTTACACCTAGTGTATTTGTAAGAGATGGGATCATTACAAGTTCAAATTTCGTGTATTTTTCAACAAGTGCAACTAAACGTGCAAGGTTTTTTGATTTTGGATGTGTATAGAGATCCGGTCCAACCATAAGAGCAAAAGTCTCTTTTTTCTTAAGGTTTTTCTCTAGAGTCTCCATAAATTTATCATCTGCACCTAAAAGCTCTAAAAGTTTGTTATCATCAACAACAACCTCTTTTTCAACTTTTTTAGAGACCATTTTAGATTTTTCTACTTCAATCTCTTCCTCTTCACCCGTCTCTTCATTCACTTTCACTTCTTTAACGATTTCAACAACTTTCTCTTTAACTACTTCAGTTACTGTAATTGTTTTTTCAGAGTGAAATGATGCTAAATATTCACTGATTTTAGATGGCATCTGTTCTTTATCACCAAACAGGTCAAGTAATAGATAAAGTGCTATCTCTTCTTGCAGTGGAGCATGTGTTACAGTCATGATTCCTTTACCAAGACCTTCAATAATCGGATCGGCTACCGGATGGAAATAGATTCCTGCACCCTTGCTTACTGTAAGAGAGTTATTAAGAGCATAACGAGCATTTGGATTATCAGTTTTTAATGCTGATCCGATTGATACGATAAAGTTAGTCGTATGTACACGCTCTAAGTCAGAACTGTAAAGTTTTGTACCACTAATCTCAGAGTAATCTTTCATAAAAGTCTGGAATGCTTTTGCTTCAGGGTTGATAAGTTTGTATCCAAACTTCTCTTTCATCTTTTGCAGTAAAAGCGCTTCTTCATTTGTAATAGTAGAAGTGAATGCAATCGTGTCAGCTTTTTTGAATGCTTCTAGTGCTGCGTTAAATGCTACTTCATCTTTTACAGCATCTGCATTTTGATAATCAAATCCGTAACGTCCCGCACCACAAAGTGAAACATAGTTCCACTCATTCATTACACGGTAAATCTTATCTTCCGGATTTTCAATGCTTGTATGCTTCACATCATAAGAGATCTGACAACCTGCAGAACAGTGTCCACATGTTGCAGGAATCTGCTTAAGCTCCCATGCATTTGATTTATACATAAAATGCGTATCTACAAGTGCACCAACCGGACAAACTGCAGCACATTCACCACATGATGTACAGTCAAGAACATCTGTTCCATTTGTAAGACCGATTACTGATTTGTTGAGTTTATTCCACATTGCATAAGCATCTTTTGGCATACTCTCTTTGAACTCAGCATCGATTGCATCTGCACCACGAGGAATAGTCTTGAGTGAATTATCACCAATCATATCTTTACATGCAGTTACACAGCGCTCACAAACGATACAGAGACCCGGATCGTAGTGAAGATGTCCCCAGTCATGGCTACTTCTATCTACATCTTTGATTGCATAACTTTGTGAATCTACACCAATTTCAAGTGTATAGTTTTGAAGCTCACACTCTCCTGATTGGTCACAAACACCACACTGCAGTGGATGGTTTACATCGTAAACTTCCATAATAGCGCGACGCTCTTTTTCAATATTCTCTGTGCTTGTAGTAATGTTCATTCCGTCTTTTGCTTTGGCATTACAAGCGTAAACCTGCTTACCATCTGCTTCAACAAGACATATACGACATGCAAGAGTTGGACTACAACGCGTTAAATAACATATTGCAGGAATGAAGATATCGTTCGCACGGGCAGCATTTAAAAGATACTCTCCCTCTTGCGTCTCAATCTCTTTTCCATCAATGTTTATGACTATTTTACTCATTACATTACTCTCACTATTTTGGATTTAAGAAATCTATAACTGCCATAATCATAACCGCTATCAAACGTAGGGTTAAGTGCAATTGTTCCTTTTAACTCATCATCTAGTTTAAAGACTCTTCTTTGTATCGAATCTCCTAAACTAATCTCTACCTCATCGCCATCACTAATCTTCGCTGCTGCTGCAAACTGTGCAGAGCCTCTTAGAGTTGTGTCACGTTCCAACTGCTTCGTTTTGTTTGTAAAGCTGTTAAACTGTAATACAGGATTTGCCTGATAGACAACTGTTCCGTTATACTCCGGAAGTTCCGCTACCTCTTCAAGTTCACCATCCATTACACACTCTACACTCTCAAGCTGATAACCACGCTCATCTTCACCAAACTCCCCTAAGAAGTTCTCCAGTGAATCAAACTCTACTCCTTTAAAGCCAGCAGACTGTGGTAGCTCTTTTGTATAATCAATCGTATTCTCAGCTTCAATATCAAATGCAGATGCTATATCATTAAGCTCGTACCCATCAAAGCCAAGTGCAGCATTTAACGGTAGCACCTGATTATCAATACTGACAACAGTTCCCTCTTGCTGGTTGAGTGCTGGAACGATTAAGTCTGCATTTTCGTCGGCTGCAATTATATACTCTCCATGAGCGTTATACCCAACAACACTGCTTAAATCTTCATCAACGTCTAAATCACAGATAAGTGAAGCACCTACAGTGTTCACCTCATTTGGTACAACAAGCAGTGAGAAGTCTGTATATTTTTCAATTGTCGCTGCGAGTTTGGCAATGTTTTGGGCCCTTGCGTGAGCAAACATATCAGCACCAATTACAAGTACTTTTTTCTCGGCACGCATAAACGACTTACTCATAAAAGAGAGCTCATCATCACCTACGTTGCTTTCTGCTTCAAGATATCCTAAATCAAGGTCATCCAAGAAGGCTTTTGTTGTATCATCAAGGTCTGCATTTTTTAGAAGTTCATTTGCAAGAAGAGCCATTACACCCTCTTCCGTTCCTACTTCATACTTCATAAACTGTGTTGCAGTGTTTTTCATCAATGCATCTTCCATAGGATGTGCATAGACGATTTTTGCACCGTTATGACGTGCTGCAGTAGTTAAAGCATAACGAACACCAGGATTGTCTGTTGCGACTCTTGTTCCTACTATAACGATAGCATCAGCCTGTTTGATCGCTTCAAGGTTTGCACTTGCGTGAAGTTTTCCACTTACAGATGCATAAGCTTTCATAAAGTGAGCATAGAGTCTTGCATCTTCATTAAAAAGTTTCAGACCAAGCTTCTCTTTCATTTTTTGTAAAATCAGCGCCTCTTCATTTGTAATTATTGATGAAAAACGGATGGCACTTGCATTTTGAATTGCTTCTAATGCTGCTGTGAATCTTGTTTCATCTTTTTCAGCTTGTACATCAAAATCAAATCCAAAACGTCCAGCTCCACAGAGTGATGCAAATTCAAAATTATTTTTTACTCTGTAAATTGAATCATCACCATTGATACCAGAGTGACGTGTCTCATACTCTAGTGGACACCCAGCTGAGCAGTGTGCACACGTTGATGGAACACGTGATAGTTCCCATGCATTTGCAGTGTATTTGAAATCACTGCTTACAAGTGCACCGACCGGACAAACTGCAATACATTCACCACAGAAAGTACAATCAAGTGTATCGGAATCTTTTGGAATGATAGTTGAGCTATATCCACCAAATTTCACTTCAATTGCATCATCACCGATTACTTCATTACAAACATGCACACACTTCTCACACATGATACAAAGTGCAGGGTCATAATTGATAAGTCCCCAGTCTTTTACACTGCGGAGCTGATCTTTTGCAGAGAACTCCTGTTGCGTGACACCAAACTCCAACGTCATGTTTTGCAGGTCACACTCACCAGACTTGTCACATACACCACACTCTAAAGGGTGATTTACATCATAAAGCTTCATAATGTTTTGACGTTCACGCTCAAGCTCATGAGAGTTTGTCTTTACTGCAATGCCTTCAGTCGGTGGTGTATTACATGATAGAATAAATCCATCAACACCCTCAACCTCTACGGAACAGATCCGACAAGATGCACATGGAGAAGTCTTTGAGATATAACACATTGTTGGAATATAGACACCGTTTTTGCGTGCAGCTTGAAGGATTGTCTCACCTTTGTTCGCTGTTACGTTTTTGCCATCTATTGTAAAGTTAATTGTATTACTCATCATCAACTCCTAGGCCTGAACCATAGCGATATAATAACAACGCATACATCGCTCTGCTTCAGCTAAAGCCTGCTCTTGTGTGAAACCAAGATTTACTTCTTTGTTGTTGTCTTTACGCTCATTAACAGTTAAAACTGCAGAGTGCTCACGCGGAAGACCCGGAAGCCAACCTGTAACTTTCTCTTTCTTGTCATAGACTTTCAGTTTTGCCAAGTGATCTTCCATAATCTCTTCATCAGTAAGCGTAATCTCACCTGTTTGAACATAACGGGACATTACAGAAGCTGCACGTTTTGCCTGGCCAACTGCATTTACAATCGTCATCGGACCATATTCACAGTCACCAGAAGCAAAGATACCCTTGCGTGAGGTCATATAGTCTTTCCCGTTTGTCTTGATAGTAGCCCATGATGTCTTCTCGATTTCCCACTCTTCAGGAAGCAGGTCTAAATCAGCTGACTGAGAAACAGCAGGAATCAAGTAGTCTGCTTCAATCGTATATGACTCACCCTCGATTTTCACCAACTGTGGACGTCCACCGTCAGGATCAGGTACAAGTTCAAATTTGTCGATTAAAAGCTCACGCAAGATATCATTTTCATCCGTTGTAATCTTATTTACCGCAGAGTGGAAAAGAAATTCTACACCTTCTTCTACAGCTTCATGATACTCTTCATAGGTTGTATTACGAATAATTGTCTTCTCGTCACGACGATAAACCATATAGACTTTTTTCGCATTGGCACGAATCGCACAACGGACAACGTCCATCGAAGTAAATCCACCACCAACACAGACAACTGTTTTACCAGTCAAGTCAACAAAGTCTTGGCTTAGCATCTGCTGCTCTTGTACTGATTTTGGCGTTTTTATATCAAACTTCTCATAAAGGTTTACCCAGTCAAGAAAATCAATAGCACCCCAGTAACCCTTAATCTCTTCACGCTCATTTTCACAACGAACTTTTTTAGAGATTCGAGTACCTGTAGCTACCATAACAGCATCATACTCTTTTTCAAACTTACGCATATCATCAGCTGTGATTTTACGGTTTGTGATAAAGTTCACACCCAGATCTTTTACACATTCGATATCTTTTTCGTACTTATCCCAAGGCATACGGTACTCAGGTACACCAACTGTTACCTCACCACCAAGAACAGGAAGTTCTTCGTAAACATCTACATCGATTCCCTCTGCAGCAGCGTAGTAAGCCGTTGTAAGTCCTGCAGGACCTGCACCGATAACGGCGATTTTCTTATCAATTGACGGTTTTTTCTCCATAGGATGGAAAAAGTCAAATCCATGGTCCGTCTCCCAGTCAGCACCAAGACGCTTAAGTGACATAATAGAGATAGGCTCATCCAGATTTGTTCTACGACATGCATCTTCACATGGGTGTGGACAAACACGACCACAAACATGCGCAAGCGGCATAGTCTGACGTGTAGCTTCTAGAGAATCATCAAAACGCAGGTCTCTTACACCCTCAATATATGCAGGAATATCAACATGGCTTGGACACGCATCTGTACAAGGAGCCGTGATTTTTGCAATATAACCGATACTCTCTTCATAATGTTTTGATTGTTTCTTCTCATTGATACACTCTAAGAATGTATCTTCAAAGTGTGTCATCAAGTCAAGGATAGGATTTGGTACAGTTTTACCAATCTCACACTTTGACGTGACTTGCATACTTTTACCAATCTCTTTCAAGTGGTCCAAATCAGCTACTTCACCTTCACCACGAGCGATTTTATCAAGTACGTCATATAAAATACGACCACCCCAACGCCCAGGTGCACATCTACCACATGCTTCACTATACTCTTGATACTGTGCAGCATACTCCATAGCAAGACGAATAACATCCACATCTTCATGAAAGAGTGCAACACCGTCCCAGCCAATAAAAGCTTTAGAGTCACGATGATCGTCGTATTGTGCCGGCAGGTTATAAGCTGATTCTTCCCACTCTTCTTCAGGTTTGCCTATATTATTTATAGACTCACCTTTCCAAGTAGAAAAATAGACTTTACTCACATTAAATCCCTATTTTTTAACTACGATAGTCCAGTCGACTTCGTTAAACTTCAGTGAGTTATATAACTCATACCCACACTCTTTTACCAAATCAGCTGAACGCTGAATCGGTGTAAAGTCACCTATTTCAAAAAGAAAAATCAAAGTCTCAGTCGGCTTGTGTTTCTCTTCTAAAATCTCTTTCATACGAGGTTCAAAATTATCTTTTAAATGTCTTAAATCATATCTTTTCATTATCTGTCAACCTCTCCAAATACGATGTTTGTAGTACCAATGATAGATACAACATCCGGAATATAGTGACCTGGTAAAAGGTCAGTTAAGATTCCTGTATGCCAGAATGACGGCGCACGAAGTTTGAGTCTGTATGGATACGGTCCACCTTGAGAGTTAATGTAGAAACCGAGTTCACCTTTTGGAGACTCTGTCGGTACATACACTTCACCAACCGGTGGTCTCATACCTTGTGTTACAAGAACGAAGTGCTGCATCAAAGAGTAGTTTTGTGTCATAATGTCAAGTTTTGGTGCTGAGATATATTTAGGCGCATGTGCCATAAGCTCAGTTTGACCATCTTTTTCACACTTCTCATACATCTCTATACATTGATAAAGAATCTTCGCAGACTCTCTCATCTCTTCCATATAGATACGGTAACGTGCGAAGTTATCACCCTTGTCAGACCAAGGAACATTGAACTCTACTTCATCATAAAGCTCATATGGTTCTTCTTTACGAATATCCCATGCAACGCCAGAAGCTCTTAACATTGGACCTGTACAGCCCCAAGAGAGTGCCATTTCAGTCGGTATCACACCAACCTCTTCCATTCTCATTCTCCAGATACGGTTGCTATCAAGTAGATCTTCGTAATCTTTGATGTTTTGTGGAAGTTTGTTTAAGAAAACTCTTAACTGATGTAAAAAGTCATCTTGAATATCCAAAGGAACACCACCGATACGAATCGCAGCATGTGTTAAACGTGCTCCACAATACCCTTCAATAATATCCATTAAGTACTCTCTTTCACGGAAAGCAAATAAGAATACTGTCATTGCACCGATATCAAGCGCAGTTGTTGCCAACCAGAAAAGGTGAGACATCAAACGGTTGATCTCTAAAAGAAGCATACGAATTACTTTCGCACGACGCGGTACTTCAAGACCGATGAGCTTCTCAACTGCAAGTGCGAAACCATAGTTATTTGAAGATGAAGCGATATAATCCATACGGTCAGTAGTAGGCATAAACTCGTTATAGATCATATTCTCAGCCATCTTCTCCATACCACGGTGAAGATATCCAACATCCGGATGTGCTTTTACGATTTGCTCTTGTTGCAGATGAAGCATAAGACGTAACTGTCCGTGAGCAGAAGGGTGCTGTGGACCGAAGTTAAGAATGAGTTCATTATCTTCTCTGTCAAATGTAATGTTTTCAAAAAACGGTGTTAATCTGTTTTTTACTTGTGCCATATTTCTACCACCCTATCTTTGAGGATCATCAATAACTTTTGATGACTCTTTATCTACTTTTCTAATTAGGAATACTCCACCATCTTCTTGATACTCTTGAACTGTAGGTTCCATATCATCTGTAATCTCAGTTCCTTTTGGTACTTCAAAACCAAGGCGAGCAAAACGCTCAGAGTCATATCTGTCAACTCTTGCTGTATCACGAAGTTCAGGTCCGATGATATCACGTGCTTCTTTTCCATAGATCTTATCTACTTCATACCACGCAGCAAACTCGTCACCTTCTAACGGATAAGTTTTAAGAAGTGGATGTCCTTGCCAATCATAAGGCATAAGGATTCTTTTCATAAACGGATGTCCATTTGCTTCGATTCCAAACATATCATACATCTCACGCTCTGACCAGTCAGCAGAACGGAAAAGTTTCTCTACAGAATCAACTGCCTGACCGTTCTCAATAAAATATTTTACACGGATACGTTTGCGTTTTGTCATAGAAAGCATTTGATAAAAGATCTCAAATGTATTGTCTTTTGCAAGCCAATCGATTGCACTCATCTCTGAGAGTTGTGTATACTCAAGTTCATCGCGCATCAACTCTAACACACCATAAATATCATGTGGATTGATGTAGATTACCATCTGCTCTACTTGAATGTATGCGTCTTTTACTTCAAACTTTGCTTTGATAGCCTCTAAGTCAGCTGCAAACACTTCATCACAATCAACGTCCTGCTTTGGAACCTGTGGTGCTACATAGTATCTATCTGTATAGTAGGCTTTTGCCTGTACATCATCTTTAGGTTTATACGCTCTCATTACATTAACCTCTTCGCTTTTTGTGCATTTCCGGCTTTATTTGCACGGATTTTTTTCTGTAGTAACATTACACCATACTGAAGTGTCTCAGGACGAGGAGCACAACCAGGAAGATACAGATCAACCGGAATAATTCTATCTGCACCCTGAACAGTTGCGTAAGTATTGAACATTCCACCAGTATTTGCACATGAACCCATAGAGATAACCCATCTTGGTTCTGTCATTTGGTCATACAGACGCTTAATGAACTCAGCATGTTTTTTTGTAAGCGTACCCGCTACAATCATAACATCTGCCTGACGAGGAGACGCACGGAAGATCGTTCCGTAACGGTCAAAGTCAAAACGAGATGCACCTGATGCCATCATCTCAATACCACAACAAGCAAGACCATATGTTAATGCCCAAAGTGAATTTGAACGCCCCCAGTTTACAATCTTGTCAATAGAAGTCAGTGCAACCGGAAGTCCACCGTCTTGTGTATAATTTACTTTATGTTGTGCCATTCTAGCGCTCCTTTTTTCCATGCATATACGAAACCGATTGCCAATAATAAGATGAACATAATCATCTCAGCAAATCCAAACCAACCTAAAACTTTGAAGTCAACTGCCCATGGAAACATAAACACAATCTCAACATCAAAGAGTAAAAAAAGCAGTGCGAACAGGTAAAACTGTGGCGACACTCTATTTGGTTGTTTTGTGATTTCTGGTCCACATTCATAAACAGAAAGCTTAATCTTTTCACTATCTTTTGCAGCTAACGCGCGACTCGCCAAACGAGCGATTACAGTCGTAGCCATAAATGCACCAAATGTAATTACAAATAGTACAAATACCCCAAAATACGGATTCGAAGTCACTATATGATCCATATAACCTACCTTTTAAATTAAGAGCAATATTTATGTTAAATATAACTCTTCTTAATATTTGTCTTCTAACGCTTATAAACAGCCTGTGTTAATGGCTTGTATGCTTTTGCATTTAGAAAAAACAGTTACTGCACTATATCAAAAAGAGTATTAAAAAAAAGTTTTATAAGCTAGAAGATATTGAAAATGTCACTTATCGCAACACAGCTTTTTAAATGAGAGAAAATGTGTGTAATTTTGTAATATAAATGAGATAAAAGATGACTTAAAAAAGATATTTAAGTCATCTTCTTGTTTATTTTAATTAATAGGTTTGTACCATATTTTGTGACTGCGTTCTGTTTTGTTGCATTGACTTAGAACCTTGCCCAGAACCATCACCTTGACCTTTTCCAGAGCCACTACCTTGTTCTTTTAAGCCTTTATATTGGTATTTATACTGATGTTCGTATTGGTTTTGATTCATCTGTGAACTGTCGCCACCGCCGCCTGAACGGTAGCCACTTCCACCACCCATGCCGCCACCGCCACTTGGACCTTTAGCCATTGCAACCGTTGCAATAAGAGATAAAGCTATTATCACTACTTTTTTCATCATAACTCCTTTGGTTTGTTATGTTGTATTGTTACATACTAATGTTAGCGAATCGTTAGTAGATGAAAAATTTACTTATTTAAAAATCCCATAGACTTTTCACTGTCGAAATTTGCATCTCTTTCTCTACGAATTTCATCTATAAAATCCTCAAATGTGAAAAGAGGCTCTTCTCTAACAGCTACTTTGTATGCCGTATTTTTAACGATTAAGTTTATCTGTCCGCCCGTTAGTGAATACTCCGCAAGTTTTGTAACATCGAAACCATCTTCATATGGTGCACTCTTTGGTAGCATTTTGTTCCAAAGCTCAAGTCTTTGTTCTTTATTTGGCTTTTTAAACTCTATCTTGTAGTTAAATCTACGTGAGAAAGCTTTGTCAATATTTTCAAGCAAGTTGGTTGTTGCTATAAGCATGCCTCGAAAATTCTCAATCTGTTCTAAGAAGATATTTTGCATCTGGTTGTGCATCTGATCTGAACCTGTAATATTCCCAGAACTTCTTGCTCCTAAAAACTGATCCGCTTCATTTAGTAGTAAAATCGGCTCTGTTTTTGTCTTCTCACTCAGTTCGTAAAAAGTATCGAAAATCTTACGTACGTTTTTTTCACTCTCACCCACATACATAGAAAGAATTTTTGAACAATCAAATGCCAATACCTGACGCTTGAGCGATTTTGCCAGAGAGTAAGCCGTCATCGTCTTTCCTGTTCCTGCCGGACCGTAAAAAATAATGCGTGCATCGATACCGCTTTTTTTACTTTTTATACCCCATTTTACAAGACGATTTACAACCTCTTTATCAACCTGTTTCATAAGATTTTCAAGCGTCTCTTTTGTTTCACTGTTAAGCACAACATCCTCCAAGGATGTCTCACTGTCGATTAGCTCAAAGATATCCTGTTCCTCTACAAGAGCATTCAGCTTGAGTCGTGTTACCTTTTTCGTCTTTTGCGGATGAATGATACTTTGGAGCACATCGTCCACAATGTAGAAAGAACGGGAAATTCCACCAAAAGGATTCAGCATCTCTTCATAATCGATAATACCACTGCTCAGCAAGTGAGAACCCTCTTCTAAGAGTGAGCGGTTTTTAATTCTCTCATACTCATCGATAGAAATCAGCTCTATCAATGTGTTCATCTCACGCAGAGATGCATCTGTTGCACTGTACTCCTCACGCAGAAGTGCGATGAAGATAACCTGCTCATAGTTGTTCATCTTTTTTTGTTTAAAGAACTTGTCAAGTACAAGATTTTCTGAAGTCTGTTCCACTCTCTCTTCAATACGTTTTTCTAAAAGTTTGAGCTTGTTTTGGAGTCTGTCAATGCCTAAAGAGTGCTCATGCACATTTTGACGAATAACAGACATCTTTTGATACAACTCTATTCTAAAAAACTGGTCTTGTAGATACTCCAAATGGTCTGCATAAGGCTTCACATCTGGCAAATCCAAATCTAATGTACCATCTTGTAGCAGTTTTAAAAAACTCGGTGTAAGTCCTACTGCTGTATTTAGAAGCTCTAGTGGTGTTACTTCTGAGATTTTGATAGGAGTGAAACTCTGCTGATGCAACCAGCCGAGTTCCAAAAGGTTTTTTACTTCGATGAGATGATTCAAATGTTTGTATCCATCATCTTTGTAGAGCTCTTCCAAAAGTGAAAGTACAAGAACATCATCCTGTCCCTCAACATATTTTTGAGCGATATGGCGAAGGATATTTGCCTCTGCCACACTTGTTTTAAGGTGTATAAAGATATCTGACTTTGCTACATCCTTTGTCTTTAAAAAATTAACTAATGTCTTCAAATATTTCCTTAAAATTTATAACCTAGCCCCGCAGAGATGATTAAGATGTTTCCATCACTAAACCCTCCAACAAGACCATTGTCATTTGCATCTGATGCACTAATGGTTCTATTTTCATGCATAGAATAAAGTGCTGAAAGACCTACATCAATACTCTCATTGATTTTATAACGTCCACCTAAAGAGACTGCAGTTGAGTCCGTATCTGGAAGTTCAAAGCCGATAGTTTTATTTGGTACAGGACTCTCATCAATTACTAAACCTGCCATAAGAGTCAGGTCATCAAGCTCTTGTGTAAGACCGAAACGAAATGTGTTAGTATCTTTCCAGTCTTTTGGTATAGATGCATCAAATGCTGCAGGCATAGGAACTGTATAATCAAAATTTAAATCTTTATATGCAGACCAATATGTTTTTTCATATACAATTTCTAATGTAGTGTTTGTTGGCAACGTATATGCTATTGCTATGTCTAATGCTGCTGGTAATGGTATAGAGACTGTTGACCACCCATCATAAAATTTAGTACTACCTGCATCCGAATAAAGTTTAGCATTTCCTTCTTCAGTTAAATTAATTTTTGAACGATATGTTAAACCTAATTCTATGTCAGATGTAGGATTATAAGCCAAAGCTAAATTATAACCATAATCTATTGAATCTCCTTCCATATATCGAGAACCTATAGGAGAAGTACTTTTTACTATTCCTTCTGAATAAATCACTCTAAAACCAACTGCCAGACCCAACTTATCATTAATTTTAAAAGCTGCTGTCGGATTTACTTCAATAGTTGTTAATGTAAATTCTTCTGCTTTATATACAGCAGGAGCATCTTTCCAACGCTTAGAAAGCCCACCAGGAGCAACAATACTTACACCAACTCTAGCACCATTATCCCCAAGGGCCCCAGAAACATAATGAAGAGTCGGAATTACAAAATCTTCACTTTCAGATTGAATTTCATTGCCTGCTACTGGTTTCCATTTAACCTTATCAAGCCCAATATAAGTTATATCAGCCTCAATATGATTTTCATCAGACATAAAGACCATTTTTGCAGGATTGTAGTATGCTGCATCTGCATTGTTTTGATTGTGCGCAACATTTGCAGCACCCAGTGCTACCGCATTTGTTGACGTCTCTGGAATCTTATACCCACCTGCCATTAAAATTGAACTTGCCACCAGAGACAACAGTGCTACTTTTTTCATTTTCATCTCTCCCAAAAAAATTAGTGCAACCATATTACACTATTTATTCTCAAAAGAGTATAAAAGCTGAATCTCTTCTGCCCAGATGCTCTCATCAATCGTCTCAAGTATCAAAGGAATATCATCCATTCTCTCATCATTCATTATAAATCTAAAAGCATCCAAACCAATCTCTCCTTTTCCTAAAGAGTGATGTCTATCCACGTGAGAACCAAGTGGCGGTTTTGAGTCGTTGATGTGCATTCCCATCAAGTATTGAAAGCCTATGATCCTATCAAACTCACTCCATGTTTTATCGTACGCTTCACGTGTTCTGATATCATAACCCGCTGTAAACATATGACAAGTATCGATACAGACACCTACACGATTTTTATCTTCTACTTTGTCAATAATATGTGCAATATGCTCAAACTTCCAGCCAAGGTTACTCCCCTGCCCTGCCGTATTTTCTATAACTGCAGCTACTCCGCTTGTTTTATCAAGTGCGATATTGATGGATTCTGCGATTACATCCAAACATTTATCTTCTATTGGCTGCATTACTTCAGGATTCTCTTTATCTTTTTTACTTACTTTGACCAAATGACTTCCTGGATGAAAGTTAAGCCTGTCCAGTCCAAGTTGCGCACAACGCTCCAATTCATCGATGAATGCTGCACGAGATTTTTCCAGTTTTTCACTCTCAGGATGCCCTAGATTGATAAGATAAGAATCATGTGGCAATATATGCTTTGGCTCTATACCGCTCTTTACCAAATTCTCTTGAAACTTCTCTATCGTTTCGCTCTCTAATGGCTTTGCAACCCACTGTCTTTGGTTCTTTGTAAAGAGAGCAAAAGCCTTTGCCCCTATCTCCATCGCATTTAACGGTGCATTGTAAACACCTCCACTTGCACTTACATGTGCGCCAACAAATTTACTGCTCATCGACTTATATCCTTAATTTTAAATAGTATATGATTTTTTCTATCTTTAAAATAGACCTCTTTTGCTTTTACAACATACTTAATATCTACATCCTGTGTGAGAATACGCTGTGTAAATCCAAAAGAACTCTTTGTCAGATTTACTCCATCAAAGATTCTATGCCCCAAAAGTATATTTTGCAGTAAATTTGGAGGATATGCACTATTGAGGTACTCACTGTTAAACCCCTCTTTAGATATACATCCTTCATCACTCACGCAAATCAGATGATTGATATTGATTCGTTTAAAAACATGTCCAGCAACAAAAAGCTCTAACTCGAGAGCTTTGTCACTATGTCGTAAATAACCTATATCTGAAAATTTTAATTTTGGAGTTTTAATCGTTACGATTTTACTCTCTGTATGCTCATAGTTTTTAATACTACATGCACTAAAAAGAAAAATGAAAGAGAGTAAAAAGTATTTCATTAGTCTATTGGAAGGAATTTTCCACATTTTTTCTCAGCAGTACCACCAAACTCTTTGATTTCAACTGCTGTTCCGTTTTTTGCAATAAGCTGACGTTTACATTCATCTTTTGCAATACATTCTCTATTTTGACATCCAATATTTTCTGCAACTTGTGCCATTTGCTCTGTCCTTATTCAAATATAATAATTTTTCGCAATTATATCGCTTTTATTTTATAGAAAAATAAAGATTTTTTAAGATTTAACAGCTATAATTTCACTCTT
>NZ_SDID01000039.1 GCF_009192995.1 Sulfurimonas indica | reverse complement strand
TTTAATTTCTACACCCTCTTTAGCCTCTAATGCCTGGTGCAGTCCTTCTGAAAAACGACGTCCTTCACTGAGACGACCTGTAAACTCATCAACGATAACAACTTCACCGTCATTAACAACATAATCAACATCTTTTTCAAAAAGATAGTTTGCTTTGAGTGCCTGGTCAAGTGCGTGAGGGAGTGAAGAGTTTTCCGCACTGTAGAGGTTTTCTACACCAAAAAGTTTTTCAGCTTTAGTGATTCCCTCTTCTGTAATAAGAATTACTTTGTCTTTTTCATCAACTGTAAAATCTTTCTCTTTTTCAAGCTGCAGGGCAATTGCATTGGCACGCAGATAATCCTGCATATTACGATTTGTAGGACCAGAGATGATAAGTGGTGTTCTTGCCTCATCGATTAAAATAGAGTCAACTTCATCAACAATAACAAAGTTGTGCCCACGTTGGACCATATTCTCTTTTGAGTAGCTCATATTATCACGCAGATAATCAAAACCAAACTCATTATTTGTTCCATAAGTGATATCTGCTGCATAAGCTGCTTTTTTCTCTTCTGGGTCATGCATATCTTCTAAAATTGTTCCAACTGTATAACCTAAGAACTCATATAATGGTCCCATCTCTTTTGCATCACGAGAAGCGAGGTAATCATTTACTGTTACTAAATGAACACCCTTACCTGTCATAGCATTGAGTGTAATTGCCAGTGTTGCTACAAGTGTCTTACCCTCACCTGTTTTCATCTCTGCGATACGTCCATCATGAAGAACCATACCACCGATAAGCTGTACATCAAAGTGACGCATGCCGAGTATACGCTTTGAAGCTTCACGTGTTATTGCAAAAGAGTCAAAAAGTACATCATCAAGAGTTTTTTCACCACTGTTAACACTATCTTTGAGCTCTAAAAATGAAGCTTTAAGTTCATCATCACTGAAAGACTCATATTTACTCTCAAGAGCATTGATTTTTTCTACTTTTTTTAAATATTTTTTTAATTCACGGTCATTTGCTGTACCAAATACCTTACCCATTAATGCTTGTAGCATTTGCAACCTTATTGTTAAAATCGCGCCCATTTTATCACATTAATTCTAATAAAAAGTATAAATCATCTGTTTGTTATAAATTTGCTATAATTTCTCTCATAAGGATAAATATGAAAGAAAAATTATTACTTCTGTTTTTAGCAACAGCCTCTTTTGCAAATATAGAAAATATAAACTCATTTGAAGCTGATTTCATACAGAATATTGTTGATGACAAGAACAAAACCATTCTCTATTATGGCCATATAAAAGCGATAAAACCGCAGTATGCACTTTGGAATTACACAAAACCGATTCAAAAAAGTGTCTATATCCTAGAAGGTCAGGCAATTATAGTTGAACCGGAGCTCGAACAGGCAATCATTAAAAGGATAGGAAATAATTTTGATTTTTTCAAATTAATAAAAAATGCGAAAAAACTCTCAGATGATAAATATCTTGCACGATACAACAACACAACTTTTATTATTCGGACAAAAAACGGCATCATTGCATCCATTGCTTACAAAGATGAATTTGAAAACAGTGTAACAATAACTTTTACAAATCAAGTGGAAAACAGAGAGATAGATAAAAAAGAGTTTATGCCAAATATTCCTGAAGATTATGACATTATAAGAGATTAAAAAAGAGTAGAAATTTAGTTCAGCTTGGCCAAAACGGGTTTAGCCCGTTTTGACCCTGCGCATTTAGTTTAACTTATAATCTTCGATAAGGTTGAAGTTAAGATATTTATAGATATTTTCTTCTTTTCCTTGAATTTTCTTCGTAAGATTTAAATACTCTTCTTTTGTTGGAATACGTCCAAGAAGTGAACATACTGCTGCAAGCTCTGCAGAACCAAGATAAACCTGAGCACCTTTACCAAGACGGTTATCAAAGTTACGTGTTGAAGTTGAGAATACAATCGCATTATCAGCAACACGTGCCTGGTTACCCATACATAAAGAACATCCAGGAATCTCAGTACGAGCACCTGCTGCACCAAATAATGCATAGTAACCCTCTTCAGTAAGCTGCTTTTCATCCATTTTTGTTGGAGGACAAACCCATAAACGAGTTGGAACTGCACCTTCACCTTTAAGAACTTCACCAAGTGCGCGGTAGTGACCAATATTTGTCATACAAGAACCAACAAATACTTCATCAATTTTTGTAGGTCTGTCAGATGCAAGTACCTCTGAAAGTGTTGCAACATCATCCGGATCATTTGGACATGCTAAAATTGGCTCAGTGATTTCATTAAGATCAATCTCAATTACTGCTGCGTACTCTGCATCAGTATCTGGTTCCATTAACTCTGGATTTTTAATCCACTCTTCCATTTTTGTAATACGGCGAGCAAGAGTTCTGTGATCTTCATAACCAGCTTCAATCATAGACTCTAAAAGAACGATATTTGATTTTAGGTACTCAATTACAGGCTCTTTATTAAGTTTTACAGTACACGCTGCAGCTGAACGCTCAGCAGATGCATCAGAAAGCTCAAATGCTTGTTCCGCTTTAAGATCTGGTAAACCTTCAATCTCTAAGATACGACCAGCGAAGATATTTTTCTTACCTTTTTTCTCAACTGTAAGAAGTCCCTCTTTAATCGCTTGGTATGGAATAGCATTTACAAGATCACGAAGTGTGATACCCGGTTGCATTTCACCTTTGAATCTTACAAGAACAGACTCTGGCATAGTAAGTGGCATAGAACCAGTTACTGCAGCAAATGCAACGATTCCAGAACCACCAGGGAAAGAGATACCAATAGGGAAACGTGTATGGCTATCTGCACCTGTACCAACAGTATCTGGAAGAACCATTCTGTTTAACCAAGAGTGAATAACACCGTCCCCTGGACGAAGTGCAACACCAGAACGGTTAGCTATAAAGTCAGGAAGTGTATGGTGCATCTTCACATCACTTGGTTTTGGATATGCAGCAGTGTGACAGAAAGATTGAAGTACAAGGTCAGCATTGAATCCAAGTGCAGCAAGCTCTTTAATCTCATCACGAGTCATTGGACCAGTTGTATCTTGAGAACCAACAGTTGACATTTCTGGTTCACAGTACATACCTGGACGAACACCCTCTAAACCACAAGCCTTACCAACCATTTTTTGAGCTAAAGTATACCCTTTACCTGTATCTGCTGGTTGATCAGCTGTTAAGAAGATATCAGTTGAACCCATACCTAAAACTCCGCGTGCTTTAGAAGTAAGACCACGACCAATGATTAATGGAATACGTCCACCTGCACGAACTTCATCTGTGATAGTGTTAGGACGAAGGCTGAATGTTGCAATACACTCACCGTTTTTATGCGCTTCACCTTTGTATGGATAGATGTCGATTACATCACCCATCTCCATTTTTGTAACATCAAGTTCCAATGGAAGTGCACCTGAATCCTCTGCAGTTGCGAAGAAGATAGGAGCAATGATTCCACCAAGAACAACACCACCAGTACGTTTGTTTGGAACACCAGGAATATCTTCACCCATATGCCATTGTACAGAGTTGATACCAGATTTTCTTGATGAACCAGTACCTACTACATCACCAACATATGCAACAGGATGACCTTTTTCTTTAAGCTTTTTGATAGTACCGATTGGGTCATCCATCTTAGCAGTAAGCATAGAGTTTGCATGAAGTGGAATATCTGAACGAGTAAATGCTTCTGATGCCGGTGAAAGGTCATCAGTATTTGTTTCACCTGGAACCTTAAATACAGTAACAGTGATTTTTTCAGCTAACTCTGGTTTATTTAGGAACCACTCAGCATTTGCCCATGAAGTAAGTACAGCTGTAGCTGCTTTGTTACCAGCTTTGTGTAACTCTTCAACATCATTGAATGCATCATATACTAGCAATGTATCTGAAAGTGCTTTGATTGCAGCTTCTACAACTTTTTCATTTTTAGAACTTAATGCGTTAACAAGTGGCTTAACATTGTAACCACCAAGCATCATTCCAAGCATTCTTACAGCTTCTTCTGGAGAGATAGCAGCTACGTGATGCTCTTCAGAAGCAACTTCGTTTAAAAATGCAGCTTTAACATAAGCAGCGTCATCAACACCCGGAGATACGCGGTTTTCTAGAAGATCTAACATCTCTTCTACAAATTCACCTGTTTTAATAAATTCAATAACTTCTACAGTTTGCTCTGCAGTAAGTGGTAATGGAGGAACACCTAGTGCTTCTCTTTCAGCTACGTGAGCTGCGTATTCTTCTCTAAATCCCATAATTATTCCTGTTTGGTTAAATTTGGGATATTATATCTAAAGAAATGCTATCATTTTTCACTGTGTTACATTAAGAAACAGTAATATTTTATTTTATTTCAAAGATGTGCAAAATAGTAACAATTATAAGTTTCGATTTTTGATTTCTTCTTCTATAAAAGCTTTTTCTCTACCCATATAGTTGTTTTTAAGCCATAATAGATAGGAATCAGGCAGTTCATCATAATAGACCCCTTTATACTGTCCGAACCCTACTCTTGGCTTTATTTCAAGCTCTAGAGACTTGTTTTCAAGACTAACATCTAATCCACTCTGCTCTACTAACTTTTGAAACTCTTCATACTCCAAACGTTTTTGCAGAACAAAGCTATAAGAAGTAAAGTCAAAATATCCTTTACGCTTTGTTACAAAAGCTTCAATAGCTTGAATATCTGGAATACTGAGTTTTTCTAGATTTGGGATATGTACACGAAAAGAATTTTGAAATTTTGTAAAAACAAAGTGAGGCTTTGGCATTAGAGTATCTCTCTAATACCTTTTGCATTTGGAGCTGAGAGGACTCCTTCATGTTCAAGTTGTTCAATAACACGCGCAGAGCGATTGTAGCCGATTTGCAGTTTTCTCTGTAGGTAAGAGATAGATGTTTTTCTATCAGTAAGAACTACGTTTTTAGCCTCTTCATAGAGTGAATCTAATTCTTCATAGGTCTCATTTGAATTAGAACCAGCACTATTTTCACTCTCTTCAACTAAAAAACTTTTGTCATAGTTTGGTTCACGCTGTACCTTAATAAACTCTACAATCTTCTCTATCTCATCTTCTGTAGCCCAAGGAGCATGTAAGCGTACAAGAGCAGGAGCTCCCGGAGGTGTAAAGAGCATATCTCCACGACCAAGAAGTGATTCAGCACCCATTTGGTCTAAGATGATCTTAGAATCAACCTTTTGCCCTACTCTATATGAGATTCGAGATGGTAAGTTTGCTTTAATAAGTCCTGTAACAACATCAACAGAAGGTCTTTGTGTTGCTACAATCAAGTGAATACCGCAGGCACGTGATTTTTGTGCAAGTCTGGCAATGGAAATCTCAACATCTTTTCCACTTGTCATCATGAGGTCTGCTAGTTCATCAATAACCACAACAATGTAAGGAAAATGTTCCCCACCCTCACGTTTGACCTTCTCATTGTAGTTTTCGATATTTTTTGTTCTGCTCTCTGCCATCAACTCATAACGACGTTCCATCTCTGCGACCATGTTATTAAGCGCAACAATAGCCTGCTTTGGTTTTGTAATAACAGGAGTAAGCAGATGCGGAATATCATTATATATAGAGAACTCCAGCATCTTAGGATCAATCATCAACAGGCGTAACTGGTCGGGTGAGTTTTTATAAAGAAGTGAAAGTATCATAGCATTGATACCAACACTCTTTCCACTTCCTGTTGTTCCTGCAATAAGCAGGTGCGGAAGCTTTTTAAGATCGGTCACAAAAGGTTTGCCGACGATATCTTTTCCAAGTGCGATAGTAAGTGGAGAAGCGGCATTTTTAAAAAGTTTATCATCTAAGAGCTCACGCAGATAGATTGTCTCAACACTCTCGTTTGGTATCTCAATTCCTACTACATCTTTTCCGGGAATCGGTGCCTGAATACGGATAGTCTCAGCTGAAAGTGCCATAGCAAGGTCATCTTGAAGGTTTAGAATCTTACTCACCTTAACATTTGCAGCAGGTTTAAATTCAAAAGTAGAAACAACTGGTCCCGCATAGGTACGCACAACATCACCGTCAATTTTAAAGTGAGCAAGTTTTTCTATAAGATACTTTATCTTGTCATCAAGCTCATTTTCATCTATGCTGCGTGAGGTCTTTGGCGGTTTTTGTAAAAAGTCTAAGGGTGGAAGCTTGAAGTTTTTCGGTTTTGCAACTTTACCCTGTTCTAAAGTATCTAACAGTTTTTTATTCTCTTCTAACTCTTCTACAATTACAGTGTTTTTGTGCGCTTTTAGCTCTTTTGCCACATCTAAAATATTTTTTGGTTTTTCTTCTTTGGACTCTTCTTTGCTCTCTTGTATTGCAGGAGCAACTTTTTTAATTGTAAACTCTTCTTGTTTCTCTTCTTTTCGTAAATATGCAGGCTTGTCTATCTCACTGACTATGTCTTCATCATCCGCCTCATCACTACTTTCCTGCTTCGCTTCTTCTAAATCAAGAGAAAGTATTTGATTCTCTGCTTTTTCTACTGTACTTTGTGGAGCAGTTTTTCCCTTTTTTTGAATTTTTTTAATACCTTTAAATAGATGATGAATGATTTCAGCACTGCTTTTATCCAATAAGATAACAGCAGCCACAAGAGTGATAATAGTCCAAAACACCCATAAGCCAAAAAGTCCGATGTATGGTGAGAGAAAATCCACAAAATCAGCACCAAACTTCCCTCTATACTCATTTTCTATAAGCAAACCTTGGGCAAGTAAAAAAGAGAAAAAAAGTAAAAACGATGCAATGAGAACCTCTGCTTCTCGAAACTCAAATTTTGTATATTTGTAGAGATGGTACAAAGGAAATAAAAGTACAAAAAGATAAACAAATGAAATATATCCGAAATATTCTCTATTATAAAGGGCAAAACTAGCCCCATAACTTCCTATAAGTCCCGTTTCGCCAAAAATAGTAGAAAATCCCAAATATATAATTACGCCAATAACAATAATAAAAATTGTCTCTTTCAAATAAAAAGCCTTTAATGATTTCAATCTCAATATAGTTGTGAAAGTGTAGCCAAAAACGTTCCAAAAGAACATTTATATGGCAAAATGAAAGATATATTATATATTATAAGTAGTTAACCAAACTCAACTGAGATACCTTACCTACAGTAGAAAGCATCGCTTCATAATTCACTGTAAGTTGTTGTAAAGTTAAAGAGGCTTCAGCCAAATCTGTATCTAAAACAGATGATCGAAGACTCATTGTACTGATTTTTAGTATCTCTGTTCTCTCAAGCGACATATTCAGTGTATTGGACTGCGCACCAATTTTAGAGTGCATTCTAAAAACATGGTCTTGCAGGTCATCCATCTTTTGTATAGCATTTTCAATCCCAACATTACGTATATTTCCACTACTTGAGTCAGGATAGAGTTTATGATCTTCTACAGCTGTGATCATCTCATCTATTGTTTTAAAAAAATCAGTTTTAGGGTCACTGATTGTTAAGGCATTATTTGTATTGAATGTCATAATCGAAGATGCTGCACCTGCTGCAAAATCATCACTGTTTGGATCATACAAAGAGATGCTTGCAAGAGTACCATTTGCATCTGTACCCTGCAAATCATGAAAACTTAGTTTTCCATCATAGCTAAGATATGTATCACCTTTGAGTTGAGCACTTTTAATAGCATTATCATAATCCGTTGCCGTATTAGCTGCAGGGTATGTATCTGTTACGACCATATTAACAACGTCTAAAAGCTGTTGATATGTCATATCATCTGCATTTACAGCTGTTCTTGCTGGATCCATATTAAAGATATCATAGGTATTTCCACTAATATTATCTGTAAATGTTGAACCACCGTTTGCTGTATTGAAAAAATTTATCGTCACATCATACGCAGTACCATTGACATCTATTCCCACAAGACTGAGTGATGAACCGTCCAGT
>NZ_SDID01000038.1 GCF_009192995.1 Sulfurimonas indica | reverse complement strand
TCGCTTAATATTTGAAGAAGTTTGTCTGAAGTTTTCGGTTTGTTTAAAGATTGTGAAAAGTGGTGATTATGCGTCTATAATCCAACCACCACCAATTAGTTTATTTTCATCATAAAATACTGCAGCTTGTCCTACAGCAACACCAAAAACACCCTCTTCAAGTTCTAAATAGGCTTTATTATCTTTAATCTTAACATGACAAGGTACAGCTTTCGTTCTGTATCTCAATTTTACAGTAGTATCAAACTCTTTTTTATCATGGAACATATTAAGATTATCAAGTACTACTTCTCTGCAAGCAAGGTCTTCACGTTTACCAACTACGATTTGGTTTTTTTCAGGAATGATTTTTGTAACAAAATGCGGTTCATGTGCACCTTTAACTGTAAAACCTCTTCGTTTTCCAATTGTATAGTGCATATAGCCTTTATGTTCACCTACTACATTTCCATTTACATCAAGTACTTCACCAACCTGGTCAACTTTTACATAATCTTTAAGTACATCTGTATAAGTAGTTTCTACAAAACAAATTTCGCTCGACTCTGCTTGAGATGCAAAAGATTCTAAGCCCTCAATAGAAGCGGCTAATCTTTTTATATCACTCTTTTTTCTCTCACCAAGAGGAAACTTCAATCTTGGCAGGATCTCTTTGTTTACATAAAAAAGAAAATAACTTTGGTCTTTTGTATCATCTTCTGCTTGATAAAAATACTCTCCATCTGTTTGAATATAATGCCCAGTTGCTAGATACTTTGCACCAACTTTGTCTGCAAACTTGATCATCTCACCAAACTTCATCGTTCGATTACAAAGTGCACACGGATTTGGTGTTTTTCCTTCAGCATATGTATCAATAAATGGTCGAAATACATTCTCATTAAATTTATCTTGCAGATCAAGAACATGTAGTTTTATTCCTACAAAATCAGCAGCTTTTTGTGCACGAGCAAGATGTATTTCATGGTATCCCGGTTTTGAGTGAAGTTTCATATAGAGACCTTCTACCTCATAACCCTCTTCTTTGAGCAAAAGTGTTGTTACCGTAGAATCAACACCTCCACTCATACCTACAAGAACCTTATTTGAATTTAATTCCATACTCTGACTTATCCTTTAAGTTGATTGAGACGCTCTTTTTTTGTCCCAATAGTAGTAATTTGTACTCCAAAGTTTCCATCAACAATAACAACTTCCCCTTGTGCAATCACATGGTTGTCAACTAATATTTCCAGTGGATCATTTGCAAGCTGATTAAGTTCAATTACAGAACCAATATCCATATTCAGTACATCTTTTAAAAGCATGCGTTTTTTTCCAATTCTTACACGTACTGGCAGTTTGACATCCATAATAAGAGCAATGTTTTTCATCTCTTCACTGCTTAACTTTATAGATTCATCATCACAATTATTATCTTCTGTAGTAGACCCTTTAGATGCTTCACTTTCTAACGACTTCTGACTATCATCTGAACCATACAGTGCATTATAAAGTTTATCATCAATGATGAACATTAAAAGAGAGTTTATACTATCTAGAGAAAACTTGTATACAAACATTCTGCTAAATGATTCTAAGCTTACCTCTTCATCATCTTTTACAAGCTCAATACTTTCTACTGAAAAAGAGAGTACTGGAAGCTCTTTTTGAGCTGAGAGTGCATTTGAAATCGCACCAAAGATATTAGACACTATCTCTTTTGCTGCATCCATATCATCATCATTAACATCATCTCTCTCGCTTGGTTCTTCACCCATCATCATATCTGAGAGTGAAGCTGCTAAATTCGGTGGTAAGGCTACCATTACATCAGCATCTACATCACCGCTTACTTTAATTTTCACCAATACAATTGGAGGAACAATATTTGAGATAATACTTAACTCTTGCTCTTCTTTTAATTCTAAAGATGGTGCTGCTCCAACAAGGGCTTCTATCGTACCAACTGTCTCTTCTTCAAAGAGTTTCATAAAATCACTCATCTAAATATCCTCATCTTCAACTAAATCATCTTCATGGATAATATCTCGTACACCTGATATCTTTTCATGTCTCTGTTTTTCTAAATTTTCAAGAGCACGTTTAACAGCATCTTTTTCTGTCTCAATTATCTCTGTAATCTGTATGGACTTTCTAAAACGTCTCAGTCCTATTTCACCACGGAAACGCTCTTTACCATCAACCGCAACAGTTACAATATCATCTGCTGCACTTGAGAGTCGCAGGACATCACCAACCTTTAACTCCAAAATATCAGCCATTGTGAGGTCCGCTTCTCCCAAGTTTGCCTCAATGTTTACTTTTGCACCACCGAGAAGTACTTTTAACTCGGTATTTCTACTCTTTTTCGAGCTTGTTTCATTCAGCATCAAATCTCGACTTGCCAGTTTTGGTAGAATCGGCTCTAATGAGATAACAGGGTAACAAATATTCATCATACCTGAAGAGTGCCCGATGATTATCTCCATAACTACCATCACAACAATCTCATTTTGTGCAACGATTTGAACAACATTTGGGCTTGACTCTTTGGACTCTACTGTTGGGTAAACCTCCATCACAGGTCCCCAAGCCTCTTTTAGAGTACTCATCATAACACGTAAAATTGTCTCAAATAGTGAAAGTTCGATATCTGAAAACTCACGTGAAGCATCAAAAGGTTCACCCTTGCCACCAAGTAGTCTATCTAACATTGGAAAAGCAATGGATGGATTGATCTCAATAACACCGCTTCCCTCCAATGGTTTCATCGAAAAGACATTAAAAGATGTAGGGTTTGGCAAGGACATCAAGAACTCACCATAAGTCATCTGGTCAACTGAGTGAAGTTGAATCTCTACGATCGAACGCATAATAGAAGAGATTTGTGAAGCCAAAGAGCGCGCCATTTTATCATGTACCCCACGAAATGCACGAAGCTGTTCTTTGGAAACACGGTTTGGACGTTTAAAATCATACAGCGTAACTTGACGTTGAGGAAGAAGATTTTCATCACCGCTCTCTAGGACATCATCACCTTCATCTTCAACGACGTCAAGTAGTGCATCAATCTCTTCTTGAGAAAGTATATCTGCCATACTACGCTCCTATCCCTTCTTTAATTTTTTGAATTACAGATTTATGTATCTGTGAAATTCTGGATTCTGTTATGTTTAGTATATTACTAATCTCTTTGAGTGTCAACTCTTCAAAGTAATATAACTGAATAATCATCTGTTCTCGTTCTTTATAGGTAGAGAGTACCTTTTTAATCACCTCAACGAGCTCATCTTTTTCAATCTGTGCGAGTGCTGCACCCTCATCACCAACTTGTAGTTGGTCATGAAGAGGCATAACTGTATAGATATTTGATGCGATTCGTGCTTCATGGATCTTGTTGATATCTTCATCCAACATCTCCGCCAACTCTTCATCACTTGGTTCGTCATCGTGTGTGAGACGATACTCTTCGACTGCATAATCTATCTGTTTAACAAGTTTACGGCTTGCACGTGAGAGTATATCCAAACTTCTGAGATAATCCAGCATCGCACCATAAACTCTCTTTTTTGCATAACCCCAAAAAGAGTCATTTAGATTTTCATCATACCTGCGGGCAAGTTTAATGAGCTCTTCCGTGCCTATGGCAGAAAGATCTGAAAAATCAACAGAACTAGGTAGACGTTCTTTAAGACGAAATGCCATCGCCTTAACTGCTGGAAGGTACTGAAGTGCGAGTTCATCTTCTTTATGTTTTAAGTCTTGAACATATGCATTGGCTATCATGATTGTTTTCCTGCAGGGTCTTCATTGTTCATTTTTATCGCTATATCTGTAATTTTACAGGCTGAATCTATCAGCTTTTCACGCTTATTTATCTCTTTTACAAAGAGATCAAGTTCTATCTCATGCCTCTCTTTAGGAAAATTATAGGCTTTTACCGTAATTGTTCTGTAGTATAGTGCAATAATAATATGCGAAAAAAGATAAAAAAATGTCGTTATGAGAAAAGTATATGTAAGCAATCCTTCTGCATCAAATGACTTTAGTATACCAAAGATGATACCTACAAAAAAGCCCCATACAGTAAAGAAATAGACAAAATTCTCACCTAACATAACCTACCCCAACAAAGTTTAAAAATGATCCATAAGCCTTCTAAAAAGACCTGATAGGCCACTCTCATTAGATGTAACCAGCACATTTCGTTCCAGCTTCGATGCGATTCGGTTAGCAATTTGCTCTATATCACGTGTTGCAGCAGCCGATGGATAGAGTGAACAAAAGAGTGCTCTTTGTTTGATTGCACTTGCTACTTTGGCATCAGAATTGATCTTACCAACTAACCTTAAGTCTAAGTCCGTACCTATATTTGCGTGAGCTACTTTTTTTATTTTATCAAAAATACCAACAGCCTCTTTCTCGCTCTTGACCTGGTTCATAATCATACCAACATCATCACGCAATGTTGCAATCGTTTTGATTGTAGCATAGGCATCGGTAATAGCTGCAGGATCTGGAACTGTAACGACTATAACATCATCAGCAGCATTCAAAAACATCTGGATATGTTCACCGATACCTGCTCCTGTGTCTATTATCATCACATCAAGTTTATCTAGTACCTGTGCCTCTTCCATAAAACGCTCAAAAAGCGCCATATCAGAATACTTCAAAATCTCATCACCACTCTCACCAGGAATCAAAATAAGATTTCTCGTAATTGGAATGAGAATATCACTCACACTAGCCTCACCTTTTAGCACATGCAGAATATTTTTTTTGATTTTGACATTAAACATAACATCAAGGTTTGCAAGACCGATATCCGCATCAAAAATACCAACATTAAGACCACGCTGTGCCAAGATGTATGCAAGATTTGAGCTGATAGTACTTTTTCCGACACCACCCTTGCCTGAAGTAATGGCAATGAAACGAGTCTTTTTTGATTTTTTTGGACCTTGATTACTACTTGAAGCAACAAGTTCTTCAAGCTTTTCGGCTTGATGTCCTATCATACTTTACTCCTGTTAAATCCATGCAACAGAGACTCTACCAAAAAGTCACTTGATGCCGGTACCAAATCTTCCGGAACTTCCTGTCCAACTGAAAAATAACTGATCGGTTTCTTTGTCTCATAAGCTAATGAGAATATATTACCAAAGCCCATCGTCTCATCCAGTTTTGTAAACATCAGTGTGTCAATCCCCAAAGATGAAAAATTTTCATAAGTCACTTTCAAGTCTTCATACTTGATTGAGCTTGGCATTACCAAAACGACATCTACATTGTAGTCTGTATTATTCGCGTTCAAGCATTCATAAATCTTTTCAATTTTTCCTTTATCATAAGGAGAAGAGCCCATTGTATCGATTAAAATATAGTCACAATATTTCAAAGAATCCAGTGCATGAGAGAACTCAGGAGGGTCCACTACAGTCTCAATACCAAGCTTCATCATTCTTGCATACTGCATCAACTGCTCAACAGCACCTATACGATAGGTGTCAAGCACAACAAGGCCTACTTTATATTTTTTCTCCATTAAAAAAGAGTAACGTGCTGCAAGTTTTGCAATGGAGGTTGTTTTTCCAACTCCGGTAGGACCTACAAGCATAATAACTTTTTTGCTACCAACTGTAGGGGTACTCTCTCGTCTTATAGGTACCATTTTACGCAATATTGTCTGGAAATAGCGTTTGACTGTTGCAGAGTTCTCTCGCATCTTTAGAGGCATATGTTCTAAAGTTATCTGCATCAGCATATCAAGATGTTCTCTGTTCATTCCACTTTGTGATGCGAGTCTGTAAATCTCTGCAAACTCTGGCGGAATTTGATTCTCTAAGTCAGGTGCCTTTTCATCCCAAAACATATTTTGGATGATTTTTACCTTGTCTGTAAGCTTGTTAATCTCCGCTTTTATCTCTTTAAGTTCTTTTGGTTCAACTGCCGGCTGCACTGATGATTGCTTTGTACTCTGCATTGGTTCCATGTACTCTTTTAAAGGATCATCTACAACTTTACTGATCTCTGAGATCTGTTTTGCTGCGTGAGAGATATCATAAAGCACATCTTTTGATTCATTTTTAAGCGGTTGCTGCTTTGAGAGTGGCTTTTGTGTTTTTTTGTACGTTGATGGGATCATCTCTTCATCAATACCGATGACTATCTCATAGAGTGCTTCTTTACCTAATGCTTTTTTTTGAATCTCTTTGGTCTCAATGAGCATTCCCTCATCACCAATCTCCATCTTTGCTTTTTTAAGTGCTTCTGATGGAGTACGACCTGTAAATGTTAAAATCTTCATCTTCTAAGCCCTGCAAGTGGAATCACTACACTCTCACGTTTAAACCACTCTGCGTGAGGAATAGTTAAATCATCTGTTTTGATTTGACGGTTATCAAAAAATATAATATCCAAATCTAATGTCCTTGGTGCATTCGCAAAACTTCTACGTCTGCCAAATTGTTTCTCTACTCTATGCAAATAACGTAAAAAAGTTTTTGGTGCCATCGATGTCTTTACTATCATGATTGAGTTAAAAAAATCATCCTGGTCTTTATATCCAAATGGAGGATTTTTTAAAATCAATGATGTTTTTAAAAGTTCTACCTGTTTCTGCCGTTTCAAATAAAAAAAGAGATGTTCAAACCTGCGACGAACATCTCCAATGTTTCCACCTATTCCAATCGTTACTTCATATGGTAATGAAGTTTTACTTTTTGAGACATATGGAAAGTGCAAGCCATAAAAAGCCGTTAAACCTTTTGATACCCTGCGTGAGAGATACATTGGTCTACGCTTGTGCCTTTTGAGCTTGTGCCTGTGCTTCTTGAGCAGCTTTGATCTCATTCATGATTTGAAGCATACCCATCATTGCCAAGTGATATCCAAACGGACCAAAACCGATAACCGAAGATGCACATACTGGTGCGATTAAGTTTTTCTGACGGAACTCTTCACGACGATAAACATTACTGATATGAACCTCAATAGTAGGAATACTTACAGCACTTATTGCATCACGGATAGCGATTGAAGTGTGTGTATATGCAGCAGCATTAATAATAATTCCCTGCGCTTCACCATAACACTCTTGAATTTTATCTACCAACTCACCCTCTAAGTTACTTTGAAAAAACTCAATCTCAACACCATTTTGAGATGCAACCTCTTGCATCTGTGCATGAATTTGCTCTAGTTTCATTGGACCATAGATATTTTGCTCTCGAACACCAAGCATATTTAAGTTTGGACCTTGAATCACTACTATTTTCATTATCAACCTTTTTATCTTATTTCAATTTTGGTATTTATTTTACCTAAAGTATTATTAAATAGAGTTACAATAAAAGAAAAGTATTTAAATTATTTTTTAAAGTGTATAATTATAAATAAAAAAGAAAGCGATTTAAAAGAGTATATGCAAATAATTACACCACATTACATTATGCTACGAGACAGAGTTGTAACAGGTTTATCTGTTGCCTTTGAGAAACGTATTAAAAAAATAGCACCTTTTGAAGAACTCATCGAAGAGTTTCCCGATGCAAAAGTAACAACACTGCGTGAACATTCACTGCTTATGCCGGGACTTATCAATGCTCATGTTCACATCGAATTTTCAAAGAACAAAACAGAGCTGAGTTACGGGGACTTTATCAACTGGCTCTACAGTGTTATAGAAAACAGAGCTGACTTGGTGAATGAGTGTGGCATAGAATGTATGTCTGAGGCCATTGACAAAATGCTTGCCAACGGAATTACAACATTTGGAGCTATCAGTTCCCATGCCATGGACTTTGAGGCCTGTGCAAAAGCAAAACAAAATGTTGTCTTTTTCAATGAGCTTATCGGCTCACAAGCGACAATGGCAGATGCACTTTGGGGTGATTTTCTAGCAAGACTTGATGCTTCAAAAACCATAAAGCGTGAAGGTTTTTATCCGGCTGTAGCGATTCACTCACCTTACTCAGTTCATCCTATCCTTGTTAAAAAAGCGATCGATATTGTAAAAAATGAGAACTTAAAACTGACTGCTCATTTTATGGAGAGCGTTGCTGAGAGAGAGTGGCTTGATGAGAGCAGTGGTGACTTTAAGGAGTTTTTTGAAAAACTGCTTTCTCAAAAGCAGAGCGTAAGCTCCGCAGACGAGTTTTTAAGCTATTTTGAGGGTACTAATGCACTCCTTACGCATGTTACCAATGCAAATGAGAGTGAGATAAAAACCATTGCAAAAAATGATTATACTATCATTCACTGTCCAATCTCAAACAGATTATTAGGCAATCCAACACTCAACATCAAAGAGCTTAATGAGAATAACATCTCATGGATTGTAGCGACTGACGGACTGAGCTCTAACTATGAGCTGGACCTTTTTGAAGAGATGAAGATATCGCTCTTTATACACAGTGATGCTCCACTGCTTCAATTAGCCCAGGCACTCCTTGATGGAGTAACAATCCATGCAGCAAAAGCACTTGGTCTTAATACCGGAGAGATTGCAGAGGGGAAAAATGCTGATATGCTTGTAATTGACTTGGAAAATGAACCAACAAAAGAACTGCCGATTCATTTAATATTACACCGATATAATATCTCAAAAGTTTATATCAACGGAAAACTAGAAATTGGAGAAGTTTAAATGGAAGTAATTAAAAAGATTTTTTCACCTATAACAGGGACAATAAACTATATTCAAAATCACTTCAAAGCCATGCTCTTTATCTTACTGCTCGTTATTCTTTTCGCACCGACAAGTGAGCAGGAATTTACGCCAAACAATCTGCAGAAAATATCTTTAATCGGTCCGATTATGGATGCAAGTGACATTATAGAAAAAATTGATAATGCTACAAAAAATGATGCGATAAAAGGTGTTTTACTTACAGTTGATTCACCAGGTGGTGCTGTTGCCCCATCTGTTGAAATTGCCTATGCCATTAAACGATTAAAAGAGAAAAAACCTGTTGTTGTCTATGCAAAAGGAACCATTGCAAGTGGGAGTTACTATGCAAGCATCTGGGCAGATAAAATCATTGCAAATCCGGGAAGTATGGTTGGAAGTATTGGTGTTATCATGCAAGGAGCTGATTTAAGTGGTGTTATGAATAAAATTGGCATCAAAAGTCAGGTTGTCAAAGCTGGTCTTTACAAACAAGTTGGAACATCAGACCGACCCTGGAAACAATATGAGATCAATGAGTTAAACAAAGTTATTCAAGGTACTTATGATATGTTTACCCAAGATGTAGCTCGTGCCAGAAAGCTTGATCTTAAAAAAAGAGATATGTTTGCAAATGCACACATATTTACAGCTACACAGGCAAAAGATGTTGGACTTATTGATGAAGTGGGTGTAGAGTATGATGCAAAAAATGCAGTTATTGTAATGAGTGGTGTCTCAAAAGCCATCTGGAATAAAGAAGATAAATTTGACAAACTTATGAAGAAGCTAGCTGCAAATACAGCAGTCACTCTTCATACTTATTTTCCAGAATTAATACTGAAGTAATAGAGCCTAAAGCTCTTTTGCTTCTATTACACTCTCTTTGTTTTCAAAAATTCTTCGTACTCTGTCTTGCCATAGTTGACCAAATTTTTTCATATCATCTGGTGTTGCCGCTCCACTTTGCATCTTCTGCATCAAAGGCATCATTTCCGGATCAGCCGGTATGGATGATGGATTGTAAATCACATCAACACTTTGATTATTATCAACACGTGTAAAGCGGCCGCTTGCATTGATATCGGCACTAAAATGCATCAATGAATGACGTGCGAACTTCCCGCCTAAACCTTTAAAACCACTCTTATCAGTTGCACCTGTGATGTGTGAGACAACATTACCGATAACGCCGGCTACTCCATCTTCCAAGACCTCTGCAAACTCTACTTTTATATTGCCACGTACTGCCCTTTTATCTGAGTAAAGCGCTTTGAGTGCTGCTGCTGTCATCAGATAAGCACCGGCTACTGTCGGACAAGAGTGTCCTGCAGCTTTAACAACTTCGATATATGATATCTCATACTCACCATTTTCAAAAGCACCTAAAACCTTTGCTAAGGGGTCTACCAAACGAATACTCTCTACTTTATCATAAAATTCCGGATAATGCATCTATATCTTCCTTTTGTTTAAAACTTTTGCTTCAATAACGACACGTTCACTCTGTGCCTCAAAACTCTCACCAATTTCCAGTTCTTCAATATCTATGACTTGATTATTGCGCGAGATCTGTGCAAAACCTTTTTTTGTTTTTAATTTCGGATGATTGGATTCTAGCATTTTTCGTAAATGAATGAGTTGATTTTGCGCAAGATTAACGATAGAGTCCATAGCTTGAGGAAAACGATCTTTGATATTTTGCAGTTCTTTTGTTTTGGATGTGATTTTAAACTCTATTGTCTGTCTGAATCTCTCACGCAACTGTGCGATCATCTCTTTTTGCTGTTCTATTTTCTTTTCTACAGAGTGTTGCATATAGGAGAGTTTGAGATGCTCTAACTCTTGCTTTTTACTCTGCAATTTTTGCCCAAGCAGTTGCGAGAACTGTTCACTGAGTCCGTCTATACTCATATAAAGCTCATTCGTATCTGGCAGTATCATCTCCATGGCAGCACTTGGAGTTGGAGCTCGCAGGTCTGCAACAAAATCACTGATAAGCCAGTCTATCTCATGCCCCACTGCCGAGACTATCGGTGTTTGTGCATGAAAGATTGCATCAGCAACACTCTCTTCATTAAAAGCCCACAGATCTTCTATGCTTCCACCACCACGTCCAACTATAATTACATCATACTCTTTTGTATCAGCCACTTTAATTGCATGAGCAATGGAAGCTGCCGCACTTTCACCTTGAACCAGTACATCATAAACATCAATCTCTAAGAGTCTGTAGCGTGCATTGGCAACACGTAGCATATCTTGCAAAGCTGCACCTGTCGCAGAAGTAATAAGGGCTATTTTTAATGGAAATTTTGGTAGCGGTTTTTTTCTCTCTGGAGTAAAATACCCCTGATCTGAGAGTTTTTGTTTAAGTTGTTCATACGCCAAAGCCAAAGCACCCTGTCCTGATGGCTCGATACTAAAACAGTTTATCTGATAGCTTCCACGAGGTTTATAGAGAGTAAGTGCTCCGTCAATGATGACTTTTTGTCCCTCTTGGAGACGAAACTTTAATTTACTTGCATTGCCACGAAACATAACACAGCTAATAGCCGAATCTCTATCTTTTAAAGTAAAATAGATATGTCCAGAGTTATGAAAGGTAATGCGTGAGAGCTCTCCCTCTACAAAAACACGCGAAAAGCTCTCTTCTAAAAGGTGTTTTATCTGTTCATTCAGGGCTGATACTGAGAGTGTGTGCATACTATTTCTCATATTTTAAGGTAAGTTTTCTCTATAGAGTGTCATAACATAGATACTCTTTTTTTCTTCATCATACATGTAAATAATTGAATAGCTTTGATAGACCAGTTTTCTTGTAGCTTTATATATCTCATCTGCCGGTCGTCCAGCTTTTGGAAAAGTCTCAAGTGTTGCAACAATAAACTCTTTTAATTTGTGTAAATATTTGTGAGTCAATTGTTTTGATTGTGTCTTTTCATAAATATATTCTGTAATCTGCTCAAGTTTGTTTGAGGCAGTTTTTGTGAAGTAAATCTTAATCTTCATATTTTTTCAGGATTGATTCAAATGCTGCATCAACACTAAAGAGATCACCGTCTTGTATCTCTTGCAATGACTTTTTAATATCCTCTTTTATTTCGTTGTAGCGACTCAGTGGCATTAAAACAACATTTTGATTATTTTTACTTGTAATAATGCACTCTTCATCCTTTTCACAAGCCTGAGAGATAAGTGATTTTAGATTGTTTCTTGCGTAAGAGTAATTTACTGCCTGCATTTGTCATCCTTTTAAATATTGTACAATTTTTTGACAAATATGACAAACTGATGTATTAGCCCCAGACAAGAGTCTGGGCAAGAAAGGAGAAATGAAAGATAGAACTTAAAATTTATACCCTACTAAGAATTGAAATCTACTTAATTTATCAACTGCAACATTTGCATTATAATGTGTTCCACTGACTGTCAATCCAACATTTGTACTACCTGATGTGTTCAATGCATAATCATACATCGCACTTGCATAGAAGTTTTTATTAATATCGTAATCAATACCAATTCGTCCCATTATTGCATTTGTATCTATATCATAACTTGACTGATCCCATGTTACAGTAGTACTATTCACAACATCTTCAGAATATTTTAATCGTACATAAGAAAGACCAAGATATGGTTTGATTTTACTCTCTTTAATATGAATACGATAATCATATCCTAATGCTATTGAGTACAAAGAGGAATTACCACTTGTATTATATTTTGAATACTCTAACCCAATTCTATGTGTATCATTGTAGGCACGCATCCCATTTGGCCACCCCGCGCATTTTG
>NZ_SDID01000037.1 GCF_009192995.1 Sulfurimonas indica | reverse complement strand
TTTTTACTTTTTAGTGCAAAATTTTAGGATTCGTTTGACAACTAAAACCAAAGGTGCTTTTCCTAACGATAACAGCTTACTTAAACTACTGTTTATGGGTATTCAAAATGCTCAGAAAAAATGGACTATGCCAATTCGAAACTGGAGCTTAACTATCTCTCAACTCTCAATTTACTTTTAGGGAAGATTGGATAAAGCTCTTAATTTATGATACAATTTTAGGAATTATTCTTTTATAACCCTATATCTTAACTAAAGAACATTCCCATCCATCATACGAACCATCACAACTATCACTCATATCTATAATCTTCATAGTCAATGCATCTATATCATAATAAAATGGTACATCTTTACGATAAAACTGTACACCATACATCGTTTCACCATTAAATGGAACTTCCATCTCTTTTTGATTGCGGAATCCTTCAGCTTCAATAAGTTTTATAAACTCTTGACGATTTTCATCATTTTTAAAATAGACTTTATGTTCTATTGCTCTTTCTAAATGAAGGTTGTCCCCTTGTTCTTTGAGATTATCACATGCATGATGATTAGCTATAATTTGCCATTCCCTGATTGTTGGAAATAGGAGTTTTTGATAGACCTCCCATTCCATATCTGGACGTGAGCCATATTCATATTCGTAATCAAAATGTTCCATAGCAGCTGCAACAGTGTTACTCCACTCAAAATCAAGCTTAAGTGCATAAACAAACGTTACCTCTCCATTAGAAATTATACGACCTATATATTTACCACTTCGCCATCTAAGAGACTCCATTTCAAGTCTATCTTCAATAAAACCAACGTCATCACTTTCATCTTCAGTTACAAGTCCATCCTCTTTAGGATTTTTTAGCTTAATTTTCACAAATCCAACATACATATACTCATAATTTGGTACACTGTCTGCAACACCCGCATTAAATGCAACCATTGCTTTATATCCTTCAATAGGCTTTACATAACTTTCCCAATACTCTTGCATCTATTCCATCTCCAAACTCATTAAAAACATATCTTCTCCATCAATAACATCTACATTTGTAGAACTACACTCAGGACAACAGTAATGTACCTTCTCCAGTTCATTTTCTTTTTTACAGGAGTTACACCGTATTTTGAGTTGTTGTATATTCATAACAAATTCTGCTTTATCACAAATGGTTTTTTCTTTAAAAGTATTAAAGGCAATCTCCAGAAGATGAGCTTCTATACCACTCATGACACCGATCTTTACAATGATTTTTGTTACCTGTGAAGCTTTATTTTGCTCAGCAATATCCTCAATCTGTTCTAGCAGTGCTTGTACAACACTATACTCATGCATATATCTTCCTAAATGAATAATTATTCATTAATTATAGCTTTTAATCGTTTTGGTGTCTGCGAAGGACAAACTTTATAGACAAACTCATATCGAAGTGTGTGAAAACTACTCGTATTATCCCAAAATTCTGGATGCATTACAGCTATTTCAGCCTCTCTTTTTGCTTCAATAATCTCACGATTGGCTTCTAAATAATCCTCTTTCTCCCACAAAAAGTCCTCAAAAGCATCTTCATCTTCGAGCAACACTTTACAAAACACTTCAAGCTCCTTTTGATAACTTGCGTGAGAAAAGACTCTCTCAACCATACCAATACGCTGTGCTTCGTTCACCCCTATCGGCAAACAAGCATCAAGTAACTCCTCTGCTTTTTGCTCCCCTACTCGCTTTGGCAGGCTGTAAGTATGGTACTCACTGCCACTAAGACCTAAAGTTTTGTAGTGAGGATTCAGCACTACACCTTCGCATGCTACAACATAGTCACATGCAAGCGCCAGAAAAACACCCCCTGCTCCCGCATTCTTTTCCAGTGAAGCAACAGTAACAACATCATCAGCAAATAAAATACTCTTTACTAAATCATTCATCGCATTGATATTGCTCCAACCATCTTCTCCATTTTTCTTACTATCTTCTAAGATATTGAGATGGATACCATTACTAAAAAAATCAACTCCACCCATAAGTACAACAACTTTTACTTGTTCTTTGATGTACTCAAAAGCATATTTGAGCTTCATACACTTGTCACTGCTAAAAGCTCCATTATGAAAATTAAAATATAGATAGGCTATTTCATCTTTTATCTCGCAGTTTATCTCATAAAAGGTCTTGTAACTCTTATCAAAAATGAGTGGTAATCTCTCCTCTTTTATTCCCTTAAGTCGCTCTTTAAGTACATAGGTTGCAGGAAGTTTAAACTTACCTACTTCTTTAAGGTGTGTAACCCAAATCGCACCATCAACGGTGCTAAGACATATCGCACCATCACGTTTAGCAAGTATCTCCTTAGGCTTTTCACCACGAAGTCGTTCTTCTTTCCAAGCACCATATAAGTAACACTGCAGACCAAGTATCTCATCTAAAACCCCAGGATGAGAGTCACTCATATAGATTTTTGTAAGAATCTCCTGCGTTGTATCTCTTTGCCAATCAATCGCTCTATCAGCTTGCGTGAGCTGTTTATGTGGTGGTGTTGGAAGCTGTGGTGTAGGAGTGAAAGTATCATCTTCAATATTTGTAAGCAGTTCTTTGAGTAGTGTAAGAGAGGCGACATTGACCTCATTACGATAGAGTGAAGCCTTGTAGGTGTAACGCATCATAAAATCTTCTTCAGCGTAAATACTCCCACCATCAAACTCATCATTAGCACGTAGATATACTACACCCCATTCACTCTTTGCCTCACGCAAAGCATTATCTAGCGAGTATGCCCCTTTATCTCCTCGAATACCCGGGTGTAAAATATAGGTTGGAAAGTTAGTGTAAATTTCAGAAGGGACAAACTTCTTTAAAAAAGGACAGAGAATAAGCTCAGGTTCAAAAGCTTTTATCTCTTCTATCATCTGAGTATCATTGATGGCATAGACCACATCTATGATATGGCCTATATTTTTTAAATAGGTATATGTAAGTTGAGAAGTAGAGTTAAAAGTACTGATAAGAAGAGTAATTTTCATTAGACTCCCGTATACTCTTTAATATGCTCTAGTCTTGCTTCAATAGGTGGATGTGAAGCAAAAAAACTTCCTAAAAAGCCGACAATCCCAAAAGCACGATAATCATCATTTAAAGCTAATTGCTCACGCGGAATTTTTCCGAGTTTTGCAAGCGCGTAGTAAATCCCCTGTGCACCACTTAAATCAACCGCTCCCTCATCTGCGCGGTACTCTCTGTGACGTGAGTACCACATCAAAATTGCTGTTGCAAAGAGAGAAAAAACCATCTCCAATACCATACTAATCATAAAATACATTGCATGATTTGTATTACCATTTCTGTCACGTGCTACCATAGAGGCAAGTATGCGTGAGATAAAGATTACAAAGGTATTAAGAACACCCTGCATTAGTGTCATTGTCACCATATCGCCATTTTTTACATGGCTTATCTCATGGGCAAGGACTCCTTCAATCTCCTCACGGCTCATCATCTCAATAAGCCCAGTACTTACAGCTACGAGGGAGTTGTTTTTATCCCACCCTGTTGCAAAAGCGTTTGGTGCTGCTTGAAATATACCCACTTCAGGCATCCCGATACCAGCCTCACGTGAGAGCTTCTCGATTGTACTCATAAGCCATCTCTCAAACTCATTGCTAGGATGTTCAATAATCTCTACACCCATCCCACGAATCGCCATCCATTTGGACATAAAAAGCGAGATAAAACTACCTCCAAATCCAAAAAGTGCTGCCATCATAAAGAGTCCACTCATAGATTGTGGATCTATATAGATACCAAAAAAATTACTCAGCATAAAAAGTGCTATATAGAGTGAAGCCATAACAGCTAAGTTCATTACTATTAACATTATTAAAGACATAATTATCCCCTTTCTCAATATTTTTTATTTGATTGTATCATAAAAAATATCTAGATTATGTTACTTTTGTAGCGTAAGCAGAATGGAATTCTTCCTAGCAAATTCGAGGAAGAAGCTCCCCAGTTGGCGTATCTAAAAAACGTTTTGTACCATAAGAGCTCAGTAGCACAACTTTACCTACATAAGCATCACTTACTTTAGCAATCTCTACAGCATTAGCAGAGTTTTCAAAGCTATGTAGTACATCTAAAGCCTTTTGTAATGAGTCTTTTTTAATTGCAAGTACAAATGTTCCCTCATTTGCTAAACTCAGTGCTTCAAAACCAAGCATTTCACAAATACCATAAACCTCTTGTGAAACAGGTATGGAATCTTCTTGCACTTCGATACAGATATTTGACTGTTTTGCCCATTCATTAAGTACAGCACTCACTCCGCCACGCGTTGCATCACGAAGAGCTGTTATTTGCACTCCAGCATCAATGAGAGCTTGGACTTGATGTGTGAGCGATGCACAATCACTACGTAAATCACTTGATAGCTCAATTCCTTCACGTGCAGCAAAGATTGTTGCACCATGACGTCCTACATCACGACTAACGAGAATCACATCATCTTGAGTAATCTTATTTGAGCTTATGCCTTCTTTTTGAATTTCTCCAATACCTGTAGTATTAATAAAAATTTTATCCACACTCCCTCTAGGCACAACCTTTGTATCTCCACTCACTACTATAGCATCATTATTTTCAAGCTCTTTTTTCATACTACGTACAATTTTTTCAAGCTCACGTGTAGCAAAACCCTCTTCTATAATTACACTGCATGTAAGATACTTCGGTTTTGCTCCCATCATTGCAAGATCGTTACATGTTCCACAAATTGCAAGCTTACCTATATCAGCACCAGGAAAAAAGAGTGGACTGACCGTAAAGCTGTCTGTGCTAAAAGCCAGTTCTCCATTATGAATAACTGCTGCATCTTCAGACTTTTCAAGTATCTCATTTTTAAAAGCTTTATAAAATATTTTGCTTATAAGTTCGTTGTTTTCTTCTCCACCATTTCCCATGGATAGGGTTATATTTTTTTGCATAGTTTTTTCCTTTTAATTGCTCATGATACTTCTAAATTCATCTAATGGCATTGGTTTGTAAAAATAATATCCTTGAATTTTTACATAACTTTTTTTACGAATTTTTTTAAATTGTTCTTCTGTTTCAATCCCTTCTACAACAATCTGAATATCTAAAATCCGTGCCATTGTAATGATAGATTTAAAAAGTTGATAATCTTTTTGCGATTCAACAATTGAATCTACAAATATTTTATCAATTTTTAAAGTATCGAGTGGAAATGCACGAATATGCGAGAGTGAAGAGTAACCTGTTCCAAAATCATCTAACGATATTTTAAAACCTAATGCAGAAATAGCCTCTAATACTTTTTTAGCTTTTACAATGTTATTTGCAAAATCACTCTCAGTTATCTCAAAATAAAGTTTTAAATGAGGATTTAACTCTTTTTTTAACTCTTCTAAAAACTTTACTATTTCCATACTATCAAGGATTCTAGCAGTTAGATTAAACGAAAGACTCAACTCTTTTTTAATATCTTCAAACTCTCTTACAACACTTTGTATTTGTTCAAAAGTAAGAGGAACAAAAAGGTCCATCATCTCAAGTTCTTCCATAAAAAAATATGGAGAGAGTATCTCACCGTTTTTTTTCCAACGTAAAAGAACCTCTGCTCCACACAATTCTTTAGTATTTGACCCTACTATTGGATGAAGATAATATATAAATTCCCCTTTTTTATATGCTTCTCGTAATTCATCTTGAAGTAACACTTTTTTAGTTAGTTCTTGCTTCATTGTTGTATTAAAAAAAACAACTTGGTTTTTCCCTTGTGCTTTTGCCTTATACATCGCTATATCTGCGTGTGCTAATAAATCTTCAATAGATGTGTTATCAAAATGATGATAAATCTCTATACCAAGACTAGCAGAAACTATCACTTTTATTTTTGAAGAAATTTGAATCTCTCTTGAAAGCTCTGCTAAAATTTTATTTGCTATTTTTTCTATTTTATCTTTAGCAGCCAAACCTTTAAGAAGCACTGTAAACTCATCTCCTCCAAGCCTTGCAACCAAATCTGTATCTTTTCGCACACAAAGCAACAACCGTTTTGATATTATTTTTAACATATTATCACCAGATTCATGCCCATAAATGTCATTTACATCTTTAAAACCATCAAGATCGATAAATATAAGAGCAAAATTTGTGCGTATAAGTTTGGCACTTTGAAGTGTGAGCATGAGTTCTTCTTTAAAAAGATAGCGGTTTGGTAAACTTGTCAAAGCATCAAATTTTGCAATCTTTTCAAGTTTTTTTGTTCGCTGTCGTATTTTCTTTTCTAAAGATTTTTTTTCCTCTTGAAGTTCTTTAATGGTATGTAGCACTTTTTTATACTGTTTTATAGAGTTTTTTGTATGGATTCTTGCTGCTTCTTGAAGCGTTTTTATCTCATTAATGAGTTGTTTTTTTGTTAACTTCATTCCAAATCTCTTTTACTGCTTTGTCAATATCTTCTTGCAGCCACTCTAAAGTATTAGAGAAATAAAAAAAGATATTTTCTTTCTCTAGCGATTTGAGTAGATAGTAAAAAGCACTTTCATGATTATACTCAGACACATTTGCCAAATCAAGCTTTTGCATCTCTATAAAGTTACTCCCATACCCAACACCCTGATCAACAATGATGATATCTTCATCTGTTTCAAAATGCAGAGCTAAATTTAAACCACCTATTCCACCCTCAATCACCTCAAAGTCATTTTTTTGCTGCATAAGTTGTTGATAGACCTCCATCCCAAAACTATCGGGATAGCTAAAACGGTTTCCTATGCACACAACTTTCATCTAAAATCCTATTTTATACGAAACTGCTTCATTATCCACAGAGTGTACAGTACACACCAAACATGGATCAAAACTGCGAATTACATGTCCGAGTTCCATAGGGTTATCGGTATCTGTTATATTTAACCCCACAAGGGCCTTCTCCCATGCTCCATAATTGCCATCTGCATCTTTTGGAGAACCATTCCATGTAGTTGGAGAGATGATTTGATAATGGGCAATTTTTCCATTTTCTACCTCTATCCAATGTCCCAAAGCTCCCCTTGCTGCACTAGTAAGTCCAAAACCAGTGCCACTTTTTTTCTTTTTTGGAGAGATATAGACATCATCACGACACCCATTAACTGCTTCTTCAGTCATCTCAAGCATATAAGCTATATATTTTGCAGGTCGCAAAAGTCGTGCTAATTGTCTTACATACACACTATCACCATAGCTCTTCTCAAGCTCTATAAAAAGATTGTTTTGCTCTACCATATACTCAGCTAGTGGTCCTGTTTGGAGTGGTTTGTTTGCATATCTCGGAGCTTTTGTCCAACTGTATGCCTCATCTTTTGCATATTTTGGTACTGTTTTTCCCTCACTTGGATGGAGTGGTTTTTCTTTTTCATACCAACTATATGCTACATCTTCTGTAATTTTTTCAGCTTCTATTGGTGCATAGATACCATCACTATAAACACCCGCTTTTATAAGGGAGTTTGTAGGGTTTTGTGGGTCATCTATATTTCCATAACTCAAATATCCATACCCCGTTTTGCCAATCTCATCAAGTTTACACTCTTTGGCTAAGTGGCTAAAAATTGCTACTTGTGAATCTGGGTATTTTTGTATATACTCTTCTAAATCTTGCAAAGTTTGTAGGTTTTGTATAGCACCTATAGAGGTGAGATATATCTCCTCTTCCAAATATTTTTGTGTTTTTAAAAGATGGTTTCTCACATCAAAAAGCTCAATTTTACAGATATTTGCAGATGCTACACCACCTGGGACTATATGGGAAGTATGGGGCCACTGTCCACCAAGAATTGCCACCACTTTTAAAACATCTTTAGTGATTTGTAAAGTGCTTTTTGCAAACTTCCCTTTAAATGGTGCATAGAGTTCATTTGCCTGCGTGTAAAAGCTTTTTTCTTCATAAAATTTATGTGCAAAATCAACCATAAACATTAAGTAGTGTTGTCGTAAATCACTTTGTAGTGTTTCTGAGAGTATAGATAGATTTCTCAATCGAACCGCTTGGGGTGGCGGGGTAACTTCATAAAGATTTTCTAAAGTTTTTGCACTTGCCAAAAGGTGCGAAACAGAGCATATTCCACAAACACGAGGGGTATAAACAAGAGCATCTAAAGGGTCTTTTCCAATTAAAATATTTTCAAAACCTCTATAGAGTGTACCAACACTTTTTGCATCAACAATCACACCATTTTCAATTTTTACTTTTATATCCAAATCTCCCTCAACACGATTGACTGGGATATTAAGCTCAATAACTCTCTTACTCATACTCTTTGTTTCCTTTTTGCAAGTCTTTTTGGTGCAGCTGCCCATGCCATATCTTTATATGCTAAGTAGTGGGCACGATCTACCCCTTTTGGGAGTTCAAGTGGCGTGCCTACAATATTTTGTGTTTCAAAAAATGGATGCTGTTGTGGAAAATCTGGACGAGTACATCCAAAACAAGGCACCCCTACCCGTGTTTTGGAGTTTACTTCATTCCACAGGTATTTGTTGCATGGTGCCATTGTGGTTGGACCTTTACATCCAAGGTGAAAAAACATACACCCATTCTCTCCAAAGTCATTCTCTTCTACTTTATACTCATGATACTCATTCCTTGTACACCCTTGATGCACAGTAAAGTTATAATAAGACTCATCTATAGAGTTTTTATTAAGGTTAATTGGAGTGTCTGTAACAATCTTTTGTAAAATAGTAACAAGTGCTTTTGGTTGGATGGGACATCCTGGGAGATTGATAATTGGTAAACCTTTTTTTGTAAGGAACTCTTTACCTAAAAAACCACCTTTTTTTTCATGCAAGTACCCCAAACCAAGCCCTTGCATCTCATCATAACTTCCTATCCCTCCAAAAGAAGCACAAGTCCCAACTGCTACAATATAGGAAGCTTTTTGAGAGAGTTTTTCTATGAGCTTATATTTTGGTTCCCCCCCCCTAAAAGTATCAAACATACCAGAACCATCAGGACCCATCACAACATTTCCCTCAATACATAAAATATCAAGCTCTTTAGTGTCGTTTAAAATATTTTCTAAAAGTGTATCATGCTCTTTTGGAGATATATTTGCAAGCGATGGATGCCATAAAACCTCCAGCCCAATATTTTCAAAAAGTTCAAAAAGATTTCCCTCATAATTAAGAAGCGACATACTATCGCCACTACAACCGCCACTTTGGAGCCAGTACAAATTCATTAAGTTGCCTTTTACTAATTAAGTATTCATTTGTAAGATAATAACAACAATAAACTTATACCATGATTACATATTGCTTCATCTTAGCCTTATTTTATACGAGAAGAATTTTTGCAAATAAAACAGTAATTGGCAAAGTTTTTTTCTTATCTTTTCCTATTGAAAAATCAGCCATGGTTGGAAGGTGATTAGGACCAAAGATATGAAGAACACCTTACAAAAAAAACAAGCAGCATTCCAAAATCTTACATAGCTTATCCTTGTAAAATATTTCCATATTTATAGTAAGCGGCACATGCCCCTTCACTACTGACCATACAGCTGCCAAGTGGCGTATTTGGCTTACATGTAGTTCCAAAGATAGTGCATTCATTTGGTTTTGCCATCCCACGCAAAATATCACCACATATACAGAGTTTATGATCTTCAATCTCCTCACGTGGGAGTATATCAGCATAAATCTTCTCAGCATTGATATCAGCAAACTCCGGACGCAGTTTATACCCACTATCAGATACATTGCCAAGTCCACGCCACTTAAAAAGACTCGCTTTTTCAAAGTAGTGATTAATGAGAGCTTGCGCTTTAAGGTTACCCTCATATGATACAAGACGTTTATATTCTACTTCAAGTTCACATCGTCTCTCGTTAAATTGCCGAACTATCATTAAAATAGCTTCCATCACATCTACCGGCTCAAAACCAGCCACAACAACAGGACGTCCATAATCACGCGGAAACTTCTCATAAATTTTACTTCCTGTAATCACACTTACATGACTTGGTCCCAAAAATGCATCAATCCTATTGTTGTAACTATCTACATGCTCATCACGACTGTCGATCAATTCCACCATAACTTCAGGGACTGTTACATGATTGATGTGAAAATATATATTTTTAATACCACGTTTAAGAACGATATCAATAAGAGAAGTAGTCATTGGTGTAGTTGTCTCAAAACCAATGGCAAAAAAGATGACTTTTTTGTCTGGATTTTCTTGTGCAATCTTGAGTGTATCAAGTGGAGAATAAACAAAACGTACATCCGCACCTTTTGCACGAGCATCTTGTAGACTTCCACGACTTCCGGGAACTTTGATCATATCTCCAAGTGTTACAAGGATGGTATCATCTAGTTCTGCTAGAATGTAAGCATGATCTATTCGCTCCTTTGGCATGATACAGACCGGACACCCGGGACCATGAACAAAGTTGATATTATCAGGTAGAAGCTGTGGCAGTCCAAACTTCATAATTGAATGCGTGTGCCCACCACATACTTCCATAATATTAATTGGACGAGAAAGCTTTTTTGATTCTTCATTAATAAGCTTTGCAAAACCTTGAATCACTTCAGGATTACGGAAACCATCATAGAGATCTTTTAACTGTAACTCAGCCATTATGCACCTCTGTTTGGACAGTTATCATCCTCTTCTACAAGTTGCCGCCTCTCTTCTTCGTCAAGCTTCTCTAAAATTTCATTATAAACCTTGAGCGACTCTAATGCATCCTCTTCATCAATCTTATTCATTATAAAACCAATATGTAAAAGAACATAATCGCCAATTTTGACATCACCCTCTTCCATAAGCTCTAAACCAGCTTCTCTTTTTACACCCATTGTATCAACAATCGCAACATTTCTCTCTAAATCTAATTCTACAACTTTACTTGGAATTGAAAGACACATACTTTTAACTCCTCATCTTTCTTTTAAACTCTATCCAATCAATTACTCTTTGAATTGATACTTTATCTTTAATATTTACTTCTAAAATATCCACGCCTGGTTTAATTTTACGAGCTTCTTGTTTCTCATGTTCTAAATCATAATCAAAATATGGTAACAGATCTGTTTTTGTTATTAAAATCAAGTCTGCTTGACGGAACATAACAGGGTATTTTTCTATTTTATCACTTCCTTCTGGAATCGATACAAGAACTATATTTAAATGACTTCCGACATCATATGAAGCTGGACAAACAAGATTTCCTACATTCTCAATAAAGCATACGTCTATCTCTTCAAGAGGCATATCATGTAAGCCTTTATGAACCATAAAAGCATCCAGATGACATGCTGAACCTGTTTGAATTTGATAAGCCGGGATTCCTTTAGACTTAATTCTATCAGCATCACGAGAAGTTTCTAAATCTCCTTCAATAACACCAAATTTAAAATCAGCCATATCAGCCATATTCTCTAAAAGTGTTGTTTTTCCACTCCCCGGACTACTCATAAGATTTATACTCAAAACATTATGATTATCAAAATGAGCTCGATTATGTGCTGCCTCATGATTGTTTTTATCTAAAATTTTTGTAATAACACTAATAGTCTTCTTATCATTAAGTTGTGGGTTGTGGTGCAATGTTTCATGCGCCGCTTGATGTTCATGTGAGTGGACATGGCTATGATCATGTGAATGAGTGTGTCCATGGTCATGATGATGGTGATGTCCATCCCCTAAAGTTGTTCCTGTTATACTACATCCGCAATCTGCACACATTATTTATCATTCTCCTTCATTATATTTATGCTAAAAGCATATTTGTTCCAACTGCTACAGATACTAAACCAGCAGTTACAAAAACTTTTCTGACATTTGTTTTATTTGTTAAAAGCTCTTTATTAAGATATAAAATCACACCTCCAAAACTAACAAACACCAAACTAACACCTGCAATAAAAGCGAGTACCATGCTAAACTCAATAGAATGACCATTTAACATACCTAATGTAACTAGCATACCTCGTACTCCACCTATACCCATCAGTGCACCCATAGTCCATGCAGAAGTAGATGCTACTGTAGCATTATGAGAGTGCTCTTTACCAAAGTAAATATGTATATGTTCTTTGCCTTCATGCATATGTTTATTTAGATGTACTTTATCTGTTAAAACCATATAAAGTAAGTATATCCCCATACCAATAATGACAATTGAAGATATCAAATCACCATAAGCTGTTACATTTTCAGGTAGATTATACAATTCTAAAAGCTTTGCAAATATAAAAAGTGTCATTCCGTGTCCAAATGCGAATGCAATAGTAATTGTCATCGTTTTTTTCATCGACTTACCAATAGAAAAATCTGCTATAGCAGTCAGATGGTCAGGCCCGAAAGCATGTAAAATTCCATACCAAAAAATTATCATGTATCCTAATTCCATTAAGATCCCTTATAAAATATAAATAATGAATATTTATTCAGTTTTAAAAGATTTTATATTATATTATGTAAAACAGAGATAAAAGAACTTATTTCTTATATGTTTTATGGACTAAATGGAATAATGGTAACTAAAAGGTTAAATAGATGCAATGGTTAGAAAAGTGTCTTTGGTGTCAAGGATATGTCTACATTTTAAATGATAACAGGATTAAATGTTCTCAATGCAATAAAAAAATATCTCGTAACAAAATTAATAAGATCTTCACAATCATCGAAGCTTACATCAATAATGAAAGTGCATTACAGCTTGCAAACAGAATGCAAGTTTCATATACGTCAATACATTCTTATTATGAAGAATTACGTTTTCTTTGCGCTAATATATCGGAAAAAGAATATGAAAAATACCGAAATATAAATTGTGAATACGAAGAATATTTTTATTTAGAAAAGTCTAAAAAAAATGAACAAGAAGCAGTATTTGACGCACATAATTTTCTTACCTTTGATTATAATGGACATATTTATACACTACTCCTTCCATCACTACACAAATATAAAAATAAAATGATAGAAGACAGTATAGAGAGTACTTATCTTCATGAGTTTAATAAATTTAAACGTATCAGTAGACTCATAAAAGTTTCTAAACATCACAATAATATAGTACAGTTTTGGGATTATTTTGAAAAATCAATCATTATATATAAGGGTATTAAAAGTGACCATTTTATCTATTTTCTAAAAGAGTTTGAATTTAAGTGTAGGCACGCATCCCATTTGGCCACCCCGCGCATTTTGAT
>NZ_SDID01000036.1 GCF_009192995.1 Sulfurimonas indica | reverse complement strand
TCACTTCCTTTAGTGCCAATTTTAGCAGTTCGTTTGACAATTACAAAGAGCAAATATAAAAGTAGATGCCTACTATGCAAGCGAGATAGATAAGTATGCCATCCAAATTGCTCAAAAAAATCATCCTGACACTATCCAACTCTGAGATATAAAAAACCTTAACAAAACAAATCTTCCAAAAGATATAGATCTGCTCATAGGTTGAAGTCCATGTCAGGGTTTTAGCTTCGCAGGGAAGCAGTTGAATTTTAAAGATGAGAGGAGTAAGCTATTTTTTGAGTATGTGAGAATCCTAGAACTCACAAAACCAAAATATTTCCTCTTTGAAAATGTAAGGATGAAAAAAGAGTATCAAGATGTTATAAGCAAATATCTGTGAGTAGAACCCATCATGATAAATAGTTCACTAGTCTCTGCCCAAAATAGAGTAAGACTCTACTGGACTAATATTCCAAATATAGCCCAACCAAAAGATAAAAATATAGTTTTAGCAGATATTTTAGAAGATGGAGTAACAGACAGAAGTAAATCCTACTACCTTGATGCACACTATGCTTGTTGATGAAATATAAAAAACTACTTCTTAAAATCAAGAAGGCAGTTGATATTTAAAGACTTCACAATCTTAGAGAACTCTAAACTGAGTGTAAACGGTCTTAAACCTGTTGCAAAAGTAGATATTGCAGGATTTGAAAGTAGCAAAAGAGTTTATGATATAAACCATAAATCTCCGACACTTACAGCTAACTCGTGAGGGAACCAGTGACCTAAAATACTTTTAGTGTGAGAAAATACTAAAAAAGGCTACTGTGAGATAATAAAACCTTGAGAGTGCTTTGATGCTACATTTTTAAACTCAAAAACTAGAAGATGAAGAGCTATACTTGAGAAGTCTAACTGTTTAACAGCCGCTAACTATGAGTTTATGCACTACAGTAAAAAATGATATGTCAGAAAACTCACACCTTTGGAGTGTGAGAGACTTCAAACTCTACCAGACAACTATACACAGGGAGTTTCTAATTCTCAAAGATATAAGATGATTGGGAATGGGTGGACTGTGGATATAATTACATACATATTCAAAAACTCTCGTACAAATTTATAATCTATCATAAGGTAAAAACCTTGTTAATTATACTTTACTATAATTATTGAAATAATTTCAATAATTAGGACAGTGAATACTTGTTAAAAGACTATACTTTTTTAGAAGAATATAAAACTGGAATCAATAATATTGTTAATGAATTTTATAAACCTGCATTTAGTGAAGCTACTGAATATTGGAGAGCTGTTGGTTACTTTAGAAGTTCTTCATTAGAAGCATTTGGTAATACACTTCAGAACTTTCTTTCTAACGGAGGTAAAATAAAACTGATTACTTCAGTAGAATTAACAAAAGAAGATAGTGAAGCTATAGAAAAAGGTAGTAGTAAAAAAGTAATTTGTGAAGACAGAATAAATTATATTATTGAAAATGAATTTCAAGAAGGTATGGGAGATGGTATTTCAAGACTTGTAGAACTTCTACGGATAGGAAGACTAGAGATTAAAATTGCAATTCCTAAGAATACAAAAGGTTATGGAATATATCATGAGAAAGTTGGTATTTTTTTTGATAAAAGTTCCAATTATATTGCCTTTTCTGGTTCTTCCAATGAAACTACCAATGCATTTGAACATAATTTTGAAAGTATAGATGTATTTACTTCTTGGGAAGATAGTTCAAGAGCATTAAATAAAAAGAACCATTTTGAAACACTATGGAATAATACAAATATTGGATGTGATATATATAATTTTTCAGAAGCATCTAAAAATAAATTAATTAGACATGTAGAAGAAAACATCAACAATGTGGGAAAACAAAAAATCGCAACTATAAAAGAAAACAATGCCCCTTCATTACCTGAATGGATAGAAATAAGAGACTATCAAAAAGAAGCATATGAAGAATGGAAAAAAAATAACTATCAAGGTATCTTATCAATGGCAACAGGTACAGGTAAAACGATAACTGCATTTAATGCTTTAATAAATTTACTGAAATCAGAAGAATATCTTGCAACAGTAGTTGTTGTTCCATACCAACATTTAGTTACTCAATGGGCTGAAGAGGCAAAAGAATTTGGTATTACATTTATTAAATGTTTTCAAAGTAGTAAACAATGGTCTACTCCTCTTTTTGAAGCTATTACAAACTATAAATTCAAAGAACAAAAGCATATCTTTATTATTACTACCACAGCAACCTACATATCATCTAAATTTCAAGATCCAATATCTAAACTTACTAACCTTTGTCTGATTGTTGATGAAGCACATAATTTTGGTTCTTCTGAAATTCAAAAATTTTATCTTTCTAATGCTAATTTTAAACTGGGGCTATCTGCAACACCTGATCGATATATGGATGAAGAAGGAACTACTGCTATTTTTAATTATTTAGGAAAGATTATTTATAACTTTTCTTTAGCAAAAGCAATTGAAATGAAAATGCTTACACCATATAAATACTATCCTATTCTAGTTCATTTAACAGAAAATGAACAATCTAAATATATAGAATTAAGTAGAAAAATTTCTAAAATGTCTATTTTTGATGACAATAATAACGATGATATAATTAAAGCACTACTAATGAAAAGAGCTAAAATTATTTCAGGAGCAGAAAATAAAATTTCAGCACTAAAAGAAACATTAATTACTAATAAATTAGAAAACAGCTCTTTTAACTTGTTTTATTGTGCTGCTAAAACTACTGGCGATGAAGATAATGCAATGCGAATGGTAGAAGAAGTACAATTGTTAGTAGAATCGCTTGGTATGAATGTTGAAAATTTTACAGCAATGGACTCACCTTCCCAAGAAGAACGATCAAACTTAATTTTACATCTAAAAAAACAATATATTAATGGTTTAGTTGCCATTAGATGTCTTGATGAAGGGGTTGATATTCCAGATGTTAAAAGAGCTTTTATATTATCTAGTAGTTCAAACCCAAAAGAATTTATACAAAGAAGAGGTAGAGTCCTTAGAAAAGCAAAAAATAAAGAATTTGCTGAAATTTATGATTTCCTTGTTGTACCATATGGCTATAATACAGATGAAGAATATAAAATCAATAGAAAATATCTCGAAAAAGAACTTATCAGATATAGAGAGTTTGCAGACTTAGCATTAAACAAAGCAGACTGCGAAGGACCATTGATAGATATTATGAGTGAGTATCACTTATTACATATATAAGTATAAGGAAGTAGAATGTATACAAAAAATGAAGTTCAAGAGTTTATAAAAATTGTTTTTGACATTATTGATAACAATAAAAATGAATCAAATTCTGTTAAAGTTAATCTTATTAAAAAAGAAGTTGAAAGAAAGGTAAAAAGATGATCTTACAAAGACTAATAATGACTGATTTTAGACAGTTTGAAGCAAGAAATCAGATTGACTTTTCTAATATTGACGACAAGCATGTAAGTGTTGTAATAGCTTCTAATGGTGTTGGAAAGACAACAATTTTAACTGCTTTAGTTTGGTGTCTTTATGGAGGCAAAAAATTGCCTTATGGTGATTTAACAGAACAATTTTTAAATAATAATACATTTGATAATTTAGAAGAAGGTGAGCAGGCAACAGCTGAAGTTGTACTAATGTTTGAAGATAGAAAATCAAAATATATAGTTACAAGAAGTATTGTTGTTACAAAAGAAGGCTCAAAACAAGTAAATGGTCCAATTTCCTTGGATGTCGTTATAGATAATGTAACTCAGCATTATGCACAAGAGAAAATTGATACTATACTAGGACCAAGTATGAAAGAGTACTTCTTTTTTGATGGAGAAGGTATTGGAAAACTTGCAGATTCATCAAGACCAGATTTAGTACAAAAAGGTATCAAGAATGTTATGAAAATTGATACAAGAACAACAGCATATGATTTAATTAAAGAAGCTAAAAAAACTTTTGACAAAGAATCAGCAAAAATTCAAACGAATAGTGGAATCACTGATATACCTGAAGAACGAATAGATCAAATTGATGATCAATTAGTAGTAAAAAAATCAAATCTTTCAAAAGCTATTGAAGATAGAGATATATATGAAAAAAAATTATTAGCAATTGATAAAGAATTAATGCAAATTAAAGAAACAAAGCCAAAAATTGAAGAAAGAAAAAGATTTGAAGAGGAATTAAAATCAGTTGAGTCTGAGTTAATAAATGCACATAATAAACAAAAAGATTTAGTAACAAAAAATGCATATTTAGCACTATCTCATGAAGCATTTTCAAATGTATCAAATATTATTGAAGATAAACAAAAAAGAGGAGAACTACCTCTTATTGGTATTGGAAAACATTTTATAGAAGAACTTATGAAAGAACATCGATGTATATGTGGTGAAGAATTAATTGAAGGTGGTTCTCGTTATAAGCATTTAGAAAATATCATGAAAAGGGCTACAGCAAAATCAGAGCTTGAAGGAAACCTCTCATCATTAGGCTCTTTTGTAGAATCCCATAAAAATGATAATAAAGATTTTATAAGCAGATTAAAAGATAGTAGACATGCTATTAAAGAGCTAGAAAAGAAAAAAAGTCGATTAGAACAAGAAATTACTAGAATAACTGATGAAATTGATAAATGGCTAGATTATGATAAAGAAGAACGTCTAGATTTAAAACGAACTGAAACATTGAATGAAAAAGATGAAAAAATCAAATTAATTGCTCAACTTGAAATAGAAATTGAACAATTAAATACTGAAATGAAAAAAGCAAAAAAAGACCTAGAAGTATCACAATCTATTTCAGAAGAAGTATCTTTGTTGCGTAATCGTATTTCATTCTGTGAAGAAGCTATGTCTATGTTAGAAGAAAAAAATAAAGAAGAAATAGAAAGTATAAGAATTGAATTATCAGAAAGGTTAGCTAATCGCTTTGAAGCAATGCTTCATTCAGAAAAAAAAGCATATCTTGATGAATCATTTAGATTAGTGGTTGTAGGTAAGGATGGTAATGTTTCTGGAAAGTCTAGAGGTGAAGCAAAGCTAATAAGCCTTATATTTATATCAACATTGATTGAATTGGCAAAAGAAAAAGAGATGAGTATGGAAAATGATTATTTATCTACTGGTGCTGGAGTTTATCCTATTATAGTCGATTCTCCATATGGTGAATTTGATGCAGTATACAAGAAAACAATCTCTACAGCTTTAAAGGAACTTTCTCCACAAGTTATTATATTACTTAATCAAGAACAATGGAATGAAGATATAGAAAGTGTATTTCATGATTCTTTAGCACACGCTTATCGATTGATTGCTCATCGTCCAAAGTTAAATTATTTAGAGGGTGAAAGAAATCGTGTATATTTCAATAAAACAACTTACGATTTAGAAGTTCAAGATGATAGAGAATTTACAACAATTGAAAAACTGGAGATTAAATAATGAATCTATTTGAAAAGAAAAGATTAGCTCGTTCAAAAGATAAAGATATGGTATTTAAATTTTTAGATGCAAGATCTGAAAAAACTGGTTTTTTTTCATCACTATTTGATATATATACCTTTGCAATTGCTTTAGGAGTTAAAAGAAGAAAACAATCTGTTTTAAGTGGTCCAACAAGTGATCCAATACAAATAATATACTTTACAGATGAACAAAGAAAGTTCATGGATATGGTAATCATTCATGATAGCAATGGAGATATAAATAAAATTGATAAAGCTGATGAAGATATAGTTAAAGAGATGGTAACAACCATAGAAAGATATGCTAACGGTGGATTGGAGATACTTTTAAAAACTATTGAAAATCATCCTGAAAATGCATTTGAGCAAATATTATTATTGCTCAATGATGAATTAACGGAAGAAATACCTCATGAAGCAGAAGAAGATATATCATGGTAATCAAAGAAGAAAGTTATGAAGATGCTTATGCTTTACTATTTGAATCCTTTAAAGTAAGTCAAGAAGTTAAAAACTTACTAAAAGAGAAAGGTTTTTTAGAGCAAAACCAGGGAATTGTATTAGAGCTTGCTAGGTTATTATTTTTAGCAGATGCAATTGAAATTAACAATAATGAAATTATTGCAAGGAAAACAATATCTAGAATAAAAGAACCTGTTATTCCAATTAATGATATTATATATAGATATTTAATAAAAATAAAATATGACACACTATCTGAAGCAGATATTTTAAAATTAAATGAGCTGCAACAATACCCCTCTTATTCAAGATTATACAAACTGTTAACATTAGCAATTGATCAAACTGTTCAAATTAAACAAATAGAAAATGACAATAATTTTAAACTGTCAATTGATGAACTGGAAGTTTTTTTAAAAAATGGATAAACAAGAAATTTTAAAAAATCAAGAATTATTAGAACTTTATTTAAATTTTTCAGAAGTAAATATAACTGAAAATTCTTTAATTTTTGAAAGTAAATTTTCGATTATTTTACCCAAAAAAGCACGCTCTATTAATTATATAGATCATGAACTTTTAGAAATTTTTTCAAAAGTCAAGCTTAAAGATATAGAAGTTTTAAAAAAACGATCAATAGAAAAGAAAACTTTACAAGAAATAGGTAAAGAGCTAAAAATCACAAGAGAGCGTGTTCGTCAAATTGAACAAAAAGCAATAAAAACATTAAACTTTCATGCAAGACCTTTAATCATTAATACTTTAGCTGAATTATTAAAAAAGTCCATGATCCCTATTGATGACCTACCTATTAAAGATAAAGAACTTAAGTTGTTATATTGTGCCGTTATATCTCACCCTTTGTCAAAATCAAAAATCATTTTTGATAAAAATTTAATGGCTCTTGTTGAATATAAAGAATTTACTTTTAATGGAATTGTTTCAAAAATCGAATATACTTTCCAAGAAACAAATAAATCTTTATTTATGAAAGAAGATTTAATAGAATATCTAAAATCAATATTTCCAAAATTATCCAATATTGAACAAATTATAGATGCTTTAGTAAAAAAAGACAAATTAAGAAAAATAGATAAAAATCAATATTTTTTTCATTATTTCTATAAACCAAAAAGACCAATGGTTGAATTTGTATTTAGTCATTATCCGGATGGTATATATGTACATCAAGAGATAGATACTATTTTTGATGAGCTAGAGAAGTTTTTTCCCAATATTTTTACAATAAGTGACAAAAAAAGGGGAATAGCCACAGCTGTTGGAAATTCAGAAAAGATATTTCTTTGGGACTGGGGTAAATATATACATGTTATGTATATTAATCCAATTTTAGAATCATATGATTTTACTAAAGTATTACATTTTATAGATGAAAACTTACATGAAACACAAATTGATCTCAAATTTTGTTTTGATAAATTTGAAAAAGAATTAGTATCTATAGGTATTCCAAATAAATTTGCTTTACATACTTGTTTAAAATTGAAGTTTCCTGATGATTATTCATATCAAGATTCTCCTTGGATATCTAAAGCAGGAACAGAGAGAAGAAGTTTAAATACTACACTTGTGAACCTATTGGTAGAAAACAAAATCTATGCTCTAGATGAATTAGTTTCAAGTATGCAAACAAGAAAATTAAGAGTACAACAATTAATAGACTATTCTCCTGATGTAATTGCAGTAGATACATTTAAATATAAGAATAGAAAATTTATAGAATTACCTGATGCCCTAATCAATAAGCTAGTAGAATATGCCAATTCTAAAGTACTCGAATTAGATTTTTTCTATATAGATCTTATTATAGATGCTTTTTCACAAGAATTAAAAGACTATCCTCAATATGATATAAATACAGTAATTTTGGAATTACTAAAAAAATGTAAAAAAGAAACATATTTCAATATTTCCAACACACGGATTGTCAATAAAGACTATGCAGTTACAAAAGATAGTTTAAATTTTCATGTAATCATTAACAATTTATTAATTAATAAAGATATTATATCTATTAATGATATCTCAAATTATTTTGCTATAAGGGGATTGTCTCCTAGACTGATAACTGCATATTTTACACAATCAAAAATTAAAATGATTGTTAGATTAGATAAAGAAAGATATACAAGTATTAAAAATATAGGACTTAATAAAGATAATATAGATGATGTAAACTTATTGGTAGAAAACACTATAGATTCAGAAATACATATAGAAGATTTACTTACTAATATAAAACTACCTAAAATTTCTGTTGAATGGAATAGATATTTACTTACTGATATATTATCTAATGATAAGTTTTCATTTATACCAAATAGGGAAAATCCTAGCTATATTAATAAAAAATAACATCTAGGTACTTTGAAAATTCAATAAAATTAACTAGGAGAATAAATGAATAAACTTAAAACACTAGTGCTATTAATGCTAATTATTAGTACACAACTATATTGTAAAGTACAAGTCAATAAGCAAAGTCAAGTAAATGTAGAAGAAAAAAAATTTAGTACACTTGCAAAAAAAGTAAATCATTATGAGAAGACTATTCAGGAATTAGTTATTCAGAGAAATGTAGTTATTGGTGTAAGTGTGACATTTTTATTATTTTTAGCCTTTTTATTTCATCATACTTTAGGTCGAATTAGTAAACTAGAAGATAAATATGTAGGTGAATTGGATTATTTACGGAAACAAATTGATATAAAGGTGAATGATTTGTCAGAACAACATAAAAAACGAACAAGTGATATTCAGGCTGTTAAAGATGAATTACAAGAAACTATTGAATGTGATATTGAGGCAACATATAGTGATCAAATTTCAACGGTAACAGAGCATTATTTTGAGTTTATTAAGTGTTATGTAAATGATTGTGGATGTGAGGAGAAAAAAGAATATGTTCTTAAGGCAATGGACCATGAAATGAAAAAGATATCACGACTTCTGAGTGTTAGTAAACCCTCTACAAACACTAAAAAAATCCAGAAACATTTTTAGGAAAAATAATGAAAACAATTGATTTAATAAAAATTTCTCAAATTGGTGCGAAAGATATGTATATTGGTAAAATATATTATAATGAAATAAAAAACAATGTTATTCTTACTAAACGAATAGGTAGTGAAGGTAAGCTTTTTCAAAGAGAAACAGATAAACGAAGAGTTAACGATATTGCAAATTATTTATTTGATTTAGAGGAAGCTAGTAAAACAGATTTTACACCTGTAATTCCATTTGCAACTCCATTAATATTATCTTTTGATACAGCAAATTTGGAAGACTATGAGGAAAATATTGATAATTATCTTCAATCAAATGAAGCTTTACCTATTCTAAAAAATGATAGAGAGCTAATCTTACCTAAAAATAGTTACTTTAAGATTTTAATTGTTGATGGACAGCATCGATTTAGAGGGGTAGAAAGATTTTTGGAAAAAAGTACTACAAATAATGATTTTGAGTTTTTTGCCACTTTTTTATTTGATTATGATTTATATGAACAATCTCAAGTTTTTGCAAATATCAACTTTAAACAAAAACCAGTAAATAAATCATTATTTTATGATATTTTTGGTTCTATACCTGATATAAAAAATGAATTAACATTTGCACACTACTTAGCTAAAACACTTAATAAAAGTTCTCATCTCAATGGACTAATAAAAATGTTAGGAAATGGTCCAGGAACGGTTTCTTTAGCATTTTTTGTTGAAACAGTTATTGATGAATTAATTAATATTAAAGGGAATCTTTACTCAATCTACAATGAATATGAAGTATATGAAGAACCTGAAGAAGAAAATATTGTACCAAATTTCAAAAAAATACCTAATATTTTAACAGATTATTTTCGGTTTTTTGAAAATCACTTTCCAGATTACTATCCAAAGACAAAACTTGATGGTACTTATTCTTCATATCAGTATAAATACTATTTATTAAAGTCTCCTGGAGTATATGCCTTATTGAAAATTTTCAATGATATTTTTCCAAAAATAAATATAGAAGAATACAAACAAGAAATATTTGAAAAACAATTAAAAGAAATTTTTAAAAATATTTCCCAAAATCCAAAGATTTATTTTGATAATGAAAATTTTAAAGGAACTGGAAGTAAAGCTTTACAAAAAAAACTTTATGAACATATTTATAATGCTTTAGTACTCTAAGGATATAAAGGGAGTGTTAAAAATTCTTGTTTAATCCACCCAAAAATATCACTATTATCACGAAGTGAAGAGGTTAAAATATTAAAACCTCTTTCGCAGTGAAATTCTAAAGCTTTTTCAAATTCTCTTTCTGTTTTAATCTGTTTTTCTTCTACATTAGCAATAATTAGAGCCATTAAATCATTATAATCAGCTTGATCACCAGTAAGGTCTAGCTTACCTTTACCTGTAATAACTTCTAAGTTATAAGTCTTTCCATTTGAAAAATCTATTTTTTCTTTCATATTTATTTTTTCTTCTAGTGCTAATGATATTGAAATAGCAAAACGAATAGTTAACCATTTAGGATCATTTTCAAACCCAAGAAGTCTAGCTATACGAGAAAGATGTTGTTCTGTATGTTCAGTAGTTCTCATTATGCTATCTCCAGATTTTCTTGTAATTGTTTATAATTTATAATATCATCAGTATCTACTTCTTCAACAGTTGTTGCAGATCCGGCATTACTTAATTTAAATGTTTGAGATATATAAGGGACTAAAGTTTTAAATCCATCATGTTTTAATTCACTAGGAGTTGGTAAAATAATAACCTGTTTTGAAACCTCTGGATAGAATTTATTTAAAATAAGAGATTGATTGTTTTCATCAAGTCTACCAAGTGGAGTATCAATTATCATAGGAATATCTTCTGCAATATATTCAGATATTCCCCATATAAGGGCAGTAGCTATTATCTGCTTTTGTCCAGATGAACATGATAAGATATCCATCGCATTGCTATCTATATCATAAAGGTTAATATTGAAATTAATATCTAAGTTAATTTTATCCGCATCCCAATCTTCTTTTTTTAGTAGTTTAAATTTAGCATTAATAGACTCTTCAAGGTTTGCTCTTTTATCAGTCTTTATTTTCTTCTTCATTACTTTGCTTACTTCTATAATTGACCGAAGTGTCTTTATTTTAATATTTGCAATATTATTTTTATGTTCTTTCATTGTAAGTTTACCAAGCTCTTTTCTTAGCTCTTTTTCTTTTTCATGTAAAGCAATAATTTTTTCTTCCAATTGTTCACATTTTACATTTTGACGAATTATATCTTCTGTTATTTCCATAGCTAAAATAAAATCACTTTCATATTCTTTTTTATCATCAACTATTTTATTTTCAAGTGTAATAATTTCATTTTGTAACTCTTGTATTTCAAGAGCATTATCTGAAAGGTTAGATAACAATTTAGATAAATCTATTTTAGGAAGAGCATCAAACTGTTGTTCTATTCTATATGGATTAGCAAAAGAAACACTTTGATTTTTATTACTTGATTGAAATACATTATCAAATGCATTAGCAATCTTTTCTTTCGAATCAAGAGTATCTAAGAGCTTCATAAGCTGCTCTTTTTTTATTGCTAATACATTTGAGTCTATTTGAACTTTTCCACGATAATGAGCATCTATATCCTCTTTAATTTTACCTGCTAAAGAAGAATTTAACAATAATGGTAACTGTACTAGTGTTGCTTGCTTCATTGTTTGGACTAATTTTATTCTTTCATTTTCTGCTATATCTAAAGATGCTCTTGCATTAGAAAGTGCTTGTTGAAAACGACTTTTTAGTTTTTTTAATTTATTATCTAATTCTCTCTTTTTACCCTCAAGCTCTTTAAGAACAACCTTTTTTTCGTTATATAATAATTCTTCAGTGTTCAAGATCTCTTTTTTAAGTTCTACAATTACTCTCTCTTTTTCTTGCGCTTCTTCTTGTAAATCTTGATCTAATTCAGCTCTGTTAATCTTACGAATTAAATACTCTGCATCACTAGCCATTTGATCATAAATATCAAGTTCTAATACATCTTCGAGCATCTGTGTAAACTCAGCATGAGAGAAGTCTGCGATTGTTTGAATCTTTTCTCCATCGAAGAAAAAGAATCTAGCCATAGTAGGAGATATTTTTTGGTTTATAATATCCTGAGCATCATCACCCTGAGCAAGTAGAGTATATTCTTCATCATAAAGTATTAAGCTTTCAACATAGGAATTATCTTTAAAACTAAAAGTTCTTTCAACTACAAATATTTCATCATCATCTATAGTAATTGTAATTTTAGCTTCATTTATTCCATCAAGTTTAGCTTTACGATTCAGCATACCACTAAAGTTTTTGCTGTTATTACCTACAACAAAATCTTCTTTACTCAATATTTGATTACCTATAGTTAAAATATCTTTATTAATACCATGCAAAGCTATCTTTACAGAATTTATAAATGAAGTTTTACCAAAACCATTTTCACCAATAATTAAAGCTACTGGTTTATCTTTATTTTCAAAGTCAAACTTTTTTAAACCATAATATGAAAATACATTTTCAATTGATATAGACTTAAACCTCATTTACAACCCCATTAGCAAAATTTTCAACTAATTTTTCCATATCAGTAAATATTTTGGTTCTTTTTATTTGATGTCTATAACTATGTTCTTTTTGCATTAAATCTTCAATTAATTTTACTGGGATATGATTTTTATCACATATTGCCTCAATAAATTTTCTATCTTCACCATTAAACGACTTCACTGATTCGTAATTTATTAAACGATTTACAGAATGAGCCATTTTTATTGCACTTTCAAAAAAATCTCCATCATGCAACCATTCTTTTTGAATTTGAATTATCTCTTCATCTGAGATTAATTTCTTATTTCCCATTTTACCTTGTTGAATTAATGATTGTTCTATTTCTAAAAGTTCCTGTAAAAAATCTTTTCTAACTGATAATAAGAATGGTCCTACTGATTTTTGTCCATTTCTACGACGAGGTTGTCTTTTAGAATGATCATAACGATACTCATCAAGTTTATTTCTAAAGTGATGCAATGGTTCCATCCATTCATCACCTTTGTTCCTCATCATATTTTCCATAGACTTATCTTTACTAACAACAGTACAAACCCAACAACCAAAACGAGTCTTACCACATGATGCAGCTTCTGGATTTAATGCAATATTACAATCTGCTTCTCCTGAACCTTTATCATAAAGAACCATCATATCATTATGTTTACCCCATGGTGCGGGGTATTTACTTAAGTATGTCCATACATCAGCATTTGTCCAATTTTTTATAGGAGAATAAACAAAAGCATTTGGAATATCATTATGCTTTGAAAAGCCTCGATGGTTTTCATCTCTTTTTTCTATAGATTGTGCACGAGCTTGAGACTCATCAGAACGAACTCCCAAAAGCATTAGAATAGATTCATTTTTAATAGTAAGAGATTTTAAAAAATTAGTGGCTGGCTTTATTTTCATTCTATCAGTACACCAACGAAAATTTTGATTTGGTGATGGATAACCTTTTCCAAGAAGAAGTGTCCAAAAACTATCAGTAACTTTTGGTTTTAGAAGATGTACTTCCATATTGAGCTTTTCTTTTTTGATATAACTTTCAATTTGGATAAGTTTATTACCTGTATAATCTTCAATAACTGGCATTTCTACACCAGTATCTGAAGAAACAATATAAACTTTTTTTAAATTTTTATTCTCTGTTCTTAATTCTAGCAGCATTTCAGTTACAAGTTGAAGAACAGTTGTGGAGTCTTTTCCACCAGAAAATGTAACTACCCATGGTCGAGTATCAGCTAAAAATTCTTTTTTTAATTTATTAATAACACTTCTGATTTTAGTATCTAGCATTTATATACTTTACCTCTTTTCTTTGTAATAGAATTATACTTCATTAACATAACATAAAAATAATATTTTTATTATTATTCCTATTGGAAGTTGAAAAAATATTCTACTATAGATAAACTTATAGAAAAATAATTCCTATTGGAAGTTCATGAAAAATATAGATTTAGAAGTTACTGAGTTGCATAAAAAGATTGGAATGAATGTTAAACGTCTTCGATTAGAAAAAAAGTTAACACAACTAGAATTAGCTATGGCTATTGGACAAAAATCTACAACGATAATTTCTCAAGCAGAATTAGGATCAAAAAAACACTTTAATATCGAGCAGCTATACAAACTATCTAAAGTTTTAAATTGTGAAATTAGTGATTTTTTTATATAGCATTATTTCAACCACCACCCAATAACATCTAAATGCTTTTGAGCAGACTCGTAGAACCATTTTTCAAGAGCTTCATACTCAAGTCCCATCCCATTTTTACTCTCAAACTGCTCTTCATACTCCTCTTGAGAGTCAAAGCCTTCTAAAATAGCCACTATAGAGTATCTTGCACCTATATTGTCATTTGGGTTTGATTTTAAAAGTTTTGTAAAAAGTTCTATAGCTAACTCTCTGTCACTATTTTCCCACACAAACATAGCGAAGTTAAATATCATTCTGATGATATGTCGATTCTCTACAAATCCCCAGTTTAAAATATCTAGAAATTTACCATCATTATCTATGAGGTTTATTGCTCTTTGAAAGCCTTGCTCTATCGTTTGTAGGCACGCATCCCATTTGGCCACCCCGCGCATTT
>NZ_SDID01000035.1 GCF_009192995.1 Sulfurimonas indica | reverse complement strand
ATGAAATGGAGTCTATCAAAAATTAATTTGATTTTTTAAGGCTTGTGTTTAAAAAGTAACTTTTAACTCACTTCCCTTAGTGCCAATTTTAGCAGTTCGTTTGACACGCTACTTGAAAATAATGAAAACTATCAGAGCCTTAATAAAGGGCTTGAAAGTGTTGTATATTCAAAACAGTATGGTCTCATTACTGCACCTGAACTGCCCTTGAAAAGTAGTGAACAAAAGTACCATACACTCTATGCTAAAGATAAAGTTTGGAAATTTAAAACAGAGGGTGAGCTGACTGGGATGACTTTTATAGATAAGCATAGAGTACTTATATTGCTGCGTGAGTACTCTTACCTTATCAGCTATTTAGTGGAGCTTAATCTTCGTGTTTGTAATAAACAAAGAGTATGTAACAGTAGTTTACTGGCAAAGTTTGATTCAGAAGATGGATGGAAAATCGATAATTTTGAAGGAGTAACAAAAGTAGGAAAAAACAGATTTTTGATGGTAAGTGATGATAATGACTCACTCTTTCAAAAAACACTTTTAGTGCTTTTTGAAATTACTCGTTGATCAGCTCTTTTATGTTTTTTGCCAACTTCGCACAGTTTGTGATTTTTTGGCTTTTAGAGAGTTGTTCATCTAAAAGAATGTTGATAAAAGCACTCCCGACGATGACACCGTCTGCACCTTTTACTTTTTCTTTTGCAGTTTTTTCATTGACACCAAAACCGACATAGACAGGAGTTTGTGTATATTTCTTGATAGATGCTAAGAATGGTTGCAGGTCTTCAGCTGTACCTGAACCTGTGATACCGGTGTATGCTACCATATAGATAAACTTTTGTGCATCTTTTACTATTGTTGCAATTCTCTCTTCTGAGTCAGTAGGGGCAACAAAAGAGATATTTGTCATCTCATGAGCATCAAAAAGCTCTTTGTAGGCAAGTGATTCTTCATATGGCACATCAGGAATAATCAGTCCATTGACACCAAGACTCTTGGCGTGAGGAATGAGCTCTTGCATATTTTGCTGGTAGAAACTGTTAAAGTAACCCATCCATAATGTATCAACTTTTGGTGCAACTACTTTAGATATTTCAAGAAGGTCTTTAAATTTAAAACCTAACTCTAGTGCCTTATGGTTTGCGTTTTCAATGGCAGGACCATCTGCCACCGGATCAGAAAATGGAACACCGAGTTCAAGTGTGTCTACACCATTTTCACCAAGAGCTAATGCTAAGTCAATGCTAAAGTTTTTATCAGGATATCCTGATGTGATATAGGCTACTAAGTTTTTTGTACTGTTTTTCATTTCTATTTATTGTTCCAAGTCAGGTATTTTAAGTAGAGAGTATTTGATTTTACTAAGTTCATTGTCCATTTTAAAGTCATCTTGCCATGTTGCGAACATATCGCTGATATTTAAGAGCCAGTCAATAGTTTCTTGACTCACTGGAGGTTTTTGTTTTCGTAGAGCTTCAAGCTCATCTTCAACAAAGGCGGCAAGTTTATTCATTGGGACAATTTTGAGATAGGCTGATGCAGATTTAATGTTGTGAAAGACACGGAAGAGCTCATTGGTACTGCGTTCATACATATTTGGTTTTTGCAAATCAATTATCATAACTTCCATGCTCTCTACCATCATAGCGTAGTGGTCTAGAAACTCGTCTACAATTTCAAAATCAAAGTTAGCATCTAAATCACTTCTTATACCCATCAAATACTCCAATTATTGTTCAAATTATAGCAATATTTGGTTAAAATACATCTATGAATAAAAAAATAACAATATCTTCGATTAAAAAAGCTAAGGGAGTAAAGCCTTTAGTGATGATTACAGCCTATGATGCACTCTTTGCAAAGCTCTTTGAAGAGAGTGCCGATATGATTTTGGTAGGAGATAGTCTGAATATGAGCTTTGCAGGTAAAAGCGATACTATCTCAACAAGCTTAGAGCAGATGATATACCACACAAATGCAGTCTGTAATGGTGCCAAAAACAGTTTTGTTATCTGTGATATGCCTTTTGGAACATATACTACAAAAGAAAAAGCGCTTGAAAATGCGACAAGAGTTTTTCAGGAGACTTTGGCAGACTGTGTAAAGATAGAAGGTGGAGCTGACAAAGCTGAGACAATAGAATACCTTACATCTAATGGTATAGCGGTATGCGGGCATATTGGTCTTTTACCACAGTCTGTACGTAGTGAAGGTGGTTATAAGGTAAAAGGTAAGAGTGAAGAAGAAAAAAACTCTTTGATAGCAGATGCAAAAGCAGTTGAGAATGCAGGTGCATTTTGTATGGTCATTGAAGGTACAAAAGCAGATGTAGCAAAAGCTGTTGCTGAAGCTGTATCCATTCCTGTAATTGGTATAGGAGCTGGAAATGAGGTAGATGGACAGGTGCTTGTTTTTTCAGATATGCTTGGACTTTTTGAAGAGTTCACACCAAAGTTTGTAAAAAAATATCTTGATAGTGCATCGCTTGTAAAAGATGCTCTTGCAAAGTATGCTGATGAGGTACAAACAAGAAAATTTCCTACCAAAGAACATACCTATTAATGAGTGAATTATCCATGGATAGAGTTGTAGATATTGAAACTTTTTCATTAGAAGATGCAAGTTCAGAACAGACACTGCGTCCTGATGCCTGGAGTGAGTATATCGGTCAGGATCAGATTAAGAAAAATCTCTCTGTCTTCATAGAAGCAAGTAAAAAGAGAGATGAAGCACTTGACCATGTCCTTTTTTATGGACCTCCTGGACTTGGGAAAACTACACTTGCACTTATCATTGCTAATGAGATGAACTCAAATATTAAAGTAACAGCGGCTCCTATGATAGAAAAGAGTGGGGACTTGGCTGCAATTTTGACGAACTTGGAAGAGGGTGATATCTTGTTTATCGATGAGATTCATAGGCTCTCACCTGCTGTTGAAGAGATACTCTACTCCTCTATGGAGGATTATCGTATTGATATTATCATCGGCAGTGGTCCTGCGGCACAAACAGTAAAGATTGATTTGCCACGATTTACTCTCATTGGTGCAACAACACGTGCCGGTATGCTTTCAAATCCTCTGCGTGACAGATTTGGTATGAGCTTTCGTATGAACTTCTATTCACATGAAGAGCTTGCAGAAATCATCAAGCAGGCATCAGCAAAACTGGAGCGTGAGATCGTTCATGATGCGGCTTTGGAAATTGCAAAACGAAGCAGAGGAACACCTCGTATAGCACTGCGTTTACTTCGTCGTGTAAGGGATTTTGCCGAGGTTGCAGATGAAGAACATATCAATCATGAACGTACAAAATATGCTTTAGATGAGCTTGGTATTAACTCACATGGTTTTGATGAAATGGACCTGCGTCTTCTAAATCTACTGGCAAGCTCAAATGGTCGTCCAATGGGACTGAGTACAATTGCTGCAGCACTGAGTGAGGATGAGGGAACAGTGGAAGATGTACTAGAACCTTACTTAATCGCAAATGGATATTTGGAGAGAACAGCTAAAGGTCGCAAGGCAACACGGGCAACCTATGATGTTCTCAATATGAAATGTGTAAATAATGATGGGACACTTTTTTAGATGAAACCACAATATTTTATAGCTATACTTTTTGCAACATCACTCTATTGGATGTACCTGCTTTATGCTCCATTTTTGATGGTCATAACAATTGCAGCACTTTTGGCGGTCTCTACATCTACTATTCAGGACTATTTTGAAGTAAAATTACACTCAAAATTTTTAGCAGCTTCGCTTTCAAGTCTTTTACTTGCATTGCTCTTTTTCGCACCACTTGGGTATTTTTTGGCTTCACTTACTATATGGCTGAATCATTTAGAACCAGATACCTTGCAGCGTGTGGAAAATTATATCAATGGACTTATAAAAAATCCTCCTGAATATCTACTCTTTTTAAAGCCATATATTTCTGATTCATTTCAAACTATTAATATAAATACTATTACAGCGAATGCTCTGAGTATAGCTGCAAAAATAGGTGCTTTTAGTGCCGGATTTTTAAAAAATGCTTTCTTGGTCGTCGTATTCTACTTTTTTGCTTTGTATAACGGTGAAACTATTATGACCTTTATAAAGCGTACACTACAGATGTCAGTAGAAGAGTCTACGCTTTTGGCCCGTGAGCTTTCATCGGTTATGAGTGTAGTGTTTTATTCTATCATTACCACTGCGATGTTTGAGGGTGCTCTTTTTGGTATAGCAGTCTCTTTTATGGGCTATAACGGGCTATTGTTTGGAATCATGTATGGTTTTACATCTTTGATTCCGGTCGTTGGTGGTGTATTGATGTGGCTACCGTTTATGATCTATGAATTTGCTCTTGGAAATGCAGCAAGTGCTCTCTTTATAGCTCTTTATTCCATTGTTGTTATCTCAATGGTCGCAGATACTTTCATAAAACCACTTATCATTAAATGGATAAACAAAAAACTGCTCAATGAAGATGATACAAAGATGAATGAGTTGGTGATTTTCTTTGCGATTATCGCAGGTCTTACAACTTTTGGATTTTGGGGCATGATACTCGGACCTGCAATTACCGCATTTTTCTTAACGATTTTAAAACTCTTTGAAGCACAAACAAGAGAGTGTGAATCAAAAACAGGTATTGATTAATCTTTATAGATTTCTGGGTTGTCGCCTTTCCATCTGCGATGTAGCCAGAACCAAAATTTTGGTTCTTTTCTGATAATATCGCTTAGCCAATCAGCCTGAGCTTGTGTTGCTTCTAAGATGTCTTTTTGTGGATCATCTGTTTTATTGACTTTTATCTCATCACCTAAGATGATGGTATAGTTCTCTTCATCATCTGTACGAATATGTGCAGGAATGATGGCAGCGTTAAATTTTCTTGCCAAGTAAGCAGGTGTTGCTGTTTGACGTAAAGGTTTTCCCATAAACTCTACCATAACACCCTCTTTTTTATTGATGTTTGTATCTATAAGAATACCACTGGCTTTTCCTTCTTTTACAAGTTTTATAAGTGGTTTGATAACATTGGTTTTTTCAAGATTTGTATTGCCAAATCGTGCTCTTGCTTCTAAAAGCCACTGTTCATAGACTCTGTTTTTAAGTTTTTTATAGACTGCCGCGATTGGCTCAACCTCTATGGAAAGGCCGGCAGCTCCCAACTCCCATGCACAATAGTGTGGTGTTACATAGATGACAGCTCGCCCCTCTGCATGAACTCTATCAATCGCTTCTTTATTAACGATTGTTATTTTTTTACGAATCTCTTCTTTAGAGAGATTTCGTATCTCCATAAGGTATAAAAAGTTGTAAAGCAGATTTTTAAAGCTGTATTTTGTAATGGCTTTTATCTCTGCTTCGCTCATACTGTTATCAAAAGCATAGTTGAGATTTTGGCGTGCGATGTTACGATATTTTTTTGATGTTATATAACCGATAGTTGCCAAAGCACTAAAAAAACCTTTGCGGAAGCTTCTTGGCAGCAGTATTAAAATTTTTTCAAAAAGTAAAAGTAGTTTATATCCCATTATATAGAAGTTCCTTTGCTATATGTATGATTTCTGAGATTTGAATATCTTTAATAGAATGGTCAGTTTTATCAATTTTTAAAATATTTACTTCTGAAGGTGATTTTATACCGATATTTTTAGAGGTCTCTCCTATCATTCGTCTTGTTGTCGGTCCAAGCAGGGTTATTGAGGGAATATTCTGCGCCCATGCCATATGTGTTGGCCCTGTATCATTACCGATAAGCAGATCCATATGTGAGATAAACGAGACCAACTCGTCCAAAGTGAGCTTTGGTGCCATCTTCGCATATTTTGAATGTTCACAAATCCATCTTGCATCTTCATACTCTTTTTGATTGCCCCAGATGATGTAAGACTCTTCTTGTAAGTGATTGCAAATATCTGCAATCTTTTCTTTTGGGTATATTTTAGACGGCCATGAAGCACCAATAACAAAAGCGATGTTCTTTTTCTCTTTCTGCAGTGAAAAATTTGTTGTAATACTGAATATAGGCTCTTTTTTTTCTAGCATATTTTGTGTAATTGAGATATTAAGAGCATCTGCAACAACTTTGGCATTGCGTGAGATGACATTTTCTTCGTAAGCAATAGCAGTGTTTGTCTTATAAAAGAATGATGCCAAGGATTCCCGTGTTGAGTTTTTGTCAAATCCATGCGTATTTTTTCCAAGAATCCTAGCAACAATGGCTGACTTGATAAGTCCCTGCATATCGATGACAATATCAAAGTGAGCTATGGCTTTTAGTTTTTTATACTCTTCTTTTAAAAGCCAAAAGCTTTTTTCTTTTTTAAATTTTTTGAGATTGACCGTATGGACAGTGTCTAGATATTTTGCATTTTGTAAAACTGCACTAAAGGCTTCCTCAACTATCCATGTTACTGTTGCGTGAGGATAGTTTTGTCTGATAAACTGTAAAACTACAGCACTGTTTACAATGTCGCCAAGTGCTGAGAGCCTAACGATGGCAATTTTTTTAATATCTTGATTCATTAATGACATTATAGTCAATCTTTGATATAATTCAAACAACCAAAAATGAAATAAAAGGGAGGCAGAGATATTATGGTTGCATTAGATATTCAGCATTTTGCCGAAGGTAGAACAAAAGCAAGAGCTTATTTTTGCTATCTCTTTTCTAAAAATATTCCAAACAGACTGCCATCAATCACTCGTGAGATGATTATGCCACGTCTGTTGAAAATCAAAGCAGACTTGGAAAATTGTGAGGGTGTATATCTTCTTGATGAAAAAGGTGTGCAGGTAAGTCCCACTTTTACCCCAAAGGGACAGATTGATGATGATATTGGAAAGATAAGAGCAGACCGTGCATACTATTACAGAGCTGTAAGAGAAGAACGTTGTACGATTACTGATCCTTATCCATCTCTCATTACCGGAGATTTGACAGTTACTGCTTCAGCGCCTATTTTCAATGAAAATGGAGAGTTGAAGTATGTAGCATGTTTGGATGTACCACTTGAAGAGGCGATTAAAATTGCGCATCCAACAACAATGGACCATATCTTCAGTGAGTTTTTCAAATTTGCTTATGGGGCTTTTGCGTTTGCACTTATTGCTGTGGCAATATTGCTCTTTTTTAAAGGGATTCAGAGCTTTTTTGTTTATGAGATAACGCCTGATAAGTTTAAAATCAAAGATATGTTTGAGGCAACTATTCTTTTAACACTTTCTCTGGCCATATTTGACCTCTCCAAAACACTTATAGAAGAGGAGATACTTGGACGGCATAAAGAACATAATGTTTCAGGACCGCATAAAACGATGGTCCGATTTTTAGGGAGTATTATTATCGCTCTCTCGATTGAAGCTTTGATGCTTGTGTTTAAATTTGCGATAATTGATCCGGACAAACTGATATATGCGATGTATATTGTTGCAGGTGTTGCGATGCTTTTGATAAGTTTAGCGGTATATATAAAATTTACAAAATTGAAAATAGATGAATAATGATAGCAATAATTGATTATAACATGGGAAATTTGGCATCTGTGCAAAATGCATTTGCCAAACTTGGAAAAGATACAGTAGTTGAGAGCAACCCGGAGAAGTTCAGTAGTTACGATAAATTAGTACTGCCAGGTGTTGGTGCATTTGGCGATGCGATGGAACATTTGCGTGAGATGCAGATGATAGAAGCGATTAAAGAGTTTGCCGCAAGTGGAAAACCTATGCTTGGTATCTGTTTGGGAATGCAGCTTCTTTTTGAAAGCTCTGAGGAGTTTGGCTTTTACACAGGACTTGGACTTATCAAAGGGAACGTAACACATTTTGATGTCAGTAAATTTGAAGAAAAACTCAAAGTACCACATATGGGATGGAATAGAATGTTTACAAAAGAGCATCCTCTTTTTGTAGGTCTTGATGATGAACATTACCTCTATTTTGTCCATACATACCATGTAAACTGTGCAGATGAAAATGACATCATAGGTGAGACATATTATGGATATAAATTCACCTCTGCGGTAGCACATGAAAACATTATGGGAATTCAGCCACACCCTGAAAAAAGTCATAAAAACGGGCTCAAAATTTTAGAAAATTTTATTAATTTATAAAGGAAAACTATTTCAATGACACTATATCCGGCAATTGATTTAAAAGATGGAAAAGCAGTACGCCTGACAAAAGGGCTTATGGAGAGTGCCAAGATCTACTCAAATGAGCCGTATGAGCTTGTGAGAAAGTTTGAAGAGATGGGTGCTGAGTGGGTGCACTTGGTTGATTTAAACGGTGCATTTGCAGGTGAACCAAAAAACCTTGAACAGATTGTAAAAATTAGAGAAAACTGCAATGTAAAGCTTGAACTTGGTGGTGGCATTCGTGATGAAGCAACAATTAAGAAGATGCTTGAAATTGGAATAGATAGAATTATTTTAGGTTCCATTGCAGTTAAAGATCCGCAATTTGTCAAGGATATGGCTGCAAAATACCCAATAGCAGTTGGTATTGATGCTATTAATGGTTATGTTGCCGTTGAAGGTTGGGGTGAAGTGAGTGAAATGAAAGCTACGGATCTGGCACGTGAATTTGCAAATGCAGGTGTTGAAGCTATCATCTGTACAGATGTTGGGCGTGATGGCACACTCTCTGGCGTGAACGTTGATTTTACACTTGATATTGCGCGTGCGAGCAAAGTGGCTACAATTGCCAGTGGTGGCGTAAAAGATGAAGAGGATATCAAAGCACTCATAGAGACAAATGAGATAGAGGGTGTTATCATTGGGAAAGCTTACTATGAGGGGACATTAGACCTTCCTAAAATGTTTAAACTGCTCGCTTAATAGTAAAACAAACAAAAATTCGATATTATTAGATAAATAAATTTGCAAATTATAAAAAAGGATTTCAATTGAAATTACTTGTTGTTGATGACAGCTCTACAATGCGCCGTATTATTAAAAATACTTTGGCTCGTCTTGGTTACAAGGATGTACTTGAGGGTGCCGATGGAGTAGAAGGTTGGTCACAGTTGGATGCAAATCCAGATGTAGAGATGTTGATTACAGACTGGAATATGCCGGAAATGAACGGCTTGGAGCTTGTAAAAAAAGTACGTGCAGATGAGCGTTTTACGGATCTGCCTATTATTATGGTAACCACAGAGGGTGGTAAAGCTGAAGTTATTACAGCACTAAAAGCTGGTGTTAACAATTATATTGTAAAACCATTTACTCCTCAAGTATTGAAAGAAAAACTTGCTGCTGTTATGGGTGTTGCGGAGTAATGCAAGAGCATTATTTCGAACTCCTTGTCAAAGTTTCTTCCCATTATTCTCTTTTTTCCGATTTTTTAGCAGATACACTTCCTATTGGTTTTGAAGAGACTGATGAGGGTTTTATAATTCGTAGCGAAGATGAACTTGATACTATCATTTGGGGTTTGGAGCAGTTTAGAGAAGCACTGCAAAAAGCACTGGGGAGTACAATAGAACTTGAGTGTGAGCAAAAAAAGCTCAAAAACAGTGACTGGGTTGAATCCTATAAGCAAAGTATTGAGCCCCTTAAAATCGGTAAGTTTTATATTCATCCTACTTGGAGTGAGCCAAGTGATGCGCTGATAAATATTGTTATTGACCCAGCACTTGCATTTGGTACCGGACACCATCCTACAACTGCTTCATCTTTACTGGCAATTTCCAACTATGTAAAGTCAGGTGATAAAGTATTAGATGTTGGCTGTGGAAGCGGTATTCTTGGTATTGGAGCAATGAAACTCGGTGCTACTGTTGATGCTTGTGATACTGATCCGATCTCAGTAGAGAATACAAAAGCTAATGCTGCATTGAATGGTTTGGAGTTTCATACGCTTTGGGAAGGCTCATGTTCATTTACAAAGAAAAAATATAATATCGTTGTAGCAAACATTGTTGCCGATGTATTGACGTTTATAGCAAACGAGCTTAAAAATGGACTCGAAGATAATGGTGTGCTTATTTTATCTGGTATCCTTGATAAGTATGAAGATAAAGTGTTAAATTATTACAAAGATTGTGAAATCTTAGAAAAAATAGCTCAGGACGAGTGGATAACTTTAGTACTAAAAAGAAAATAATAAAGAGAGATAGATGTCAAATCAAGAAAATAATAATAACAATAACAATAACTTTTTCAACCAAAATCCTCTGATCACATTTGCAATTTTTTCAGTAGTTGTGATTTTACTATTTAAGGTAATTGTTGGTGAAGGTGCAGGAGGCTCTGCCTCTGCAATGAGTGCAAATGCTAGAGTTCAGCCTGTAAGTTACTCAGAGTTAAAATCTTTGGTAAAAGAGAAGAGTCTAAAAAAAGTAGAGATTGGACAGACTTTTATTCGTGCGATATCAAAAGATGGAAATAAAATATATACAACACGAATCGTTAAAGGTGATAACGAACTTGTTAAGCTGTTGGATCAAGAGGGAATCGAGTATACAGGATTTTCTGAGACGAACTGGTTTACAGAGATGTTTGGATGGCTTTTTCCATTTTTGCTTATCATCGGTATATGGATGTTCTTTGCCGGACGTATGCAAAAAAGCATGGGTGGCGGTCTTCTTGGTATGGGTAACTCAAAAAAGCTTATCAGCTCTGAAAAACCAAATACAAAGTTTGATGATGTTGCAGGTGTTGAAGAGGCAAAAGAGGAAGTCCAAGAGATTGTTGACTTCTTAAAATACCCTGGCCGTTATGTTGAGATCGGTGCAAAGATTCCTAAAGGAGTACTCCTTGTTGGATCTCCTGGTACAGGTAAGACACTTCTGGCAAAGGCAGTAGCTGGTGAAGCAGATGTACCATTTTTCTCTGTAAGCGGTTCTAGCTTTATAGAGATGTTCGTTGGTGTTGGTGCTGCACGTGTAAGGGACTTGTTTGAGCAGGCAAAAAAGGATGCACCTTCTATCATCTTTATTGATGAGATTGATGCTATAGGTAAGAGTCGTGCTGCTGGTGGTGTTATGGGTGGTAACGATGAACGTGAACAGACACTTAATCAACTTCTTGCAGAGATGGATGGATTTGGTACAGATACACCGGTTATTATTTTGGCTGCAACTAATAGACCGGAGATACTTGATACTGCACTACTTCGTCCTGGACGTTTTGACAGACAGGTTCTTGTTGACAAACCGGATTTTGAAGGTCGTGTGAAAATTCTTAAAGTGCATATGAAAAGTGTAAAAATGGATGACGATGTTGATGTTGAAGAGATTGCACGTCTTACTGCTGGTCTTGCTGGTGCAGATTTAGCAAATATTGTTAATGAAGCAGCACTGCTAGCGGGTCGAAAAAGTCAAAAGACTGTTAAGCAGCAGGATATCTTTGAAGCAGTTGAGAGGGCACTTGCAGGACTTTCAAAAAAATCACGCCGTATTAATCCAAAAGAGAAAAAAATCGTTGCATACCATGAGAGTGGACATGCACTTCTTGCTGAAACTACTGAAGGTGCTAAAAAAGTTTCTAAGGTTTCCATTGTTCCACGTGGTCTTGCAGCACTTGGATATACGCTTAATAAGCCAGAAGAAGATAGGTTTATGATGCAAAAACATGAGTTATTGGCTGAGGTTGATGTACTTCTTGGTGGTCGTGCAGCCGAACAAGTTTTCATCGGTGAGATATCAACTGGTGCAGGAAATGATTTAGAACGTGCAACTGAGATCATCAAATCAATGGTACAGACTTATGGTATGAGTGATATTGCAGGTCTAATGGTGCTGGAAAAATCGCGTCAATCTTTCTTAGGTGGACCTGCACAGGCTGCTACACGTGAGTATAGCGATAAAATGGCTCAAGAGATGGATGAATTTATCAAAAAATCTCTCGATGAACATTACAAGTCAGTAGTAGAACGTCTTGAAGAGTATAGAGATGCTATAGAAGAGATGGTGGCACTCCTTTATGAAAAAGAGAATATTACAGGTGAAGAGGTTCGTAATATTATCTTGAAGTTTGAAAAAGAAAATGGATTGGAATCAAAAGTTATCCAAGATACAGAGAGTATAGAAGATGAGCTCAGAGAGGATGCGACAATGAGTAAAACTTCTAAAGATAGTGAGCAAAGAGATGAGAAATAATCTTTTTATAATTGCAAAGAGTGGCTGGCGCTATATAGGGTATGCTGCGTCAGCTTTTTTACTCTTCTCTATCATAGATTTGGAATTTTTTGCATTTCTTTCTTTTGTAGTAATGCTTATTTTTGTATATGTTTATAGAAATCCTGAACGCCAGATGCCTTTTTATCAGCAGAACAGTTTTATCGCACCTGCTGACGGTGTCGTAACAGCGATAGAAGAGTTAGAAGACTCAGAATATGCATACAAGATAGAGATAGAATCATCCTATTTTGATGTAGGGGTACTGCGTGTACCTATGAATGCACAAGTAGCATCTATCAACATTGTCAGAGGCAGCAGAGTAGGTAAGAACTCAAAGCTTTTTTCTCTTTTAAATGAGTATGCGGAACTACTCTTTGTCGATAATGAGAATAATAGTGTAAATATTGTCCATAGAGAAAAGCAAGGTTTTGCTCCGATTGATATTGATCTTGTAAAAGGGCAGGAACTTATGCAGGGTGCACGTTATGGTGTTATGGTAAATGGCGTAACCTCAATCTATCTCAAATCAAACTTTCGTCTCAATATCAGCGTTGGACAAGAACTAAGAGCTTCTGAAACACTTATAGGTTATTTTTCTTAATA
>NZ_SDID01000034.1 GCF_009192995.1 Sulfurimonas indica | reverse complement strand
AGAGTTTTAATCAAGGCAGATGTTCTCAAGCGTAGCCAAAGCTACGGTTGGGGTTATCTAACGCAGAGTAAAGCTCTCTATAATATGCCCATAGGGAGAGCTAAGAAGCAGCAACCTTGCACAAAAAAATATTTTCACTTTAGCTATAGCTAGGCTGAAAAATTTGTTTTGCACAATCTTACCACTTCTTAGCTCTTTGAGACTTATAGGAGTTTAGCAAGAAGTCTATTACTTCTTTTGCGGATGCTGCTTAAAGAAGAGCAGCTTCTGTGTATCTATTTCAAATTCAAAATATTGAGACTTAAATCCATCATCTTGAATGCGTGAGAGCTGAATGACCGCTCCATCATTGTTATTGATTTCCATATAAAGCAGTGCTAAAGCATATCTGCTCTCATAGAAATTACTCTCTTTCATTTTGGCAAGTTCTAAAAGTGCTATGGCATTTGCATGATGTCCGGCTGCTGTTGAAGCGACAGCTCCAAGGTAAAGTGTATAGGCATCCCTGACTTTAAGTTCATCTATAAGATGGTTATAGAGTGTGTAAGATTTTTCAAACTGTTTATCATAAAAGTAGACCAATGCCAAAGCACTCTCTATATCACGAGTGTCTTGATTAGTTGTTTCTAAAACCTCCTGTAGCTGTTTTGCTAAAAAGTAGAGTCTTCCACTGATAAGATTGGCTTGGATAAAGAGGTATCTTGTAATATAGGGACCATAATAGAGGTCATCATAGGTAAAAGAGTGTTCCTTGAGATATTGTAGGGTCTTTTTTGCATACTCTGATGTTTTTAGCTTACTAAAATGAGTATCCATATAGATGATATTTGGCAGAATATCATTTGGTTGTATCATTAGCAGCTTCGTAACAGAATCTTTGGCTTTGTTCATCTTTGACAGCTTTGTAGCTATCAGAACATCCAAAACAAGATAGAGAGGACGCTGTTTGTACTCTTTATCGAGCCACTCAATAGCAGAGATATAATCTCCATCACTGAGTGATAAAAGTGTCTTATAGAGGTCAACCTCTTCACTCTCCTCTTCAAGTGCGATAGAGTCTTTGATGAGTGATTTTAACTTATAGTAGTCTTTGTTAATGAGTTGGGCTGTCATAACAGCGTAAATACCCGAGAGGTAGTTTTTTGCATCAAGGTAGTATGAGCGTAAAAAATGCTCATGTGCTTTTTGGAGATTCCCCATTTGTGCATAGGTCAGGGCAAGGTCATATTGAAGGATTGAGTGTTTTGGTTGAATTTTAACGAGTTTTCGTAGATCTTCATTTGCTTTTCTGATTTTAAAAGAGAGAGCTTCTTTGATAGCTTGTACTATTCCAAGGTTTACTGATGAGGTCGAAGAACTTTTTTGAAGATACTCTTTTGCACTATTGACATTGTCAATGTAGATATTGGCATTGCCTTTTCTTATATAGCTGATAGTCTGGTTGGCATTAAAAACTTTATAGGGTGAGAAGTAAAAGATTTTTTGATACATAATGTTTTTTGAGTTTAGAATTTTTTTTCTATACTCTTGTTGTGCCTCTTGAGGATTAAAAAGAGACTCTTTGAGTTTTACTCTGATAGGATAATATTTATAGACCTCTTGAGGATATTTTTCAGTTACTGCTTTTATCTCTTTTGCTGCTTTTGCAATATGACCTGCTTTTAGATCAATAAGTCCAAGAGCCAAAGGGGCACGAATTGGTTGTTTCTCCTTGGATATCGTCATTTCAAGATGTGTTGCAGCAAGGGAATAATCACCGATTCTTGCATAAAGGAGTGCTTTTGAAAAGTCTTCTGATTCATCCCTGCTTTTCTCCATTGCATCCAAAGCATCGTAGTTGTTCTTATACAGAGCATTGATTTTTGCACTGAGGTGATTTTGTACCGTTGCATATTCATTGGATGTCGCGTTTTTGAGAGAATTGAGTGCTGCAAGATAGTTTTTGTTATAGTAGCTAATCAAAGTGTAATAATAGGAATAGAGTGGTGAATCAATTTCATAAGGAAGATAGGCATAAGCTAAATCTATGTAGTATTTAAAACTCTCTTTATCTTTAAGGTATAGTGAACATACTGCAGCATTTATAGCACTTACACATCGTTTTTCATCATTTGCAATGGCTTTTTGAAAAGTCTGAAGAGCTTTTTTATACTGTGCATCCTTTAGCTCTGCAACACCAAGATTGTATAAGGATATGGCTTCACTGTAAGAAGCGATCTGCTCATAGAGAGCAAGTGCTTTTTCTTTTGAACCGCTTGCATAGAGATAGTTTGCATTGGCTATCATATTTTCAAGCTTGCTTGGTTCTATACGAGGTTTTTGCTTACTTTCTTGGATTTTTTGGTCTAGAAAGTTTATATTGATGTGAGATTGCTCTTGTTTGGATGCTTTAAGGACCAAAAGAACAATGGTAATAGCAATTATAAGGACAATGATAAGGGCAATACCGCCAAAGAGAATAATTTTTTTGCGTTTTGCCTCTTCTTCCTCTGCGAAAGATAGAGATTGCTCTGTATCACTGTCATATAAAGCAGCATCACTATCTTCTATAATTATTATCTCTTCTGGAGTATCGGCCATAGAGTCCCTTAGCTATTTATTGTGTACTGCTTTCAAGCAATAAAAGTACCATTAATTATATCTAATTTAATTATTTTCTAGTAGCTGTATGGATTGCAATATTAAAGAAATGTATTAATTTTGATAGATGTGTTTGTTTTATTATAAAAAGTGATAGAGTATTACTATAGCCTTATTTGAGATGTCATAAAGACAGATGAATTGAGGTTACTATGAAAGAAATTATTGCCATATATAAAAAGCATTATAGCGTTATTGAAAACTCGCTTACATCCATTGTCGAGAGTATTGATTGTTCGGAGTATTCTACACTTGTAGAAAAGTCACTCTTTACTCTTTATCCTGCACTAAAAGCCACGTATAAAATAAATAAAAATCTCAAACAGATTACACCGTTGTATACGCAAGGAAATAGTGACAGTAGTTATCTGGGAACGGAAAAAGCGCACCTGTTGGAGCGTATACAATTTCGAGATGATAATCTTTATATATCAAATGTATATGTAAATTCTCGTAGTGGAACACCCTACATTACAGCGGTTGTTCAAAGAGATGATGAATATGTTGTATTTGACTTTGAACTCTACACGCTCTTAAAAGATCTTTCACTCATTGAAGGGCATGAATATTTCAGTAAGTTTACACGTTATTTTTATACTGTCTTTGGTTTTTTTCTTGCAGTTTTTTCAGCGGCATTGATAGCCTATGCTGTTGTTACTACCTTTAACCTTGTAGTTGATACAGAGAGGGATATTATAGAAGGATTGTTTCATTCTATTATTGCACTTACTTTAGCTTTGGCAATTTTTGATTTGTCAAAAACGATTTTAGAACATGAAGTATTTTATAAAAGTTTGAGTCGTGCCAATAATTTGGAAAACAGATTATTGGCACGTTTTTTAACTTCCATAATAATTGCCCTTTCTATAGAGTCTCTTATGGTTGTTTTTAAAATAGCGTTAAATGATTATGCAGAGATGGTCTATGCACTCTATCTCATCATAGGGGTTGGTATTATGATAGCATCGCTTTCACTGCTCATTTTTGTGATGCGATACAGTGGTAAAAGAGAATAAAAGGAGATATTATGATACATCACTATTCTATAGCAGTTGCAAATACAAAAGAGGTCGCTGGAGTTCTTAATGAGATTTTTCAAGGGCATGTAACAAAATTTAGACCACGAGAGAACTCCTACATGGTATGGTTTGATGATGCATATGGGAGTGCGATTGAACTCTATCCGCTAAAAACAGAGATGCTACCTGGTGAGAATGAACAAGCAGCACAATTTGTCTCAAATGAGGAAGCTTCTGGATACAGTGCGACACATGCCGCTATCTCTGTTGCATTAGATAAGAAGAGTATTTTTCAACTTGCTAGATCTTTGGGTTGGAGAGCTGTTGAATTACCACGAGGACATTTTAATGCGCCCATTCAACCAATAAATGCAATTTCCACCTCTT
>NZ_SDID01000033.1 GCF_009192995.1 Sulfurimonas indica | reverse complement strand
ATCTGCATCACAGTATTGCCAAAATACAAAATTTCCAATGCCGCCACTATTGTTTACATTATCACAAGCACCTGTATCCCCAGATAAACAATCTTTTATACTGTTTTTCAAGTCTATTGATATGTTTGATTTGAAACACATTACAGGCGACTGCATCACTCTTTCCGATGCAACACAAACATCTTCGCTGTAACTTGGACATGTGTATTGTAGTAATTTATACGGTATTGTTTTTATACTTGTTTGTGTTGTGCTTATATTGTTTTCATCTGAAGAATCAGCTTTTAGCCATTCTGTAATATTAAGTCCGCTTCCGTTTACGGTTCTTTCGCTTTCAAGTGTACACCCTTTCACTGTTTCCATAATATAAGGATATGTCTGCTCTTGTGGAATTCCTGCAGTTGGGTAACTTCCGCAATTTGTTTTAAGACAACTTTCAAATATTTGGGAATCCCCGCCATTTTGCAAATCTTCAATATTATCGCTGCCGACATCCAGCCAGTATTGTTTACATGTGTCGCTCTGTAAAACATCAAAGTACACCAAACACTGAGCATTCAATGTCGGCGTATCTTCTTCTACCGGGACCGACTCTTGGCCACTACTGCCAACTGGTGAGCTTGTGCCTGTGCTTGCGCTTGTATCAACAATAACTTCTGCGTTAAGCACTGAAGTAGCAATAAATACTGCACCTATTGTCGCAATATGCACTTGGGACTGAAGAAGAGATAATGAAACCAGAATATTAACTATTTTTTTAAACCACATTTTTATTCCCTTTCTACAATATTGCCATCGCTGTCAATTGTTAAACTTTTATAGATTTTTTCCTGTTGTGTGCACACATTTACAAATCTCGGAGGCCCCGATGTAATATTGTCTATTAAATTGTAGGCATTATCCGTAACCATTCCGCTGCAATCGTAAACTCTCATGATTCTCCACCATGGCTTACATACTTTTGTCGTGCCTTCTGTGCTGCTTATTGTAGTTTTATAACATCTTGATGTGTCAACAGGGTCTTCGTCCCAATTTTCTATACATGTTGGGTTTACTTCACAATTATCTCCACTCAATACTCCATATGGACAATAGTAATTTCCTTGATTGTCTACAAATTTTTGACTAATGCATTTTTTAGCATAATCGGAATAATGATACAATGAACCATATGAAGAACAATTGGTTTTAGGTATGTAATCATATTTTAGACTTGTTGTAAACCCATCAAAATTCCTACAATCATTCCATGGAACAAACCCAAACCCAACTTTTAGCTTATAGTCACCAACTGCAGTATTAATACCGGAATCAAAACCGGTATCTTTTAGCATCACATCAAAATCATCCGACTGGTGAACACCTTGATATAGCGGAATTGGAATATTATTGTTTATGTTAATTTCGTTGTTTAATCCCTCTACACTGCCATTTTGACTGTAGAAATCATAATATGTCTGCATGTTTCTATCAACAGTTCCAAGCGAAAACAGCACTGTTTTTCTTGCAAAACGCATAGTGCTGTTTATTTCATTAGATTGCAAAATTGTTGCCGGTGGTATATAGTCACTGCTAGCATACGTTTGCGGTAAAGGAATATTGTTTGTAATATTTGCATCTGCGTAACATTCACCCTTATTGTCAACAATAATATCTTTGCTCTGGTGAACAATACTTCCGTCCTGCAGCACAAAATCATAATTTATTTTATCCCCTTCAAATGAGATATTTTGAATAACGCTCTTGATCGTGCTCGGATGGCACAGAAATGTTTCAGATATTTTAATGTCTGTATCATAAATACCGTCATTATTGTAATCAACTTGTAAATATATCCCCATATTAGGATAATAAGCGTGCATATTCACACAACTATCCAAGGTTTCCGAAGGAACATACCCAAACTGAACCCCGTCAATATATGAATCATTTACTCTTGCCAATCCAATGATATTGTTTTGATTAACGCTTGTCGTGCCATAAGATATCTGTAAACTGTCCCCGTTTTCAAACTCCCCCAAATCAATCCCTGAGTTTGTCTGACTTAGATAGATATTTCCATCAGCATAATAAAGGTCGTTAGAAAAATCGCCATTTCCATATGTGCTGCTGTTTTTAACAATTGAGATATTTCCAGATTGTGTAAGTATGTCGTTTTTTGCCACTAAGCGCATTCTAACGCTTTGCAAAGTTTTTTGTTCATACTTTATGCATGAATTTACACATTCCTCTTGACTATAAAAACTGTTTGGAAGTAAAGAACTCTGCTGAGATTCTTCCACACAACTTTGATTACAATAATTTTCACAACTATTTTGCGAATAAAAGACTTGTTGTGTAGCTTCGCATTTGTATGGATGTTGTGTGCACTGTATAGGGGAAGACGCTACAATTGGGGTGATAAATTTTATATTATTGTCTCCATCTTTTTGAAGATATGCAAAATAGTATCCATTTTTGTCGTAGGTGCCTAACAATGGTATTATTTCATAACATTGACCTGATGCATCTATTAGGTCTGACGAGTTTTGACAAGACGGCTCGCTTGTCGTGATATTTGTTTCTTCTTTTTCACAAGATCCACTAATCGTATTAAGCGTATACCCCGCCATGCAAGATGGATCGGTTTGACTTTGAACTACGGTTGCACTTTGGGTACATTCGTCATTTCCGCACGACACACCGCTTCCATTTATTGAAAAGTTTACCCCCATCATACCACCGCCTTTTACAAAAAGTGTTACCTCTATGGTGTTTTGTCCTGTAGACAAATACTGCTTTATATCTATATTATTTGTAAAATACCCTCGTCTGTTTTGTTCACAGGCATATTCTGTTGCCTGTCCGTTGTTGTACACATCCACAATTCCATAAGGACTCCATGAGCTCAGCAAAATATTGTCGCCTGGGTATGGCCCTATTCCAGCAACATGTCCATTTACTTTTACCATCAAGAAGTCATCATATTGTGCATTATCTATTTTAAAACTTAAGACATCGTCAATATTGTTTATATTGACATTTAGTGTTTTTTTAATCTCCAGACAACTGCTTGAACTTTTATATTCAGAAATGCTTATTGTGCCAAGTGTGGTTCCTTCACATTTTCCTGTGTTTTGATTGTAAGTTCCGCTTACACAGATTGGTTCACTCGTAAGTGTTGAGGATGTTTCTTGTGTACATTTTCCTGTACTAACATCATATTGTTGATTATCGGGACAAGCATTTTCGTGATATTCATAATTTTGTCCAAGAGGATTCATTTTTATTATATAATTATCTCCTCTTTTTGCTATGTATACATTGTCGTTTTTTTCAATGCTCGCATCTTCATAAAAAGTTGTAATCAAATCAGATTCTCCAAGATATGAAAAACTGTCAGTATTGAAATACGACCCATATCTATTAATCAATAAATGGTTTTTCCATTCTGTTGTTGAATCTGTAAGCTTTTTTGTTGCCATTGAACGCGTAACATAGTCCCAAACAAAATACTTTTTAATATGATTTCTGTAATCATCCCACACTCTGTCAATAAAGTCTTTTACAGTTAAATCTTTCATTGCCGGCGCTTTATCAACGTAAGCAAATAAAAAATGATAAGTGTGATTAAATGATGAATTTTCTGAAAGTGCACTATCTTGCGCCACATCAATAGGTTTTCCCGTTGCTGGTTCCGTTAAAAAATATGATTTTAATTTCATATAGTTGTTTTTAAGCTGTTCGTTATACACATAAGGATTTACTATCATAAAGTCCGATGGTGTTGCTGAGGTTAAGGAACCTGTTTCAAAACTTATAGTTGCAGGATTGAATGACCCGCCTCTTGCATAAATATAATTTTGAAGCATTGAGTTTAGTTGTATACTTGTGTCTGTCACATTTGTGTCAAGAAAGCTTCCTTCGTCTAAATTTTGCAAATTTGCTGTTACTGCGGAGTCAAAATTGTTATGAAAATCATTTATACTCATTCCATCTTTAATGGCATTTATCCAATAGTAAAAACCATCATATTCTGGCATTCTTCCAATTTTTTGCAAATACTCATTGAGCACTATTTCTGAAACTGTAGCCCCTGTAACATTGCTTGGCTGATAATAACACTTTAATTTACTTGAATTAATTGGACAGCCCGCAGAATCACGTTTTGCGATTCCTCGCTGCAACCCACTGTTGCAGTTTGATACAGATGATTCATAACAGGTGCCGCCACCCTCCCAGTCTCCTATAATGTAATTATTATCTTTAGAGGTGTAATCTATGGCTGGGCCAGTAACAAAAGCTGTTCTAAATTCGCCTTTTTTGTCTAATATTTTAAATTCTGTGCGGATTGTTGTATTTTCATCTATAAAGTCAGGGACATCCACAGTTAAGATTCCGATTGTTATTCCGACCGTGTTGTCAGAATTTATTGCTCCGTTAAATATTGCTTCTTTAATTGATTCGTAGTCGTTTATGTTTGAAGTATTTTGCAACCAATATTGCATTCCATCTTCGTCTGGAATTCTTTGCAGAACATCTCCATAGGCATCGTAAATCATCCTTTCTTTATCTGTTGTCAGTTCACTTCTGACAGACTCTTTGAATTTCTCTTTATGAAAAAAAGATGGATTCAGTTTCAACAAAATAGATATATCCATATTTGCCACTGAAGCTCCAGATACAACAGGCAAAGTCTTAAACATGTCTGTGCTTTCATGAAAATCAAAATCTGTAAAAAGGTTTGTGTTTAATTTGTTTATTTCATCTTTTTGTCCCCTGTCGCTCCCGCTATTAATCATGTCTCCAAAAGCATATGCTATTTCAACAGCTTTTTCTTTTTTTAACACATCAGCACTCGACAAGAAACCTATTTCAGGTCTATATGGGTCCACTTGTACAAAATCTCTGACATAATAATGCGTTGGATTATTGTAATTGTCTATTACATACTCATCTTTTAGTACGCATTCTCCATTCTCCACAAGTTCCTCTAATGGTCTATTTCCTGCTACTACCGTATCTTTACAATAGTTTGCTATCTCCTCTGCAGTTTGTGCATCGTAAGATGAATCAGTAAACATTACGCATTCATCTTGTTGCACACAGGCACTATTACAAGAGACGGCGTCCTCATATGTTTGCTCTGTTCGTCTTGGCAGTGGACACCTGTAGTTTGTTCCATTGTTTGAAAAGACAATCGTGTATAATTGTGATGCATCATAACTTTTCAACACTTCTCTATTGTTGATTGATGCCCAATATGAAATTTTTGGAAGCAAGATAAATGTATTGCCGGTTATTGTGCTTGAATAAAAAGAATCACCCATAAAGCTTACATTCATCTGTAGTTGATTTCCAATCTGTCTGCGTGATGGTATTATTGAATCATCCCAGTATATGTCACCCGTTGATATTTCAGTTGTCAAATTCACATCATAACTGTCTTGTAAAACTCCCGAAGAATTTTTAATAAATACTCGTATTCTGTCAACAGTGTCAATATTTTTAATATTATTTATTATTGATGAGTACACTGTTTCGTCAACAAAATTTCTGTTCCTTACGAAGTCAACAAGATTTTCTGTTTGTTCAGGGTCGCATGTTGCCGTTTGTCTACACATTGACTCACAAGTAGAAAGTGCAGCCGGCTCATTTCCTGCTATTGCGTAGTATTTTGTTGCTAGAGTTTGATCAATATTTATCATTGGATCCGCTGAGCATATAAAATATTTCTCTAATTGCATATTTTTTCTCTCTATCACACAGTTGACAGGGGCACCTATACTGTCATATCCAAGACTAGCTATTCCTTCTGAGTATGTTTGATTAATAAAGTCAGGATCTGTAGCTGTGTTCCCCAAAGCTGTCACCCCTTCGGATGTTTCATTAAGTCTATCTGATTGCATCCCCTCCATGTCTTTATTATTTATAATATCTTTAGAGAGATTCATTTGTTTTCCAAACTGACTGTCTCCATCTGCAAACATATCCGAATTAAGCATACTTGCACCTATGTTATTGCTGTTTGCAATATTTCCATAATCGCTCAATCTTGTTTTTCCTTGCATTTCATTCAAAAAAGCTCTCGGATTTTTTGTAATATCCGTCTCAAATGCACCTGAAGTATTGTTTTCTTTGTTTGATATATATAGTGTTACATTGTAGTGTTTTAACGACTGCATCCCTTTGTCATCTATTATATGGTACGCAACTTGTAGTGTTGCGCACGATGATTGTATATAGTTGTCCTTCATAACACATGTGCTCGATTCCGGTATTGATAAATCCTCACTAATGCTACAATTTAGCTGGTTTGTGTGGTAAAAATCACAATTAACCCCCTGAGAAGCCAAACCTGTCGGATCGTCTAACTGAAAAAAGAATTCGTCGCCATCCGGGTCTTCTCCATCAAGCGTATAGGCAAAACTATTTCCTATATAAGTTCCTATTTTCAGATGTTGACTCAGTGAAAATGGGGCATGATTGTCTTGCTCTATTGTATCGGCGTGAATATTGATAAAAAGAAATGTACCTATGACTAAACTATATATAATTTTATTCATCTTTTTGTACTCCGATTTCTGTAGTTATCAATTCATAATTTTTTTGGTACATTACTGATGGCACACATTGCACATTAAATCTTTTAAGTAATATTTTCGGCGCTTTTCCAACAATAATATTGTTTCTTTTTGGAAAAAAATGAGCTATATCGTTTTTTAATCTATTTATATCTCCTTTTGTCACATAAATTCTTAATCTTGTTTCATATTGATTTATTATCGTCATTAAAATATTTTTTTCTTTTTCTGTAGTATAATTTGTAAAAATAGCAAGCCCATCAAGTCTCACTTTTTCCAAAAGATTGATTTCATCTCCTTTTTTTGCAATTGTTTTCCCCTGAAAAACAACATTTTCTTTAACAATGTAAATTATTTTTTTGTTGTAAATTTTGTCTTGTTCGCATGTTTTTACATTCATATCTACATACATTTTATTTTTAAGGATTTCTTTGAATTTTTTGGTCAAATTATTGTCTTTTTCAAAATTTCTAAACTTCTCTTTTAACACCAAATACATATCTTTTTCTGCTGGTTTAAAAACTTTCCCTTCAGTACCCAAAAAGACAGGTTGCTGTATTGCAAAGAGACTCGCACAAAAACTTACCAAGAGAATGGCTATCTTTTTCATTTGTCTTGTTCCTGTAGATATTTTTCAACTGCATCTTTTTGTTTGTTGATCATTAGATTCTTCATTAACTCTTTCATCTTTTTGTTTTGTTCAATTGCATCAGTTGATGGTGTAGGCGTTGTAAAGGTTTGATTTTTTATATTTCTATAGAAACTGTTTGCAATATTGCATCTTCGTATCCCCTCTTGTCTTTTTTTGTTTTCATCTTCTTCATAATATTTATCTATAGTCAAAGATATTATTGCGTCATTTTTTCTATTTTTACAATAGTCATTAACGATGCCAAGATAATGCAAAGCAAGATCTCTGTCTCTTCCTTGAATACTGTACCACATGCCTAATATGTAAGTACCATACAGGTAGCCATTTTTATCTAAAACTTTTGCCAGCTCAAGTCTGTATTTTTTTCCACCCTGTATAAATCCATCAAAATTTAGATAATCCATTGCTACTACTGCAGCCTGAGGATTTCCAAGTAACCCTGAGGCAATCAAATACTTCATTGACTTTTTTTTGTTTGTGGACGGATTATACTCAATAGCTTTCCCTTGGTACATTATTGTTTTTTTTGGTAAAGTTGTATTGTAAATCACCATTCCTTTTTCAAGCAACTCGTCAGCACTTGATTTTGCTTCCTCGTCGGTTAAGTTTAGTTTTTTAACAAAAAAAGTTCCGAGATCATCTATTGTTAAGTTCTCCGTGTTAGTTTCTTGTGAATATAAATTTAGCGCCATTATTAGAATCAGTATTGTTTTTAACATGTGTTTTCCTTTTTAATATAATAAATGCGCAACGCCTACGCAGCACACTTTTCTTCTCCATACCGTAAATATTCTATCTTGGTATGTGGGGACACCTTTAAAATTTGACCAAATCATTGCACTTTCTCCTGGTGTAATGATTTTGTCTGAAACAATAGGGTAAGAAATTTGCAAAAAATATTGATTTTTTATTACTTTTGGAAAATAGTTAGTTGTTTTTCCGCAAGCTAAATCGTTAGCTGAACTAAGAGTTGCCCCACCTGCAAAAGGGACCGTGGAGGTCCCTGGTATTTCTATTGTTTGGGGCAACATATAACCCATATGCTGAAAATCAAGAATTGACATAGCCAAAGCCGCGTCATCCACCGGACCATTTTCTCCCATAGGTCGTCCGGTCCCGATTCTTCTTGTTTGCCAACATCCGTTACACCAACTTAAAAACTCTGTTGGTTTTTTAAATGTGGCTGTTGCACAATCCCATAAGCATGCCAAAGCCCCAATGGGGTTTGCCACCAACAATGCCACCGGATTAATCATGACAGCCGTAAAATCGTCGTACCATGCCGGATTTAATTCTCCGATAAAAGGAAGGTCTAGTGGTATGTTTTTTGCAACACACAACTGGTCCAACCCAAAATTTAATAATGCAAACACTGGATATTGATAATAGTGTCCATTTCTGTATGTTCTTGGCGTACCTCTTTTTTTTAGTTTTGCAATCCCGCCTTTTGAGCTATCTTTCATAAAGCATGGGAATTTTCCGGGCTCACTTACCAGTTCGATAAAGCCTATTGGTTCGGTTAATCGCAATTTTAAACCAATATCAGGAACTCCATCGCTTGTTGTTGAACATAAACATACTGGATTATGGTTCCCATCCCCATAGCCACCTATAAGTAAATCATCAAAAAAGAAACCCCAGTTGATTGTTGAGAAAGGATCGAGGCATGGTTTTTTTCCCAATGCGAAAGAATTTGTAGTAAATATCATCAATATGGATAAAAATATAAATAGCTTATTTTTCATTTGCAATCTCCATCACAAATTGTCCAAAGTTCATTATAGCTACTATCATATTGATACACAGGAGTATTTTGCCAATCACAATGCCCATATCTTATATCAAAATAAGAAGAAGCACAATTTCCAGTTGATGTAAATGCTGTTTTGTCTGGTTTTTTTGTCCATTCTGCTGCTGTTGCAAATCTCCATCCTGATGGAACTCTTGAGAATGTAATTGTTGAACATCCACCTGAACATGGAGATGCCCAAGCCCAACAATATCCGTTATTATAAATGGACCATGACGGACAGTCTGCTTGAGAATTAACATGTTTTTCTGTACTCAAAACCAATTCCTTACTATCAACAATGCTTCCGTCTTCAAACAAACTTGCAATAATCTTAATGTCATAATCAACATTATCCGGAACCCTATATATCACATGTTTTAAATCTTGCGCAATAAATGTTGGAGAAAGCTCATCATTCGTTTGATTATTATAGGCGTTTAAATGCAGTTGATATTTCTTAGTTACCACATAATTCATAGTTAGGTTAATATCATCACCCGACTGTATATTTGTGTTGCTTGCTGTAAAACTACTCATCTCATCCGCATTTACACAAATATTTATAGCAGCAAGTGCCATCAGTGCGCTAATTATTTTTTTTATCATCATCTACTCCATCATTTTCCAGAATATTGTAATACCGCAATAAGTTTTCATCCTGCTTGCTTGCAACTTCAAAAAATTTGTTTAAACTCATATCCCCATCCATTCTTAAAAGATATTTGCATTGTTTGTATCTAAATTCATCTGGACAAAGCGCATAAACAACAACAGGTACTTTTTCTATATGCAGCTCTGTATAAAGAAATGGATGTATTTTAACAAGGAGTCTCTGCTTATCTTGTTTCATCATTATCTCTTTAGCTTCTTGATCAAATCCCCTGAAAACAACATATGTTTTTATATCTTTCAGTTTGTTAGCTCTGCTTAGAAAGTTTTTAAGTGTTGTACTTGTAACACTTTTGGAAAAAAAATAAAGCAGTGTCGGATGCAGCGAATCATCTTTTTTTAGACTTAAATTTGGAAGTTTTTTATTAAACTCTTTGTTGTACAAGTAGCTCATATCTGCTGGCTGCATATCAGAGAGGCTGAGTGCATAAAGTTGATGCAATGCAATCAGATAAAAAAGAGTGAATTTTTTTATCATAATGTAAATCCTTTGTAGTAATAAAAGTAAGCTGCGACAATAGCAATATAAAATATAAACCCTATATTGGAAAAAGCCACTTTGAAATCTTGCAAAGACGGGATTGCGTTTTCCAATAATGTTGCAGTTATAAAAATTTCCAACAAGTATGTATAAACATTTTGATCTACAAAGACAAAGAAATACTCCTTGAAATAAAAAGCTACAGGAATAAGGACGAGTGGAGCCAATGAGATCGGGAGTGCGTTGTACCATGTGACGTTGCTTGATTCCACATAACCCAACACATAACCATTTTCTTGTTTTTTTGGAAATAGTGATACTTTTACCGGCTTTCCAAATAGCAATACCGACACAACAAAGTGTGCCAGTTCGTGAAAAAATGTACCAATAAAATTTGCAATCCACACACCTGCTATATTTCCTGATGTGTAATTTTTAAGTCTCTCTATTAAAACTACAATCAATATGATGGAAAAATTTTGATTGTTCATAAAAAAATCAAGTATTGTGGCCTGCATCATTTCTTCTTAATTTTTAGAATGTTTTTTTATTTTTTTTAGTGCTTTGGTCCATATCCATGAGCCATCCTTGAGCCTTCCCCAATCATTTTTTTGGCCAATAATTTCAACAACATTGTTTTTATACAGGCAATATAAAATTCGAGAATTTTTTACTGTTGGGTATTGTCTGACATTCACTGCGAAAGTTTTTACTTTATAAACCCCTAATATGCTTTTTTCTTTAGAGGTTTTCTTTTGGTCTTTTGGTTTTTCTTTAGTGATAGATTCTTTTATTTTTTGAGCCTTATTCTTGTTTAGCTCTTTTATTTTTTTTTCTTGCTGTTTTATATACTCTTGCAGTTTTTTGTTTTGATAACTCAGTGCACCATATTTTTCTATCAGAATAGAAACTGCCTGTTTTGTTTGTTTGTCAGTCTGTACATAGTATTTTTCTCTTACTGTTTTTGTTTCTTTTATAATTTCTTTAACTTCTTTTGGCTTAGGTGCTTCATGCTGAACGCACCCGGAAAGTAGTATAGATAGTGTTGCTATCGAATAAGATATTTTTTTCATTTTAATGCTCCTGATTTTAATTTTTTTATATTGGCAGAGAGTATCCTTAGGTACTTTTCTTTGTGTTTTTTTGTATGAGAGTGGTACATTGCTATAGTGTCCCAACTGTATCCGTATTTTTTGATATTTTGATAAATTAACCCACATGCGTATTCGTAGCTTTTTTTGACATTAAAGTAGTCTTGCAAAGGAAGTTTTTGATATATATAGTTTAGTTGGTATGGCCCAAGGTCAAGATTTGTTATTTTGTTTTTAAGCAAGAATGTAAGAGCTTCTGTGCAGTTTTTCGCATCCAAACAATCTGCAGTTCTATTATCTATCCATTTGAAATTTGCAATTTTCCTTGCCTGCTCCTTCTCCTTTTTGCTATTAAAAGATATTAAATACGGATACCCTATTTCCCGCTGATTACATCGTTCTGCGCTTGCAATTAAAAGCAAAATCTGATTGTCAATTTGGCAATTATTCACTTCTTTTTCCATTGAGAGTTGCTGTGCATCTATTTTTGTTGCCAGAATCATCAAGACTACCCATTTTATCGCTAATGTTTTGTAATTTTTTTGTTGCATCAATCTTTTCATTTTCGCCTCGTTTATTCAAATAAGGATCATTAAGGCAAAGCGCCAATAGTTGCGGACCTGCTTTTGGATTATTGCATGCGGAGTTTATATACTTATTTGCTTTGTTATATTGTTTGTCAAGAAAAAACAAATGGGCCAATTCAAAATCCAATATTGGGTTATCTGAACGGAGTGATATTGGGTTAATATCCGCTATTGCCATTTCTATTGCTTTTTTATTTTTGTAGAGCTCTTCGTTATTAAGAACGATTTCTGCATACCTGATTGCCAAAAGTTCTCTTATTTTTTTCTTTGTATTTTTCATATACAGTGCATTTTTAATATCTAATATGGCCTCATTTGGCTCTTCAAGTTTTGATAAATAGAAAGCAGCAAAACCATATCCTTTATTGTATGCAAGTCTAAAGTATTTTTTTGCTTTTCTTATATCTGCTTTCATTACTCTGTCTTTTAATTTAATATCTTGTATGTATAGGGCACCAAGATATATTGCCGCAGAATAGTCGCCATATTTTATTGCGCTTTTCATTGTCTTAATATAATCATTATAATCTTTTACTGTTATAAGTTTTCTCTGCTCTTTTTTTACATTTTCGTTTTGTTCAAACACTATATCTTTTGCAAAAATTCCCGAAACTAAGAAAATTAATACAAGTAATAATTTCATTCTTTCTCCTTCATGAAACTGTTTATATCAATTCCTAGTTTGTTTTTGAAATAACGATCTCTATAATTTACATCTTTATTCCACGTATTGTGTTTTATGAATTTTTTATAGTCTAGTTTTCCTTGATACTCTAGCAGGTTGTACATTTTTCTTTCTAAGTTGTCTATCTGGAGTCGTCCCGTACTAATTGTGTTTGCAGTCTTTTCTTTTTTGTTTACTGCTACAATAGATGGTGTTGTGTAAATTCCATATGTGTTAAACAGCTTTTTGCTGATTGTCATACTTCCTTTGTTTATTCTTTCTTTCATTTTTGGTGAAAAAAGCACATCCATGGCTTGCTTGAACATCTTTTCAGCCTTTTTGTCACTAAATACGAAGGATAGCTCAACGTTCGGATACTTATTTATTAGTTGCGAAACCTCATAAATACTTATCATATCCAGGTCCACATTTAGCCCAAGAAACAGTATGTATGAATATTTTTTGTTTACTTCTTTCATGAATTGTTTTATTTGTTGTTTGTTATTGTCGAAGCCCATTATATCAGTATAGCCGATTGGTTGATTTGGTAAAGGGTACGCTTTATCTCCAAATTGTGTCACAGCCATCGGCAAGGCATCTGCTCTTTTAAAAATCTCTTTAAAATATTTTGCTTGCCATTGAAGATAATTTACTGTATTTTTCATATTTGGATCTTTCATCCATGCTGCCATTGCTGGAATACTTTTTGCTTCTGGCGTTAGTGGCATCTTAAAACACTCTGCACTTGAATTCTCTATGCATTCTCTTCCATTTACTGTTATTTTTTTTGGTTTTGGATCCAATGAACTTTGCAATAGTTTTAAAATCTTTTCTTGTATTTTTGTTTGCTTTTCATTCTCTTTGAGAATTTTTTTACTTATTTTCAGCAATTCACTGCAGCAGTTTTTTTGTTTTGCAGTCTTTTTGTTTTGTTTTTTTTGTGATAAATCTTCATAAAACGCAAAGCCTTTTTCATCTGAATAGTTATCATCAACCTGATTAAACGTTTTTGTGCGATCGTTTTTAACAATCTCAACATTTGTTGCATACATCGTGCTGGCCAGCAGCAGTATGGAGAGAATTTTTTTCACTAATTTTCCTTTTATTATCATATTGTTAAAAAATATATTTGATAAATATTTAGAATTATAATATAATTGTACAATAAATTCAAATATATCAAGGAATATTTAATGAAAAAACTATTTTTTCCGGTAATTGCAGGAATCCTGTCTTCTTCTCTTATGGCATCGCCTGTTGACAAAAAAAATATTGAAAATCTTCCCTTGCTGAAAAAAGCAAAAATAAAAGTCGAAAAGATATTAGACCAAGGAGATATCTATCAACTGGATTTAGGAAAAGGACAAACTGCGTTTTTGACACACGACAAGAAAACGATTATTTTCGGAAGAGCTTTTAATACAAACACAACAAAAGAGTTAAAAATTCCGGTAGATATGAGCAAAGTTGATTTAAAAAAACAGGCATTTGAGTTTGGAAGTGGTAAAAATGAATATATAGTATTCACTGATCCAGAATGCCCTTATTGTAAAAAATTTGAGAAACAATGGAGCGCTTTAAAAGATAAAGTAAAATTTCATGTCTTTTTGTTTCCTCTCTCGTTTCATCAAAACGCCACCAAGATGAGTCTTTATATATTATCCCAAAAAACAGATGCACTGAGGGCAAAAGCACTTTCAGATATTTCAGATGGTAAAAAAGACTTTCTAAATGCTGATAAGTTTTCAAAAGAAAAAATCAAAAAACTTTATGCTCTGTTAAAAAAAGGACAAAATGTTGCTGATGCTCTTGGTGTCAGAGGCACTCCTTCGATGTTTACACTAAAAGGAGAAAGAGTCAATTGGTCCTCGCTTATGTCAAAATACAAGATTACTCCTGAAAAAATAAACCCTAGAGTATTTCACGAACTTATGAAGAAAAGCAACTACATCACTTATGGCACAGGTAATGATACGCTTTATGTTTTTACAGATATAAACATTTCTTCCTCTGCAATGAAAAAGCTCGATAAGTTGGCAAAATCACACAAAATGATAATATTTTTAAAACCTACAAATGGCAGTCAATTGAAAATGTTTGAGACAGTATATGTTCTTAATAAAAAAACAAACAAAGAGCGTCTGGCTAGCTTCAAGGAATTTGTTGCAGGCAGAACACTTTCTAAAGATGAGCTTGATAAAGTAAAACAGTCTATTGGAAAAAACAAGAATAAGAGCAATCTTTCTCCGCTGCAAAGTTTGATGGTAATAGGTTTTGCAAACGAACAGCTGCATCTTCCCCAAAAAACTGTTTTTATTAATGTAGATGGAGTTATTCAGAAATTTTAGCGAGCCAAGAGTTTTTTTCTCTTGGCCTGTGTCTTATTTTAAAGAATCTATGTCAATTTGGTTTTTTACAATGAGACTCTTGTTTCTAAAATAAATAAAAAGGTAATAAACATGAAAAAAATGTTAAGTGTATTTATGGCTTTTGTTGTTTTTTCCCAGCAAACATATGCAGCTAATCTGTCTGATTTAGTAGATACAGCACATACTAAATCTTCAGAGTGGCAATCTCCTGCAACCGGTTCTAAGTATTTTTATTCTGGCAGTTATGAATTTTCTTTTAAAAAATCAAACGGTTACGCTCCTTGGATAAACGCCGGCAGTACCACCGGTAATCTTTGGCAGGCCGGATGTAATGGTTTCAGTACGGGTGATATGTTTGTAAGTATGCTTGGGCTAAATGATATTAAAGACCAATTGTCTGATGCCGGTGCGCAACTTGCATGGGGAGTTATGCTTGCTCTTGTGATGAGCATGCCTGGATTACAAAAAACTTTTGCGGCTATCCAAAAATGGGCCAGAGCAATACAAAACCTTTTACAAAACGCCTGTAGTATTGGTCAGAGCATTGGAAACAGTGATCTGTTTGGACCAATCAGAAATACAATTACCGGAAAAAATTCAGATGTTGGAATAGCTATACAAAATGCAGATAAAGGCATAAGTGGTTTTGTTGATGATTCTGCAAATTGGATAAACAGCTTTACAAGCTCTTCAGATTCAAACACAACAGCCGCAGCCAAAGATGCCGAAAAAGGTTCGTCTCTTAAAGAGATTCTAAAAACTCTTAAAGGTGTTTTTGGAATCAGTTCTAAAGTTGCAGCTTCCAAGATTACCGATGCTGCCTTGCCAAAAGATTCTTCAACAAACACATTGTATATTGGAGATCTATCAACCTTCTTAAGTAACGGAACAATCGGCGGAAAAAACTTTGTTAATTCCTCTGATTTGGATGCGCTAAAAACAAAAATCCTTTTAGATTTGGTTTTTGTTGGAGACACAGCTCTTTCCGCAAAAGGATTAAAAAGCATTACAGACCTAACTGATTGTACAAGTGTTCCTGGCGGAGAATATTGCAAGGTTAATCCAACTAAAATAGCAGATTCTGCTATTGAACACATGGCCGATGGTGACAAAGGTATAAAAAACCCGTCATATGTAAATCTTTCTCCGATTGTTTCAAGTACCGACAAAGTTGCCGATGCTATCATTAACGGGTTTTCTCCTGACTCATCTTTAATGAAAACTGTTTCCGGTGACAGTATGTCCGGTGACGGCTATTGTTATATTTATAATCATAAAATCACTGTTGGTGATTTTACATACAAGGCAAAAGCTGTTTCATCAACCAGCACTTCCGGGTCACCAAGTAAAAAAGTTATTCGATTTATTTCTCTTGTCTCCTCAAATCATGCAAACACTGCTATAAAGCTTGAATGGGAAGGGGCACTTAAAGAGAGCTACAAGCTTATTAAATATAAAATTAAAGAAAAAAGTGGAATTAACGGAAATATTGGATTATTTGAAAATGAGCCAATTACAGCAGATAGCAACTCCATTATTCCAGTATTGGTTCCTGGCGCCAGCAAATATTTTAGGATAATAGCCACATTAGAAAGAAAGGACGGTCAAGAAACTGGTTATACAGCATCTCTTAAACAATTACTTGCGCAATATAATGCCTATTTGTTTTCATCGTCTTTTTTTGATTCTTTAATAGCACAAATTGACAGCTCAATACACGATACTCCTGCTGGGGGTGATAAAATTGAAAATCTAAAAGCAGAAAGAGAAAGATTGGTAAAAATTAGAGAAAATGTGCAAGAGAGATTCCATAAAGTCATTCAAGATACACGTGATTTCAAGTTAATTGTAGATATTTTTAGTACAATTGAGAAAAATCAGCACCTACAACGCTCTAACATGTTAAGATAGGATAAAAAACAATGAAATATAAACAAACATCAATAAATATTGAAATAGATCTTTTTGATAAAATTGAAAACCTAAAATTATTGACCGGTTCCGACCTCAACACGAGCAAGATAATCAATCTTGCGCTAAGAGAGTTTTTTGAAACAAACTCTGTATATAATGAAATAATAAGTCAAGCAGATGAAAGCATTCTTGTTCCTATTGATAAATATGCTCAGATTTTCTCTGTAAGCAAAAAAACAGTAAAAAGCAAGATACAAAACGGTTCGATACAGAGCATTAAACTGGGTGAATTAGAATATATAAAATTGGCCGAAAATGATATTAAAAATATATTTATACAATTGATTAATCTTAAAAGTCGCGTTGAGAATTTGGAGAAAAAAGTAAAATAATCGCAAGAGGTGCCATTACCTTTTGCTTTTTTCGGCTATTCTTTTGTATTTGCGGATTTTTTGATAATTTTTAATCCAGTTTTTTTAATTTTTTCTTTTGTCACACTATAAACTCATTCAAATTCCCCTGAACCTTAGCAATCCTCTTGTTTCTTGTCAACGGCGGAGTTAAATTCAGCAGTTTTTTGTGAACGGTCTGAGAAAGGTTCCACTATCCTTACCTCCAATCTTGTTTTTAGCAAATGGACACAGGTATTTGCAGGTGACAAAGTTGTAACAACTGCTATTCTTGATAGACTGTTGCACCATTCACATATCATTAATATACAAGGAGACAGCTATAGGTTAAAAGAGAAAAAAGAATCAGGAATTATCAACTCAGATTTATATAAGTTTGGAGCTAAATCTTCAAACAAAATAAGGCAAAATTAAGAGGTGGTTTAAGTTTCAAATTGTAACTTTTTTTTACTT
>NZ_SDID01000032.1 GCF_009192995.1 Sulfurimonas indica | reverse complement strand
TCTGTATCTGTCTGCAACTGCTGCATCCGTAATATTGTCTCCATAAAGCATATATCCAGTATTTTTCACCGGCTATATTATTGCTTCTACAGCATTCTTTTTAGCATCTTCCCCAGTAGTAGAATATATCATTGTTGTGGTAACAACAGAATGTCCTAAAAGGTCTTGAAGTATTTTTATATTACCGTCTTTCTCAGCAAACTCTCTACCAAATTGGTGTCTAAACAAATGAAGTCCCGTAATGCTTTTTTCTATTTTTCCCTCTTCATGAAGCTTGTCAAACATCTTTTTCACGTTATTATAAAGTGTCCTTCGGTCCATTTTTTTACCGCTAGTGTTTTCAGATAAATATGAATTTTCGCCAGGAAGATTTTTTTTAAAATATTCATAATATCCATCAAAATACTCTTTTTTTATATAGGTCGTTCTGTTTTTATTCCCTTTGCCACCTATAACATCAATCCTGTAAGAGTCGTCAAAGGGTTTTATATCGCAGAGTTTTACATTTAAAGCCTCACTAGCCCTTAAACCACTTTTATACATTAGGATAATCATAGCTGAATCCCTATATGCAACGCTAACAGAGTTTTTTCTAACTCTTTTTTGTAGTTTTCCAGGATCGAGGACATATTCATCTAAAAATTCCAAAAGTGCGTTTATTGATTTTTGATCCAATTCTTTGTGGCTTTTCACGCTTTTGCCAGATTGCTTTTTATACTGCTTCATTTTTCTTAAAATATCTCTAAAACACTCTGTATCGGTCTCCTCACGCATATATATAAAAAACTTGTGCAGCACGGCTCTTCTATTCATCATAGTTGAAATGGATGCTTTTTTTATACTTGCTATATAATTTATTATATAGTTGTTATCAATTTCGCAAAAAGCTACCTCATTTTTATAATAGTAATCCTCAAAATGGGAAATAACATAAGAGATTTTTTCCTCCTCTTTAAAATTCTGCTTTAAATATAATTCTGTGAGTTCCACATAATCAAGATTATGTTTCGTGGCAAAAGATAAGAAGTCAGAAAGCATATACAATCTTTCTTTTAGTGAACCATATGTTTTGTTAATTTCATAATTTTCCATCCAAAGCAAAAAATCATTACAATCATCTACGCTAACATCACATATCCCTTTCTTGTCGCCAAGATATACAGAACAATACTCTCTAAATGCATTCAATGTAAACTTATATGAGTCTATCGTGTTTCTGCTTCTTCCTAATAGATGCAAATCTGCCAAAAAGTTTTTAATCCATATTTCTATATCGTTATCAAGAGAAATCCCGTGTTCTAGCCTCTTGGAGACTGTTGACTCTTTAGTGTTGAGTATCCCATCTATATTAAACATAAAAAATTGCTCCTTTGAAATCACTAAATAAGTCATAATTGTATATTATGACATACTTTAAATAATCGTTTTTCTTTTTTTTGAAAGCATTTGTATTAAACTTTTGTTTTTTCAAAAACGATATCAATACACATCAATAGACTATTGATGTAGAATTATATCATATTATCATTGACAATATATCATTAATATAATATAATTCCATTATAATTACTTTTATATTAATCTATATGGTAAATATACACATTAATATGTTTTTATGAATCATTGATTTTATAAAATGTATTCCAATTGTGGTTTAACATAGAATTGATAGAAGAATCTTCTATTCTATATAGTATATATAGTCATTGGCTCAATGATAAGTGCGTCAATGTTATAAAAAGAAAAACAATGGAAAACTTAAGGGAAAACCATAATGTTTAAAATAACCGAGTTCACATTAACCAAATACAAACAAGGCAAAACTCCCAGTGATGGTGAGGTAGTATGGGCTTATGCAACAACACGAGAAACTGCTCAACAAAAATACAAAGCTATCGCAAGACTTTGTAAGTACCTGGAACAAAAAGATCCAAATAGACATGAGTATTATGATGGTGACTTTGTAGAGCTTACCAAAATGAGAAGGGATGCACCATTTAATGATAATGGAGAAGTTATCTATAAAAAATCTATTATTGGAGATACAAAATTTCATCGCAAAGCCATTCAGAGATTAGCAAGATACCTAAGCAGGAGAGATGATGAGTATATCTACTTTGGAAAATTACCGCTGCATGAGAGAGGAGAGAATTGCTATATTTTGGCGTCAAGAAGTACAAAAATACTCAATGATGCAGACAAAGAAAAGCAGATTAAAAATCAAATTCGCGGTAAAAAAGCTGCTATCACAAGAAACATCAATAAAGCCAAAAAGCTAAGAGAGTCTTATAAGGCTACTTTGTTTCCAGATGAATACAAAACAGATAAGCGATATATCTCCCTTGTAACAAACCTGTATAAACAGAAGAAAAGACTTGCAGACAATAGAAAGTCAGATATTGGTGTCATACCTACTGTTATTGGTGGTCATATTGCTGATATTACACACTTGAAAAAGGATTTTTTATGAGTACAAATATTAGTAAGTTTTCAATCGAAAAAGAAATTTATTTTTTAGATATTTCTATTCTGGAGAAAACTAATTCTTGGTTTCTTCTACAAAATGCTATATATAAAATTATTTTTTGGAATAAAACTAAACAAGAAATTGGAAAGTTGGCAATAGAAAAATCAACAAAAGAAGCACAGAAAAAAATATTAGAAGATTTTAATCAAAATGTAGAGCTAGTTAAGTATATTTTTCAAAAAGGCAAAAGAATTGATAATGATAAAGATAGCAGACGCATTTATACGAGAAGTGATATTGAAAATAATGCAATCGCTCATCCTCACAAAATAAGTCTTTTTCTATGTGAAATTGCAACTAGATTAATATGGGAAAAAAATGGCTATATTACTATTAAGCTTGAAAGTGAGGAATGGGAAGAAGATCTATCAAAAAAAACAATAAGCAATATTCTACTTTGTAATTTTAAAATGCCGTACGATGGCTTTTCAATAGATACCTCAAATTATAGCTGGACATATAATAATGAGACAATTCAAACCATACAATTTGGAAAATTTGGAAATCCTAAAGAAAATAAGAATGGAAACCATTATAATGAAATGTTTGGAGTTGTGGTCTATACCGATGATGTGGCAGCTAATGTTCTTCATTTCAATCCGAGTCTTACATTGGCTGAAAATTTTAATAGTCAAAATTTTGATAATTTAAAAGAAGTAGAAAATTTAATTGGAAGGTTGTTGAGCATAGCAATGTATTTGGAAAATTTCAAATACGACAAAGATAGAGTTGTGATAGGAACCAAGATAGTTAAAAAAAGCAAAAAGAAAGGAATAAAGCAGAACACAAAAACAACAGTCATTAGGCTCAAACAACCAAAACATAAAGAAATCATAAACAGGGATGGTTTTGTAAGAAGTAAGAATAAAATTTCTTTTATAGTTCGAGGACACTGGAGAAATCAAAGCTATGTAAATAAAGAAACAAAGGAACGATACAATAAACCAAAATGGATAGATCCTTATTTCAAAGGTGATGGATCTAAAACACTTAAAAAAATAATTGAGATATGAGTCTAAAAAATTAGGAGAAAATACAATGAAAAATTTAAATGCTATTTGGATGCTTATTGATACCAATAAATTTAACAAAGAAATTAAATTGCTTAAAGACAAGTTTGCTTTTTTTAGAGGAAAAATTAAAATAATGCAATTACAAACAGAGTTTTGGTTAAAACAAATATTTACTCAAAATGGCAAAGAGTTAGTGTAATGAATACTTTTGAGAGGGTTAAGGTAATGATCAAACCGCAAACAGTTGATTATGGTCATATACAAACCAACAAAAAGAATATCCAGACTTTGAGAATTGCCAAAAAAGAGATCGAGAAAAAATTGAAAAAAGAGAATATAAAAAATGATAGATAAAGAAGAAAAAAAAGAGGCACAATTGATTCGTAAAGAAATTGATGAAGCGCTTGCTGAAAATACAAAAAATATGGAGCAATTGGAGACAAGAATAGACGATTGCTTAAACAGACTTAATTTAAAGCATATTAAGGTTGTCACATATTTGTTTTACAATCGAATTGATTTTTGTTTTATGGAATTTACCGAACGAAAATATTTTAAGATACTAAGAATACATAACAGCTTTTCTATAAACAGCGAGAAATCAAATATAGTCTTGGAAACTCATTACAAAGATGATATTTTTAAAGTAAAAGAGTTTATTGAAAACAACAGAGAACTGTTGCTGGATTCTATGCAAAAGAAAGAAGAATGTATGCTTAGAGAGAAAAAACTAATTGATGAAATTCTCAGCAAACACGGTAAAAATGTTAAAAAAACACATAAAATTAAAAGGACGAAATAATGAATAAAAAACAAAATGAAACGACAGCAAAAGTCAGAAAAACAAGTGAACATATTGAAAACATACAATCTTTGTTGGGCATAAATATAGATCAATGCAATATACCATTAATCTCGCGTCTTGGCCAAATCATCCCCATATCAGAAGATTGCTACTTATCTTCCGATAATTACTCCGTAGATGCTACAATGGAAAACATAGGCATGCGCAAAAGAAGACCTTACAGAATGGTATATATCGGAAGAGCCGGGAGTGGTAAAACTACTAAAATATTGCAAGATATTTACAATGTAAAAGATACAAAAGTTGCTGCATTTGTTCATGATAGCGAAATAAGCAAATATGCCAAAAGACTAAAAAATGTCGACTTTTTCTCAAAAGAGAACAATATAAACGAAGTCCTTAAAACCAATCTGTACGATACTCTCATTATTGACACTCATCTTTCCATACCAGTTGATATCAATTTACAGCTGCCAAAAAATATTTTCTGGAGCTTCCAAAGTGTGCATGAAATCAAAGAGTGTTGTGATGTTTTTTCAATATTTAATGATATTCTAAGAGAAATGGATGAAGAGATACGAGAAAGCGAAAAGTGCATCATTCTCGCGCTAGAAAATAAAACTACACAAGGATAAACAATGAGAAAAAAAAGAATAAATGTTAGTGATGAGGTATTTGACAAGCTGCTTGTGATGGCAAAAGACGCAAAATCAAGTGGCAATAAGCCAAACGAAAAGGTAGAAAATTATTTCAACAACGGTGCTTTCTTTAAACAAACAGATGTTATACAATCGCGTATAGCACAATTAGAAGAAGAAAATACACAACTTAAAGCCAAGGCATCGCTAATAGATGATGCACAACTGCAAAGGCTTAAAAAACTTCAAGCTTTGAATGTTTTGGGTGATGAATTTCCGAGTGCATTAAAAACACTTATTGATTCTTATACAGAAACACACGCTGACTCTATACAAGAAGCAGCGTCCAAAATTTAATAGAGTACAAAATGGAAATTTTTAGAGATGGAGAGGCTATTATTCAGACAAAAAGAAGAGAAGATTTTCGACTTTTCTCAAAACTGGATATAGAGTATGCAAACCAAGACCTAGAAAAAATCGTAAATGTTGTTTATGCGAACAGAAATATAGATCTCAATTATGTTTTTGATCTTTTGTATTTTCACGGATATGATTTAATCAATGAAAACGATATAGATCAAGTTATGATATGGTTAAAGCAAATATTTTCTCAATACAAGAAGGAATTTTGAGATATGAGCAGGCGTAAAGAAATTTCAAACAGTATGTACTGTGTCGAAAAATGATTAAGGGATATAGAAAATGAACGAGCACGACTTTAAAATAGATGACAATATTATCTACTCTATTATACAAAAACAGGCAGGTACTCTACAAAAAGCATTTTTGGAATTAATCATGAACTCCATAGATGCAGAAGCATCAAAAGTTGAAATTACATTTGATGGATATAATTTTGAGGTTCTTGATGATGGCAAGGGTTTTGAGAGTGAAGAGACAATCCATAAGTTCTTTGGGACCTTTGGAACACCGCATAATGAGGGAGATTCTACATATGGCTTGTTCCGTATGGGTCGTGGACAAATCATGGCTTTTTCTAAAAATTCTTGGCACTCCAATGTCTATTCTATGTATGTGGATGTAAAAAACAATGGTACAAAGTATAATTTAAAAAGCAACTGCGAGCGTCTTGATGGATGCAAAATAAGCGGTACTTTGTATGATGAACTTGAACCATTTGAGGTGAAAGGATTTGAGAAAGAACTCAAAGAGTTTATTAAATTTTCTCAGATTCCCGTCTACCTCAACGGAGAGATGATCAGCTCTAAAATAGAAGATATCAAATGGGATATTGTAAATGATGACGCTTATATTAAACTTGATAACAAAAGAAACCTTGCAGTCTATAATCTTGGCGTAAAAGTTAGAGAATACTCAAGCTGGGATATAGGTTATGGCGGAATTATTGTAAGTAAAAAACCATTAGAAGTAAACTTTGCAAGAAATGATATTTTAAAGAAAAGTTGTTCTGTGTGGAAATCAGTACAAAGTGAAATTAAAATACTTCTTGGAAAAAAAAGTTCTGAAAGTTCAAAGAAAATAGATAGCAAAATTAAGGATATATTATGTTAGAAAAAAAGCTTGTTCAAAAAATTCTCAATGTGAGTCCAAAAACTGTTTATAATTATTACAGAGAAAAAAGACCTATAATTGAACTGCTTGAAAAATTTTTTTCAAATGAAGATCTTGAAAGATTTTTAGAAAATAGGGCTCTTGGAAAGTTTGATGTTGATATTCATACAGAACAAGCAAACTTAAACAAGGAGCTTCTTAGTCGCATCGAAAGACTTGAGCATAAAATCACCGAAATGGAAAAAAAACAAAAATGATTAAAAAAATAACAACAGCATTACTACTAACGGTCTCAGGTTCGAGTCAAAATCATGTAAACCAAATTAGTTGTCTTTTTTCGCAAGATACACCACATGAGGGTGAACAACAATTTGGTAGTTTTCAATTGATTTTTTTGTTATCATTTGTCGATTGAGTTCATGTAACATTCCATATAAAATTTCCCAATTTACTTCTTTTTCAAAATAGACTCCATATACGGCAATGCAAATTTCTTTTATCGAGAGTTCGTTTTCCAATTTTTTCACTATTGATATATTTTTTTTGTAAATTGAGTTTTGTAAAACAAGGTTTTCTATTTTTTTTAAAGCATTTGCTATATAAGACATTATTCTCCAATCCTATAGCTTACAACTTTTTATTTTGGTTCACCAAGGTAAAAACCTTGAAAATAATCAACACCAGCATGTTTCAAAGATGAATAATCATCCTCAGACTCTATATGCTCTGCAATCAGCTCGATTTTTAACTTCTTGCATAAATCAATAATCATAGCAATAATAATCTGATTTTTTTCATTTTTAAAGTTTTTCACAAAATGCCCGTCAAGTTTTAAATAGTCGAAAGAAATCAAAGAAATTATATAAAAATTAGAATTTTTTATGCCAAAATCATCAATAGAGATTTCAATACCATGTTTTTTGATTTCCTTGCAAAACCAAATCACTGTATTGATATTTCCAATATCATATGTTTCGATAAACTCTATAACAAGCCTGGAAAGTAACTCTTTTTCATAATTCTTCAAAAGCTCAAGAAATGCATCAGAAATAAAACTATTTTCAATGTCTCTGTATGACATATTTATAGAAATTCTTACTTCATTATTTCTCTTTAATTCCTCGCATGCATTTTTTAAGGACTGCAATAAAATAATTCCAAATTTGTCATCTTGCTTAATGTGTGAAAAAAAATGCGATGGAGACAGAATATTCTTGTTTTCCAATTGCAATCTAACAAGAGATTCATACATAAAAACAGAACCATTCCTTGCATATATTGGTTGAAGATGAAAAACAAAATTATTACTCACAAGAGCTTTTTGAATAAAATTATGCATTTTCACTTCCTTTTGTTTCTATAAAGTTTACTTTTGAAAACATCTTCCCTGTTTTTACCAAGGCTTTTCCCCATCCATACTGCGTAAATTCTAACAACTCTTTACTTACACCAAATGATCTGCGCACTGAATCAAAATCAGCTATCCCTGTATTTAAAATAATTTGAGCGTCAAAATTCTTTAAAAATTCTGGTGGAAAATGTTCTGCTGATTGTGCAGCAACGATAATGCCAAACCCAAACCCTCTTGCTTCCGTTGCTATTCTATTGAGATAACTATATGGGTCGTTTTTATCTCGTGACGTACCGGCAATAAGTTTTGACTCATCTATTAAGACATATGTATCTACTTTTGCCCCTCTGGCTTTATTTTTTCGCTCGGAATAAGTACCTCTGATCTTACAAGCTTTAAAAACTTTTCCAAGCCAGACATCTACAATAAATCTTTGTATTTCCACATCAAGTCCACTTATATTTATGACATTAAGTCCAGGCTTAACTGGTGGGGTCTTTGAATTGAAAATTTCAGAAGAGACTAGAGCATTAATATAAGATGCCAGTTTCTCAACTGTTCGAATAACATCTTTTTTCATATATTTATTTACTTCAATATTGTTGGCACAAAACCACTCTTTAGGGTTTAAGTCGCTAATTTCATCATCATTATGAGATTGCTCCATAAAGTCTATCAGTAATTTATTTATTTCTTCTTGGATCTCACTAACCGGTGTTTTATTTAATTTTGCATTTTTAATTTTTGCGAATATCTTATCTGTAAAGTCTTCAACAACACTATCTGTTTCTGTCGAAAACTCACCGTTGAAAAACATAATAATCTTCTCTATAAGCATTAAAGTATCACTCAAATCAGGAAGAGTATTTCCCCATGTTTTTATATCATTATAAACAAAACCTTTAAGCAAATAGGTGTCCATAAGCAAATCATATAAAACATCTTTTTGATTAGTGCCCATGTTTGGCATAAAATTCTTTTTTATAATTTCTATCATTCTTTGAATCTGAACTTTTGGGCCAGAATTTTGCATTTTAAAAAGTTGCTCTTTATCAGCTTCTGCTTCACCATTTATAATACTCGCTAGTTCTTCTGCTGACACTCCAGTATCAAACTCAAATGGATTAATGCCATACTTGCTGTTCCAGGCAGTAAATTCAATATAATTGCCAATAATTTCACCGTTGTCGTTTTTAATAACCATATCGCCTTTTAAGTCAAATATATATATGTGTTTTTTTTGCTCGGTGAGGTATTTTGCTATTTTTAATAAAAAGGTCGTTTTCCCACTCCCACTCCCGCCGCAACAAAGCATATGAGGGTTGATTGACTTAGAAGAATCCGGATTCCATTCAATTGGTGGCACATCAGGTCTGTTTGCTAATCTTCCATATATGAAACTCATTTATTTTTTTCCTTTTTGAAATTTCATTTGAAATCCCCATTTCATTGCACCTGTTTTTTTGTCTTTATATTCAGATAAAAAGACTTTTGCATCATATACGTTTTTATTTTTTGCAACAAAACCCGTAAAGAAATACCCTCGTTTCAATGGTAATATCTTTTTAAACACATCAAGCCTATCTTCCTCTGTAAACAACTCCATCTCCTTTGAAGAAAAAAACCTGTAAATATAATTATCCCATATCGCAAAATTACATCCACTTTTCTTGTTGTATTTTTCACACACATAATATTTTGTACATTCTCCTGTTTCAGTGTTTACATACTCTTTTTGCAATACAGAAAAGTTGCATTTTGGGCATTTCCCCACTTTTTTAAACTCTTCTGGTTCATAGTTTGCCAACAGAAGGTCAATTTTTGTCTCACTATTTTTATAATCATCAATATTTATTTTCAGGCCATGTTTTATGATGACTTTTCTAAGAAGATTTATTTTTGCATCACTTGGTTTCGTATCAATCGAAATATTTGCATTATCAAATGCCTCTGTGATCATTTCATCTAATTCTGATATAACTGATTCAATTTTTATTTCACCTTCTTTGGCTCTGATTATTTTCTCATCTATTTCATACATATATTCCAAATTCATAAAAGACGGCAAAAACTTTTCAAAAAACTCAAATAAAATTATCGAGGACTGTTGAGGATAAAGCATTCTTTTAATGTTGAGTGCCGCTTTAGAGTCAACAATTTCTTCCACAATTGCATCATAGGAGTTGCCACCGATTCCATGTTTTTCTAAAATTTGAGTAATAAATCTTCCTATACCGTATCTTGGTGGTCTTTTGCTGGTAAAAGGTTTAGTATAAACACTTATAGGAACAAGCTCCGTCCCTGGCTCCAAATCAGGCAAAACCACTGTTTGTCCAAAATAAGAATCACTGTTGTAGGCAATTCTTTTAACCATTTCTCCTGTAAGCAGTTCCCAGTTTTCAAACCCATCAAGAACAATGTTTGACTGATTAACAAGCTTTCTGTTACCAGCAACAATTTCAACACTCGAAGCATCATAGATACTGTTTTTCATCTGGGTTGCCAAAGTTGTATAGAAAATAAGCTCATATAGTTTTTTTATGTCATTTTTTTGTGCAGCACTTTCAAATGAAATACTGTTAAACTCCATAGTTTTTTCAATATTTTTAGGAAAATAGTTTTTCAAAAACTTTACAGGCCTGATACACTCTTTGCTTCTGTCAATTTTTTTATCAATAAAAACTCGTCTTGATTGTAAAACTCTCTCCTGGGAATAGACTGAATTTAAAACAGTTATCATTTCCTCGACAACAGACTCTTCTATATTCCATCCGTTGGTATCTATGCTTGTTATGAGTCCGCAATCGTATAAAAATTCTGCAAGTTTTGTTGTATAACTCGGTGAAAACTGAAACAAGTAAAAGCAGCTGTATTTCAACTGTGCATTTGTTAATGGCGGATGTGGACTTTTTTCTGCACTCTTGTTTACTTTGAAATTATCAACAATATGTGCGCAGTCTTTATTTTCCAATTCTACAATGCAGTCTTCTATCTCTTTTTGCATATCTATCGTGTACCTTGCCGGGTAGCTTGCCGTAAATTCTATTCCGTCGTATTCGTAACTTGCCTCAACTTTAATAATTTCTTGTGCTTCAAACTTTTCTATCTGCAATTCTCTTTTTACCAAAAAATGAAGTGCGAATATCGAATGGTAAGAAAGATAAAAATTTGAAATTTCTTTGTACCATTCTTTATATTTTTTATTTAATACTTCGTGTTTATTTGAAGACAGAATATACTCTTGTGTATTGCAATACTTTTCTTTTTGCTGAAGAATAATATATTTCTTCACCCCAGAGAAAAGCTTTTCCTTGATAATTTTATTTACTTGTTCTTGCACAGTCTTCCCTCCGCATTTTTTTATTTCTCTAGTGCCTGATTCTCTTTGTAGTCAATAAGCCTTGTATTTTTTTCAATCCATTTGTATATAGTATTGTATTCGGATGTAATAATGGACTCATAATGCTCCAATGTTGTCAGCATATCTTCTCTAATGGAATTGTTCTTTAAATTTTCCAGAAATATATTCTCTTCAATCTTCTTTTCAATTGTAAATATCTCTTCGATTTTTTGTTTTATCTCCTGCAACTCATCATAGCTCATGGAGTAAGCTTCAATAATCCCAATAACCATTCTTTTGTGCCATTCAAATTCTTTCTGTGCTGATTCACCGGAAAAGGTTATTAAAAAATTAAAAAAATCATAAAGCTCACCTTTGGTTTTTGTATCTATTATCTCTATGTCTTTTTTTAATTTCTCAATTTTTTTTGAAAATGTTGCATCGTTTAAAAAATAGTAATAAAAAATACTTTCGTGTACTTTTCTTCTTTCAACATCATTGTGCCAAGAAGTAAACAAAAACAAAAAGACATCGGACTCATCAAGAGCGTCCCTTTGATTTAAAAAAGCAGATGTTTTCATTACCTGCTCTATGGTAGACAGGTATTTTCTATCAGATGTTTTTACATCTTGGACCAAAAGCTTGTTAATAATAGAATCAATATCTGATAAAATTTTCTCTGGTATTGTGATTTCTCTTGACTTTTGTGCAATCAAATCAATATCATCTAGTGTAAATATTGGTTTTTCAATTGGTGTTTTATCAAACAGAGACATGAAATATTTTTTTCTATTTTCAGGGTCCTGGATTCTTTTTACCTCATACCAGATTAATATCCTATCAACAAAAGGCTCAATCAACGCACCAGTTGGATATTCATTTGAAGCACCTATCATGGAAATCAAAGGAACATCAATCATTCTTCCATCACCAGTCGTATAGTATCTGTCTGCCATAATCTGTAGCGTCATATTTAGCACTTCATTTTTTGCCTTAAACATTTCATCAAGAAATACAATATGTGAGTCTAAAATTGTATTTTGAGCGTTATAGTAAATTGTTCCATTCTCTGCAACTTTCTTTTCCCCAAAAAGTTGCTTGGACTCAGTATCACTGCCAATAAGCAATTCCCAATACTTAATATCTTTTATAAGATTACTAAAGAGCCGTATTGTTAATGATTTTGCGACACCTCTTTCTCCTATAAGAAACATATGGGATTTGCTCAAAATGGAAAGTGTTGTTAATCGGATAAGCTGGTCTCTCTCTATTAATCTTTTGCTTAACTCTTCAATTGAAACCAAAACACTTTTTTTTAAATACTCATATTCCATATCAGGCTCCACTTTCATCTTCAAAATTCATGTTTTTAATGTTCTGCATCTGCATCATTATGTTGTCATTAATCTCTTTAAGTTGATTCATAATTGTTTCTGTTTCAAGTTCAGGCATTTCAATTTGAATAGAATCGTCTGGATCGCTTTGGTATGGAAATTTCACAAAATATTTTTTTCCGTAATGTTTTATATATGCCTCTCCTATTTGCAGCTCATCTATATGCTCAGCCGTTGCCACCACTCTGTCTTCATGAATAATTGTGTTTCTTCCTCCTCCGGCAACATCAACATCGCTCATGTGGATATTTACGGCAACTTTTACACTTCCAAGTGATTCTGCAGCTTCTACTCGCGATGAAAGAGAATCTTGTTTCATGTAGATTTTAGTTGCTGTGTTGTCATCCACAATATCAGCAAGAGTTTCACCGAGTTTTAACTTAGGGTCACTCGTTGATTGATAAAATGCTCCGAGTGTCATACCAAGACTTCTTGCTTTATTGTATAATTCCTCAATACCTGGAAATGCCATAGGTTTTGCTTCATCAATAAGACAAGCTGATCTATTTTCCAAGCCTCTACCGGAAGCGCCAATTTCCCCAAACATCGAGATAAACATTCTTATAAAGATTTTAATCATCATCTCGGAAACCGCCTCAAAACGCAATGGTGCGGGTTCTAATATTGTTAAAACCCTGTCTGTCTTTAATTTTATCCTTAAAGGATTGATTCGAGTAGAGGTAAAAATCTTTCCGATATTTCCAAAAGCAAGCTGTCCTATGATCGTACTAAAAGTATCGCCAACTGCACTGTATCTATCATTCCCCATTGCTATTAATGGCTTAATTTGTTCTGTGGCCTCTAGCTTTAATCTTTTTAACTCCTGTAAATCTTTTTTTTCTGATATTTTTGGTATCGGATAAACATTAACAAGCTCTGCCAATTCTTCTAAGTGTGCAAATTGTCCAAAATATGCTAACTCTTTAAAAGTTACAAGAGTTCTGTCAAACGGAGAAATGTCAATCTTGACATCTCTTTTTTTAATAATTTGTTCTAAGGAGATTGAAGAAATATCAGGGATAGAAAAATCATCATCTTCATAGTCAACTTCTAAATCTGCCATCTCTTTAAACTTCATATAGTTTTCAGCTTCTGATATTATTTTAGAAACTAGATCATCTTCATGCCCATAGTAAGTCACTTTTTCTAAAAAACGCATAGATTTCAAAATAGCAAAAGCTATTCTGTAAACTTGCCCGGAAAAATATTTTTCACTGGCACTCTCTACACCTGCCCCGGATGATGAAAGCGAACGACATGCAGCAGCTATCTCTTCATCGTCCATACCAAAGATAGGATTAAGTCTATCGGAGAGATCAGGATGCGATGCTGTTATTCGCATTACGCTATTATTGCATCCTTCCTGGAGTGCAAACTCATACATCCATCTTGCAATTTCCTGTTCTGCACCGACTTTTGGATCAACTGCAAAAACATTCCAACCGTGAGCAATCATTTGTCTCATAATTATTGCAAACAGTCTTGATTTTCCGAAACCACTTGTTCCGTATACCACGAAATGGTTATGGAGTTTTCCCCACTCCAGATACAATAAAAAAGTACCAGAATCAACATCTTTCAAATCGACTGCCATTCCAAGCCATAAGCCTTTTTTGTCATCATAAAAAGTTTGTTCAATTTCAAGAATATAAGACTCTAATTCTTTTTTATGGGCTTTAAAAGCCTTTAAATCCTTATGGTCGTCAAATTCCTCTTCTAGTTTTTTAATATCTGCAATAACTGTTTTTAAATCTTTTCGGTATTTTTTATACTTTTCAACTCTGTCTTTTAGACTTGAAGATTTTACTTTTATCTTTTTTGCCATACCGAGCAAAGCGTTGTCTGTTTCATTTTGATTAGATTGAAATTTGTTTTTTAAATATGGAAACAGGTTTTTTATTTTCTTCATTATTGTGCCCCTTAGATTACTAATTGGTTTAAATTGTCAGCTATATAATACCCTTGAACATGAGAAAGTCCAATTTTCTTTACAAGCATCAAATCATCTTCAGTTTCAACAAATGTGATAATTGTCTTAATATTAAAATGCTCCTCAAGAATAAATATGATGTCTATAAACTCTTTTTTATCCTGATTAGCCCTTAATTCGTCAATAGTCATCTTGATATACTCCGGCTTAAAGTTTATAAGTGAAGACAAATTGATGTTATCAAACTTCATGTTGTCAAAAACAACTTCAACATTAGCATCAAGTTTTTGAACTTTTTTAACAAATTCAATAACCTCCCGTATCCCATCATCACTATAATCAAGCTTCATTTCCAAAAAGAATTTTCGCTCTTTAAATTTTTTAAAAAACTCAAAAAGAAAAACATTAAATTTCTTATTTCTTATTCCATCCAACGAAATATTGATTGAGTTTGGAATAGCGTCCAGATACCCTTCTTGAAAAATATTCATAATAAATAGCTGCTTGATTTTAAAAAAATACTTCAACTCTTTTGCTTTGTATATAAAATCTTTTGGAAAATATTCTACTTTTCCATTCATTAAAGATGGTAAGTTTTCATAAAATTCTATTGATTTCTTATTTAAGTTTATGATTGCCTCTTTCCTGGTTTTTATTGTGTTGTCTTTGAGCACTTTTTTAAAAAATTTATCCCAATCTATGTCTAAACTTTTTTTATTGCGATTTGACAAATATTCAAAAATCTCTTCTTCTGCATATCCTTCCATTTGTTTGGCTTGAAAAATAATAGCATCCTGAAGAGTAAGTCCGTATGTCTTCATAACAACATCCGTTTTGGCCCTGTCTTTAGGATTGGAAGTAGAAAGCCAGTAACCATACGGTGTTAATTTTAAAAGCGCAACAAATTCATATCTCTTTTGTTTTACAAAAAACTCTGAATAATGCGGGTAGCGGGACTTTAAAGATTTAAACAAAGAAAGATCAAAATCACTCAAAGAAATTTTACCGGTTGCGACTGCCTGATCAATAGCGTCTTTCGAGTGAGGCAAAAATATTTTCCAGTCTGCTGTTTTATAAATTGCTTCTGCCTGTGGATTTTGAAAGAATTCATCAACTTGTTGAGTGATAATCATTGGTATTCCAAAATATTTTCTAATTCTTCTTGCAAAATCTTCTAAGAATTTCGCAAACAACGGATTGTCCAGAACTTTCCATGCCTCATCCACTCCTACTATTCTTCTGGCACTTTTATCTTTTTGGTAGCCTATAAAAGCTTCTCTTGCTGTTTTTTGAAGATAAAGCATTGCTACAACCGGCATAATAGGACTTGTTGAAATATCATCAAGTTCAAGAATAAAGAAATTATTATCAAAGTTCAAATTACTGGCCCCATTAAAATATTTAAAATATTGGCCATTTTCAAGACTGTATGGCTCAAGTGTGACGATTATTTGCACGAGCTGGTCCACAATATTTTGTTCGCCTTTTTCAAGTGCCTTTTCTTTAAAATCAATAAGCGCTTCTCTTACTTCTCGCATACCGGCATCACGGCCTTTTATTCTAAAAGCATGATTAATTGCATTTGCTATCAATACAGATAAAACTGTCATATTCATTTTTTCAGAACCGGATGCTGTTGTGTCTTTGTAGATGTCCTGGAGGTTCATTCCGGCCATAAATCCAACAATAGGCACAAGCATTTCAATCTCATCATCAGCAATTAATGTAACTTCTTTTCCGTCTCGTATTTCTATTTTGGTATTGATTTCTGTAAAAAAGTTCATACAAATATTGCTTTCAGGAGAAAATTCCACAAATTGACCACCGATTGTTTGAGCAAATTTAATGTAACTTCTACCAAAATCTATCATTCTTACAAACCATCCGGCATTAACCGCTTTTGCAAGGAAATCATTTGTCCAAACAGACTTACCAGAACCCATCGGACCAATAACGACAATATTGTAATTGTCTGAGTTGTAAATATCCAAAGGAATCAACTGTCCTGTTCTGCCGACATACAGATGATTAGGCATTCCGTTACCTGTAAAATCACCTATCAAAGGAGTTATTTGAGCATTGTTTGATTTAAAATTTTTATCAAATTTATCAATATTTTTATGAATAATCTCCGAATATTGCAATGCTAAACTCATTAGAAAAGTTTGATATGCAATCTGAGGAAACTTCTCCTCTTTAAGTATCCATCTGCCAGGAATTTGCTCAAAGCTTTTTTTGATTAAGGCAGTATATTGGTCCATTTTATTCATGTCTTTTTCAAAGAGAGTTAAAGAGAAAAATGATTCAAGTGGTGTCTCGCCTAATTGCTCAATATACTGGATAACTTCCTCATTTTCGTCTCTTCTTTCTTTAATCTGAGGTTTCTTTTTGTAAACCATAGGGGGCATCCCTGAAAGTTGCCCAAGATTCCAGCGTGCTTTTTTCAAGATGGCTTTTTTCTGCTGTTCAACATTTTTAAATCTTATTGTCAAAGAAAGCAAAAAAGGATTAGGAAGATTTAATTGAAAATCGTCTCCCATAACACTAAAAAAAACATTTTGAAAGGTGAATATATCGACTTCTCTTGGGTATTTATCAGTTGTTAAAACTCTTGCTTTCCAGTTGTCCGGCATTTCCAAGAGTTTGGTTTTATCATTTAATCGAATAAAAGAGTCTTTTGTCATTTGCTTATTCAGCGTAGTTATTGAGTCATTGCTGAGCGGGTATTTATCCAGAGAAGGGTTTATGATCTCTCTGACATAAGGAACAAACTCATCGGGCTTAAAGGGTCTTATTTGATAGCTTTTAAACATACCTAGGAGCTGGTTGTACTGTTGATTGATGACAAATTCATCTGTATCATATGGGAATAAAACAGAAAGAGTATGTACAAAGTTTCTCACGCGCATATCTGACTCATTGCCTGCAATAGATGATGTCGTCCAGCTTTGAAATTTTTCCATTAAATCAGCTGTGTATTCTTTGAGAACATCTGGATTTTTTACATTTGGTGTCGAATTGGCTCGCATCTCTGCAAATTCATCAAGCACCTTGTGTACGTCTTTAGAAGCATATGTTGAAAAATTCACAATGGTATCATCAAGGACAACACTGTTGATCATGTTGATAATATCTTTTTCTGTGTCAGTTGTAAGATATGGTGGTGGATAGAGTCTAAAAACAATGCCTACTCTTCCGTCTGCTTGAATATAATATCCGATATTATCTTCTGTCTCTTCAACATAGCTGCGATAAAACAGAAGTCTGCTGATGGTTCTCTTGTCACTGAGTGCGCTAATTTGTTCTTGATTGAAACTATCAACATCTGTCATCAAATCTTCTGGGTAAAAGAACTCTTTTGTTAAATCTATCACTTTTCCTGTTGCTTTTTTCAATGCTGCTTTCATTTTTGAATCCTTTTAGTTTGATATTTATTTGCATAGTAATCTGAAAATTGACGAAGCATTTCAGCTAATGAGTCTTTGTCAACTTCTCCGACAATTGGTTCAGTCGCTAATTTTGCATTAGGCAATAAAAAATAAGTTGTCGGTACTGTTCCGGAAAAAGGAAGAGTAGGGTAGACGTGTTCTCCTTTGCCAATATCGCAAGTAGCAAGAATGTAGTCTTTTTTTAATTTTTTAATATTTTGCGTAACTGCACCGGAAATATATTTATGGCAATGAGGACATCCTGAACTAGCCACAATATAAAATATTGGTTTGTTCTCTTTTTTAGCCAGTATCATTGCATTGGAAATATTGTGACTGTTTGCAAAAAGATAAGATGTAAAAATTAACGATGTTATTAAAAGTATTTTGTTCATACTGCTTTCCAAATTTGATTTTTATTAACACTACTCTTATACATAGCGTATAAACTATGTATAAGAGTAGTATAGGAAGGGGTGTTTTTTAGACTTTTATAGCCCTTTTGTAGACTTTTATAGCCCCTCGATAGACTTTTATAGCCCCTCGATAGACTTTTATAGCCCCTCTTCACATTTTTAATTAGACTTTTATAGCCCCTCGATAGACTTTTATAGCCCTTAAAGTTTCCTGAATAGACTTTTATAGCCCCTATTTCTATAAAATTGCCAAATAGACTTTTATAGCCCCTTGGTGAACTTTTATAGCCCTTTTGTAGACTTTTATAGCCCCTCGATAGACTTTTATAGCCCCTCGATAGACTTTTATAGCCCCTGCTAATTTTTACAGTATTTTTATCAGGAAACTTAAGAAAATCAAATTGACTATTTTTAGGGGTTTTAATTATAAAAAATAGACTTTTATAGCCCCTCGATAGACTTTTATAGCCCCTACTATATTGAAAAACGGCACTTTTCTTAAACATCTTTATCTCCGTTAACTAGGTATTTTTTCTTATCTTTCAGTGAGGAAAATGTAAGTGTTTGTTCATTATTTGTAAGGCTTATTCCAAATTTTTCACGAAGATATTCCTGAACATTTTCTCTCTTTAAATCGGTTATATAATTACTTAATTGGCTTTCGCTGAGCATCTCTTTTAGATTAAGTTTTTCTATTAAATTATCAATTCTGATCTGACTGTTTTTACCATCATTATTAATCATAAATCGAACGACAGCTTTTATAAAATCAGGGTTAATTTTATGAGATTTTAAATCTAATTCTTTACTCCATTTGCTAGAGAGTCTGTCAATTTTGACAATATCATCTATATAGTCTCTATGCTGCAGTGCTTTAGTTCCTGCTAAGAAGTAGGTGTATTCCTGTGTAAAACGAACCTTTATGCGATTTTCATCTATAATGGATACACTATCAATAAAACCGAAGTTGTAGTCTATTTTCTGTTCACTTCCATTGGTAGAATAGACATTTAATCTAAACTCCGATAGCTCTTTTAGTTGTTGGATTATTTGATTTTTATCTTTTTGCTTGTGAAGCTTTCGCTTAAGATCATAAGCCGTTAAAATTACATGAAAACTATGCTCACGCCTTGAAAAGTTTTTCGGATAATTCAGTAACACTTCAAGAATATCCTTGTGTCTTTGCCCTAATAAGCGACCACGAACCTCCACTTTGTCAAATAGATCAGTTTTAATCTCTAAAATCTGATTATTTTTAACGAACTTTTTGTAGATATTGCTTAACTCTATTCTCTTTAATGGGAGAAAAAGAGGCAAAGAGTTTTCAAGCAATGAACTTGTCGTTAAATTTACTTTGCTAATTGCTTTAAGAAACTCATCCTTTTCAAGATACTGCACAAAGTGACCTTCCGGATTCTCACATTTGATAATTTCAACCTCGTTACTTTCATTTATTTTTGTATTATTCGACAACATGTATTCCAAACCTCTCTTCAAGTGCTTTAAACATAGCTTCATCTTCTTTTGTGACCTCAATCTCATCATCAAGCAGTATGTAATCATTCGCGCCTTCTATATCATCTAAATTAACTTCGGTGCCATCACTAGATATAGCCACAAAGTCACTCTTTTGTGCAGTGCTAGCATCAGCTTTTAATGGTTCGCTTTCTTGTTGAAACATTTCAATTTCATACATTTTTTTATCTTGTATGTGATTTGCTTTCTTTGTTTGTATGAATCTGCTTTGTGGTTGTTTTTTATCTGAAATAACTTCATAATGTATGCGAACTGCATTAATAAAAGCAGTTGCGCCTCTGGCACCGCCTTCTTTGTTGTGATGATGTATAATTAGTAGTGTTTTTCTCTCTTCTTCAAGCCATTCGCTAAGGAGGTTCATTAAATATCTGGCTTCTGTGTTGGAATTCTCATCAATTGCAATAAAAGAGTCAAGAGGATCCAACAGAATTACATCATAAGGTTTTGCAATCATTTTAAATTCATAGAAAAATTGTGCAACTTCTAGCTGTCTGTTTTTACCAATTTGAAGAAAAGGCTGCGGTCGACAGGCTTTATCCATTATATCAATTTCTATATCTTTTAAATGCTTATTTTTCTCTTTTAGTATTTCCATTCTATATTTTGTGTTGCTTGCACTATCCTCACTGAACCATCCCAAACAATTGACATTGCTGTTTTGTAATTCTAAAAGGAGTTTTAAGAGCGTAAAACTTTTTCCTACACCTCCGGATGATGTAAAAAGAGTTGTTTCGTACTTTTGTATAGGACAGCTATCTTCTAAATAAAACTCTGGTGCTTTTGCTTCTATATCTTTTGAGGATGTAGGAGTAAGGCGTTTGGAGTTGTAGTTTTTGCCACTAAAGGCATTTTGCAATTTTAGTTTCATTTGAGCAAAATCAAGTATTTCATCTTGCAAATCTTCTTCAAGTTCAACAAGCAGTCTTTTGAGCTCCCTCTTTTCTTTGTATTCTTTAACCTGTGCAACATAATATTCTATATTACTTGCAGGGTTTTTTGAGAGGACTACAAGGAGTTCATCTTCATACTTTCCTTTTAGCTCTTTTATGATTACATCTTCATCCATTGGTAAATTGTTTTGATGCATTTTTCGTATTAGTTTAAAGATTTCTTGATGAGCGATAGGGATAAAATCTAAACTTTCCAATTCAGAGCAATCTTCTATTAGCTCTTTATTGGAGACAAGCGATGATAAAAGTGTTTGTTCTATATTAATTGCATCTGTATATCTCAATGTAATACTCCTTATAGATATTGTGTTTGAATCAAGTAGTGTTTATTTGGTTTTGTTCTTTGAATTATTATTATGAAAAAGATATTTAAACTAAGCCAAACCATTGTTTAAATACAGTCTAAACAATGCCAAAACAATGTCTACTCAATACTATGTATTTAAACAATGGTTAGATATTGGTAAATATTTAAACAATGCCAAAACTAAGTCTAAACAATGGTTAAACAATGCTTACTCATTACTATGTATTTAAACAATGTTAATCCTAAGTCTAAACAATGCCTACTCATTACTATGTATTTAAACAATGGTTAGATATTTTTTTCATAATAATAATTCAAAGAACAAAACCAAATAAACACTATTTGATTTTTTAAATACTTAGCAAAGGCTAAATACTTAAAAAATTAAATAACTCCTTTCAATTTTTAACTTAGTAATTTACATCCTTTTTCTTTTGTGATATAATTACGCTTGTGAAGATCGCTTGATTTGATTTATGGAGCGGCAAATCTAAGGTTGCGATGGATTGATCCCCATTGCGACCTTTTTTTTTGCCCTCCAAGATCAAATCAAGGGAGACGTTATGAATAAGCTGATCTTCACAATTGCGCTTATGTGCATTTTTGCACCTATGTTGAATTAACATAGTCAGGGGAGTTTTACTCCCTTGTCTCCCTAAAACTCTTGCTGTATCACTCAAGGAATGATGTCTGATACCTTTTGCTGATGCCCGATTTAGCAGTTTATATATTTTTTCCATTTTATGATATAATTGCATCTGTGAACACAATCTTATTGGTATCAACGGAGCGGTAAAAAGCTTTACAAAGGTTAAGGAAGTCATGAGCCTTAACCTTTTTTTTTGCCCTCCAAGATACCAATTAAGGGAGATGTTATGAATAAGCTTGTGTTCACAATACTGCTTATGTGCATTTTCGCACCTATGTTGAATTGACATAGTCGGGGGAGTTTTGCTCCCTTGTCTCCCTGAAACAGCTTGAATATTTTTCATCCTAATCATCTCCTCTTAAATCTTCTACAATATCTATTACTTCCTCAACTTGATCACTCATATTGTTAATCCTGTTGGTTTTCATCATCTCTTCAATCTGATCATTTCCACCAGATACATCACCACCTCCATGAAGAGCTTGTAGTTGTTCTAATGAAGTACCTTGCTCAAGTATTGATGCATTGCCTCCAAGATTTTGCAAAAGCCCTTGCATTGTATTTGCACCTATGCCATTCATTCCATATCCACTTAAATCGCTT
>NZ_SDID01000031.1 GCF_009192995.1 Sulfurimonas indica | reverse complement strand
CAGGTACTTGTGTTCCAACGCCGCCAATAGTAAGCCTGCCACCGTTTGTTGTGATTGCTTTTTGACCGCCTACGGTTTGAATGACTGTGTTTGCAGGGTTTGTTGCAAGTGCTTGAGTGTTTACTGCTGCACTTTGTGTTATTTGTTGGGTTAGGGCTTGTCCTAGTGGGGCAGGGTTGAAACTACTACTGCCGGAACCAAATCCATTGTTTGTATATGGATCAACACCTGCTCCAAGAGGATTATTGCCTGAATATGTGGTATTTCCGTTTTGGCTTAAATAATCTGTTGTATCAACTACCATATTGGTTGCCGATGTAAAAGCATAAGCAGCACCAGTTACAGGATTTGGCGCTGCTAAGAATGCAGCAGCTGTGGCTGATTGTGCTCCACTTAGAATGCTTTGTTTTATATTCCCTTGTTGATATTGTTCATATGAGTTATAAGCGGAGAATCCAGCATCAGCAGCGATTAAGCCTTTTCCGGCATATTTTAAACCTTCTAGCAACTTGCTACTTTCGCCATCTTTTGCTATACTATCTAAATAATCTTGGTAGGCAGAAGTTCTTCCGCCTCCTTCATTGAATTTTTTACCTTCAAAGGAGTTCTTATGAACACTATTATTTTGCTTGCTCTTGGAGCTGTCGGTGGATTGGCTGTTATCTATATTGGTGCTTTGATTATTGCTGGACTTCTCAACATCAAAGATAGGTTCTCTACCCATTGATGTAAAAGCCTTATTGATAGCCGGTTTAATAATCCCATCCTTCATACCAGCCTTTCTAGCAAGTCCTTCTGCTATCCCAGTACCAGTAAGCCCAAACATTAAGCCTTCTCCAATAGCACCCAATGCGTGTTCTGCATAACCGGTTATTCCATACTTAGAATCCCTCCCTCTTTTAACATTCTCACTGGAGTCTCTATTCACAAAAGCATTTCCGTCTAAATCTGTATCAACATTCATTCTTTCTCCACCAACAATAAGCTGTGAAGTTGTTGCCATATCTCCTGCACCTAAGGCTGAAAGTCCATCAGTGAATTTTTGTCCTGTTGTTGCAATTAAGCCATTTTTGCCTCTTGTCGCAATACCTGCTTTTATTGCCTGTGCATCAAATAAATCCTTATCGTTAGCACCTTCACGCATAGCATCAAGCTTTTTTTGCGTAATTTCTCTATCATTGCTTTTCTCAAAGCGTGTCTTGTCAACAGTAGCCATAGCACTTGCTTTTTGTGCTTGTGCGGCTGCATACTGCTCAGGAGAGTTGTATTTATCGACACTGGCTATATCACTCCCCGTTTTCCCCATAGATTGCGCAAAAGCCAAAGCCCCAGCACCAGATAAAGCCTGCTTCATGAATTCAGCAGCACCTTTACCACCTTCCATGATAGCTTTTGC
>NZ_SDID01000030.1 GCF_009192995.1 Sulfurimonas indica | reverse complement strand
TTAAGAGGTGGAAATTGCATTTATTGGTTGAATGGGCGTCATATAAAAACATTAATTATTGATCCACCAAAAAAATTAACAATTGCAAAAAAAATAAGACAAACAATGAACAAAAATACTTTTTTGACATTACTACTATTAATGACAACTATTTATAGTTTATTCTTAATAGAGAGCCTTGAATCTAAAAGAGATATTCGAGGAAAATCTATATCTAAAATTATTAATATTGGAATTAAAGAAGATAAGGCACAAGAAGCATTGTTAGCATCATATTTAGTTAATAATAATGTTGATAGCAATTTAAGCTTAAATAATTTTAGTTCACAAAAAATCAATAATGAATTAGCTAATTTTTTAAAAACACAAAAAGATAACACACCTAGTTTAATAAATAAAAAGAGTAGTATTATTTTTCTTATTATTGGTTCAATATTAGGAATCGCAATATATACAAGGCAAATTATAAGATATTACGAAACAAGCAGTTTTATACTAATTACTAAAAGAGCAGAAAAAGAATTACAAAATTTTATTGATAGCAAAAATAAACTAGAATATTTTTCATTAACACTAATTGCTATTTCTATTATATGTTCTGTAATTGCAAATATTATATATCAATTCTTTTTTATCTAATAAGACTTCATAGCCAATAAATACACTAGCGGTCATTTATTGGCTAGAGTCAATCCTTAATAAGCCTCTTCTTCCTTCTCTCTAACCTTATGCGCCACACCCTCATAAACAACTTTATGATGTGCTATCGCTCCGCTCACCTCTTGTTCTTCAAGTGTTAGTCCCTCTGGCACTGCTTTAGAGTGAAGTTGAATGGCAGTCTGTTTAAAGTTTGGCTCACCGGACTTTGGACAGAAGCTCTCATTTGTAAGGGCATTGACAAGCTGTTCGTTAAAGTGAAACGGTACAAAAACCGTTCCCGGTCTTACACTTCCTGTCACACGCACTACTACATCATCCACACGACCACGAGGAGAACTGAGACTCATTCTATCACCTGATTTTACCTTGAGTTTTTTCGCATCATTTGGGCTTATATCTACCCATGCTTCTGGTGCTAGGTTATCCAAGATATCAATTGCTCTCGTTTTTGTGCGTGTATGCCACTGCTCAACTGTACGACCGGTATTGAGTATCACTGGAAACTCAGGACTTACCGGCTCTGCCATCGGATGCCACTCTAAAGGAAGCAGTTTTGCTTTTTGGTCCGGCGTTCTAAATGGTATATCTTTCGTATAGAGACGTTTTGATCCAAGTGGAAACTGCTCATTACACGGCCACTGAATCCCGCCATGCTCTTCTAGTAACTCATAAGTGATACCACTATAATCACACAGCTGTCCTTTTGAGACCTTTCTCCACTCTTCAAAAGCATCACGTGGCTCACTCCAACCATTAAAGAGCATCTCATTGACACCTTCGAAATATTTTGAGAACTCTAGAATGATATCAAAGTCACTCTTACTCTCACCATACGGCTCTACTGCCTTGTTGGCTTTGTTACAACGACGCTCCGAGTTTGTATAGACTCCCTCTTTTTCACCCCATGTTGCTGCTGCAAATACTACATCTGCAATCTGTGCAGTATCACCTAAAAATGCATCCTGAACGACTAAAATATCAAGTTTTGCCAAAGTTTTACGCAGTTTTTCCTGATTTACAAAGCTCACAAGCGGATTGGTTGCTGTAATCCAAAGTGCTTTTATCTCACCTCTGTCTATCGCATCGATAATCTCAGCATATTTATACCCACGCTCACGTGGGATGATCTCTTCTGGAACATTCACAATGCTTGCATATTCTTTGAGTGCTTTTTCATCACCGTAGTTTCTATAGCCCGGCAAAGAAGATGTAAAACCTGTCTCACGTGTACCCATCGCATTACACTGTCCTGTGATGGAAAATGGTCCGGCACCTTCACGACCGATATGCCCTGTTAAGAGATGCAGATTGATGATGGCACTTACAGTATCAGTTCCCATAAAGGATTGATTGACTCCCATGGTCCAAGCACTTAGTACTCTCTCTTGAGAGACAAACTCACGTGCAAGCTCATAAAGAGTCTTTACATCGATGCCAGTAATATTTGCTACCTCTTGTGGTGGGTAATCCTGAAGATGCTTACGAAGCTCTTTGATACCTGTCGTATTTGCTTTGATATAGCCTTCATTCTCCCAGCCTTGCTCTAAGATGATGTAAGCAAGACCATTAAATAGGGCCAAATCTGTACGCGGCTTGATTGGAACATAAACATCTGCCATCTGTGAAGTTTTTGAAGCACGTGGATCAATGACGATGACTTTTTTCTTCTCACGCTTATTTTTGTTGATATGCAAAGTCAAAATTGGATGGTTATCTGCGATATTTGCACCGATTAAAAAGATAGTATCTGCTTTTTCAAAATCCTCATAACTCCCTACAGGTCCGTCACTTCCAAGTGATTGTTTATAACCCATAACAGCTGAGGCCATACAAAGTGTTGTGTTACCGTCATAATTATTTGTACGAAGACCTAGTTGTACAAACTTTCCAAGTGTATAAAACTCCTCTGTTAAAAATTGTCCTGTTCCAATAACTGCAACAGCTTTGTTTCCATAGGTTTTTTGAATGCGTTTGAACTCAGAACTTACTTTACTGAATGCTTCATCCCAAGTTGCACTTTGCAACGTACCGTTTTTTCTGATAAGTGGCGTTGCTATTCTGTGTGGAGAGTTTATCATTTGATGTTCTGAGAGACCCTTTGGACAGAGTGTTCCCTGATTGACAAAGTGTTTGGGATTTCCTTTTGTATAGACCGCTTTACCATCTTTGACGCCAATGTAGAGTCCACATCCTACTCCACAGTATCCACAAGTAGAAAAAACCCATTTATCAGGTTTTCGTTCATCAGCGATCATACCGAAAACTTCATCACTGGAGAGTTTAAACTTATCCTCTTTTATGTCAAAACCTAAAAAATCTTTTATCTTGCTTATCATGAAATACTCTTTATCAAATTATTACTCAATAATATCATAAAATAGAAGATGCCTCTCTACAAAAGAGTTCAAAAATTAAGCAATAAAAATAAATTTTTCGATAAAATAATCTTATGCACAGACAAATAGATATAGATGAACAGATTTTAGATGCTTTAGTAGAGATAATTGAAAATTATGAAGATGAAATACTTTATGATTATAAAGGCAAAGAGAACCAGATTTTACTCAAAAGTACTCTGGTATCTCGCATAACTGATTTCTTATTTAAAAATATTCCCATTACAGAAGATGCACAAAAAGATCTTATAAAAGCATATATCCGCGCCGCATTTGAGCTGACACAAAATGCTGTCGTTATCAGTAAGAAAGGTAATCTTTTTATCAAAATCATTGATGAAACAGTCCGGAAACAGGTCGCAGAAAAAGATAAAAACACAGTCAAAAATCGCTATAACGGTATCAAAGAAGAGGAGCTGCAATCTTTTTATGATGAATTTTTCGAAGAAGAAGAGAACAAAACCTTCTTCTTCGAAGTTGCCAAAGAGTTTGTTCATAAATATTTTATCGTCAAAAAAATTTCCAATGATGAGTTTGAGAGAAATGTTTTCTCGTACATCCATGCAATCACCCTAGAGAAACTTGCCAAAATCTATGATGATGAAGATGAATTTTTTCTCGGTTTTGCCGGTTATATTTTTCGTATCCACTTTAAAGAGGTCTTCTCTTTTATCTCTGAACTCATCTTAGATGAGATCGCTATCTCCAATCGTTATATGATGGATTTTCTCAACTACTACTCTCAAGATATTTTGGTTGTAAAAGGTGTCAAATATAAAGTCCCTCACATCGAAGCAGACAATGGCCTTCGATGGACAGTTCCCTCAATGCTCAGTATTGTAAAGATCTATACAAAGGCTAAAACATCCATAATTGAACTCAAAAAAGAGAAAAATGATTTTCAAAAAAGAGTTCAAAAATTTTATGTCAACGGACTCTCTCCTGTTAAAAACAATGAGCTGTTACAGAGTGAAAAGGCAAGTCTGGAGATCGAGATAGAACATACTACCCGCTCCATAAATATTTTAAATGACAAACTCGACATCACAAAAGATGATGAGAAGAAAAAAGTAGTAAGAGAGGAGATTCTAAAAGAACAAGAAAAACTCAAACAGATTAAAGAGAAAAAAGAAGAGATACTGCAAAAAGTTGTAAAACAAAAAGGACTCTCTGAGTATGTAGCCCTGCAAAAAGAGCTTGACACACTAAGTAGAAAACTCCAGCGTGAGAAAAAAATCCTCAAACAAAATGAAGAAGCTTACAACTCCATCAAAAGTGCCCTTGTCAAAGCACTTATCTCTAAAAAAAGCAGACTCTAGAACTTATCTCTGCTTTCCTACGAAAAATCCACCAGCCATACCAAGTGGTACAACTGTCGTATAAAAAAGAAATCTGTCCGCTATCTCACTTGCAAAACTCACAAGTAGCGTTAGCCCTAAAATCACAGAGGCCATCATCATAGATGCACCACTGACAAAAACAAGTGCTAAAAGTGGGAGCAGCACACCTCCTAATAGAAGTGTTACAAAACGTATCTTCTTCACATTCGAAAAATTTTCATTAAGTAGTCGCTTTGTACGTTGCAGTTGGTACGCATTCTCTTTGGCATCTAGTGTACGTATATCTTCATAAGAGAAGAAGAGCTGTGCAAGTGCACCAAGCATTCCCATCGTTGTAAGTGGAATAATTGCCTCTTGCACACTCGATAAACTACTGATAAATGCAAGTAAAAATGCACCGATATAAGCTACTCCGAAAAACTTATAGTTCGTCGTTATACGATTCCATGACGGACGCGCTTTTATACGGTAAATCATACTCTGTGCATAGATTCCATACACGCCTACAGCAAGTGTAAGAGCTTCTATCAAGAGTCTTAAGAACTGTGAAACATCAAAGAAATAAAGTGCCACAACACCAGACATCAACCCAGTAAAGACGCCAAGAGCCAATGCCTCACGTGAGAGCCAAGAAGTTTTGATGTTCTTCATCGCAGTAAGAGCCAAAAACGGACGACCAAGGTGCAGTGCAGAGAGTGGTAGACCAATGGCAGCCGGAAGCATAACCAGCAGAGCCATGATCCAGTTTGTACTCTCAAATCCAAAAAGGCTCATCACATCACCCAAAAAGAGGGCAAAGAAACCACCTAAAGATATCTGTGTAAGCACTGTCATAAAGACAAGCGGTATCTCTTTATGAGCAGGTTTTAATATATGCTCATCCATCTCTTTCATATTTTCAGGTAGGTTATCAGGAAGTGTGTAGCGAGTTGTTGAGTTTGTGATGCGGGCATCCGGTAAAAACGGCATATTTGCCTCTTCATCTATGTCACGATTTAACCACTCTTCAACATTGACCACTTCTATCTCTATAGCCCCTGCAGGACAGGCTTGAACACATGCAGGACTCTGCCCCTCATCAAGCCTCTCATGACACATATGACACTTGGTGACGATATTTCTCTCTTCATGAAAAACAGGTACCTGATAGGGACAGTTCCATGTACAGTACTGACACCCTATACAGACATCATCATCATGAAAAACAATTCCGTTATCAAGTTTGATATATGAGTTTGTAGGACACCCTTTCATACACTCCGGGTCTATACAATGATTACAGGACATGGAGTTGAGCATCTGAGTAAAAACCGGAAAGTCCCCACCTTCCATCTCACCGACACGACGCCATTTTATATCTGCAGGATTGTTATTTTGTTCGTTACAGGCAACTTCACAACAGCGACAACCAACACACTTCACTGCATCAAAGTGAAAACGGTACTGTTCTCCTTCTTTAAGCGGTGGAACATCAATGGAGTATGAACCACACTGCATTCCTGTATCTGCTTTGTGATCTATAAAACTCTCTAAGGGTGTCTTGCTCATCTCTTGCCTCTGTTTGCTTTAACCCAAATTTTAGAAATCTCTATTACATAATTTGGGTTTAATATTAGGCATATTATACACAGATATAAGACTCCTCACTCTAAAACAGTGGATAAAAAATAAGCAAATGCTATTTTATTCCGCTAAGTCTTCTTTGTCCATTGTCATACCAACAATAATGATTCCAGCTAAAAAAAGGACAATTATTCCCATAAACAGATATGCCATTAACACTCCTTTTTATAAAATATCTCTTTTTTCTTTACCAGTACAATAAACTTTTCTCTATCTTCTGTAGATTTAAATGTACTTTTTGGAAAAAAGAGAAAGGAGTCCCCTTTATATAGTAGATAACCATCACATAAAGAGATAACTTCTAAAATCTCTCGCCACTCTATAAAACTTCCATCAATTTTCAAGTTATTCTCATCTATCTCAATGCTAAACTTATGATTTTTTATATCAGAAGCCATAAATCCACGAAGCAGCATATTTTTACGCAGTGGCCAACGCAAAGCGTACCAGTAAATCACAAGCAAAGTTGAGATAATCAACAGTCCATAAACATCTTTTTTGAGTGCTCCAACAACACCGAACTGTGTAAGTGCTATAAAAAACCACCCTAAAAATCTCTTTGGAGAGTGTTTCATATTAAAGTCATAAATGGCTTTGCTTGCCTGTAAGAAAGTCTCTTTATCCCAGGTATATGCTAACTTTATCTTCTTAGACATGTTCATCACACTCTTCTATCATCAAGTCCTCTTTTTTGATGCACCCTTGCTCTTGCAAATCCTCCAGTAATGCTTTGGTTTGCAAATATTTTTCATCATATATCTTTTTATTTGTTGCATAAAGTCTGCTCTGCTTCTTCCCATACCAATACGCTAGTGCTACAGAAGAAGCAAAAAGACCATAAATCCACCACTGCCAATCTTTTAGGTTGAGAAGCACTATGAAATACTGCACAGAGAAAAGAACAAAAAATTCGATTGAAAAGATGATGACAAGTGTAGCACTCTGTTCAAAATCAAGTGTATATTTTTCAAGCTCACGCAACGAAGCTAAATTTTCATTCACCTGCTTTGCTTTGGACTTGCACTCATCTTTTAAATCATCTGTCTTAATGTCTCTTATATGAATATTGCTCAGATTATACTCAACAGTTGTCTGCATATAATCATTTAAGATTTCAGGACGCTTTTGCATCGCCTCATGTATCTCATCTTCACTGACACGATTTTTCTTCCAGAATCGCTGAACATCTTGCAGTACCAAATCATAAAGACCTACTGTTTTTATCTCTTTAGCAACTCGTTGTAAGTTTATCAACTTTGATTTCCTTGTTTTGAGTCTGGAGTATTTCCAGACTCTTTTTTTCTAATTTGCAAATGCAGGGTCATCTGCTGGTTCTATCTCATCTTCTATACCATAAGAAGCAGTTTTATCTTCTGCAGGTAAAAAGATTCCGATTAACCCTTTGATACCAACACTCATAACAATGTTATATAAGAATACAAACCATGCAATTAATAGCATACTTCCACAAATAGCCGCAAATATCATGTCTGGATTGAACTGTCCGTCAACATAGAGGTGACGACGAAGCATTCCGTCTAGTCCGGCCATACCCATAAATGCACCCATCCCGATACCACCTATGAGGTGTAACCAGTAGTGTGTATTCGAGAGCTTATGCGAGTAGAGCTTTGTGTTGTTTGTCACAATCGGCCACAGTACATAAACAGCAGAATAGAGTGTCATATAAAGACCAACAATCAGTGCAATATGCACATGCGCTCCAATAATCCACTGTGTATTATGCAGTACTCTGTTCATCCCCATATCTGCTTGAATGATAGCAGCAGGTACAGCCAGACCAAACCCAATGAGTCCGCCAAGAAGATACTTTAACTCCATTGTCATTTTCAGTGGACGTGCCTTCCAGAGTGTTACAAGCGTAATGAAAAGCGCAAGTCCCTGCGTGAGCAGTTCAAATGCCGTTACCATCTCACCGGAAATCAATTTCATCATTTCAGGTTGACCTTGGTCACCAAGAAGGTGATGCGACCAAACCATCCAAGAGACAAGAAGTTCAAGCATCAGTGCCGCACGCGCAACATTTTCCATAAAGAGCTTTTGCCCGGTGATAAGTGTAGCTAAAAGATACCATGAACCTGCAACATAGATAAGTACAAGCCCATCAGCAACAAGATCAAGCCCCCACCAAAAAAAGTTCTTATAAAGCAGGGCATCAATTGCCGAGACATCCCATGAAGCTCCACTAAGATCTGCGAGTAAAAAGACAAGGACCAAGATACCTGCACCTAAAATAACCACAGCATCTAAGAATGTATCAACCGTACCACGAAAGATAGCCACAACAGGAAGTGCAAGTGCGGGCTCTTTTGTATATGGTGGCTTGCCTCTGAGCTTATTCATCAAATTTAACAGTCCGTCAATACCAAAACCAGAGATTAGTAACTCTTTCATTGTTTTATCTTTATGTACACCTACGCGGGCAAAGATCGTTGCATAGATATTATAGATAAATCCAAATGTACCAAACATAATGAGTGCCACACCAATGATAAAGACAACCCCACCAATGGCACTAAACTGCGAAGTATCTGCCGGAAGCGGCCAGTAAAGCGTATAAAGCGGTGCATATTGCCATACAAATGCAGCCATCCAGGCAAGCGCAGTCCCAAGTGTAATTAGTAACCATGTCCAGTTTGCAAGTTTTACACTGTAGAGCGGTTTTTTAGTAAGATAAGGTACCAAAAATAAAAAAGCACCAAACACAAGTTGATATGTCGAACCAAAGATCCCAACGATTGGGTGTACTGTCATAATTGAGAAGAAATGATCAGGATGAAAGAACTGTTCAGGAACAGGATTACCAGGAACCCGTCCAACCTCAACCATCCTCATTATCATACCCTCTAAAGCAACAAGCCCATAAAACAAAAAGCTCATCACAACTGATCGAAGCGTCACTTTTTGTAAAGCATTGAGACTTTTGTGATCAAAATTCGTACCTTCTATAAGGTTTTTTGTAAAACTCATTTTTTCAATCCTCCCTCTTTACAGCCTGTTACTTTTACAAAGTTTTTCACTTCCATCAAATCCTCTCCATCTTCACTGTATTGATGCGGACCGGAATACTCTGTTGAAGTCATATTAAAGACACCATTATGATTGAATGTCCAAAGAATATCATTCGGTGTTCCCGGATTTACCTGCATCTGCATTACCATAGAACCATCCTGACGAAAAAGTCCAAATCCATATGTCAAATCATGACTTTTAACATTAAAAAGAACTCTTTCCTCACACTGAATCACTATCTGTTTCGTTGGAAGCTTCCATTTATGGTTTTTTACCTCTATATTGTATACTGCATCAGGTTTGATGTTATGTCTGTCTATATCTTCAGATACCCATGGAATTGTGTTGTATGTAAAGATATGGTGTCCTACACCACCAGCAACTAAAAATGCCATATACCAGTAAAACGGTATACGAAAGACCGATTTTGCATCTTTTCTTGTCAGGTTATATCCAAACCATGCAACAATAGAAATAATCATTGCCGCATAGATCGAGTATGCAACCCAGTGAAACGCAAGTAATTGGGCCGAGTTTGTAAACGTCATCTTCTTTCTCCTTCAAATTTTGTAGAATTTTATAAAAACGCTTAAATATTAACCTTGATATATATCAATAAATATACATATGTTTTGCATATATTGAGCAATTATTAATCATACACTATTTTCAAACTGTATATTTTTTAACCATACATACACACGCAAAAGAGCTCTTATATATTATAATTGCAGCATCAATTAACTAGGAGAGATTTTTATGGCAGGATTTAAAGCCCTTAAAGGACAAGGTGACGCAAAAACGCTTTTTGCAGCTTTTTTGTATTTTGATTTTAGTTTTATGGTTTGGACAATGCTCGGACCACTTTCAACTGAAATAGCAGAATCATTACATGCAGCCAGTGGATTCTTAATGACTCCATCACAAAAAGCGACACTACTTTCAATTCCAATCTTAGCAGGTGCACTGCTTCGTATCTTACTCGGATTCGGTGTTGATAAATTTGGACCTAAAAAGACAGCTCTTATGGCTCAGGGTGTTGTTATCTCAGTACTTTTTTACGCATTTTTCAGAGGTGAATCTATCACATATAACGAACTTTTAGTTGTGGCTCTTGGTCTTGGTTTTGCAGGGGCTTCATTTGCAGTTGCCCTTCCACAGGCTGGTCAGTGGTATCCGCCGAAACTCCAAGGTGTTGTTCTTGGAATTGCAGGGGCTGGGAACATCGGAGTCGTAATCGACTTTCTTTTTGCACCAAAAATTGCAGAGATTTGGGGATGGCAGGCAGTATTTTTAGTAGGTGGTCTTCTCTCTACTCTTATCTTTGTTACATACCTTTTTATGGCAAAAGATGCTCCTAAAGAAGTCTATGTAGCACGTCCTAAGAAAGTAGCTGATTATCTAAAACTTCTACGTGATAAAGACACATGGTGGTTTGGACTTTTTTATGCAGTTAGTTTTGGTGGATTTGTCGGTTTTGCCAACTATATGAAAGTTTACTTGATGAATACCTATCAGGTAGATATGTCTGCTTTTGGACTAGATGTTTTCAAGGAACCAAACGTAAAAGTCATTGCGGGATACTTTGGAGCACTGACAATCTTTGCAGGAGCTGTTTTACGTCCTGTCGGTGGTGCTGTTGCTGATAAAATGGGTGGTGTAAAATCACTCTATATCTTCTTTGGTGTAGTATCTGTTTTAGCACTTGTCAATTCCCTTGTTGCTCTTCCTTTTTGGGTAGCGATTGCCGTACTGTTTTTCATCATGGCGTCACTTGGCATGGCAAATGGTGCAGTTTTTCAACTTGTACCTCAGAGATTTGGTAAAGATATTGGTATAATGACAGGACTTATTGGTGCTGCTGGTGGTATCGGTGGTACAATCCTTGTCAAAACACTTGGTTGGTCAAAAGCTGCATTTGATGGGTATAGTGCCGGTTTTATGATATTTGCAGGAATTGTTTTAGTAGCTATCATCGGTATCTCACTTGTAAAAACAAGATGGAGAACAACTTGGGGTGTTGCAGCGGGTGGTAGAATTTAAAAAGGACACATTACATGACATCAAATACTCTTAAATTTTCCGGTTTTTCACTTGCTAAACGTAAAGAGCTTACTGGAGATGATTTTTATGATGTCAAAACTATTGGTGACTTGACAGTTGCCATTGTTTGTGATGGTGTTGGCAGTGCACTCGAAGGTGCTGCTGCTGCGAAACGTACAACACAGCACCTCATGAACAACTTTAAAATCCGTCCAAAATCCTGGGAGATAGAAAAATCAATCAAATCCTTTATAGAGTCTATAAACGCTATCCTTTATCAAGAGTCTCAAGTAAATTATGAATCTCCTGAACTAGTCACCACCTTAACTATCGTTGTTATCCAGGGCAATCGCCTCTATGGTGCAAATGTTGGAGATAGCAGAGTCTATCTTTATCGAGATAACAAACTCAACCAACTCTCATATGACCATGCGATGGATGAAGAAGGCTATGAAAATGTCCTCACGCAGGCTATAGGAATAGTACCTGAAGTAGAACCTTACTATTTTGAGAACATTGTCCAAAAAGATGACAAGATCCTCCTCTGCAGTGACGGTCTCTATAATGTTTTGGATGAAAAAGAACTCACAAAAAACATCAAACTCGGAAATGCACACACACTTGTAAAAAAAGCAAGTACAAAAGAAAAAGACAATCTTCCTGATGACACAACAGCTGTTGTCATTGAGATTCTCAAAGCTGATGAATATGCAACACTCAGACGTCAAAAACTTGCAATTCCCCAAACATTGAAAAAAGGACAAGTTATTGATGGTTATGAGCTTATCAAACCACTCATTCAAAATGAGCGTACATGGCTTGTCCATAAAAAAACAAAAGATTATGTACTCAAGTTTGCACCCTATGAAGCGATAGATGATGAATCAATACTGGACCTTTTTGTAAAAGAGGCATGGAATGCAAAACGGCTAAAAGCTGACTTCTTTCCAAAAGCAGTCATTCCAAAAACACGTACGATGCGTTACTATGTTATGCAGCTCTTTAAAGGTGAAGACCTTGACCACTACCTCACGCATAAACAACTCACAATTGATGACAGCGTAGAGCTTGCAGCAACTCTTTTAAAGATGTCACAGTTCTTACTCAAGTATGATCTACTTCACGGTGATATTAAACCACCAAATATCATGATTGCAAAAAATGATGATGAGAATCTGGAGTTTAAAATCATTGATTTTGGAAGTATTACAGAAATTTTTTCAACTGATTCCAAAGCAGGAACACCTAGTTTTTTAGCGCCTGAACGTTTTTTAGGTGAAGCTATCAGTGAGACAACTGAAATCTTTGCCATTGGTGTCACACTCTATGTAGCACTTACAGGGAAATATCCATACGGAGAGATAGAACCTTTTCAAAATCCATCTTTTAAAGAGGCAAAAAAGCCAAGTTCTTTTAATAAAAATATTCCTGACTGGCTTGATAGTGTCATTATGCGTTCAATTGCTATTGATAAAGAGCAGCGATACTCCCACTACTCAGAGATGCATTATGAGCTGACACACCCTGAAAAAGTAAAACCATACTTTATTAAAGATGCACCACTTATTGAAAAGTCACCGCTTGTTTTTTACAAACGCGCTTTTATAATCATGACTTTTGTCAACTTTATTCTTATCTATCTCCTACTCAAATAGTAGACAGATAAAAACAAATGAGTGTAGCCTAAAAAGCTACTCCTCTTTTTTCTCTGCAACAGGAGTGATAGGCTCACCTAACTCCTCTTCAATTTTTGCACGTTGCTCTGCCATTTTCAAACGAATCTCATCAAGTACGAACGGTGGAACATTATCATCTTTGAGCCATTTAACCTCATCAATATGTCCCCCATAATCAGCACCCATCTCTTCGATCTTTGTCTCATACTCATCTAGATCGAAACAGACCTCAACACGCTCATCATCAGGGTCTGTTACATCTTTGAGCTCTATAAACCACTTATCAGAATCATCAAGTTTTATTGTGGAAGTAAACACAACAGCCATTATTCAACTCCGTCAGGATTACTTAAACTCTTAGCAAAATCGATAAGTTCATCATCTTTTTTCTTTAAGTCTCCGTGGTATGTCACTCTGTCAATCTCGACATCTTCATTTTTAAGTAAATTTGGTACAGCATCTGATTCGTTAATTACTTTAATGTTTGCATCAAGTTCATCTTCAGAGTATGCCATCTGCATATCCGCAGCAATAACGTGAGGAATCGCTTCAATAACTTTGAGTTTACTAAGTTCTTCACTGACATCTTCACCCTCGATGGTAATAATGATACGCCCCTTTTCATCATGAAGATGGTAGTCACATACTTCACAGTTCTTCAAACTTTCAACAACTTCATCTAAAAACTTCGGTAGTGTCTGTACTACAATACTTGATATATTCATTATTCTGTCCTTTTTATTCGTAAATTACTTTTCTTATTTTTTCATTACTCTCAGCACGCATTTTATCATACAATCTTTGATATTTTAGCTTAGTTTCATAAGAAATCGGTGTTCGGAGTGATTTATACTCCACCAATTCACCATTTTTATATACTCCTGAAACTATCGCTTCAACCCAGTAAAAACCTTTATCTTTTCGCATATTTTTAACAATACCTATCCACTGTTTTCCAGCTTGAATGGTACTCCACAAATCTTTAAAAGCAGCACTTGGCATATCAGGATGTCGTACGATACTGTGTGGCTTGCCAATTAGTTCACTCTCATGATAACCACTTATCTCACAAAAAGTTTCATTTGCATAGGTAATATTCCCAGACAAATCTGTACGTGAGATGATAAGTTCATGCTCTGGTACTTCTGTCTCAATTAAAAATTCACTCTCATTAAATTCCATCATAACATACCTCCTGCTTACTTTATCTTAAAATACCGAACACTGTTAGAGCTACTGTTGATAAAAAACTCTTTTTCATTAATGAAATAAATACCATTGACTATCATCTTGTCTGATGCAAATTTCCCTATCGGTTCTCTCGTACTTGTCTGAAAAAGTGTAACATTATTGTTCATATCACTACTGTATGCACCAATGAGACCACTAGGGCTCAGACCAACTCCATAAACAAAAAACTTCGAAGCTTTATAGTACCCGCTTCCGGTCTTTACATTGTAAATACCTGCTCGTCTGTCCTGGCCTCCGGTTAGAATCATATCGCCTTTAAAGTCTATTGAGAAGATATTATCAACATTTTGCCCACTGAGTGTTTTAGTGTTTTTTCCATCTTTTGTAGAAAGCACATGAACATCTCCACTCTCATCTGCAATCACCACCATACTTCTGTCGTTATTGAGTGCAAAACTGGAAAATTTTGACATAGATGCCTGTGTCACCCAGTTCTTCTTCTTACTCTTTATATTATAAGAGATGATATCATTACTGATCAGTGCCATTAAGATATTTTCACTGTCAATAAACTTTGCTTTAATGATATTGAGCATATCATCTTTAGAGACGACAAGTTCCAGCTTATTGTCCTTATAAAGATGTATTCGACTATACCCTCCACTGTCTTGTGAAAGAATTAAAAGTGTTTTATCTATCATATCAAGAGAAAATATTTTTGAGTTGACATCATCTCCCATAAAATCTTTAATCTTCTTCAGATTTATCTTTTTTGTCTCTTTTTTACTTTTGGTATCAAAAATCTCTACTTTGCCATCATCTGTTGCAACATAAAGTATCTTTTTTACATACAATACATCTGTCGCAAGACCAGAAGAGAGTTTATATGTATATTGAGGTTCTATAAGATTTTTCCCAAACAAACTTGTAAAAAAAATCAAAACTAAAAATATATATTTCATATTAACTCACCTTTAAAATATCAATGGCATCTGCAGGACAACGTCCTATACAAAAACCGCAACTTGTACATTTTTCATTTATTTCAGGCATAAACATCGCCTTAAAGTCAATGGCATTATCAAGACATGGGTCTTTACAGGAAAAACACATGACCCCCTGCCAACTCAAACACTTCGATTGATTAATGACAATACTTGCCTCAATATACTGTTTATCCTCAACCAAAAGCACATCACTCGGGCAGACAAGCGCACACTCATCACAGTAGGTACATCCACGTACACTCAAATCCAATCTTGGTGTTTTGTCTTCTGTTATTACAATTATTTGCTCTTGACACAAAGAGGCACATTCCCCTTCGCAGTTTTGACACTCTGTGGCAAAAGCATCGGCATCTTTGTAGTATGGAGGCCTTAAAACAACATCTTTCTCTTTTGTCTCTCTTACTGCCTCTTTTACAGAGGAAGAAAGAAAGCTAAAAAGCTCTCTTCTTTCCATATTATCTACTACTTAGCAGTATCGATATGCTGCATCCATTTAGACTGATCCCAAGATGATTTTGAAGCACCATCAGGAGATGTATAAACTGGAGTAAAGTGACTCTCATCTACAAGATTGTTTGTAGCTTGTGGAGCATGACACTGTGAACAGTTAAATCTACCTGCATACAATTTTTGATCTTTATCAACCTTAATAGAAATATCCGCCATATCCTCATTTGATGTATTTTTTAGATTCTTACCATTTTTAAGAATTTTATCACCCTTAACTGCAGTTTTTGGTCTGAAGTTTGTAAAGTGAGAAATTGGAATCGGCGTTGCACCCATAGATGAAGCCATATCTGGCATATGACATGATACACACTGATTATTGTCTTTAGTAATCGGTAACATACCTGTCGTGTCATGTGGAATCATTGGTGGAGCATCTTGGAAAGCTCTTGGAAACTTTTTCGATGTTCCAGGTGCAGCTGAATGATACTCAACTTTTGGCGGAATAACATCCTCTTTTAAAAGGTCATTTGTTCCTCTGTACCCTAAATTAGCCTCAGTAATTGTTGGTTTAACAACACTTTTTTCAGCTTTTGCTTCTGTGTTTGCAGCATTACATCCAACAAGAAGTAGAGCTGAAGCAGCTAGACCTATCGTAATTTTTGTTAAAATTTTCATTTTACTCTCCCGTTTTTTTATTTTGAATAAAATCTCTTATTGAGAATCTTAAAGCATCATCATCACATACTTCAATACATCGTGCACAGTTTGTGCACTCACCTGAAAGTACAGGAATCGACTCTTTACCTATCATGTGAAGCACCTGTTTTTCAGGACAAACTACTTTACACTTCATACAAAGAGTACAATTCTCTTCAATGTGATGTACTCTAATAAAACTAAACTTTCCTAAAATTGAATAAAAACCGCCAAGAGGACAAATATGACCACACCAACCGTTTTTCAAAACCAACAAATCAAATACAAAGATGATAAGCACTGCTGCCCATCCAAATCCTATTCCAAAAATGATACCACGATGTAGCATCGAGATTGGTGAAATGAACTCAAAAGCTGCAATCCCCATCAGTGCTGAGATAACCAAGCTAAGCCCTAACACCCAATATCTTACATTTCTGCTTATTGGCTGTTTTTGCAGCTGTGCTCTGTCAATATCAAACACTCTTCGCAAATAGTTTGCACTGTCTGTAACCATATTCACAGGACAAACCCAAGAACAAAACGCACGCCCTCCAATAAGGAAGTAAAAAAGTGTTACAACTGCTACACCCAGCAATAAATCTGTTGCAACAATTACACCAGTTGCTACCATCTGCATCACTGCAAATGGATCACTCATCGGAATGATTCCAAAGATTTCAGACGTTGAAAGATTTCCTTGTAAAATCTTCCATCCCCAGGCATTTGCACCAAAAAAGAGAACTAAAATCCCAATCTGTGTAAATCTTCTTAGTATTAGATATCTGTAATGGTTCCATATCTTACTCATCTAATAAACCTTCAAATCCTGCATTGAGCTTGTCTACAGCTTTTTTTCTACTTATATTTGTTGTTGTTCGGATTGCGTGAGCATCTTTGAGTCTCGCTTCATCCTTTTTATCCCAGCCTTTTATGTAATGGCTTCCGGCTTTCCCCATCGCTACCTCACGCGGCAGAATAAAAATCGCAGGTTTTTCCGTTACACAGGCTTTCTCACACATTCCACACCCTGTACATGCATCTGCATGAACTACCGGTTTTAAGAATGCATGTTTACCGGTTCTTTCATTTTTAGAATATTCAACAGTTATCGCCTGACCTAATATTGGACACGCTCTGTAACAAGCATCACATTGAATTCCCCAAAAAGCAATACAGCTATTTTCATCAATAACTGCAAGCCCCATATCAGCTACATTGATATCAAGATGACCATCAACCGTTACACTCGGCTCATCGAGTGCACCACTTGGACAAACCGGGACACACGGAATATCTTCACACATATAACAAGGGATGTCCCTCGGTGTAAAAAACGGTGTTCCAATCGGCATATGATCACCTGGTTTTGCAAGTTTCAGTGTGTCGTACGGACACGCTTCAACACACAAACCACACTTGATACATGTTTTTAAAAAATCATTCTCTTTTATAGCTGCAGGCGGACGCAGTATAAGTGGTGAAGCTTTCGCTTCATCAAGATATGCGCTCCATACCATTCCACCTATTGCTGCATAGCCGACACCTCTTGCCATATTCAAGATAAATTTTCTTCTATCGCTAAGAGGCTTTTTTGCTTCTGAATGGTTACTCAAAATAACACTTCCTTTTTTTAAAATTATGCTTTATAAATTTTTACAGCACATTTTTTAAAGTCTGTCTGTTTCGACATTGGACACGTTTGGTCAAGCGTAACTTTATTGATAAACACACGCTCATCAAACCAAGGTACGAATACTAATGGTTTTGGAGGTCTGTTACGTCCACGAGTCTCAACACGAGCTCTTACTCTACCACGACGAGATTCAACCCAACAAAGATCATTATCTTTGAGTCCTCTCTCTTCAGCGGCTTTAGGGTTCATGTAAACCAATGCCTCTGGAACCGCACGATACAGTTCAGGCACACGCATAGTCATTGTTCCTGAGTGCCAGTGTTCAAGTACACGACCTGTACATAACCACAAGTCATAATTTTCATCTGGCATTTCTGGTGGATCCATGTACGGACGAGCAAAGATTTTCGCTTTATCAGTCAATGGTTTTTTCTTTTTATCTTGTACACCAGTCAAGTTACCTGATGGTAATGCTTTTGCAAGTGGACCATAGAATGCAAACTCACTGCCTCTACCATTCTCTTTTGCATGTTTTGCTGCATATGGGTCAAACTTAACATTAAATCTCCATGCAGTCTCTTTACCATTAACAACTGGCCATTTAAGTCCACGAACTTTATGATATGTAACAAAGTCTGCCAAGTCATGACCGTGACCACGACCAAAGGAAGCATACTCTTCCCAGAGGTATTGATGAATCATGAAACCATAACCTTTGAACACTTTACCATCAGTTCCTACTACATTTCTCTCATCACCAATACATTCAGAGTTATCATACCCTTTTTGAGGGAAAGAATCTAAATCAATTTTATATTTTTTCGCTCTGTCATTAGCATAAAGGATCTCAAACATAGTTGTATCTGGTTTATAACCCATTTTATATGCTTCTTGACGAACATCTGGAAGTTTTTTACCATTTCTAAGAGTATACGCACCCCATAGATCATCTACAGTAAAGCGTTTTGAAAGCTCAACCCACTGCCAAGTATCAGACATTGCTTCACCTACAGGAAGAACTTGCTGTCTCCAGTGTTGTGAACGTCTCTCAGCATTTCCGTAAGCACCCCATTTTTCATAAATCATCGCAGATGGTAAGATAAGGTCAGATACCATTGCAGAGATTCCTGGATATCCATCAGATGTGACGATGAAGTTATCCATCTCACGAGCAGCTTTTACCCAGTGTTTTGCATTTGCAGAATCTTGGTACGCATTACATACATTTACCCATGCAAACTTAACAACACCATCTTCAATATCACGGTGGATTTTCATAATGTGCTGATTACCAACAGGGTTGAGTGTTCCAGCAGGAATATGCCATCCTTTTTCTGTAATAGCTCTGTGTTTAGGATTCTTAACCATCATATCAGCCGGTAAACGGTGACAGAATGTACCAACTTCACGAGCAGTACCACAAGCTGAAGGCTGACCAGTTAAAGAGAATGCTCCAGAACCTGGTTTCGCTTGTTTGTTAAGCATAAAGTGAACATTATATGAAAGTGTATTATCCCAAGTACCACGTGTATGCTGATTCATACCCATAGTCCAGAAACTTACAACTTTTCTATCTTTTTCAATGTAAAGCGCTGCTAAATCTTGCAGTTTTTTCTTAAAGCTATCAAGAGACTCTTCTGGATCACCTTTACAAAGTTTTGCAGTATAGTCTAGTGTATAAGGAGCTAAAGATTTTTTGTACTCTTCAAAAGAGATTTCCCAGTGCTTGAGTGTTCCTGGAGTGTTTTTCATTACATCACCAGCTTTATAACCATACGGTTCTAATGCAGGACCTTCTAAATCAGAAACAACTTTACTCATCTCTTTCTTGTATGTTTCCATCTCAAGCTCAGTGTATTTACCGTCTTTGAAAGATTTTTCACCGGCACGTCTGAAACCATATCCGATATTTACGGGACCAGCCGCAAAAATGATATTTTTCTTGATGAAATCCCAATCAATTGCTTCAGGATGATTGTAAACAATCTCACGAGCAAGGTAGTTCCATAAAGCGAGGTCAGTATTTGGTCTAAAGATGATGTTAAAATCACCAAGGTCACATGTTCTGTGTGTATATGTCTGAATATTTACAACCTTTACACGATCTGGATCTGATAATTTTCTATCAGTTACACGAGACCATAAAATCGGGTGCATCTCTGCCATATTTGAACCCCAAGTTACGATTGTATCTGTAAGCTCGATATCATCATAACAACCAGATGGCTCATCTATACCAAATGTTTGATAAAAACCAACAACCGCAGATGCCATACAATGACGAGCATTTGGATCAATGGCATTTGATCTGAATCCACCTTTCATCATTTTCTGAGCAGCATACCCTTCCATAATAGTATATTGACCAGATGCAAATACTGCTACACCTTCAGGACCTTTCTCTTTAAGTGCGATTCTGATGTGTTTTTCCATCTCATCATAAGCTCTTTTCCAAGATATAGGAGCAAATTTCCCCTTCTTGTCAAATTCACCCTTTTCATTTACACGAAGTAGTGGTTGCGTGAGTCTGTCAGCACCATACATAATCTTCGCATTAAAATAACCTTTAATACAGTTAAGACCACGATTAACCGGAGCTGCCGGGTCCCCTTTTACTGCTACGATTTTTCTATCTTTTCCATCGCCGGTAGTTGCGAGCATAATCCCACAACCAGTACCACAGAAACGACAAGCCGCTTTATCCCATCTCCAATTACTTTCAGCTGTGCTTGCATTTGCTTCTAGCTCTGCCGGTACACTCATACCGATAGCCGCTGCTGCCGATGCTGCCGCTGAACTTTTAAGAAATTCTCTTCTTGAAAGTGACATATTTTCTCCTATTAGATAAATTTTGAACTGTTGTTAAGGTGTCCATTAACGGTACAATGATATCACTATAAGTACTCAAAATAATTGATATATGTCAAATTTATACTTCACAAATGTGGTATAATTTTGTCAGGGCCTTTGAAAAGTAGTCTAGCTTAATTTTTTAAGCTTAACATTATAATAGGCTTCTGCCTTATTACAAAGAAGAGAAGGAATAAAATGAAAAAAATTACAATGTCAGCTGTTGCTTTAACAGCAATTATGGGTTCTTTTAGCAGTGTAAGTGCTGCAGACGGTATCAATATCTTAGATGATTTAGTACTAGATGGTCAAATCCGTCCTAGATTTGAAATGGTTGATGATAATAATCCAGCAACTAAAAATGCAAATGCATATACTGCAAGAACAAAATTAAAAGTGACAGGTAAGCTACTAGGTGTTGATGGACTTTCTGCTTCTGTTGGTATTATTTCAGTCAATGATTTTGGTTCAAATACATATAACAGCACATCAAATAGTCAAACTGATTATGCTATTGTTGCAGACCCTGAAAAAGCAATGATTTCAAATGCAGAAGTTAACTATAAAGTAGGAGATACTTTACTTCATGCAGGTCGTGGTCAGGTAAATCTTGATAACCAAAGATTTATTGGTACTGTTGGTTGGAGACAACTCGAGAGAAGCTATGACTCTGTGTTTGTTGCAAACAATTCTATTAACAATCTTTCACTATTAGCTGCATGGGTATACGGCGTTCAAGGGGTAAAAAGTCTTGCAGGCGATAATGGTCTTTATGGTGAAAACACTTATGATACTAATACAGTACTTTTACACGCTGCTTATACAGTAAATGATGCTTTAAAAATAACAGCATATGACTATATGATTGCAAGCCTACATGATACTTATGGTATAGCATTAACGGGGAAAGTAAAGGTTGATTCAGCAGCACTTACATACCGTGCAGAATATGCTGTTCAAAAAGATGCAACAATGGAAATCCATAATGAGAAAGGAAAAGCAGATGCATCATACTATAACCTAGATTTAGGTGCAAATATTTCTGGTATTTTAGCAGGTGTTAACTATGAATTCTTAAGTGGTGCAAGTGGAACTGAAACAGCATTCGCATGTACATTAGGTACAAACCATAAATTTAATGGTTGGGCAGATCAATTTTTAGCTACTCCAACTGGTGGTTTAATTGATGCAAATGTACGTCTTGGATATAAAGCAAAAGGTTTTGGTAAACTTTTGGCTGTTTATCATGACTTCTCAGCAGATACTGCTATGACTTTAGATACAGGAAGTGGTACAGGTGATGATCTTGGTTCTGAATTTGATGTTGTTTATGTTAATAAAATCCCAGGAGTCAATGGTTTAACTGGTATGCTTAAATATGCTGATTACTCAAAAGGAACTGTTGGTGGCAAAAATGACAAACAAGTCTTCTGGGCAATGCTTGACTACAAATTCTCTACAAAATAAGAAAATGTTGAGAGTTAGACTTACAAATTTCATATAAACTCCAATATTAAGCAGTATGGCTTTTGCCTCTGCTTAATATTCCTAATAAAATGCATTATGCTTTTTCGGAAGCAAGGTTTCAACCTTGCCTTATTACACATCACACAAAATTACAAACATTTTAAATGCTATAATTACACAAAAAAGGCTGTAATTATATGAGCAAATTTTTACCATTTTCGTGCGATTTAGAAACTTTCATCGATGAACTTCAAGAAAAGATAAACGACAATCAAAAAACCATAGAGACACTCCTCACGCAAGAACAAAAAACTTTCGCAAACTTTGTAAAGCCACTCGAACTAATGGAAGAAGAACTCGAACACTTCTTCACGCCACTCTCACATCTAAACGCAGTAAATAACTCAGATCAAACTCAAAAGGTCTATACAGATTCACTCCCTATCATTACAGAGTACTCCACCAAACTCTCACAAGATATAAGACTCTACGATGTATTTAAAGAGATTGAAAAAAATGAAGCAGACTCTCTTAATTTCGAACAAAAAAGAGTCCTTGAGCTCAACATCCAAAACTTTGAGCTCAGTGGTGCGCACTTGGATGATGTAACAAAAGCACGCCTTCAAGAGATTAACATCAAAAAGAGTGAACTTAGCAATAACTTCTCACAAAACCTTCTTGATGCTACAAATGCCTATGAGTACATTATAACAGATGAAAAAGATGTAGAAGGTCTGCCAGAAAGTGAGAAAGAAACAGCAAAATTTACCGATGAAGATGGTCAAGTCAAATATAAACTAACCCTCCAGATGCCATCATACATAGCCTACATGACTTACGGACCGAACAGAGCTATCCGAGAAGAGCTCTACCGAGCTTATACTTCACGTGCCCCAGAGAATGCTAAAATTATAGATGAGATTTTAGCTTTGCGTGAGGAGATGAGCAAACTCTTAGGCTTTGAAAATTATGCACAGTATTCACTGGCTTCAAAAATGGCAAAAAATGAAAAGAGTGTACTCGGATTTTTAGAGACCTTGCTTGACAACTCTATCACGCAAGCTCAAAATGAACTCCAAAAGCTCCAGGCCATAGCATCTCACCCATTAGAGAGTCACGATACTGCCTTTTACAGTGAACTCCTTAAAAAAGAACAATACGCACTAGATGAAGAGGAGTACCGTCCTTACTTTGAGCAAAGAAATGTCGTAAATGGAATGTTTTGTTTTTTAGAAAGACTTTTTGATATTACTTTTAAAGAAGTAGATGTAAAACTCTGGCATGAAAAAGCCTATGCCTATGATGTCTATGAAAACAAAAAACTCAAAGCCAGAGTCTATTTTGATCTCGAAGCAAGAGAATCCAAACGTGGTGGTGCATGGATGCATAACTGGCAATCTCATGCAACAAATATAGAAGGAGAAGAACAACTCGCTTCTGCATTTGTTGTCTGTAATTTTCCACCTTCGAGTGACAATCAACCATCACTTCTGCGTCATGATGATGTAGTAACACTCTTTCATGAAATGGGACACACTATCCATCATCTGCTCAGTGAAGTAAAAGAGAATGAAGTCAGTGGTGTTAATGGTGTAGAATGGGATGCAGTCGAGTACCCAAGTCAGTTTTTGGAAAACTTTGCATATGAACCAAAAGTCCTCCAACTCTTTGCAAAACATTACAAAACTGGAGAAGTTCTACCAGATGATATGATTGAAAAACTCGTGCGTAGCAAAAACTTTCTCTCAGCCCTTGGAATGCTCAGACAATTAGAGTTTTCCATCTTTGATTTTAAACTGCATTCTAAACTTTATCAAGGTGAAGAAGTTCAAAATCTTCTAGACTCGATCAGGGAAAAAACAGCACTTATGAAACCTCCTTCTTACAATAAATTTCAAAATGGTTTTGCTCACATCTTTGCAGGTGGTTATGCTGCAGGATACTACAGTTATAAATGGGCTGAAGTTTTAAGTGCCGATACTTTCTATCAAGTTGTGGATGAAGGTACTTTTGATTCAAAAACAGCAAAAAAATATCGTGATATCATTCTGCATTTGGGAGGCGCTAAAAGCATGCAGAATCTCTACATCGAGCTTATGGGAAGAGAAGCAAAACCAGAACAACTCCTCCGCCTTAATGGAATAAAATAGTGAAATTTTTTCTCTATTTGTTTCTACTGATAACAACACTTTTTGGAGAAACTTTGAAAATAGCAACATACAATGTAGAAAATCTTTTTGACTTACAAAGAAACGGACACGAATACAGAGAGTACATTCCAAATACAAAAGCAAACTGGAATGCAAAAACCTATAAGATTAAACTGCAAAATATTGCTAAAGTTATCCAAGATATTGATGCTGACATTATAGGACTCCAAGAAATAGAATCCCTTCAAGCACTTAAAGACCTACGTTACACACTAAAACGTGCAGGACTCTACTATCAGTACTATAAAATAGCAAACTTAAAAAACACTACTATAAAAGTAGCCATACTATCAAAAATGCCTTTTGTTACTACACATGAAGTAGCTGTAACATACTCCTATAGATATAGAAATATTTTAGAGGTCAAATTTAAAATCAACGGCAAAGATTTATATGTTTTAGTAAACCATTGGAAAAGTAAAGCAGGACCAGAAAGTATGCGTATAGTCTCTGCAAAAAAACTCAAAAAAAGGGTTGAAGAACTAGGATTTGATAAAAATATCATAGCCCTTGGTGACTTTAACTCAGATTATGAAGAGTACATTCGTTTTAAACGCAAAAGAAAACATAATGATACCGATGGCATCACAGGAATCAATCATATATTAGGCACTATAAACTACCAAGACACAGCAGATAAGATTAAAATAAACAAAGGTGAGTTTTATAATCTCTGGTACGATGAAAAAGATGAAAATAAAAGAATTTCCTATATTTACAGAGGAAAAAAAGAAGCAATGGACAGCATCTTAATCACAACAGCTTTACTTGATAATAAAGGTCTTGATTATAAAAAAGCCTCCATTCATTCTCTACAAAAGCCTTACCTATTCAAAGGAAAGTCAATCTATCGTTGGCAAATGAAGTGGGGAAAAACAAGACGCCACTATGGGCGAGGTTATTCTGACCACCTACCAGTTATAGCCGAATTTATTTACTAGTTTAAACACCAATCAATTGGCTCTTTTGCGTGAGCTTGTAAATATGCATTAGTTTTAGAAAATGGTTTAGAACCAAAAAAACCTCGATAAGAAGATAGTGGTGATGGGTGAGGTGCTTTCAAGACCAAATGCTTCGAACTGTCTATCAGCTTCTCTTTCATCTGAGCAGGCCTACCCCACAGTATAAAAACAACATTTTCTAAATTATCACTGATAGCTTTTATCGTAGCATCAGTAAAATTTTCCCAACCCATACCTCTATGTGAATTAGCTTCACCGGCTCGAACGGTTAAAACAGTATTTAAAAGCAATACCCCCTGCTTTGCCCATTTTGAAAGATTTCCATTTTTGGGATACGCACAACCGATATCATCGACAAGTTCAGTAAAAATATTTTTAAGTGATGGAGGAAATAAAATACCATCCCTAACAGAAAAAGAGAGTCCGTGAGCCTGATTGGCTCCATGATATGGATCTTGACCAAGAATGACTACTTTTAAATCATGAAAATCCATAGAGTTATAGGCTCGAAACAGATTACTGTTTTTTGGATATATTTTATATTGTAATTTTTCATCAAGTAAAAATTGTTTTAAATCTATAAAATATTTTTTACAAAACTCATCACGTAAGACATTTTTCCAACTTTGTGGTATTTTTGGATTAACAGCGTCCATAAAGAACCTTATTTTTTAAATACAATAATAACAAAAACTTTATTTAATAAAGAGATAATACTAATAAGAAATAGTGAGATAGATAAGAAATTGATCCGAACTAGGCAGCGACCTACATTCCCACACCTG
>NZ_SDID01000003.1 GCF_009192995.1 Sulfurimonas indica | reverse complement strand
TGGTCACTGGTTCGAATCCAGTATCCGGAGCCACAACTTTAATAAACCCCAAAAAATAAATGTAACTATGAAGTGACTAAAATAGTTGTCAATCTGTCATACATTTTCACTCTATTTATTTTTTATCTATACTTTGTCAAAAATTTTCTATCCAAAGAGGAAAAAAGTGAAGATTCACATAGATATAGACTGTTTTTTTGTCAGTGCTGCCCGCATCAAAGAGCCATATCTAGAACATAAGGCTGTAGTTATCGGTGGGCGAAGCGATACCAAGATATTTTCACGTGAGGCAAAAAACCAGACAGTCAACTTTGAAAACTCCGGAAGCTTTGTTCCTACTTTTTACAAAGCCTATGAACAAAAAGATGATGACATCGAATCCTTTATGGAAAATGGCAAACTTCGGGGTATACTAACAACAGCAAGCTATGAAGCCCGGTCTTACGGTATCAAAACAGCGATGAGTCTGCGTGAGGCAAAAGAGCTCTGTCCCCACCTTATCATCAAAGCACCAAATATGTCCCTCTATCAAGAGCTTTCACATAAACTTCATGACTTTCTCTCACGCAAGATTCCACTTATCGAGCAGGCTAGCATTGATGAGTTTTACGGAGACTTGAGCGGTTGGGTAGTAGATGAAGATGTCCCGGAGTTTATCGACAGACTCAGACATGAGATCAAAAAAGAGCTGCGTCTTCCCGTCTCCATCGGAGCAGCACATACACGCTACATTGCAAAACTCGCCACATCCTATGCCAAACCTTTTGGATGTAAAACAATTTATCGCTGGGATTTTGACACCTTTGTCAATCCTATCAAAGTAGAAGATTTCGCAGGCATTGGTCGAAGTATGAAGCGCAAACTTCACGCAGCACAGATTCACACACTTGGAGAGTTGCGTGAGCGTCGTGGAACATTGGAGTCATGGGGACCCTATGCAAAAGAGCTTTACAAACGGGTCAATGGAGAGAGTGATGCTGCTATTGAGGTCAAGCGGGAAAGAAAATCCATCGGCATATCACGTACTTTTGATCCTCTTTTTGATAGAACTGAACTGCGTCGCAGAGTGCATATATTGGCACGGCACCTCTCTTATGCGATTTTTAAACTTGATGTCATTCCGACAGTTTTTCACCTCAGTATCAATTATGAAATGAATCAAAAATCACATATAAACATCTCAAAAGCTGAGATTTTCACAGAAAAAAAGTTCGATGCACTCTGTCTGGAGCTTTTTACACAAGCCGACATACAAAGAAGACTGCAAGTCATTCGACTCTCCATAAACTGTTCAAGCTTTACCAAACACTCACGCAAAGAGCTCTCTCTCATCGGCTTTAATGATGAACAAAAAATGCATACTTTAAGTAAATCTTCACAGAAACTGCGTGAAAAATATGGCATTGATACCATAAAGTTTGCCAGTGAGATGTAAGGGTATCTAACAAAAACTATGCTACAATACCTCTTATGACAAATATGAAACTTTTAGAGCAGTTTCGCTCTTTTTACTTTCAAAATTATCCTGATGATATGGAGACGCAAATTGCTTACTTTGCTGTCTTTGGCGGAGTTGATTGGGATATAGACACTACAAAACCCATCTCAGAGCTCATCCAAACACTCATACTTGACAACTTTGACATCATCGATGAAAAGATGCGCTCTCTTACACTCAATGATGCTATCAACAGAAAACTTCTCAAAGCTCTTGCAACAGGGGACAGACGTATCTTTTCTGCTTTTAACAAAGCCGGTCTAAATAATAAAAATGGTGGTGTAGCACTCAACTACCTACAAGAGAAAGGGCTGATTCAACTCGAGTACTCACGTGAGGAACATCCCCGTGACAAGTACCCTCGTACAAAACTCAAACGCGGAGAGGCACGGCATCGTATCTCACATAAAGTACTCTTTACACATCCGTTTATCCGTTTCTGGTTTTACTTCGTTGTTCCTCATATCAAAGAGATAGAAGCAGGAAAATATGATGCCTTTTTAAAAGATTTTGAGCTACGTCATAATAGTTACACAAGTTTAGTCTATGAAGAGCTCTCAGAAGTACTCTTAAACTACAACCTGCGTGATGCTCATATTGTAAGTTCTGGAAGTTATTGGGATGCAAATCTTGAGATAGACATCTTAACCATCACGCAAAATGGTCGTATCTATGTTGGCGAGTGTAAATGGACAAATCATAAAGTGAACAAAAAAGAGCTGCATAAGATCAATGATAAGTGTCAAAAACTGGGTATTGAACCAAACCAGATAGTCTTTTTTTCAAAACGAGGATTTTCAAAAGAACTTTTACAGATGCAAGGAGCCTCTTTGGCACTCTACAGCAGTGATGATTTTGAAGCACTTGTCAAAACAAAACCGCAGAAAAAACCTTACCCGTTAATCACGCGCAGTGCCTGATAAGCCTCTTGAAGTAGTTGAAATTTTTGTGTATAGTGTTCTACCATATGTGGAGCTTCATGAATGATTTTATCTGGATGATAGACTTTTGTAAGTTTTTTATAACTCTTTTTAAGTGCATCCTGACTCGCTCCGATAGGACACTCCAAGATAGTGTAAAACTCTTTTTTCTCATCTAACTCATCCGCTTTGGACAGATCTCCAAATGAGAAGTTGGCAAAATCAGAGTAGAGTTTTGACATAAAATGATTGTCGTACGTATATTGAATCTGATAGTGTAGGATGTGACGCTTGTTCAGTGCTTTTTCAAGTCGTGCCTTAGCCTTGTAATCACTCACATCAACAACCAAAGAGATATCTGTACCACGCTCTACATAGACTTCTAGCTGTGAACGCAGATAGTTCGTTACCCATGAGTTTGGAGAGTCAAGGGAGATAAGCACCGTATTTTTATCATACGCATAAAGGTGTACTTTTACGACTTCGGGCTCTTCAAGTTTGCTGAGTTCTATCTTAATGGGCTGTGTACCAAATTTGAGCATAGAGCGTAAGAAAAACTCATGATTAAAGTCATGTGTCTGTGCATGGTACTCACTCAATTTTCGAATAAAGTTCTCTCGAACCTCTTTGAGTGTTTCATTTCTAAAAACAAGTACAGCCTTTGGTAAGAAAAGCATTCCACGTGTATGCTGATTTAAAAACTCACGCATCCACTCAGTATTTAGTGTATCAAATCCAGTCGTAATCAGAATAAGATTGTTACGTAAAACAATATCCATACAGACAGCCTTCTACACATTATTTTAAACAAGTATAGCAAAAAAAGTTCCACAATGTAAAATTAATTATCTTCTCTAATTAAGATAGCTTTGAGATTATTTATAGATATTTTGAGTATAATTGCACTAATATTTTAGAACTATTGCTAAGGATAAGATTTGCGCGAAAATATGAATGAAAAATGTGCAGTTGTAGGAATTTTTGGACATGAAGAGGCTTCTAAGCTTGCTTACTTCTCTCTACATGCACTCCAACACCGTGGTCAAGAGGCTGCTGGAATCTCTTCAGCTGACGGACATAAAGTTCATACGATAAAAGACCGTGGTCTGGTTATGAAAGTCTTTAATGAAGAGAACCTCAAAACACTACAAGGCTCTGCGGCAGTCGGACATACAAGATACTCAACAGCTGGTGATGATTCGATTCTGGATGCACAACCTGTATTTGCTCGTTATGACCTTGGTGAGATGGCTATCGTTCACAATGGAAACCTTACAAATGCAGAAGAAGTTCGTAACGGACTGATTGAAAAAGGTGCAATTTTTCAAACCTTTATGGATACAGAAAATCTTATCCACCTTATTGCAAAGAGTACAAAAGACAAACTGCTTGACAGAATCATCGATGCAGTAGAGAGAATTGAAGGTGCATTTTCACTTGTATTTTTGAGTCGTACAAAGATGTTTGCTATGCGTGATAGACACGGTTTTAGACCACTTAGTCTTGGACGCCTTCCAAACGGTGGATATATCGTTGCATCAGAGACATGTGCATTTGACCTTGTCGGAGCTACTTTCATTCGTGATGTAGAACCGGGTGAGCTGATCGTGTTTGAAGAGGGAAAAGCACCACAAAGTATTAAGGTGTTTGAAGCAACTCCAAAACACTGTATCTTTGAGTACGTCTACTTTGCACGCCCAGACTCATCTGTATTTGGACAGTCTGTTTATGAAACACGTAAAAATATGGGTAAAGAGTTAGCACGTATTGAACCTGTAGAGGCAGATCTTGTTATTCCTGTACCAGATGGCGGTGTTCCAGCTGCTATTGGTTATGCTCAAGAGAGTGGTATCCCTTATGAGATGGGAATTATGAGAAACCACTATATCGGTCGTACATTCATTGAACCAACACAAGAGATGCGTGATCTGAAGGTCAAAATGAAGCTCTCTCCAATGACAGATATCATCAAAGGCAAACGTGTTATCGTAGTCGATGACTCTATCGTTCGCGGTACAACTTCAAAAAGAATCATTCGAATGTTAAAAGAGGCTGGTGCTTCTGAAGTGCATATGAGAATCTCTTCGCCTCCGACAACTGACCCATGTTACTATGGAGTCGATACACCAGACAAAGACAAACTCATTGCATCCAATATGAGTACAAAAGAGATATGTGAATTTATTGAAGCGGACTCTCTTGCATACCTTGATGAAGCTTCACTTTTAAGAAGTGTCAATGCAACAGATGAGAGCTACTGTACTGCTTGTTTCACAGGTAAATATATAGTTTAATGAAGCAAATATATACCTATGGTAGCTACCTGCGTGAGAAGTTTGGTGCTAAAGTTTACAAGGTCGGCATCAATATCTCAGGCTTTACCTGTCCAAATATCGATGGAACGGTAGCTAAAGGCGGATGTACATTTTGTGAGAATGACTCGTTTTCAGCCTCACGGGATGAAGTCCAGGAGTTAAAAGGCTTCCACCTTAATCTTGACTCCAATGAAAATCCATTTCTTGAAAAACAGCTTTTGCAGTTAGAACAGCAGTTCTCTGCCATCTCAAAACGTCAAAGAAACGAGTATGGGGCACAGAAGTTTCTTGTCTATTTTCAATCATTTACAAACACCTATGCTCCCTTTGAAACTCTCAAAGCGCTTTATGAAAAAGCACTCTCATTTGATGATGTTGTAGGTCTTAGCATTGGAACACGTAGTGACTCCATCACAAATGAAACACTTGCATATCTCAGCGAATTGGCAAAGACAAAAGAGATATGGATCGAGTTTGGAATTCAATCTGTGTATGATGCAACACTTGATAAAATCAATCGAGGCCATGACAGTGCCAATGTAAAAGAGTGGATATTAAAATCAAAAGAAGCAGGACTGAATGTCTGTGGGCATCTTATCTTTGGTCTTCCGGGTGAAACACAGGAGATGATGCTGGAGACCTCCAAACAAGCATATCAGTGGGGTATAGACTCTGTAAAATACCATCCGCTCTATGTTGTAAAACGAACAGCACTGGCAAACGAATACAGTCGTGGAGAGTTTAAACCTATCAGTGAAGAGCTTTATCTCGACACTCTTGTAAAATCAATACTTATGAAACCAGAAAATGTAACCGTCCAGAGAGTAACAGCAGGCATTAATGATGACTCTCTCTTAGCACCACAGTGGTGTAGAGATAAAAATGAGCAGATAAAGCATATCAACAAGGCTTTGAAAAAAGTGGGACTGAAGTACTAGTGTCCCCACACTTTTGCAAAGTGGGCGGTTGAACTAAAGTATGGCGGATAGTCAAAATATACCCGAAAATGTTTTGACTGCCCAGGTTTCAGGTTCTTGGCAACAATAAACTCTTTTTCAATTGTTTGCGGTTTGCTATTTCTGTTAAATCCGCCAGAGAAAAAACTGATAAACCCGCTTGGTTTATAAAAATTTCCGCCTTTGACATTACCTGTAGCATGCCCTTTATTGACAAGTTTGATATCAAATGTGACTTTTCCTATCGGATAATTTCCGACATTTTTAACAACACCTGTATAAATGATTTTGCCAATCCCCAAGATTCGTTTGTTTTTAAGTTTATACAGTTCTACTTTTTTAGTATATTTATCTACCACAAAAACAGAAAAAACAGCCAAAAATATCGTAATGAGCGTTATAGAGAAGAGCATAGAGTATTTCATCTTTGCATCGTTCTGCTTGAGTGATGCGATAACACCACTTACAAATATAAAGAAAATAACTCCAAGGACAACATAGTGCCAAATATTTAGTAGTGTCATTTACAATTCGCTCCCAATGAGATATTATAATCTCGTTTATAGGTAAAAGGCTCGACAATTATCTTAAACTCTCTTGTCTCACCTTTTTTGATATCTTTCTCAACTATCGACATCTTTTTAAAAGGCTTTAGCTTGTATATATAATTCTTATATTTATTTGGTGTAACTTTGTAAGCACTTGCCGTAATTTTACATGATTTAAAATCAAAGTTGGAGTCATTGACAAGTCGCCCTTTGACTACAACCGCCTGAGAAAAGTTCAACTTTTTCTGCTCTATAAGCTCTGTATGATTCTTAAAAAGGAACTTATGCAGACCTATATAGCCTAGCGTAGGACCGAGTAAAAACGTTACAAATGCAAGAAGTACCAAAAAGATGGCAAGCATCAACTTGCGTCTGAGTAAAATTGCTAAAACGATAAAAAGTACAAAAAGTGTCAGTACAGAGCCAAAAAGAATATAGTCATATGTTATAAGTCCATCTATAAAGCTTTGCACCTTTATTTTCATCTCTTAATCTTTTCTCGAATTTTTCTCAGCGATTCCACTCATACCAAAACGGCGAGCAAGTTCTTGCTTTATTCTGTCAGGTGAGATGTTTTTTGAAGCAAGGGCAACTAACATATGGTACGTAAGGTCCGCTGCTTCATATACCATCTCCTCTTCATCATTGTCTTTATGTGCAAAACAGTACTCTCCTGCCTCTTCGACAACTTTTTTTAGGATTGTATTTTCACCTTTTGAGAGTAGTTTGGCTGTCCATGAAGTTGAAGGATCTGCATTTTTTCTCTCTTGGATCGTATGGTAGAGTGTATCGATGACACCATAAGCAGCTTCTGTATTTATCTCAACATCACTCTCTAGCTTACCACTCTCAAGCTCTGTAAAGAAACATGACTTGCGGCCTGTATGACAGGCCACACCGTTTTGTTTTACTTTGATAAGGAGTGTATCATTATCACAGTCAATATTGAAAGATTGTATCTCTTGTGTATGTCCACTGCTCTCACCCTTTTTCCAGATACGCTGTTTTGAACGTGAGAAGTAGTGTGCTGTTTTTGTTTTGAGTGAGAGTTCAAGTGCTTCACGATTCATATATGCCATCATCAGCACTTCATTTGTTAGTGCATCTTGAACGATGACCGGCAAAAGTTCCTGCTTCTGCCAATCTACTCTATTGAGGATCTCTTCCATAATTATCGTGCCGTTGTTCTTTTCTTAGCATCTTTCATATCTACCCAGATGTTTGGTGTAGAACCACCAGGTGTTAAAAAGATTTTCGTATCTTTGTTCTCACGCAGAGCATCATTGAACTTGCTTTGCACTTTCATCTGCTCTAATTGTAGAAGTTTCGATGTTAAAGATTTTGCGATGGCAATATTTGCTGCTGCCTTTGCTTTTGCTTCAATTGTAATGGCATCTGCTTTACCTTGAGCTTCAATTCTTGCTTTTTCAGCAACACCGCGAGCTTCTGCAGCACGTTTGAGTGCCTCTTGTTTTGCACGCTGTACTTCTTGCTCTGCACGTTGAACCTCTTGCTTTGCAAGTTGAACACGTTCAATTTGTTCTTTTACTTTTGGAGGAAGTAAAATTTCACGAAGTTGTACAGATTGCAGTATTGCAGGAGAGTTTTTAAGAGACTCTACGCTCTTTCTGATTCCCACTTCAATCTCAGCAGCGATTACATTACGCTCTTGCGGAAGCGACTCTGCTTCATACTTACCAATTACATTACGAACTACATCACGAACAACAGGGTTGATAATCTTATCTTCCCAGCTAAATCCCCAGTTAGAGATAGTTTGCGCTGCAAATTGAGCATTTAGTCTATACTGAACAGTCAGCTCAATAGATACTGGAAGTCCACGTTTATCTAAAACAGTAACTGCCGGTTTCGTAATAATTCCATCACCTCGTGTTGAAATGGAATCAATACGAGAAGCATAATTGATGATACGAACTTTTGTATCTACAATATAGACCTTTTGAATGACCGGAATAATAAAGTGCAATCCTGGAAGAAGTGCTTGGTCTTGGTATTTACCATTTGTACTTAAAATACCACGCTGTCCCTCTTCAATAATCGTAAAAGGTTTCGCAAGAACTAAAACAACTACAATAGCCACTATAAAGTAAATAAATGCAGCTTTTTTTCCACCCATGTTAAAGTTCATATTTGGCATCTGTGGACCACTCGGTCCTCCACTGTTCCCGCCAGAAGAGTTTTGTTTAAAACCACCTCCCTGACTCTTTTTCTTGTTAAAATAGTCATTCATATCTGAAGCCATTAGTATATTCTCTTTCAAATTATTTCCCTTTTATTAATCTATGTACGTGAGGTAGTGCTCATACTTTGGATTTCTACCGAACACAATATCAAAGTATCCACTTTGGATTTTCTCTGTCAGTTCTCCACGAGAACCAGTTCCTATCTCTCTTGCATCAACAACAGCAATAGGCGTAATCTCTGCAGCAGTTCCTGTTAAAAATGCTTCATCAGCAACATAAACCTCTTCACGGGTAATACGACGACGAATTACTTTGATGCCCATATCTTCAGCCATCTCAATTACCATTTTTTGTGTAATTGAAGCGAGTGAGTTGTCATTTGGAGGTGTGATGAGCTCTCCATCTTTTACCATGAAAAAACATGCACCACTTGCTTCAGCAATGTAACCTTGATCATCAAGTAAAAGTGCTTCATCATAACCGCAGTCAATCGCTTCAAATTTTGCCATTTGTGAGTTCAGGTAGTTCGCCGTTGCTTTTGCTTTACCCATATTTGAAGTGTTTGCAGGTCTTGTCATCGAAGCAATTTTAAGACGGATTCCTTTACGCATTCCCTCTTCACCAAGGTATGCACCCCACTCCCATGCAGCCATAACAGTCTCAACCGGTGCATCCTTATGATAAACACCCATTACACCATAACCTAAAAATGCAAAAGGACGGATATAAACATTGTCTCCTGTGAATTCATTTTTTTTGATCAGATCGATTTGTGCCTGATTCATCTCTTCGACACTGTAAGGAATATCAATAAGTGTCATTTTCGCTGACTCTTTTAATCGTTTTGTATGGTCATTCAAACGAAAAATCGCATACCCTTTCTCAGTTTTATAAGCTTTTGTTCCTTCAATTACACCATTTCCGTAGTGCAGTGTGTGTGAGAGTACATGTACTTTTGCATCATCCCAAGCTACAAACTCTCCATTCATCCAAATATATTTGGCTGCGTCCATTAAAATCTCCAGTTATTATAATTGTTGCTATTCTATCCAAAATGATATTTACATTAGATAAAAGAGTTCTGAGCTATATCCTTTATTTATACATAACTTAAATATAATTTATCTATAATTGCGAAAAATATGAAACTGGAGTAAAATTTGTCAAAACTCACCAGCTATGAAACACTCAATAAAAAAGATGTACAATACACACCGTATGAAGAGGTTGATAAAGAGCAATTACAACGCGATATCGATAAGATAAAACAGACAATAGAAGTAGGAAAAGAGGATTTTGAGCACCTTTTAAAACTTGAAAAGTGGGGACGATTTGCTACTATCAGTGGTTTTGTTCTTATAGCAGCTGTTACAATAATGAGCACTTACAATTCAGGAATGTCTACTTTGGACTTTTGGCTTTTTGGAATACTTGGAGCCTTCCTTATCGGCGTAGGAAATGTCGCTCGCTGGGCAAATGTAACACACCCAATTCTTCATGGTGCTTACGATAAAGTACCAAATATTCCGTACAGATATACAAAAGCAGGTTATGCAAAAGGTTGGAGACGCTACATCGACTGGCTTGATTGGATAAAACCGGATGCATGGGTATATGAACATAACATTATGCACCATTACCATCTTGGTGAACTTGATGATCCTGACAATGTTGAAAAAAATCTTGAGTGGCTTCATAATGCAAAAATTCCTATGTGGATGAAATATGCAGTTGTATATATCTTTGCAGGTATCTGGAAACTTGCTTATTATGCTCCAAATACACAAAGAATCTTAGAAAATAAAGACAATAAAACAATGAACGACCCAAGAACACAACGTTATGACTTCTCTCCATTTACAAAAAGAGGGCAAGAGTTATGGAAAGAGTACCTACTTCCATATGGACTTTTTCAATTTGTTTTTCTTCCATTACTTTTCTTGCCATGGGGCTGGAGCGCTGTAGGAACTGCCCTTGGATTTTTACTGCTTGGTGAATTTTTCGCAAATCTTCACTCATTTTTGGTTATCGTTCCAAACCACTCAGCAGAAGATATCTATCAGTTCTCAACACCTCACAAATCTCAAGGTGAGTACTATCTTCGACAGATTATGGGAAGTGTAAACTATAATACAGGCAGTGATTTTATCGACTTTTTACATGGCTTTTTAAACTATCAGGTAGAGCATCACCTCTTTCCAAATATGCCACACTCTTTTTATCAAAAAATGCAACCGATAGTAAAAGATATCTGTAAAAAACACAACTTGGAGTATCGTCAGGAGTCTGTATTTAAACGAATATTTATGACGGTTGAATTAATGGTTGGCAATACAAAAGTTCTACGAGTAGATGGTGTCTGATCAAGAAGTCCCTGGTTAAAACTTATTCTAAATCAACAATTTATTTACCACCCTGCGCTACAATATCATCAGAAGCATATTTTTAGCATTCAAATGAAAGGATGAAATGGATGATAGCAACAAAAAAGACACTACTTCTTGTGATTACTTTTTTTTACATCGCTATTATCAATGCAAATGCATTTACAAATCAGTTTCAATGTGACATAGAAAAAACTACTAAATATACCGCTGTAGAGTACGAAAAAGAGTGTGAAAAAGAGAAAGATCAAATCGATGAATTTACAAATGATTTTTTTGCATACTCAGTTTTTTCGACTATATTGATTCAATATTGTAACACGCAGAAAAAAAACTCCTTTAAACTCTCCTTACTTCTTTATAGACCCCCTATCGCTTCATAATTTTATATACAACCCATCAACACAATTTATAAATTTTATTATTATGAAGGAGATCTTATGGTCAAAAACAGCACCATTCTCAACGGAAACGATCTGTTTAAAAAAAGTTACTTCAAAAAACATGAAGCTGAGCTGCTCGATTTAGTAGAAAACGGGCAACATCCAAAAGCACTCTTTATTGGCTGTGCTGATTCAAGAGTTGTTCCAAACCTTATTACTCAAACAGGTCCTGGTGAACTGTTTGTACTACGCAATGTTGGAAATTTTGTAGCACCTTACAAACCAGATGAGGACTATCATGCAACAGCTGCCGGTATTGAGTATGCTGTTACGGCATTAGAGGTTGAGGAGATTATTATTTGTGGGCATACCCATTGTGGAGCTATAGCAACACTCTATACAAATGTAGATGAGAAGCCCTTTGTTCATACAAAAAAATGGCTTTCGCTTGGAAAAAAAGCAAAAGAGACAGCACTGCTGGCAAAATCAAAAGATGCAACACAAGAAGAGATTTTACGGCTTACTGAAAAGATTTCAGTAGTGTTTCAGATAGAAAATCTTTTAACGTACCCTTATGTTAAAGAGGCGGTAGATGCCGGGGAACTTCATCTTCATGGTTGGATATATGATTTAGAGAGTGGAGAGATTGAGTACTATGACCCAGATGAATCGACCTTTAAACCTCTTTTGCAAGAAAAATCACAAAAAGGGAAAAACAATGACAAATCTGTTTAATCCAAAAACCCTTAAAGGGGATATATTTGGTGGAGTTACAGCTGCCGTTGTAGCACTTCCCTTGGCACTTGCTTTTGGTGTTCAGTCTGGAATGGGAGCGATTGCCGGACTTTATGGTGCTATAGCTCTTGGATTTTTCGCGGCTCTTTTTGGTGGAACGAGTACGCAAATATCTGGTCCAACAGGTCCCATGACGGTTGTCTCTTCTGCAATTATTGCAGGAGAGATAGCCATATACGGATCAGTTGAAGCAGCCATTGGAACCATTGTCGCTACATTTGTTTTGGCTGGAATTTTTCTCGTACTTATGGGAGTGTTTCGTATAGGGCAATATATACGATATATGCCATATCCTGTGGTCTCTGGATTTATGAGTGGAATCGGTTTTATCATTATCATTTTTCAGTTTTTCCCATTTTTTGGAATGAAATCGCCTGGAACTATCATAGATGTTTTTGCAAATATAGGGTCAATTGCTAATGGCATCAATGTCCAAGCATTTATACTCTCAGCTGCAACCCTCGCCATTATATACCTTTTTCCAAAAGTTACAAAAGCGATCCCCTCAACACTAGTAGCACTTATAGTTTTATCGATAGTATCAACAGTTATGGCTTTAAATGTTCCAATTATTGGAGATATACCAAAAGGTTTGCCTGATGTACACATTGATACTCTTTTAAACATGGACTGGCATCATCCTATGGTTCTCATCATTCCGGCACTTACTCTTGCGGCTTTAGGTGCGATCGATTCACTCTTAACCTCTGTTGTTGCAGATAATATGACAAAAACACAACATGACTCAAATAAAGAACTTATTGGTCAAGGGGTAGGGAATGCTTTTGCCGGTATTATCGGTGGACTTCCTGGTGCTGGTGCTACCATGAGAACTGTTGTTAATATCCGCTCAGGTGGAAAGACAAAACTCTCTGGAATGATTCACTCTATAGTATTAATAGTCGTTCTTCTTGGTGCAGGAGCATATGCCAAACTTATTCCACTCCCTGTTCTTGCTGGGATTTTAGTCTCTGTTGGTATAGGGATTATTGATTATAAAGGTTTAAAACACATCAAAAATATACCTCGTGCTGATGCAGTTGTGATGATACTTGTGCTGACTCTTACTGTTTTTGTTGATTTGCTTCAAGCTGTCGGTGTTGGTTTAGTGCTTGCCTCTTTACTTTTTATGAAACAGATGGCAGATTTGGCAGAAGCAAAATCTACTGGGAACATGCTATCAAATTGTGAGAGAGTGCTTCCAGATGAATCCAATATTCCAGAAGAACTTAAAAAGAAAATCTATATTCAACACTTTGATGGACCAATCTTTTTTGGATTTGTTTCCCACTTTAAAACAATCATTCAAGATCTTCCTGAAGTCAAATATGTAATTTTAAGAATGGAAAATGTGCCAATGATTGATCAAAGTGGTATGTATGCCATTGAAGATGCTGTTTTGGCATTGGAACAAAAAGGTATTCAAGTACTTCTTAGTGGAATCCAAAAGCAACCAAAGGCAATGCTTGAAAATATTGGGCTTATACCAGAACTTGTTCCATATGAAGATATATATGAAGATTTTTCTGACGCTTTAAAAGCACTGAAAAAAATGCCGTAATAGTATAAAAATAGAATTATTAAATCCTCTGGGTTCTTGGCTCAGAGGAGATATGATTGTTTATAGGAGAATTTGTATGTTAAAGAATATGTTACTTTCTAATAATATATTAGAAGCCACTCATAATGTAAGCAATAACTGTAAAAATCGAATTAAGCCTACTATGCTAAACAGTGTTAAAACAGAGGCTATTCTTGTTTTTTCCCGAACTGCTCTTGAGAGATACTTTACAGAAGTAGAGGAGAATGACTTTGAATTGAAAGTAGGAACAAAAGAAGAAACAGAATATGTATATACTACACTTAGATATCTGACTGCAAAGCTTCAAGAAGTCGTTGTCAATGTTGATTATCTTCTTAATTTGGTTCAATCTGCAAAAACCTATCCGGAACTACGAAAAATAGCAAAATTGGAAGAACCGCTTATAAATTATTATGATGCTATGGCGCAACAAGTTTCAATATATTACAAAGATAAACCAGCATATATGCCAGAGTTTTTGATTATATGCATTTTAAGCCACTGGATTTTAGAAGAAGAAAAATCTACAGATCTGTATCCTTTTTTAAAAGAGATAGATTTTACAGAACTTTTTTATATTTTTGAAAAAAATAGAGAGGAGTTCGTTAAAGATGATGTTTGCGTTGTGAGTGATATACTTAATATCGCAACACAGACTGTAGAGAAGTTAAAAAAAACAAAATACAAAGCAAATACAAATCGTATTTCAAAAACAAGAAAGAAGAAATAAGCCTTAAGGATTCTTACGATGGACAACTTTTTTTGTAATCATTATGTAACCTTCCTGTTTTATACTTTCGCCAAATAAACGAAAAGGAACCGTAATGATAAAAAAAATCGTTTTATCAACATTAACTACTTTAACTTTAGGCTCAGTTGCACTCCACGCAACTCCAAATACACCCCTCGAACATAAAAATGTTGCTCACCTTACGGGAATTGAACATGACATCCTTGAAAGATTTCATTTTGCAGGTGATCTACGATTACGCTATGAAAGTAAAGAGACTTTCTACAAAGATGGAACCGACAGTACAAACAAGTACACTTATCACAACAGATATAGATTAAGATTAGTAGCAGCTATTGATTTAACTAAAAATCTAAAATTTGACGTTGGTATGAGAAGTGGCTATGGAAATCCAACTTCTGGAAATCAGACATTTTTAGATACAAAACCTTTAAGTGATTACTTTTGGCAGTCACTGAGATTTAACATTTTAGACATTGCATATAAAAGTGGAGACTCTACAATAAAAGTCGGAAGACATCCCTATATGATATATAGACCAATCAAATCACAGCTTATTTGGGATAATGACCTTTCATTCAATGGTGCAAGTTATAACTATAAAAATGACTCTCGTATCATTAACTTCGGTATCAGTCAACCAACATATGCAGAGCAGGTTACTGCCAAAGATACTATCAACCTCTTTTTTGCACAATATGTAGAGAAGATTAAACTGGAAAACTCTCAATTAAACTTAGGTGCAGGCGTTTATTATTATGACGGTGTTAAAGGAAATACACCTATTTACGGTACCAATAAAGATACAGGTATGGGTAATACTTTGGTAAATGGTGTCTTTGCAAATGATTACCATATTTTAGAAGCATTTGGGGAACTTAAGTTTAAAGATGTATATGGCAAACCACTGGCACTTGCTGCGGGGATAGCATACAACAGTGCAGCAAGTGATAAAAACTTTGGTTATGATGTAGCAGTCAAAATAGGAAAAGCAAAAAAAGTTCATGATTGGCAGCTAAAATACTCTTATACATATCTTGAGGCAGATGCAGTAGTAGGTGCGCATAGTGACTCTGATAATTTTGGTGGTGGTACTGCAGCTAAAGGGCATGCCATTAGAGCAAAATATAAATTTGGCAAAAGAACATATCTTGCTGCAACACTCTTTTACAATACACTTTTAGCAGGCAAAACAGATGGTAAACCAGAAGCAGATTATGAACGTGTGCAGTTGGATGCTATCATAAAGTTTTAACAGATAAATTGCAAATTTTATGTAATCAATTTGTAATCTAACTGTTTTATACTTCGACAACTTAAATTTTAAAGGTGTAACAAATGACAAAAGTGATCAAAATTGCTCTAGCTTCTTCAGTGTTAGTAGCTGGTCTTAGTGCCAATGATGTAATCAAAGGTAGTGGTGCTTCTTTTCCATACAGTGTATATCAAAAATGGATTAAGGCTTACAATAAAGAGACAGGTATTAAAATTGACTATATTAAAAAAGGTTCTTCAAAAGGAATCAAAGATGCAAAAGCTCGTGCAGTTGATTTTGCTGGTACTGATAAACCTTTAAGCCCAAAAGTTCTTAAAAAGAGTGGTCTGTACCAATTCCCAGGTGTTGTTGGTGCTATCACAATGGGTTATAATCTTCCAGGTATAGATAATCTTAAATTCTCACGTGCAGCTATCGTTGCCATTGCAGACGGAAGTGTCAAATACTGGGATAACCCAATCATTGCAGATGCAAACAAAGGTATGAAACTTCCACACAAAAAATTAACATTTGTTCATCGTGCAGACGGTTCTGGAACGACATACAACTTTACATACTATCTTTCAAAAGTTTCAAAAAAATGGAGAAAGACGTATGGTGCGAAAAAATCACTCAGCTGGCCTGGTGATCACCACATCGGTGGAAAAACAAACTCAGGTGTGGCAGCACTTCTAAAGCAAACTCCTTATTCTGTAGGATATATTGACTATGCAGATGCTAAAAACAACGACATCGCAATGGCAACAGTTGAGAACAAAGCAGGAAATTACATCAAGCCAGAACTGAAAAACTTCCAGGCAGCAGCAGCAAAAGCAGCACTCAATCCTGCAAAAGATTTCTATGCAGTGATCGCAGACCCTAAAGGAGCTGATTCTTACCCAATGGTAGCAGCTACATTCATTTTAGTGCCATCTGAGAAACCAGAGATGGATAAAAAAGTAACAGCATTCTATGACTGGGCATACAAAAACGGTCAAGATATCGCTAAAAGTTTAGGTTTTGTTCCATTACCAGAGAGCCTAACAAACAAAATAAGAAAATATTGGGAAGAAAAAGGAATTAGATAATTCCTCCCAATCTTTTCAAAAGCCCCAAAAACAAATTTCAAAATTTCATTTTCTCCCTTATGCCACTCTTTTAGAGTTGGCATACCTGTTTTGTAACCTCTTTGTAATCAAACTTCACTATAATTCCGTCATTAATTTCTCTTAAGGTTTTATATGGAAAAAATCTTTCAAAAGCTCTCACTTTCAAGTGCGACACTTGTTTTTGTACTCTTAATCGGTATCTTTATCACGCTCTATTCTGCAGCGAAACCTGCTATTGATGAGTTTGGACTACATTTTATTATTAATCCTGACTGGAACAAAGAAATTGTAGTTGAAACTCCATCTTTGAGGGCTGATACTGTAGCAAATGATGCAGAAGATGATGCCATAGCAGACGAAGACGATATGATTCTCGATGAAGATGATGATGAGATGCTTTTGGATGATGAAGATGACACTGTTACAAAGACCATCTACGGCGGACTTGTACCAATTGTAGGAACACTGCTTACAACCATCATCGCCCTTACTTTTGCACTTCCAATTGCGATGGGAATTGCAGTCTTTTTAGCAGAAATTGCACCAAAAAACATCTCTTACGTTGTAGGTATTGCCATTGAGCTCCTTGCTGCAATCCCAAGTATCATCTTTGGTATGTGGGGACTTTACTATTTTGCACCTATTGTTGCTGATCTTGTTGGGGGATATCAGGTCTCCCTTTTAACAGCCGGTCTTGTTCTTGGTGTTATGATTTTACCATTTATGGCAGCTATTACACGTGACAGTATGAACACAACTCCTGCAGTACTCAAAGAATCCGCTTATGCCTTAGGGGCTACAAAATTTGAAGTGATTAAAGACATTATCTTCCCATACTCAAAAGTAGGTATCATAGGTTCGATCATCCTAGCACTCGGTCGTGCTCTTGGTGAGACGATGGCAGTTGCATTTCTTATTGGTTCAATCTTTGTACTTCCAAAAGCGATCAACGATCCAACTATTTCCATTCCAGTTGCAATGGCAAACAACTTTGGTGAAGCAAGCGGTCTTGGTGAGAGTGCACTTTTTTATCTTGCACTTATTCTTTTTATCATCTCTTTTGCGGTCATCTCACTTGCAAAATTCTACTTTTTGAAAAAGGCTAAATAATGAGACTTTTAATCAATAAAATCTTTTTAGCACTCTCAATTTTATCAGCAGGGGTTGGTCTTGCATTTTTAGCATGGATTCTTATCACACTTTTTATGAAAGGGCTTAGCTCTTTTCATTTTTCACTCTTTTTAAATGACCTCATCGAAGGTGGTCTTCGTAACCTTATCGTAGGACAGATGATCTTAGCAGGTCTTGCTTCACTCATCGGTATTCCACTTGGAATGACTGCAGGTATTTACATTCAAGAGTATGGACAAGGACGTTATGCCGCACTTATTCGTGACCTCTCAGACATTATGATGTCGGCACCTTCCATTGTCATTGGTGCTTTTGTTTATGCTATCGTTGTTGTACCGATGGGTGGGACAAGTGGTTTCGCAGGTGCCATTGCACTTGCAATTATGATGATTCCTGTTGTTATCAATACAACAGACTCCATGCTTAGCCTTGTTCCACGTGAGCTGCGTGAGGCAGGTATCGCACTTGGTGCTTCAAAGTACAAAGTTATCATCGATATTGTCATCAAAGCTGCAAAAGTAGGAATCATGACAGGGATACTCCTTGCATTTGCACGTATCATCGGAGAGACTGCACCCCTGCTTTTTACATCTGAGACTTCAAACTATTTTAGTCTGAACCTGGGTGAGAGTTTTCCATCACTGACAGTGAGTATCTATGACTTGGCAAATGAGCCTGAGGAATCCAGTCGTGATTTGGCGTGGGCCGCATCATTCATTCTTACTGTTTTGGTACTCATCATCAACCTTACAGGTCGATTTATAACAAGAAATAAAAAATAAGGACTTTAATATGCCGGTAATGAAAATCAAAAAATTCTCTTTTACATACTCTGGAGTGGAGCATCCTTCACTAAAGAGTATTACACTCCCAATTGAAAAAAATAAAATTACAGCACTCATCGGACCAAGTGGTTGTGGGAAATCAACACTGCTTCGTTCTATGAATCGTATCCATGATCTCTATCCTGGAAATAAATATGATGGCAAAATTGAGTTGCTTGATTTTGAGACTGGAAAGTACCAAAATATTTTAGAGATTAAAAAAGAGAATGAGTTCATCGAGCTTCGTCAAAAGGTTGGGATGATCTTTCAAAAACCGACACCTTTTCCAATGAGCATCTTTGATAATGTCGCTTATGGATTAAAAATTGCTGGCATCAAGAACAAAAGTGAACTCCAAGACAGAGTTGAGGCGGCACTTAAAGGTTCAGCTCTTTGGAAAGAGGTCCATGACAGATTGGACAAGTCTGCAATGGGACTCTCAGGAGGACAGCAACAACGTCTCTGTATCGCACGTGCAGTTGCAGTAAAACCGGAAGTTCTTCTCTTTGATGAACCAACATCAGCGCTTGACCCAATAAGCACAGGTGCTATTGAAGAGCTCATCGTTGAGCTTAAAAAAGATGTGAGTATCGCCATCGTTACACACAATATGCAGCAAGCCTCACGTATCAGTGATTACACTGCATTTATGTACTTGGGCGATTTAATTGAGTATGACAAAACAGAAAACATCTTCTTAAATCCTAAAGAGAAACAGACAGAAGATTATATTACAGGGAGATTCGGATAATGCTACAGACATTTCAAACTAATTTAAATGATGTTAAAACAAAAATAACAAAAATAGGTGAAGGGCTTGTAAAAGCCAATGAGCTTATTTTAGAAGCGCTCAAAGATTGTGATACACAAAAATTCAATGATGCAAAGAGTCACATTAAAAATGTAAGTTCTAAAACTGATGAGATAGATAATGCCATCATTAAGATTTTAGCACTTTATACTCCAGAGGCAAGAGATCTTCGTCAGGTTGTGGCATACCTTAAAATCACAAATGAGCTTTCACGTGCCTGTGCGAATACACGCAGTTTCATCCGTGGGTTTACAGATGTATGTAACGACTTGGATGTAAAGACGATTAATGAGTATGCACTCCCTATGCAAGCTTCAACTGTAACAGCGATTAAAACTACAGTAACCATGATCAACATTGATGATGTTGACGAGTTACAGGAGATGTATGAAGAGGTACTTATCGAAGAGAACAAAGCGGATGATCTTTATGAAATGATAGAGAGAAACCTTGTTGAACAGGCTGAAGGGTCAAACTCTTTTAAAAAGTATCACAAAATGCTTCGTGCACTGAGAAAAAGTGAAAAAATCGCTTCTCGTGCCATTGCCGTTGCAAATCTTTTAGTTTATATCAAAATAGGTGGGAACTTTCACAACTAATTTGTTAAAATTGTATCTATAAATACAATAAGGGGGTAGAAGTTGTTAAAGTTTCATCAAATAGTTCTTAGAAAATTTTTAACACTTTTTCTCAGCCTCTTTCTCATTGTCGGTGGTATCGTTTACTACTGGACCTATGAGTTCTATATTGCGAGTAGTAAAGATGCTCTCACGCAGGACATTGAACTTCTCTCACTTACTATCAACAATGATACTAACCTTGATAAACTTGCTCTTGATGTCAAAAAGAGACTCAATCTGAGACTGACACTTATTGATGAAAACGGTAATATTCTTGCAGAATCACATAAAGATAAAACAACGATGGATAATCACAAATATCGTGATGAGATTATGCAGGCAAGGGAAGATGGCATCGGTTATAAAATCCGACACTCCAAAACACTTGATAAAGACCTGCTTTATGTTGTTAAAAAGTTCACCATCCACAATAAAATAATCTATATCCGTCTGGCACAGGAGATCAATGGCATCCAGAATGAAATATTCAGCCTTGGTCTGAAAATCCTTGCAGCTATCATTATCTTCTTTATAGCTGTTTTGATGGCAAGCTACAAAGTCAATAAAGAGATAGAGTATGAAACCAATAAGATAGTTGACTTTTTAAAATCTTTGACAAAAAAGAAAAAATCTACCTACATCTCTTCTGATTACTCTCAAGAGTTTGCATACATTACCAATCTTTTAACAAAAGTCTCACAAATCATCGTAAAAAAAGAGAAGCAAAAATCAAAATACACCCAAAGACTTCAAGAGTCCAACAAACAAAAAGATGATATCATCTCTGCAATCTCTCATGAGTTTAAAAACCCTATTGCCGTTGTGAACGGCTACTCACAAACACTGCTTGATGATGCAGATATCAATCCAAATATACGTAAAAAATTCTTGGAAAAAATCCATAAAAACGGTGTAAAGCTTAGTGAGCTCATAGATACACTCCGCCTTTCTATCAAACTTGACAGCGGGCAGCAAAACCTCAAAAAACGAAAAATAAACCTCTATGAGCTACTCAGTGAATGTGTTGACAATATAAAAATCAACTACCATAACAGAGAGACAATCATCAGTGGAGATAAAGATATCACAATAGAAGCGGATGAGACACTCTTTGGTATCGTTGCATGTAACTTAATTGAGAATGCTTTTAAATACTCTGAAGATGAAGTACACATCAACATCACTAAAGATAGCTTTGAAGTTGTCGATACCGGTATAGGAATCTCTAAAAAAGACTTAGAGAACATCACACAAAAATTCTACAGAGCCCATACAAACAAATGGAACAACTCCCTCGGACTTGGGCTCTTTTTAGTCAACAACATTGTCAATCTTCACGGTTTTAAACTTGAAGTTGAGAGTATTGAGAATGAAGGCTCAACTTTTAGAATAAAGTTTTAAACTCTGTAATCACTTCGTAATATAGCTACACTATAATTTTTCAACACCAAAGAAAGAGATATATTGCTAAGTAACCGATGGAAAACAATTACTGCAGAACTTGATTTTGCATTTCAACCAATAGTACATATTCAAAGTGGAGAAATTTTCGCTGTAGAGGCTCTTTTGAGAAATGTTGACAAAGCAGGTGGTTTTCATTCTATTTTCGCTCTTTTTGATGAAGCATTTCATGATGGTATCTTATATCAGTTAGATATTGAACTACGACTCAAAGCTTTCGAGAAGTTTTCAAACATAGATATTAAAAATCTAAAAATATTTTATAATCTTGATAACCGTATTCTTTATATGCCTGATTTTAAACTTGGAAATACCGAAAAAATTTTACAAAAATACAAACTCGATAAAGAGTGTGCCTGTTTTGAATTAAGTGAACGAGGTACCCTTAGTGATCCAAGCTCTGTAACAAATCTTGTACGACGATACAAACAGAGTGGTTTTGCTATTGCCATTGATGATTTCGGTACAGGTATAGCAGGATTTCAAATGCTTTACTACGCAGAAGCAGACTTTATCAAAATCGATAGATTTTTTATAGAAAATATACAAAATGACAATAAAAAGAGACTTTTTTGTCAGCATATTATCAATATCGCTCATACAATGGGTATAACTGTTATAGCCGAAGGTGTAGAAACAAAAGAAGAATATTATATCTGTAAAGAGATAGGTGCCAATCTGCTACAAGGTTATTTTGTTCAAAAACCGACATTAGATATAGCAAATATTCAAAAAAATTATCTCAATATCAAAAAAATCTATGAAGATGACTCTAGAACCCATACTGCTAATAGTATTGACTCTAAACAAATAACATATATGGTTCCTTTATTCATAGAAGATCTAAATTTTAAAAAAATTTTCCAATACTTTAAACAGAATAAAGAGCTTCATTTTATACCTGTCATTGACAAACACAGTATTGTCAAAGGTATAATCTGTGAAAATGAGATAAGAGATTTATCATATTCCCAATATGGTATGTCTTTGGTACAGAATGATGACAATGGAAAGAAATTAAGCAAATATATCAAAGATAAAAATATTGTTCGTGTTGAAATCAGTTGGAGCGTTGATAAAATTTTAGAAGTGTATCATAATGCAAAAGGTGACCTGCAAGGCCTATTTGTAACGAATAATGGCAAATATCTGGGGTTTATCAACTCAAACAACCTCTTAAGTATCTCTTATAAAAGAAATGTTGCCTTAGCAACACAAAAAAATCCATTGACAAAGCTTCCTGGTAATGACAGTATAAAAAAGTTTATAAAAGAGTCCTTCCACACTGATAAATCGTCTTTTCATACATTTGTATATTTTGACTTCAATGACTTTAAACCTTTTAATGACAGTTATGGTTTTCGTACTGGTGATCGGGTAATCTTACTCTTTAGTGAAATTCTAAAAAAAGAGTTTAGCAGTAAGAGTTTTATAGCACATATTGGAGGTGATGATTTTTTTGTCGGCTTTAAAAATATAGACTACCCAACTGTATATCGGTCTGTTGGGAGCATTCAAAAAAAATTTAAAGAAGAGGTATCATCCATATATTCTCGAGATGACAGACAAAGAGGTTATATTAGTACTCAAGATAGATTTGGGATTCAAAGAAATTTCAATCTTTTAAGTGTCTCTGCTGCTATTCTAGAAATACAAGCACAAAGTCTGTTAGAAAATTTCGATGTAATTATGGGAGAAATAAAAAAAGAGTCTAAAAAACATCAAACTCCTATTGGTTGCAGTATCTTAAAAGAATAAAGTTACTACTTTGTTTCTTTTCGCTAAATTTAATTTCTTGCGTAATGACCACAAACATATAAAACTATAACTTTACGAAACAAATCAACAAGATGACTATTTTTTAATCAAAATTAAACCTGCCATTATTAATTTATGAGATATACTATGTGCAGATAAAAATCAGGAGAAAATTAATGGGAAAATTCGTTAATAGTATAGAAGAATTCTTTACATTTTGTGAAGATAATGATGTTCAATTCGTAGATTTAAGATTTACAGACATAAAAGGTGCATGGCATCACCTTACTTACCGCTACTCTGCAGTAAATGCTGAGAACTTAGAGAATGGTTTTCCATTTGACGGCTCTTCAATCGAAGCGTGGCAACCAATCAACAAATCAGATATGATTTTAAAACCAGACGTTCCAACAGCTTTCTTAGATCCTTTTACTGCTGATCCGACAGTAATCCTTATTTGTGATATTTTTGATATCTACAAAGGTGAGCTTTATGAAAAATGTCCACGTTCAATCGCTAAAAAAGCATTGAAACATGCTGAAGAGATCGGTATTGCTGATGCTGCATACTTTGGACCAGAGAATGAATTTTTTATCTTCGATGATGTGAAGTTTGTTGATAACATCAATGAAGCAGGATACAGAGTAGATTCTGAAGAGGGTGAGTGGAACTCTAATACACACTATGAAGATATGTACAATACTGCACACCGTCCAGGTACTAAAGGTGGTTACTTCCCAGTTGCACCAACAGACTCTATGGTAGATATGCGTGCTGAGATGATGCAAGTTTTAGAGCAAGTTGGTCTTGAAGTTGTTCTTGGTCACCACGAAGTTGCACAGGGTCAAGGTGAAATCGGTATCGTTTTTGGTGATATCATCACTGCTGCAGATAATGTTCAAAAATACAAATATGTTGTAAAAATGATCGCTCACCTCAATGGTAAAACTGCTACATTTATGCCTAAACCACTTTATGGTGACAATGGTAACGGTATGCACGTTCACCAATCACTTTGGAAAGATGGTAAAAACCTTTTCTATACAGAAGGAAACTACGGTAACCTTTCAGAGTTAGCACTTAACTATGCTGCTGGTATCTTCAAACACGCTAAAGCTGTTGCTGCATTTACAAATGCTTCAACAAACTCTTACAAGCGTCTTATCCCTGGTTTTGAAGCTCCAAGTATTCTTACTTACTCTTCACAAAACCGTTCAGCTGCTTGTCGTATCCCTTATGGTGCAGGTGAAAAAGCTACTCGTATTGAGATGAGATTCCCAGATTCTACTGCTTGTCCTTACCTTGCATTCGCTGTAATGATGATGGCTGGACTTGATGGAATCAAACACAAACTGACTCCTGTTGGTCCAATGGATGAAGATCTGTTTGAACTTACTCTTGATGAGATTCGTGAAAGAGGAATCCAACAAATGCCACACACACTACGTGAAGCATTAGAGGGTCTTATTGCAGATCATGACTTCCTAAAACCAGTATTTACTGATGAAATGATCAATACATACCAAGGTTACAAATTCGAGCGTGACGTATTCCCAGATGAGGGTCGTCCAACTGCTTACGAGTTTAAAACTACTTACCAGTGCTAATATTTCTCCCTTTTTGGGAGAAAAGCACCTTAAACAATAAAAATTATCCTTTAAAATAAAAACTAACTTCAAAAATTCTTTTTAAAAACTTCCAAATTCGCTATAATTCCGTCATTAATAACAAATGTAAGAGTGTGTTATTAAAAAACTTCAAGTGAAAGGATTCATAATGAATCACATTCCAAAAGGCAAATATAAGCCTTATCCAAAAATAGATTTGCCAGACAGAAAATGGCCAGATAATACAATTACAAAAGCGCCTCGTTGGTGTAGTGTAGATTTACGTGATGGTAATCAAGCACTTATAAACCCTATGGACATGGATAAAAAACTTGAACTTTTTACACTCTTACTCAAACTCGGATTTAAAGAGATAGAGGTGGGATTTCCTTCTGCTTCTAAAGTAGAATTTGACTTTTTACGTAAACTTGTAGATGACAACCTAATTCCTGATGATGTAACGGTTCAAGTACTTGTTCAGGCACGTGAGCATTTGATTGCCAAAACATTTGAAGCACTTCGCGGTGTAAAAAAAGCAACGGTGCATCTTTACAACTCAACTTCAGTTGCACAAAGGAAAATAGTCTTTTCTAAAACACAAGAAGAGATTATCGCTTTGGCACTTGAAGGTGTTGATTTGGTGAAAAAGTATGAAGCTGAACATGACGGGGAAATCTTCTTGGAGTACTCTCCAGAGAGTTTCACGGGGACAGAGTTGGAGTTTGCTGCACGCATCTCTAATGAAGTAACTGCTCGCTGGGGTATCAGTGACACACGTCAGGTTATCATCAACTTACCGGCAACTGTCGAGATGGCTACACCAAATATCTATGCAGACCAGATCGAGTGGATGAGCAGACATTTGGACAATAGAGAAAATGTCATCATCTCAACGCATACACACAATGACAGAGGCACTTCCATCGCAGCAACTGAGCTTGCACTTTTAGCAGGAGCTGACAGAGTTGAGGGAACACTTTTAAGCAATGGTGAGCGTACAGGAAATGTTGACATCATCACATTGGCACTCAACATGACAACACAAGGCATTGACAGTGGACTTGATTTTTCTGATGTTAATGAAGTAGTCGAGATAGTTGAGCGTGTTACAGAACTTCCAACGCACCCACGTCATCCATATGTTGGAGAACTTGTATACACAGCATTTTCTGGTTCACACCAAGATGCTATTAATAAAGGTCTTGCCTACCAAAATGCTAAAGAAGACCCTTTCTGGGAGGTTCCATACTTGCCAATTGACCCTGCTGATGTTGGAAGGACTTATGAGTCCATCATCCGTATCAACTCTCAATCAGGTAAAGGTGGTGTAGCATACATTTTAGAGAAAAACTACGGTTACCAGCTTCCAAAAGCAATGCATCCTGAGATTGGTCGAGCTGTGCAAGCACTCAGTGATGAAAAAGGTAGAGAGTTAAGTCCTGAAGAGATTTTGGAAGTATTTAAAGATACTTACTTTAGAGTCAAAGAGCATATCACTTTTAAAGATGTCTCACTGACTACCGATAACGGTGTGTCAAAATGTACGCTTAAGTATCTCTATGAAGGCAAAGAGATTACATCTGAAGGTCAAGGCAATGGCCCAATTGATGCATGCAAAAATGCACTCATGAAAGAGTATCAGAATGATTTTACAATCAAATCATATGCTGAACACTCATGTGGAGACAAAAGCTCTGCAAAAGCAGTCGCATACATCGAAATCCAAAACAAAGAGATCCTCTCTTGCTTTGGAGTCGGAGCAGATAATGATATCACTGTTGCATCGATAAAAGCGATGTTCTGTGCGCTTAACAGGGCTTTTTCTTAAAGAGCTACTATGCAGCAAGAAGATGATGAAAGTAAAAAGCTCATAGATGAGATAAACTTACTTTTCAAACGTTCAAAGATCAAAGAGCTCCATGAGAGCTCTTGTGATAAACTCTATGAAAAGACCCAAGAACTGATTGGGCTCTACTACAACCAAAAGAAAAAAAATGCCAAACTTGTTAAAAATCACACCTACTTTTTAAAACAGATAGACAAACGCAACGTAGCCCAAAATGCTTCGCTCTCAAAAAAAGATATGATGCTTCGTCAACAGTCTAAGATGGCAGCTATGGGGGAGATGATGGACGCTGTGGCACACCAATGGAAGCAGCCGCTTAATTCACTCAGTATGATGAATGATATGCTACTCAATGATTTTAAAAATGGGCTTGTTGATGAAGCTTACATCAAAGAAGTAACAGAGATGACACATATGCAAATAACACATATGATAAATACCCTCAATGAATTTCGAACATTTTTCAGACCATCCAAAGATGCACAGGATTTCTCAGTTACAGAGTGTTTGGAGAGCGTACAGGTTCTTATGAAAGATGAACTGCTCAAAAATACCATTACTGTCAATGTAGAGACGCAAGAAGATATTGTGCTTCGTGGACAGGTCAATGAGTTTAAACATCTCTTTTTAAATCTTATCAGCAATACCATAGATGCTTTTAATGAAAAAGCTATTCAAAATCGCTTCATTAGCATTCGTACCTATAAAAATGAAAACGCTGGAATCATTGAGTTTGAAGATAATGCAGGGGGTATCCCATCTGCTGTTATTAGCTCAATTTTTAAACCAAATGTCACAACCAAAGCAGATGGGAAAGGGACAGGAATCGGTCTTTATATGAGCTCACAGATAGTCCAAAAACACAGTGGCTCCATCACTGTCAAAAATGTAAACGAGGGAGCGATGTTTACTATCTCTTTAAAACTCTAGATGTAAACACTAAAAAACCAACTCCTCTTGGGGATCAGAGATCTGTTCTGATCTCGGTGGTTTTGAGATATCACTAAAGTACTCTTTTCGTCCACCCATATTTACTTCAATGATACCCTCTGGCACATCAAACTTTCTCTTTACCTGTGGGTAGAGTCTTAACACATTTCTAAAATAATTGGCAAAAGCAGGACCAGCAATGCGTCCACCTGTCTCTCTTTTGTACATTGGTGAGTTATCATCATTACCAAACCATACAACTGTCTCAATCGTTGGTGAATACCCTGCAAACCATCCGTCGATATTGTTATTTGTCGTTCCTGTTTTACCAGCAAGTTCTATCCCTTTTACTCTAGCTCTACGCCCCGTACCACGATTAACTACATCACGTAAAATTGTCGTCATAATAAAAGACTGCGTAGGTTTTGCAATAAAGTAAGAGAGCTCTTCTTTCTCATACACCGTCTCATTGTTCTTATCGATTGAGAGTATAAGATGAGGAACGACTTGCGTGCCATAGTTTGAAAAAGAGGTATAGTACTGTGCCAGCTCCAATGGAGACATAGACATAGTCCCCAGTGAGATAGAGAGATCATTCGGAATATTTTTGATATGGAATTTTTTCAAATCTCTGAGTAGTTCGGCGAGTCCGATATCATTGACAAGGTTGATAGTAGCAAGGTTACGTGAGTGAATCAATGCCTCACGCAGGGTAATGAGTCCTTTATAGTTTTTTTCATAGTTTTTCGGACGCCACTTCATCTCTTCACCATTCTTTTCATACTCATATGTTTTGGCAATATCAACAAGCTGTGTCGCACCACTGTAACCCAAATCTATGGCTACTTGATAGATAAAAGGTTTAAAAGCAGAACCAGGTTGGCGTTTTCCCTGTGTGGCACGGTTGTACGAGCTCTTCTTATAATCAACAGAGCCTACAAGGGCTAAGATATCTCCCGTTTTGCTATCGAGTGAGACCAAAGCACCATTGAGTTGAGAGACATTGACATCTTGGAGTTGAAACTCTGTATCCCCTCTCTCTTGAGCTTTTTTGAGCTCTTCTTGCTCTTTTACTTTATACTTTTCAATTCTCTTTAACGCCAGGTTATAAGCATACTGCAGTGACTCACGGCCTGCTTGCTGCAAGCGGAGGTCAACCGTTGTATAGATCTCATAACCTCCTGTTTTCAGATCATCAAGTCCCATCTTTTTAAATCGACGGGCTACTTCATCTACGATAAAAGGCGCTCTGTTTTGTGTCAATGTATCATCATATACAGTCGGACTCTCAGCAAGTGCACTCTCAAATGTAGTATCGTCTATCCAGCCAAGTGTATACATTCTTGTAATTACACGATTGGCTCTTCCCATCGAAATCTCATAATTTTTTGTCGGAGCATAGGTACTTGGTGCCTTTGGAAGCCCTACTAAGATAGCCATCTCTTTGAGTGTCAAATCTGCAAGCTTTTTATGAAAATAACCATCTGCTGCTGTCTTTACTCCATAATATCCATGTCCAAAATAGATCTCATTCAAGTAACGCTCTAAAATCTGCTCTTTTGTTAATGCATTCTCTAATTTAAAAGAGTAGATAAGTTCTTTTATCTTACGTGAGAGTTTTTTCTCTCTTGTTAGAAGTTTGTTTTTTACAAGCTGCTGTGTAATCGTACTCGCACCCTCAACCATCTTTCTTGCTTTGATATCTTTAATGATCGCACGAAAAATCGCATCGAAGTTTACACCAGGGTGTTCGAAAAATGTTGTATCTTCAATGGCTACAAGCGCTTCTATGATACGTGGTGGTATCTCTTCAAAAGGAGCATAATAACGGTGCTGTTTATCAAAGATATTAGCTATTTTTTCTCCATTTTTATCATAGATACGACTTGTCTGTGCCGGGTGATATTCTGTAAGTGAAGAGATATCATAATCATAATTAAAATAGTAATAGGCAAGTATCGCAAATGGCGATAAAAACCCCAATAATATAAGTGTAATAAATATCTTTTTTATCATTCTCTAAAATTCCTGTTTGCAAAATTTGCTTCAATTAATACTTTTGTATATGCTTCTTTTGGCGATGTGATAACTTCTTGCATACTGCCACGTTCAACTAAAAGACCATCTTTAATAACACAGACCTCTTCACACAGCTCTTTCGCTGAAAGCATATCATGTGTTACAAAAAGCATAGTAAAACCCTCTTTTTGCTGTAAGTTACGAAGAAGCTCAAGTATCTTTATCTTTGTATCAGGGTCCAATGCTGTCGTTGGCTCATCCAACAAAAGCAGTTTAGGACGTTTTTCTAAAGCCATAGCAATAACAACTCGCTGCAACTGTCCACCTGAGAGCTCTGGAGGAAATCGTTCCAAAAGCTCCAAAGAGAGACCTACTTCATTAAAAAGTTCTTCTATTCTGCTCTCATCCACAAAAAACTGCTTTTTTATTTTAGTAAGTGGAGAGAGTGCTGTAAAAGGATTTTGCGGTACAAAACCTATGCTCTCTCCTGCTACAAAACTAAAATCACTATCATATTCTAGCGTAGAGTTCATACTTTTTGGTAACATACCCAAAAGCGCTTTGAGTGTAAGACTTTTACCACTACCACTCTGACCAATAAGGGCAAGCGATGATTGAATAGTAAAAGCAATATCAACAAGCTTGGCATCATCAAGTGAAATTTGGAGTTTTTTTATCGTAATCATAATACTTTTTTTAGCTCCCTGCAAAGCTCTCGCAGATCTTCACTACTCTGACCAAGTCGAGCGATTAAACGGATGATAGCACTCTGGACTGTAGGCTGTCTAATACCACCAACGGCATATCCAAGCTCTTGTAGTTTATCTTTTATCTCTATGACTTTTTTATTGTCACCAATTTCCACTGGGACAATTAGACCCTCAACACTAATGCCAAGCTCTTTAGAGATTATCTCTTGTCTCTTTTGTACCTCTTCTTTTAACTGTTGGGCATGAGATAGAATATAGTTGAGTGATTGGTGTGCTAAAAGTGTATCATAAAGAGAAAGTGAGGTCGCATAGATAATCGGCTTGGCACGATTGAGCAGATACAGGGCAATATGCTCTGATGCCAAAATAAAAGCACCAAAACTTCCATACGCTTTTCCAAGGGTTCCCATCTTGATATGATTTGCTTTTATATCAATGCCATAATGCTCATAGACACCCATAAGCCGCTTTCCAAGAACTCCACTACTGTGTGCCTCATCAACAATCAAAATCGCTTCAAACGTATCTGCAATAGTAAATACCTCACGTGAGCAGAGATCTCCATCCATAGAGTAGATGCCCTCAACAGCTATAATGTTTCTCTTTGCCCCAGAGCTTTTTAAAAGCTCACGCAGTTCATGCATATCATTATGTTTGAAAAATGTTACATCAATGTTGTGAAGTTGTGAAGCAAGAACTCCCGAAGCATGATACAACTCATCCATAAAAAGCCTGTCACCCTTACGGACAAGTGATTCAATAAGAGCAATGTTCGCATTAAAACCACTTCCAAGCACAATGCCTGCTTCAAAACCATTTGCCTCACACAAAGCATCTTCAAAATCTTTATGGATTTGATGATAGCCATTCACAAGCATGGAGGCTTTTGTGGCATGTACATCATTCTTTTGTAAGAGATTACACGTTAGCGTATGTAGCTCTTTATGGTGCGCTAAACCCAAATAGTCATTTGATGCGAAATCTTTTAAACTCTTTTGTACTACTTCACGTTTTCTATATCGTCCAGCACGCTTGAGAGCATCTAACTCTTTTTTATAAAACATCATTTGGCAACAACTCTGTTTCGTCCACTCTCTTTTGCTTCATAGAGTGCTTCATCTACTCTTTTATAGAGATAATCTTTACTCTCACCACTAATGTACTCTGTTACACCAAAACTTATCGTTATCGGAACAATTTTTTTACTTTTTTGTATAAAAATTCTCAATTTTTCAGCAATCTTATATGCATCATCTCGATTTGTATGCGGAAGAATAATTATAAATTCTTCTCCTCCTATTCTACATAAAGAATCACTCTCACGTAAAGAGTGTTCTATAAGTTTTGCATAAAATACAAGAACTTCATCACCAACACTATGTCCATGCTCATCATTAATCTTTTTAAAAAAGTCAATATCTAACATAATTACAGCGAGATTATATCCATAACGTTTTGCATTATACATCTCTTTTTCGATTGCCTGCTCATAATATCTTCGATTATAAACATTTGTCAAAGTATCTTTAACGTTAAGTATCTCTAGCTCTTTTTTATACTCTTCTTCTTTTGTAATATCGGAAAAAATAACACTATAATGCTCTTTCTCTTGTGAAATCAATGAAGCATTAACCAGAAAATAGTATATCTCTCCATCAATTTCCATCTTGACTTTGTTTATTTTATCTTTGTTGGCTAAGACAAAATCCAACCAGCCATATGCTACAGAGCCTTTGTCTAGATACCCCTCTTCTTCTACATAATAGTTACATATACAGGTATTTTCCTTACGAAATTCATCTACGGTTTTATACTTCTTAAAGTATTCGAAAAATGTCTTATTTGCATCGATAATCTTCTTTTTGTCATTGACAAGCATAATATTACTAGAAGTATCAATAATATTTTTATAATAGCTCTTCTGTTTTCGCATCATATAATAAAGTGTAATATTCACTACTCCAGCAAGCGCCATCAACAATAAAATGGCAAAAACAGACCATCGAAAAACAAAGAAGTCCAACCCCTCTGTGGAAATGGTCTCTGTTTTTTTAAACATTATATAGAAACCAAGTTTATGCCCATCATAATCTTTTAATGGGTAAGCTGAGACAATGTAACCGTTTTCAACTCTTGTCATATCTTTACAATATTGCTTGATATTATTGTTTTTAAGATACTCCTGTAGAGATTGCGGTGCATCGAAATTTGCAATATAACATTTTTGAATATACATGTTGGTAAATGGGTATTTTATATATTTTGAGTACTCTTCATTTACTACAACGACCGAATCGACACCCAGTTTTTTTAATTTTTTCGAGATTGAGTTGAAGTGTGAAACAACTTCTACAAGACCAATAAGCTCATTTTTTTTGTTATAAAAAGGAACGATTGCTTTTATGTTGATACTAAAGATATCAACACTGATTAGGGAGACGGTCTCTCGTTTTTTTATGGCATACTGCAAATCCTCTCTTGTCTGACAAAAAGTATCACCTTTGAGTGTTGTCCAGCTTCGATAGATTGAGTTTGCATCTTTATCTATGATATGTACCCAGATATTTTTATAATTTGTGTAATGTTCAAAATTGAAAATCAAGCTGTTGATTTTTTTATGGAGCTCTTTTTTGTTTTTAATCAGTATCGGCAACATCTCATTGGAAGCCAAAGTAAGAGCGATTGCTGTAGTTGACTTTTTCTTCTCATCAATCATAGAAGCTAAATTTTTTTGCATAAAGAGTGCTTCTTCTTTATAAATACGATACTCTAAATCTTTCTTCTCATGCTTTATATAATCCATATAGTGCCAAAGCATAAAAAAAGCGACCATGACGATAAGAAAAATAAGAATAAAAGATTTTTTCTGCATCACATAAACCTTTGAAGCACTTCCACGCTCAGACCCATAGCAGTACTCTCATAGCCGCGCACTTCTTTAATATATGACTTACAAAAACCCTCAACCATACAAGCTCCGGCTTTACCTCGCCACCTGCCACTCTCTAGATACGATTCTAAATCATCTGCATCAAAATCTGCAAAAAGATAATCAGTTTTAGAGATATCTACAATCTTTTTATCTTTCGCATGATAAATCAAACAGGTGATAATGCTGGTAATATTTCCACTCTGTGTCATTAAAATATTACGAGCATCATCTTTACATTTTGCTTTTCGAAGGATTTGATTTTGGGAGGTTACAACAGTATCAGCAACAAGAAGCGGATAATCTTCAAAGCCATAAGCCTTGAGATTTGCCTCGTATTTTCCTACTGTTGCCTGATAGACAAAATTTTTCGGGCTTGATGCGGCTATACTCTCTTCATCGAACTCTACACTCTCTTGAATAAATGCAATCCCTGCCTCACGCAGCAACTGGGCCCGAGTCTCTGAAGAGGAGCATAATCTAATAGGCATTACGAAGCGTTACTCCAAGGTAAATTGCAATGATTCCAAGAACGATGTTTACTGGGACCATATACTTTCCGATAAGTTCGAGTGCTTTTTTCGCACCTGCCGTATCACCTTTATCTAAAAGTTTTTGTGCTTTGTTACGACGTAAAATCATGGCTGTAAGATTTGTTGCCATAATCATCCAGATAACTTCTTTGACATGGACAAGATTATAAATATGCATCGCATACTCATCAATCACATTACCGTTTGTATCAACTGCAGCCGAACGAAAACCAAGACCGACAGCCATAATGACCGCGGTAATGATAAGTAGTATTACAAAAGGTGAGACAATCGTAAAAAGACGCTTGAGTGCTTGAGATATTCTTTCAAGCCTGTGCAGTGGTGATTCAATCTGCACAAAAGAGTGGTGTGCTGCAAAACGCATAGCTATCATACCCCCAACCCAAACAACAGCAGAGAGTACATGTAAAAATACTATCTGTGTTCTGTAGTCAGCAAAAAGTTCAATCATATACTCTTTCATGATGAGAGAACTCCCTCTATAAAGTTACGTGCCTCTGTTTTTGCTTCAGGAAGTTTAGACTTATCTTTTCCGCCAGCTTGTGCAAAATCAGGACGACCTCCGCCACCTCCACCTAGAATCGGTGCGATTTTTTTGATCCACTCACCCGCTTTTGCATCACAGCCTTTTACGCCGGCAGCTATAAGAACCTTCTCCCCTTTTACTTGAAAAAGCATTGCACAGAGTTTTTCGTTTTGGTTTTTCAGCTCATCGATTTTCTCTTTGATGTCTCCATTTGGCAACTCATCAATGACAACGGCCACTCCATTGATATCTTCTGCTTTTATCTCTACTTTTGCAGATTCCTGAGCCTCTTTTAACTCTGTTCTTAGCTCAGTGATGTTTGTTTTGAGTCTGTTGATACCGGCAATGATATCAAGATTTTTCACTTCACTCTGAGCAGATTTTAGAAGTAAGCGTTGCTCTTTAAAGTAGTTGTATGCGGCATTACCACAAACCGCTTCAATTCTTCGCACACCTGCACTCACCCCAGACTCTTTTGTAATGATAAATGAGCCAATATTTGCAGTGTTGTCAACATGCACACCACCACAAAACTCTATGGAAGCATCCGCAAAACTGACAACTCTAACTTCATCACCATACTTCTCACCAAACTGTGCTTTTGCACCTGACTTTTTCGCATCTTCTATGCTCATAACCTCTGTCTTTGCAGAAATGGCACGCATAATCTCTGTGTTTACACGCTCCTCAATCTCAGCAAGTTCTGCTTCACTTACCGCTTTAGGGTGTGAAAAGTCAAAACGCAATCTATTTGCTTCAACAAGGGAACCTGCTTGCGAAATATGTTCACCAAGAACATCATAAAGTACTGCGTGAAGGAGGTGTGTTGCAGAGTGGTGTTTTGTGATCTCATTACGTGAGATATCTACTTTTGCATCAACACTCTCACCGACTTTCAGTTCTGCTGTTGCCTCGATTTGTGAGAGATTCAGACCAAAGAACTTCTTTGTATCAAAAACTTTTGCTTTGCCTTCGAGCTCGCCGATATCGCCACACTGACCACCACTCTCAGCATAAAAAGGTGTTACATCTAAAAATACCCATCCTTTTTGACCAGGAAGCAGTGCCTCTACACGTAAAAACTCCTCATCAAGAAGTGCTTGAATCTTACTTGCTTGGTGTGTTGTCTCATACCCTACAAACTCATTCTCACCGAACTCCTCTAAGAGCTCTTTAAAATCACCCTGAACAGCATCATCACCACTGCCTTTCCATGCAGCTTTTGCACGACTTCTCTGCTCACTCATAAGCGCTTCAAATTTTACAGAGTCAAGACCAAGCCCTTTTTCACGCAACATATCTTCTGTCAAATCAAGTGGGAATCCGTATGTATCATAGAGTTTAAACGCAACTTCCCCACTAAATACCTCTTTTGTATTTTGCAGTTCCATATTAAACAGAGCAATTCCAGACTCAATCGTTTTAAAGAAACGTGCCTCTTCAAGCTCTATCTGCTCTTTAACAGCTGCTGATTTTTTTGCCAAGTAGTCATACTCTTCACCCATGATATCTACCAAAGTATCCACTATCTTATGCATAAAAGGCTCACGGAAACCTAGAAGATAACCATGACGAACAGCACGACGCAAGATTCTTCGAAGAACATATCCACGTCCCTCATTTGAAAAGTTCACACCCTGTGCAAGAAGAAAAACAGCTGTTCTGATGTGATCTGCAATAACACGGTATGATGCACCGCTTGCATAAACATACTCTTTACCTATAAGGTCTTCCACTTTACGGATAATAGGCATAAAGAGGCTTGAACCATAATTAGAAAGTGCTCCCTCTTTGATCGCTACAACACGTTCAAGTCCCATTCCAGTATCGATAGAAGGCTTTGCAAGCGGAATTCTCTCACCACCTTTCTCTTTTACCTCATACTGCATGAAAACCAGATTCCAGATCTCTAAAAATCTGTCACCCTCACCACCCATGTAATCTTCAGGACCGTTAAAGTGTTCAGCACCCTGATCATAAAAGATCTCAGAACATGGTCCACACGGTCCAGTATCACCCATAGACCAGAAGTTGTCTTTATCACCCAAACGCATGATGCGATCAGCTGCAATATGTTTCTTCCAAAGCTCTTCTGCCTCATCATCACTCTCATGTACTGTTACCCAAAGCTTATCTTTGTCAAGTTTGAGTACCTCTGTGATAAACTCCCATGCATAGGCAATAGCATCTTCTTTGAAATAATCTCCAAAACTAAAGTTCCCAAGCATCTCAAAAAATGTATGGTGACGAGCAGTATGTCCAACATTTTCAAGGTCATTATGCTTTCCACCCGCACGGATACATGTCTGGCACGAAGTTGCACGAGGATTTGCAGGACGTGGGACTTCTCCTGTAAAGATTGATTTAAAAGGGACCATCCCCGCATTGTTAAAAAGGAGTGTTGCATCATCTGGTACCAAAGGTGCAGAAGCCACTCTTGTATGGTTTTTTGATTCAAAAAATTTTAAAAATTCTTCTCTGACGTTCATTATGTTTTTCTCTTTTATAAAATTACGCGATTATATCTAAAATGTGCTAAATTTTGGGATTTTTTTCTCCTTTTTCTTTAAATCACAAAATTTTGAAAATACTTTTCTTCTTATTAACTATAATGAATTATAATAATTTAAAATTTATATTCTGGAGAGAAAATGAAAAAAATTCTATTAAGTGGCTTGGTTACAATGCTATTGGGAGCAAGCCTAGTCGCTGACAATGTCAGTAGTTATGAGTATGCTTCATTTAAAAGTGTCAATGATGTCAAAAGTGCATTACATGATAATGGCTTAAAAGTAATTGGAGAGTATGATGTAATGGGAGATCCTTCTTATCATGTTATTGCCTATACATGTCCGACATTGACAAATGATGCTTCAAAAGAGGACAGAGCTTTTGCAGCTGTACAAAAAGTGCTTGTAAACAGTAGTGATAATGAGCTTGTCCTTACAAATCCTGAATATTTTCTGCATGCTTTTATGCAGGATGACTTCAAAGAGGAGCATGCTAAAAAGGTAAATGCTAAACTTGCAAATGCTTTTGGAACACTCAAAGGTTCACAAGACGGTCTTGACGATGATGATATCGCAGGATACCACTTTATGATGGGTATGCCTTACTATGAAGATATGATAGAAGTTGCAAAAGGGGATAATTTAGTACAGAAGCTCGAGAAAAATGCAGCTGACAATATTGCCTTTAAAATTCAGGCAGGCAAGGCTACACTTTATGGTATCGCAATGCCGACTGAAAAAGGTGAAAAGTATTATGTTCCTGAAATAAAAGGCCAAAAGCATACTGCATTTTTACCATATATGGTGATGATAGAAGGTGATGAAGCAAAGATTTTACACCCAAAATACTATCTTGCTATCTCGTATCCAAACCTCAGCATGGGTAACTTCATGTCAATCTCTGGTACACCTGGAGATATCGAAGAGTATATGGCAGGACTCTTTAAATAACTGCTATCTCACGCAGGAGTCAAGCTCTTTGCGTGAGCCTCTTTTTCTTCCACCAACGTAATATTCCCGTTATAAAAAGCAACAGCGTTGCAAATGCCGCGTAATCATTTATCCATACCCACCATGATGCAAAAAATGTCCCATCATGCAATGTTAAAAGAAGAGAATATAGCGTAATATCTTGAAATTTTGGCAGAGCTAGATCTGTCATATGTGCAGAGAAAAAGACTTTTTTGTCATCTTCTTTTACTATATCTTTAAACATATGCGGTGTATTTGGAAGAAGTTTCCACTCTTTGTCATAAACTCTGTTTGCCGCTCCCATACCGCCAACATAGAGCAAATTGCCATCTCGTGTTAAAGAGTAGCCAAACCCTCTACTCTCTAAACTCCAATGCTTTAAATCATCACTCTTGTACACTCCATATCTGTTACCGATTCGTAAGTTTTTTCCATCATAGTCAATCGACCATATATCATGCTCTAGGCTATCATAAACAGGAGGAAGCACTGCGTGAGGAATTGCTGTACGTTTCATAAACTCTCCAAGCCCCTCACCATGGTCCAAAAAGATACCTGTTACCAAGAGAATAAGTACGGGTACAGCGGACATAATCGTTACAATGTTTGCATGATACTTAATCCACTTGCGTGAGCTTTTTGCAGCTCTCTTTTTATAAATAAAGTACCAGATAAAAAACCCACTCACTCCCAACAATGTTAAAACAATCGCTCCAAAATCATTGATATAGAGTGAAATATCTCCATCAAAAAGCCCTCTTCCATAATGCAGGTCTCTTACAAAACGAGAGAGTTTGATATCCTCACGCAAAGCATTTTTCGGCAGATATACATGTAGGTTTTGTTCAATTCTTTTGTTCTTTATATCGATAAGATAAATTGTCGTTTTATCCTCTACAGCTGCTAAAGTATTTCCCCAAATACTCATTGCATTGATATATTTTCCCCCAAGCATATATGCTTGAATTTTATCATTGTTTATAGTGTAAATACCCTCTGATGTTGCTAAAAAAATTTTATCATTATCTGCTTTTTTGATGGCATTGATCTGTAAAGCTAAAATATTTTGAAAAGTTTTTCCACCATCATAACTTTCATAGAGTCCACGTTTTGATCCGACTAAAATATGTTCATGGTTCTGTGAATCTACATTGTAAGAAGTAAAGAGTCTTTTATCGACATCATTGAGTGAGTCTGGGTAGTGTTTTATCGTTGTTGTATAGAGAAAGTTCCAGTTATCATGGTCAAGAAAAAAACCTGTGACACTTAAAATAAGCACCACAAGCCCTGCAGAGAGTCCAAAGAACTTATGTAGTTTGTAACTTTTTACCATTTATAGCTCAATCCTGCATAAAATTGTCTTGGATCACCTGGTGTGTAGTTCTCTTTTCCATAAGCGTAATAAGAGTTCACAGAGTATTTTTCATCTGTAATATTGGTAATTTTTCCATAAAATGTTAAATGTTTATTAAGAACATAATCTGCTTTTAAATTGCCAATATTATAACCTTTATATCTATCAACAGTATGGTCATCATCCATCCAGTATGAACCAACATACTGCCATTCACCCATTAGAGTTAAACCATTTATCTCACTTGGTGTATAAATCAGACGAACATTTGCCAAATTATTTGGTGCTTTTGCCATCTCATTATCACCATAATTTATATCATTATCATAATTATGTTTTGAATATGAATAGGCGATATGTGTTGCAAAATCCTGACTCATTTTTGCATCAAGTGTCAATTCAATACCTTTATGAATCGTTGTTCCACCATTATCATAATATCTATCCCCAACAGTTGGTCTATACTCTGTAATCGTATCATCTATCGTCATATAATAAAGTGCTATCTCCGTTAATACTTTATCATTGAGTCTGTTTTTGAGACCAACTTCATAAGTATTTGTTTTTTCTGGATCAAGTGTTATATTCTCATACCCTGCTTTCATTGAATAGAGTCGTGTTGCCTGTGGGATTCTAAAACCATTTGCATAGCGGATATATGCATTTATACTTTTATTTGGTCTAAAACTCAGTGATAACTTAGGACTTACATGGTTAAAACTGTCTGTTCTGTCAGCAGGACGATAATATTTACCAGAGGCATCAGCACCATCACTCAAATTATTGTTATAATCAAATCTATTATAGTCATAACGCAAACCTGCTGTTAAGATTATTTCTTTGTTAACATTATAATCAGCATGCATATACGGAGCTATTGCCATATAATCTACATCATAATCATAAATTGGTCCTGCAGGATAAAAGGTTGAACCACTCCACGATGTAACATTGTTATCAAAGTCTTGATTATATTTCAGAGATGATTGTGTATATTCTGCATCAAACCCTGCAATAAAACGTCCCCATGAAGCATCAAGTGTATTCTTTTGTAATAAGCCTAACGTTACCATTTCATTGTCATTACTTGGAAGGTTTGGTTCCCATGTAGCAACATAACGATTTCGATTGTACCTTATATATGGTGTTGTGCTAATCTCTAAACCCTCATAAGAGTAATTACTCCACTCTAAAGAGAGGCGTGCATAATCAAATTTTCTTTGAACATTTGTCTGCTCTAAAGCATCAAAATATTTACTGTCATCACTTGCAGCAGTCGAACCATTTGTTATGTTTTCATAATCATTAAAGGTATCTGCCTGATCAGCCTCTGTTTTTGAAAAGTTGAAAACAACTTTCATATCATTATCACTGTTAAGTGTTTTATCATAACGAATATTTGCTTCAGCTCTATCTGTTTTTGTGTGTTGTCTCCAACCATCGCTGTGCATATAAGATGCATTTGCTCTATATCCACTCTCTTTATCAATTGAGTCACTCATCTCAATAGAAGCAGAACCATACCCATTACTTCCACCCATACCTTTAATAATTATCTCTTTTGTTTTTGAAGGGGCCTTTGCTGATTGTACATTGACAACTGCCGCAACAGCATCCGAACCATAGAGTGCAGTTCCAGCTCCTTTTAAAACCTCAACAGACGTTGCTGATTGAAAAGTCGTATATGCCAAGCCATTGTGATTAAAAAACCCTCCTGACTGTACGGGAATCCCATCTTGCATAAAAAGATAGTATGGACCAGTATTAATTGGCATACGAATAGCTGTCATATGCCCGATAACAGAACCTGTCTGCTCGATTCTCACACCAGAGAGCGAGTTTAACAGATCTTTTTGAAAAACAACCTGGTCAAGTTTTATCTCATCTTCGGCTTTTGTAGCAATACTTAGCGGCTGCTCCAAAACATTCTCTTCGACCCCTGTTGCAGTAACACTGATTGGATTAATCTCTACTACTGACTCTGCTAAAAGAGAAGCAGCGAATAGTGAAATCGATATCGCAATTTTTCTCATTATTTCTCCCAGAAATTTATTTTATAGAAGTTTAGAAAAAAAATGTTACAAAAGTATTAATAAGTTTTTATGATTATTATCATTAGATAAGATTATCTTAAATATTGTAAACTATAATTATAAAAAAAGAGAGAAGGTTTGTTCATGCAGTTTTTAGATGAAGATTTATATGAAGCACTCAAAAATTATATTCCAAAAGTAAGTGAGTATGTTAATTCTCACGGTGGTGGCATCGAGCTTTTAGGTGTAAAAAACGGTGTTGTATACATCACTTTAACAGGTGCTTGTGGAGGATGTTCTATGAGCTTGATGACAACAAAAATGGTTGTACAGAAAAAGCTGCGTGAGCTTATCCATCCGGTACTTGAAGTTGTCAATGTTGATGGTACACCTGAAAATGTTATGCCAGATGATGCTTACAAAGGTCCACAAGAAGAAACCCCTAAAGAAAAACATGGTATGTTAGATAATCTCAAACATATCGTAGGACTTTAACATGGTAGTAGACTATGCAGAAAAAACACTCACACAGCGATATCAACTTATGGCACAGACCATCATCCCAAGACCGATTGCTTGGATTTGTACGCAAGATGCAAAAGGGACTCTTAACATTGCTCCTTTTAGTTACTTTATGGGGCTTAGTTCTGAGCCTCCTACAATGGTTGTAAGTATTGGACACAAAAGTGACGGCAGTCAAAAAGATACACTCAAAAATCTAAGAGAGCACAAAAAATGCACTATCTGTATGGTCAATGAGTCTCTTCTCCAACAGATGCATTTTAGCTCCAAAGAGCTTGCAAGCTCACAGAGTGAAGCAGAACTTTTTCATATCAAAACAAAAACAATAGCAGAAGATTTTCCACCAATAGTAGAAGGAACACCAAGTGCATTTTTTTGCGAACTCTATCAAGAGATTGACCTGAAAAATTCAAAAACAATCCCCTTGGTCGTAGAGATAAAAGCACAATATATTGACGAATCCATAATTACAGACAAAGAAAAAATCACACTTGATTATGAACCTGTTGCCCGTGTCGGTAAGAGCTATGCTCTCTTAGGAAAGAAGATACCAGCACCTAAAATTCCATAATCATTATGTATATACGAAAACTCGTTATCACTCTTTCTTTTTTGCTGTTGTTCAATGCCTGCAGTGACAATGCTACTGTCATAAAATATGACAAATCTTTGACACATTTAGCGTGTCTTCGCTTAGTCGTATTCCCCGCTGATAAACTCATCTCAGACACCCTCGTAAATCTCTATGATTTTGATGAAAACTGTCCCTATGAACTACAGGTCTCACGTAAGAGCGCCATTGCATGTAATTCAAATCAAAATGCAGACAAAAAAGCGCTTTCAAACTTCCCATCAGGTTATATAAGAATGGATATCTACAAAAATCGTAAACCGGTTTACAGTTATTATAAGGACTTAAACTGTAAAGTATCCAAAGATATTATAGAAGATGCATTTAAACGATTGAAAAGTGATATGCTCAAGGAGTAAAGTTTGCGATTGACATTTTTAGGTACAAGTGCCGGTAAACCGACAAAAGAGAGAAATGTTTCAGCACTTGCACTTGAGTTTGACCAAGACAACAAATGGTATCTTTTTGACTGTGGAGAGGCTACCCAGCACCAACTTTTAAAAACATCTCTCTCTATCGGTAAACTTGCAGCCATATTTATCACACATCTGCATGGCGATCACTACTTTGGACTGCCGGGTCTTCTCTCTTCTAAAACACTTGACAAATCACTCGCACCACTTACAATATATGGTCCAAAAGGCCTCAATAAATTTCTCCCCTGTATTCTGGACATTTCGCATGAGCATCTTGGCTACGAACTAACTATCATTGAGATAGAAGCAGGTGCAAGCTTTCATTTTGACAAATTCTCTCTCAAGGTTTTACCACTTGTACACTCCATCGAGAGCTTTGCCTATTATATAAAAGAGCAAGATATAACAAACAAGCTCGATGAAGAAAAACTACGTAATAATGGACTAGAACCATCCCAACTCTATGGTGAACTAAAACGTGGAAACGACATTGTTTTTGAAGGAAAAGAGTTTATCTCACGTGAGTATATGCTTGAACCAATAAAAGGACGCAGAATCATTATAGCGGGGGATAACAGTGATCCGGAAGTACTAAGCTCTTATCTTGACAAGCTTGACCTTTTAGTTCATGAGAGTACATACACGCAAGAAGTTTATGATGCTCTGCCAACAAAGTTTTTACACACTACGGCAAAAGCATTAGGTTTATCGGTTCAAAAACATCAAGTAAAAAATCTTATAGCCACACACATAAGTGCAAGATACTCAAAAAATAGTGACTATACTGCACAGGATATTTGTGATGAGATACAAAATTCATACAAAAACAACTGCTTCATTGCCAATGATTTTGACCGTTTTTATCTCTCTCATGACAGAGAACTCACTCGGATATAAACTGATTCTCATCTTGAATCTGCACATTTTTGTAAAATAGGTTAAAAATATCAGCAGCAATGCCATTACCCTTTGCTAGCTCATTTTTATCTTTATCTAAAATGGGAGTTGTTCCATAACCACATGATGGTGATTTGGATTTGAGCACAATAGCATCTGCGTGAGGATGCTCTTTACAAAATCTCTCTATCTCCTCACGCAGCTTCTTTGTCACATCAACATTTGTCTCATCAGTGATAATTCTATGTTCACCATTAACATCAACTACATTGATACGCTCACGTGGCGTACCAAAGAGCGGTGCTTCAGGACAAAAAGGGATAATTTCCCATCCTCTATAAGCCTCTTCAACTGCAGAGATTTTTTTCGTTTTACCATCATAACGGCAATATTCACCCAAAATACAAGCAGATATGATGACTCTCTTTTTAGCAGATGACAATGCTTTTTATCTCCGTCATTTCCTCGATGGCAAAGCGTGGACCCTCACGTCCGACACCTGAGAGTTTCACACCTCCATACGGTTGAATATCAAAACGCAGTGTCGGCATATCATTAATGACAATGCCACCCGCATCAAGCTCATCAACAGCGCGATTCATCAGACTCAAATCATTGGTAAATACTGAAAATTGTAGTCCGTACGGAGAGTTATTCATTCGATCAACTGCATCATCAAAACTCTCAACTTTTACAAGTGAGACAATAGGAGCAAAGACCTCTTCACAGACAATCGCCATATCATCACGAACATTTGCCATGACACACGGATGAAAGATTCGTCCCTCAACATGAGGAACAAGCAGTGGAATGGCACCCTCTTCTATGGCAGATTCAACCCAATGAAGGGCTCTTGCACAAGCCTCATCATCGATAAGCGGTCCCATAAATGTTTCATCATCATAAGGGCTACCAACTTTGAGTTTTTTTGTAGCGTGCGCCATGAGTTCTGCAAACTCATCATAAATATCTGCTTCAACATAGATACGCTGCAAAGATATACAAACCTGACCGGAGTTCACAAAAGCACCAAGTGCACATTTTGTAGCGGCCATTGCCAAATCAGCCGATTTTTCAATGAAAGTTGCAGCATTACCGCCAAGCTCCAGTCCTACTTTTTTAATGCCTGCGCTTTTTGTAATGATATTACCGACCGGTACACTTCCGGTAAAAGAGATAACACGAGGAATATCCGAAGTGATAAGCGCAGAACCTACTTCTGCATCGCCATAGACAACAGAGAGTGCATCAGCAATAGCATACTCACTCGCAATGAAAAGTTTTGCAAACTTATACGCAGTAAGTGGAGCTTCCGGAGTAGGTTTGAGCACCACTGCATTTCCTGCTACTAAAGCAGGGCCAAGCTTGTGTGCTACAAGATTGAGCGGAAAGTTAAAAGGAGTAATGGCAACAACAACACCTACAGGCTCACGACGGAAAAATGCCATCGTCTTTTTACCACTTGCCATTGCATCTGTATTAATCGTCTCTCCAGCCATTGTTCGCATCGTCTCAGCAGAGAGCGTAATGGTCTCAATACAACGCTCTACTTCAATACGTGCATAGGTAATAGGTTTACCTACTTCATCAGTGATAGTTTTTGCGATATCTTCTTTTTGTTCACGCAGTTTTTGTGCTACATCGAGCAACCAAGAACAACGCTGTGCAAGTGTGGATTTCTTGGCAAATTTTGCAGCATCTTGTGCTATTTGCAGTGCTTTTTTTGCATCTTCTTCATTACAAATTGGAGCCCGTGAAACTACATCTCCACTGTATGGAGAACATCTTTCACTCCACTCCTCTTTTGTGGCCTCGTTTGAGCCAAAAAATATCTTTGCATCCATAAAAAATCTCCAATACTAATATTGGAAAAATTATATCACGCTTATGTCCATTTCTTACTTAACGAGTTCAAACTCTTCATGCTCTTTTTCGGCTTTGACATCCGGTCTTTCATCGTGCTCCAGTAAAGAGAGGTCAGCATCATCAAAAAGTTCCATTTTTGGTATCAAGATTGCAATTAAGATCAAAGCGATTCCAAAGACAAATACAAAAAACGTTGCATAATCTCCACCCACGCTCACAAGTGTAGATTTGCCATAATCATGCCCCATCAAAGGTTTAAAGAAATCATCATAATATTTCGTAAAGAGCCAGCCGCCTAAAATACCACCGAAAGCTCCGACTAAAACATCTATACGACCTTCCGCGATTGAAATAGGTCCAGTTCCCGGACATTTTCCCATGATTGCCATACCAACACCAAAGATAATACCTCCCATAATAAGACCTTGCAATATGATCGGTTTCGGGTGGTATGATGCATAACCCATTTGTATCTCAAAATAAAGAGCAATACTAGTAATACCTATAGCCAAAAAAAGCATTTTTGGGATGATGGTATCTTTTCCCATTGCAAAACCTGCAATTTTTTCAAACTTGTCAACGCGTGTATACTGGATAATACCACCAAAGAAGATACCTATAACAAAAACAAGCCAAAAAGAGCCATGTCCTTCAAACTGTACAATGTTATACATTGCTTCCGTTCGAGTGAGTACAAAATCAAAATATTCGCCTATACTCATTTTGGCTCTCCTGTGTTATAAAATAGTTTTCCAGTTACAAGCAGTGTCGCTAAGACTACGCCGCCAAATATCATAGAACTAAAAGCAGTTTGGCTCATCCCTGAGAGAAAGTGTCCTGAAGTACATCCACCTGCCAGACGTGCACCGATAATAAGTAAAAATCCGGAAAAAAAGCTCCAAATAAGACGAGATTTGACAGAAGTGTTTTTATATACTTTCCATGCTGTCGGACGAACACTAAAACGAAACGATTTTGTTATAAATACAGATGTAATAAATCCACCCACAAAAACTCCTAAAAGCATTACACCTTCCCATGCACCGGCTTTTTCTATCTCTTTGAGATATGTATAATGTTCTGGATCCATTCCAAACAAAATACCAGCATAATACGGCACATATGTTGATGCCCCAATAGGACGATCAGCACCAAATACTGAAAAAGTAAAAAGAAGCAGCAGGGACATTAAAATACCACCCAACCACCAAGGTAATCTTCTTTTCATAATATTTCCTTATAATATATATAATAATATGTGAAATTATACTACCCGTACTATTAACAAATGGCAACACTTTTAAAAATAATCTCATCTTAAATCTACTGCATTATAATTACGCCATGAAAACACTACTGCTAAGCTTATTATTTATCACTTCACTTCTTTCTTATGAAACTGATTCTTGGATTCATAACTATAAGGCTGGAGTTAAACTTGCACAAAAAGAGCATAAAAATATTTACCTCTTTATCGGTGCCGATGCATGTAAGTTTTGTAAGATATTTAAAGAAAAAACACTTTCTCAAAAGAGTGTAATGGATAGACTTAAAAAAGATTATGTGGTCATTTATCTCTCACGTGACCAGCATGCTATTCCTGACAAGTTTGAAAAGTTTGGTGCACCACGTCACTACTTTTTAGACCAAAACGGCAAGATTTTATTTGCAACCTTTGGAGTACTGGAACCTGCAGGGTTTTTTACTATCTTGGATGAAGCAGATCTAAGCAAAGAGGACTAGAGCGTAATATTCTCTACTATCTCTATAGTTTGAGGCAGAACAACTACAGCATCAAAACTGTAGTCACCACTGTAGCCGTTTTTCTTCATATAGACATTTGCGGTTTTAATGAGCTTGGAGAGTTTTGAGGGAGTGATGTTTTGAATGGCAAGCTCATAACTTTCACCACTTTTTACCTCAACAAAATGAAGAACTTCATCTTTTGATGCAATGATATCAATCTCTCCAAAACGGGAGTAGACGTTTCTCTCAACTATCTCATAACCATTTTCAAGCAGATAGGAACAAGCCTTATCTTCGGCTATATTGCCTTTTGCTCTGCTCATCTAGCAGTTAATTACTTCAACTTTTATGGTTTTAAAAGCAGCCGTAAGAATCAATTCATCCCTTGCATCACCAAACAATGCATTGATACGACTTTTGGCATGATGAAAGGTTGCAAAGAGTGTCTTAGGACGCACTTTATTTGTAATCTTTACTCTAAGCGGATTTGTCTCTCCAAACTCACTTCTGAGTATCACTTTTTCACTCGTAAAGTCAGCAGCATCCTCTTCACATACAAGTAAGATATCTTCATCATATCTGTCATTGAGCTTGTCACTGCGCTTTGTTTGTGCTGCATTATTGTAATGTGCTAGTGTTCGTCCTGTTGTAAGATGGTAGCCCTGAAGATTTTTGTTTGTTATCTCCTCTATCATTCCACGCAGTTTGTACTGATGATACTTAAAGTATCCATAACCATCATCTGTTCTAAAGTCCAGTTGATGCAAAATTGGTGTATCTTCGGTATGAACCGGCCACTGCAGTCCACGTTTGCGATGCTTCTCAAGTCTGTGATAATCTGCTCCACTAAAACGGCGATACGCTACACGTTGCACCTCTTGCCAAACATCTTGTGAACTTTTATAGTTGGCATCACCTCCCATTTTATTATCTAAAATTTGAAGTACTTCCCAGTCATCCGGCAGATCTGATTTAACAAGTGGCTGAGAGAGATGCAAACGACGCATAGCATTGACATAGACACCTGTTTTTTCATATGCAGATTTGACACCCACAACAATATCCGCACGGTTTGCTACATCTGTCATAAAGAGCTCTTGTACAAAAAGAAGCTCCAGTTCTTCAAATGCGCGGTCGATTTTATTGAGATTTGGATGGATGTGCGTGAGATCTTCACCAATATTCAGTACTGCCTTGAGTCTGCCTTCAAGCATCTCATCGACAAGCTGTGGTGTCATCAGACCAACTTCTTTTGGCTCCTGATAATCAGGGTCATAATATGGAAGCATTCCCATATCACAAGTACCTTGAACATTGTTCTGACCACGAAGCGGCATAAGTCCTGCTCCTGCCTTACCGATGTTACCTGTCATAAGAGCAAGGTGTGTTATAGCCATTACAGCATATGAACCATCTAAATGCTCAGTAATCCCAAGTCCCCAGAAAATCATTGACTTCTTCAGAGCATACTCACGCGCTACTTTACGCACAAGTTTTGAGAGGTATTCATAGCCCTCTATTTCATTAAAATAGTCCGGATTTGCATACGGGTCATTTAAGATCTTCTCTTTAAACTCTGCAAAACCTTTTGTTCTGTCCTCTATAAAACTCTCATCATAAAGCTCTTCATCGATGATGACATAAGCGAGCATATTGAGTATCAACAGATTTGCTTCATGCGGCATAATTGCTTTGTATTTTGCAAAACGGTGCAGTTTTATCTCACGTACATCAAAAACAGCCAAATTATCATGCTCACGTGCCACATCAAGGATTCTATTGGCAATGATTGGGTGTGCTTCTGTTGTATTGGAACCAATAACTATCATAAACTCGACATTGTAGATATCATTGTAAGGATTTGTTGCAGCACCTTCACCAATAGTTGCACGCATACCTTTAAGTGATGGAGAGTGACAAACACGCGCACAGTTGTCTACGTGAGGAGAGTTCAGTGTATGACGGGTAAATTTTTGGAAAAAGTAAGAAGATTCACAAGAAGTACGCGCTCCACCGATGGAAGCCACAGCCTTACGACCATAGTTCGTTTGAATCTCTCCCAGCTTCATCGCACAGGCAGTAGTTGCGGCATCTAAATCACACTCATACCATGTATCATCGAAATCAACCAAAGCAGAAGCAACAGCCTCTTTAATAGCAGGGTTTTTCTCTAAAAAGCTTTTACGAATTCGTGGAATTCTTAATCTGTCATCTGCATCTACAAAGTCAAAACCATACTTACCCTTGATACAGAGCTTCCCCTGTGAAACCACACCATCAGGATGCGCAAAAATCTTTTTGATTTTGTTCTCTTTTATATCAACATGTGCTGCTATATCACACCCAACACCACAGTAGGTACATACACTGTCTATCGTCTCTATATTTTCCATTTTTCCCGCTCTCCCTATAACTATCTTCATAGTCCAATAAGATTTTTTAACAATGTTTTATGAAGCTCGTGAGCAAGGGAGGATTTCAGCGAAAGTTTACTTCGCAATCGCCTCGGCTACTTTTATCTTTATAAAATATTGTTAAAAAATCTGCAGTCAATAATCAAGCAAGATAGTTTACAATTCTTTGCCTTAAGGCAGATGGAAGCCAACTCAAAATCCGAATGATTAAATAAAATCTAAGCGGAAAAGCATAAAGCTCTCTACCTCTATCTATCGCCTGTTTCATCCGTCTCACACCCTCATCTGTTTCAAGTAAAAAAGGCATGTTAAAATCATTTTTATCGGTAAGTTCACTCTTAATAAATCCAGGCAAAATTGTTACTACTTTGATACCGTACGAAGCATATTTATATCGAATACCTTCCGCATAAGCATTGAGTGCACGTTTTGATGAAGCATAAACCTTTGCACTTGGCATGGTAAACAGAGAGGAGAGAGAAGAGATAAAGATAACTTTGCCACTTTTTTGTGCTTGCATCTTTGGTAAAAGTACCTCTAAAACTGCGTGTTGCGAGAGGACATTAACATCATAGAGATTTTTAAACTCTGCTATCGTTGGCATCTCTGTATGGGAATGCCCTAAGGATATACCGGCATTAAGGATGACCATATCGAGAGCCTCTATCTCATGCAGCTTATTTTGCAGTAGTTCAAAATCTCTTACATCAACTACAATCAGTCTGATTTTTTTACATTTATCGAAAAGTTCATTTTTAAGTTGGAGGAGTTTCTCTTCTCTTCGTGCAAGAAGATAGAGTTCATTTTCTGACGAGGCATACTGGCGTGCAAACTCAGCCCCAAGACCGCTGCTCGCACCAGTAATTAAGATTTTCATCTCTTTTTTATACTATCCTGATCATCATAGGCTTAGTATGTACAAAATCAAGAGCTTCAAGCTCAGACATCATCGCCTGAATATCTTTTTCAACTGCTATATGTGTAGAGATAAGTAAATTTGCACGCTCATTTTCACTCGGACGCTGTAACATTGTCTCTATAGAGATATTGTGTGTCTCAAAGATTTTTGTCAGCTTTGCTAACACGCCTGTTTTGTCTGAAACATTGATACGCAGGTAATATTTGCTCTCAATATCTTCACTTGGTTTGAGTGTCAGCGTATTGCCTTCCATCGGACGGTTAAATCCAAGCATCGGTGTAGATTTTCCACTTCTTGCAATATCGATGATATTTGCCACTACAGCTGATGCTGTCGCATCGCCACCGGCACCCGGTCCATAGTAAAGTGTCTCACCCACTTTGTCACCAACAACGCTGATACCATTCATTACACCGTCAATCTTTGCAATCATCTCATCTTGCTTGATAAGACAGGCATGTACACGAAGCTCTACTTCATTCTTGTCTTTTTTCGCAATTCCTAAAAGTTTAATTGCATAACCAAATTCTTTTGCAAAAGCGATATCATCTTGGGTAACATTTTCAATACCCTCAATGAGGATATCTTCAGGTTTTGCATCAATCCCATACGCAATAGATGCTAAGATAAGCAATTTATGTGCAGTATCATAACCACCCACATCAAAAGTTGGATCAGCTTCTGCATATCCTAGATCTTGAGCTTCTTTGAGTATCACATCATATGCCACACCCTCATTTGTCATCTTCGTCATCATATAGTTACACGTACCGTTCATGATACCCATGATTGATTCTATATGATTTGCAGAAAGACCATCACGCAATGCATTGATGATTGGAATACCGCCAGCCACCGAAGCTTCAAATTCAAATGCTATATCCTTGGCAATTTCCTGAAGCTCATATCTGTGGTATGCTAGAAGTGCTTTGTTCGCAGTAACAACTGCTTTACCAGATTCAAGCGCACGTTTTACAACTTCAAAAGGCTCCTCAACACCACCCATAAGCTCAACTACAATATCAATCTCTTTATCATTTAAGATATCATCAACATTATCTGTAAGCGTAATATCAAGCCCTCTATCTTTTGCAAGATTTTTGACAACACCGCTCTTGACCACTATATCACGACCAGCACGTGCTGAGATGACATCAGCATTCTCTTTTAAGATATTTACAACACTAGTCCCAACAGTTCCTACACCGATTATTCCAACTTTTATCATTACTTTTTGCTCTCTTGATTACAGCCGTCAAACTGTTTTAAAAACTCTTTTATATTTCTTGCTGCCTGACGGATACGGTTATCATTTTCTATTAATGCGATACGCACATACCCCTCACCATACTCACCAAAACCAATTCCCGGTGCCACAGCAACGCCGGCTTCTGTTAGGAGGCGCTTTGAAAACTCCAGTGAGCCCAAATGTGCCACACAGTCAGGAATCTTCGCCCAGCTAAACATTGTCGCTTCATTTTTCTCGATATGCCAACCTGCACGACCAAATGCCTCAATAAGGACCTCTTGACGGTGATTGTACTTCTCTGTGATATCACGTACACACTGCTGATCACCGTTAAGAGCAACTGTTGCAGCAACTTGGATAGGAGTAAACATTCCGTAATCAAGCCATGACTTAATCTTTTGTAGTGCACCGATGAGCTTTTTGTTTCCTACAAAGAAACCAACACGCCAACCTGCCATATTGTAGCTTTTTGAGAGTGTGAATGACTCAACTGCTACATCTTTTGCACCTTTTACCTGCATAATTGACGGTGTTTTATACCCATCAAAAGTGATATCACCATAAGCAATATCAGAGATGACATAAAAACGCTTCTCTTTTGCCATCGCAACAAGTCTCTCATAAAACTCAGGAGTTACCGTAGCTGTTGTCGGATTGTGTGGAAAGTTTACAAGTACATACTTTGGTTTTGGAGAGCTCTCTTTGAAAACCTTGTCTAAGTTTTCAAAAAATTTGTCTTCATCCAAACGATAGTGCTCATCAAACTCGATACCAAACTTGATAACATTCCCACCTGCCAAGATAAAAGAGTACTCATGAATTGGATAGGTCGGGTCTGGAACCACTGCCACATCACCAGGGTTTGTGATAGCATATGTTAAATGGGCATATCCCTCTTTAGAACCCATTGTAGCCACACACTCAGTTTCTGGATCAAGCTGACAGTCATAACGACGTTCATACCAGTCCGCAATCGCTTTGAGGAGTTTTGGAATACCTTTGGATGTAGAATATCCATGAGTTTTTGTTTTTTGGGCAGATTCGACAAGTTTGTCTCTTATGTGTTCTGGGGTTGGTCCATCAGGATTACCCATAGAAAAATCTATGACATCTTTACCAGCACGGCGTTCCGCCATTTTTATGTCATTTACCTCTGCAAAGACATACTTCGGAAGTCTCTCAACTCTATTAAATGTAAACTCATCAAACATATTTAGCCCTCTTAAGGGCACCTCTAAAAACCCTAACAATTCTCAGCATAAGAGAAAATTTCATAATCAAGGCAAAAGTTTAAAGCTCTAGCCGTAGCTAAAGCAATAACTTTTAACGCAGAGTATGGACTTTTCTCTTATGCCCGCAGGGAGGATAAAACAAAGCGAAGTTGCAAAGAATTTTTCATCACCGTAGCTTTAGCTATGGCTCAAAAAAAGTTCTTCACAACTTCATCTTTGTTTTATCCCTCTGGGAGTTGTTAGAGTTTTTAGAGGTGCCCTAAAATTATTGATGCTATTTTAGCGAAAAATATTTAGAATAAGATAACATTCTTGAGAAACTAGCGTCTTCCCTTTGGCATTAGCGTGAGTTCATCCCTTACATTTTTGAGTGTATAGAGGTCAGAGATTTTGATATATGTTGCATTTTTTGGAATGTTAAGTAGAATCTCTCTGTAGATTTTATCTCTTTTTATAATCTTTACAAGATGCAAAGAGCTGTCATAATAAGCAATATTAGGGTACCAACTGTTACGTCTTGAACTTTTGATTTTGAGTGTTCTTATCTTTGAGACATTGAGCCAATGTGCATAGAGTGAGCGTTTGAGTTTAATCTCTTCTTTATCATGCAGGGTCTTAACATTGAGCTTTGCATTGGAGATATCTATGATATATGTCCACTCTTTTGGGGCATTTCTTTCTATATCTATAATCTCACAGGAACTTTTATGAAGCTGATTTTGTAGTACCAGTGGATCCGTTGCATACTCTGAAGTAAGGTTTATACTCCATGTAAACTCTGAAGCATCAAGATTTGAAGCTGTTGTTACATAACGGTAGTATCCTATGCTTCTGAGTGTATCACTCATCAGTTTAACAAAAAAGAGTGGTGAACCGTTTGTTTTGAAATTGAGTTGAAACTCTTGTGGAGAGTTAAAAAAAAGCTTTAAAAGGCCATTTTCTTTTAAGGTTTGTACAACCTTTACCGCATCAACTCTGTCATTATAATAAAATGCACTTTGGGGATCAAAAATAGCATCGATAAAACCTTTGTTCTCTTCATAGGTTTTTTCATTCAAAAAGCTCTTGATTTTAACCGTCAGAGGATCTTCTTGAACACTTACATCCTCCAAAGGCTCTACATCCTGCGCAAAAGCAAAACTGTAGAGAAAAAGGAGAGAAAGTAAAAGTTTTACCATGTATTACCTCTGTTTAATCTTCTAAATTCATTGATGGAAATTTGTTTGATCTCACCATTTTCATAGTGCAGTCTCAAAGTATTTTTTTCATTATACTTTATCTCTTCTCCATTAATAATCACATCAATATAACCATGTCCAAAATAAAGCAACCACTCTTTTGTAGGGTCTAAATCCAACTCCCCCTCAAAAATCTTTTGGTACTTTTTATTTGTCGCGGCATCAATGTAACCAAGCCACACTTTTGTTCTTGCTATGATCTTCAAGCTCTGAGGAAGAGCTTTTTCTTCTTTTACGGGAGCAACTGTAGTCTTTTCATCATTTGTCAGTGAAGCATTTTCATCACTACTGTTATTATCACTTATGTTTGCATCTACAACAATGTTTTTCTTTGCATCTTCGATGATTTTATTCTCTTTGATGGCATTGTCCAGTGTATCGTTCGCTGATTGCATAGAAAAAGAGATGGCAATGATAAAAAGTATGATCGCTAAAATGATGTAAAGGATTGTAAGATTTTTTTTATTACTTGAAGATTTAAATATGGCATCATCCGTGATGGCTTCATCAGGTGCATTTTTTTCATCAAAATAGCCAACTCCACGAGAACGAACTGCACTTAAATCCTCTCCATACTCTCGCTCAAGTATAGAGATAAATCCGACAAACTGAATCTTGTTCAACCCGTCAAAACTCTCATAGAGTATAGCTTGTACATGTCCTATCGGGATATGTGTATCTTCATAAATCTTCTGTGCACCAATATCTTTTAATCTATCTAACGCTTCACTCATATCTCATCCTATCCATTAAAATAGCACCTGCTACACTTACATTCAACGAGTCAAAATCATGTGCCATCTTTATGCTTACAATGGTGTCTAGTTTTGAACTCACACGTGATGTAAGTCCCTCTCCCTCATTACCTAAAACCAACACTCTCTTTTTCACAATCTCTGCTTGGCGAATATCTATGCCTCCCATATCTGCACCATATGATCTAAAACCCGACATTTTTAAATCATTAAGTACATTATGAATATTATGCTCCAAAGCAAAAGGCATATCAAAAAGTGCACCCGTACTTGTTCGCAGTAGTGGCTCAAGATTGAGCTTTTTCACACCACATGCAACAATAGCATCAACACCCAAAGCATACGCACTTCGCACAATCGCACCGATATTTCCAACATCCGTTAAACCTGCTAATACAAGTACAAAATCTTTATCTAAAAAGCTTTTAAACTCATGCAGTGTATACTCTTCAACTTCTGCCAAAAAACCCTGATGGTTTGCATTTTTACTCATCTTCACAGCTGCTTCATTAGGTATGCGTTTTATAGGAAAACCCATTTTCATCAGACGTGAATACTCTTTTTTATCAAGTTCTTTCGCCAAATAAAGTGTTTTTATCTTTTGCGGATAATGATTGATAAGATAGTATATTGGTTGTTTGGCATAAATTAACATGTAGGTATTTTATCCAAAAAAAACGTCAAAATGTAAATCTTAGATAAATATTTTTATAAAAACTGATTTTTAATTTTCAAGTAAGCGTTGATAACAGGATTTTGTGTTTTCTCCTGTTATTTTTGATATAAGCTTTGCCTGCACTTTTTTAGGCAGATCAAGTGCCAAGATGTCCCTTTCACTGATTGCAGAACTTGCGTGAGACTCACCTGCTTGAATGACAACAACCCATTCACCTCTGAAGTTTCCATCAAGCTTTTGTAAAATCTCTTCTGCTGATCCATGAAGATATCTTTGATATTTTTTCGTCAGCTCTTTTGCTACAAAAAGTTCTCGACTTGCATCAACTTTACTTATCTCACGCAGAAGTTTTTCAAGGCGGTGTGGTGATTCATACAGAACTGTTGTATAACCATTTTGCATCGCTTCTTGCAACTGCTTTTCGCGTGAGCTGCCTTTATGGTCCAAAAAACCAAAAAAGAGCATCTGTGTCTCGCAAAATCCGCTTGCCACAAAAGCGGTAAGCACAGCATTTGCACCCGGAAGTACATCATACTCTACTTCGTTTTCTATACAGTAACGAATCAGTGTCTGACCAGGATCACTCACTCCCGGCATCCCTGCATCACTTACATAGACAATATTTTGCTCAAAAAAAGAGGGAGAGAGTTTTTCAACAAAAGCTGACTCATTATGCGAGTGCAGCGAGATAAATTCTTGATTTTCTTTAGGAGTAAAATCATAACGTTCTTGTAATATATGGAGAAGTTTTTTTGTAACGCGAGTATCTTCGCAAAGAAGTATATCAGCCTCACGCAGAAGCTCAATGGCTCTGAGTGAGATGTCGCCTATGTTTCCAATGGGAGTTGGAACTAGACTTAGCAAGAGAGTTTCTTGACTATTTTTTTCCGTAACGAGCTCTAAACTTCTCGATACGACCAGCAGTATCAACCATACGCTCTTCACCTGTGAAGAATGGGTGACACTCATTACAGATGTCGATTCTCATCTCTGGTTTTTGACTCTTTGTAACAAAGCTGTTACCACATGCACATGTAACTGTACAGTCTACTAATTCTGGGTGGATACCTTTTTTCATACTTTTACCTTTTGATACTCGTTTGTGTGCGAATATCGATATATTTTTTAATTCCGTATGGGTGCGGAATTTTATGGAGCGAATTATACCTAAATATTTTTTAAAATTAACCTAAAGTAAAATCTTTGATGCTACGGCAAGCGTTGCAGACTCTGAACGCAGTACCATTGGAGTATCAAGCCGAAAAACTTCCTGATTTTTCAAGAACTCTTTTTCACGTGGCGAAAAGCCACCTTCACAGCCGATAAGTACTGTTTGGAAATCACTCTCACACTCTAAGGTTTTCTCAGTGAAATCAAATACTTTTGTATCAGGATAGAGTTCTATAAAACTCTCTATATTTTTACAGCTATCAAACTCCATAAGCTCTGTTCGTCCACACTGCTGATTGGATGCCTCGATGATACGTTCATATCGTTTAAAGTCAGGTTTGAAGTTCTTTTGACTACGCTCACAGTAAATAAAAGTGATCTTTGCCACACCTATCTCATTGAGTGAAGCGAGTACCTTTTCAACGGATTTGTTATCGATAACACACCAGCCAATATGCAGACTTTTCTCTGCTTGGACCATAACAATTTCACAAGATTGCAATTCAAAAAGAGCCTCACGCGGTGCAATATCTTTCAGCTTATAACGAGAGAGCATTTGGAGATTTTCTTTATTGCGAAATGCAATCACATCTCCTACAGCGTGACGGCGTACTTTGATGAGATACTTAAAATCTTCTCCTTTGATGCGGAGCTGCTCCTTACCGGCATCTGCATGTAAGAGGTAGATCATCTTATACCAACCACATCCATAGACTCATTAGAAAAACCAGTACAAACTCTACTTGCAAAATCGTTCGCGCAAACGGCTTGTAAGCATTAAACGCATGCTCTTTTTTTGTGCTGAGATATTTTAGAGCTTTGAGACGTTTTGCTTCTAAAACGATTAAAATGATACCAAGTAGTATCATCGCTATATTTTCTAGACTAAAGTCAAGATGCTTTGCCGCCATCATCACGATACCTGTAAAAAGCAGTGAACCAAGCACTGTTATCTCCAAAGGCATCCAGTACAAAGAGTTGGCTCTTTTGTACTTTGCAAGATCTTTTGCACTGATCAATATAAAAAGATTTAAAAAAATCATACCTAAAACTGCTACCGCACTCCAAGAGTGTAGGTCTAAACCCATGTTATACATTTCATTCATAGCGAAATTATATTATAATATGTCAATTTAAAAAAGGGGTAGTCCCATTATGGCAGTTACAATTGAAAAAGCACTTGAACTAATCTATACAAATATAAAACCAAAATCATTAAAAATCATCCCTATCGAAGAGGCTCTAGGATACATCTTGGCAGAAGATATCACAGCATCGCATAATCTTCCGCCTTATGACAATTCAGCAATGGATGGATATGCAGTAAAGATAGAAGACAGTGGGAAGTGTGTCAAAGTAAAATGTACTATCTTTGCGGGAGACAACTTTGAAGGTGAGCTCTCTCATGGAGAAGCGATCAAAATAATGACAGGGGCCCGTATCCCTTTGGGAACGCAGTGTATCGTTCCTGTTGAAGATACAAAAGAGTGCGAGGGTGGTATAGAATTGCCCCACAATCTGACCATGTCCAAACATATCCGTTTTGCAGGAGAGGACATCAAAAAAGAACAAGCTCTTTTACACAAAGGACAAAAGCTTGATGCCCACCAGATCACACTTCTTGCTTCTCAGGGCATTAGTCATATAAAGGTACATAAAAAACCTCGTATTGCCCTTTTTGCTTCAGGAAATGAGCTGAAAATGCACTTTGAGCAAGTAACAGAGTATCAACTCTACAATACTAACACACCTACTCTGCTCTCTCGTGCCAAAGAACTTGGGTGTGAAGTCGAATTTATCGGTACAGCGCACGACACCTTAGAAGATATTCATGCACATATAAAGAGTGCACTTGATTGTGACATCATCATTACAAGTGGTGGGGTAAGTGTCGGTGATGCAGACTTTACAAAAGAGGCTTTCGGTACTTTTGGGTACGAGATACTCTTTGATAAGGTAGAGATAAAACCGGGAAAACCGACAACATTTGGAAAAATTGGTGATAAGGTCATTCTCAATCTTCCGGGAAATCCATTGGCAGCTGCACTGAACTTTGAACTTTTTGGCCGTGCTATCATCTACGCTATGAGTGGAGCACGTGAGAAATTCATCCAACCCATCACTGCAAAAATGAAAAATAACTATAAACTGCGTGCTGGCAGACGCTCTGTGACTCCAGGATATTTTGACGGAAAATTTTTTACCGTATGTGAGCAGTTCTCACCAGGAATGATATCACCTCTTGCCGAGGCAAACAGTTTCATAATTATCAGCGAATCATGTGGATTTATAGAAGAGGGAAGTGACGTAAAAGTTATCAGTACGAAGTTTAGTTTTACAAGTGATACTTTTAAAGATTTTGTCAGTTTTTAAGTGCCGACTTAAACTGAAGAGGGATTAAGAAAGCTCTCTTCTTGTAAAATTTTCTCCCAGAGTCTTGCATCTTTAAAATCTGTATGTATCTGCTTGGAGAAAGATATCTCATGCAGGTCAATATTACCCATCTCTTTAGAGTACGCATCATCTTTAAAACATTGTGCATATCCGGTATCTGTTTCATGCACTATTACAGAATGAAGTTTTACTTCACGTTCTCCATTTACTTTTGATGTCAGAGAGAGAAGCTTATCTATCATTACAAATATCACACGAGAAAATTGTTCAGCTGAAGGAGAGACTGGTAACTCTACCCAACGTGCAGAGTGTTTTTTCATAGCTTCAAGGTACTCTTTATCATCTCCGCTCCAAAGCGCAATAGCATGATCAAAGCTCTCAACCAAATCTTTCATGTTTTGCTTCATAAGACCAAAATCGTAAACCATCTGCCCATTGTCTAAGAAATTTGATTCAAAAAGAAGCTCTACTTTGTAGGAGTGCCCGTGTACGGAGCTGCGGCATTTTACAGTAGAACACCCCCGCACAACATGAGCGTTTTCAAATTTAAACAGTTTTCGTATTATCATGCTTACACTCCTTTATTTTCATCCCAGATTCTGATGTGAAGTCTGTCACTAAAGTTATACCCTTTTGCTTTACAAAACTCGATCAGAGGCTCTGTATTTGCCTCCACATCTGCTTTGTTTCCACCAAGCGGCATACAATATACTTGGAGCTTTGGTGCATGCATAGTGATGCTCTCTATCTCATCTTCTAAAGCCATATTAATGGAATCTCTGTCGATGGAGAATTTAAAAAAAGCCTCCTCTGCGTGAGATGCAATGTTAAAAATCACATCTCCACGCAGACGTTTTGCAAGAGGTTCATTCGAGTTTGAGAGTTTTACAGAGAGTGCAAAAACACAACTCTTATATACCGGATATTTCTCAAAATCAACATCCAAAGAGCCATTTGTCTCAAATGTTATGCGATGCCCCTTTGCTACCAAAGCCTCTAAAAACTTTACAAACACTGCATCATTTGCATAGATAAGCGGCTCACCACCAGTGAGGACTATATCGACTGCGTGAGGCAGTTCATACTGCTCTAAAACATTTAAGAGTTGTTGATGGTCTTTGATCGGTATCCATGTATTTGCAAAATGCTCTTTGTTCACTGCATAAACAGTATCACACCCTACAACCTCTACTCCATCAGGAGCTACTTCGCTGCATCCAAAGCCCTCACAGCGCATATTGCAACCACCAAAACGGAAAAAGAGACTCGGGCTTCCTACAAACTTTCCCTCACCTTGAATAGAGTAGAAGTGTTCAACAAGATATATCATCTATCTCTATCATCCACCGGTTTCATAGAAAGCACGTTGGGAGACCTCATCATCATCTCCACCCCAACGATTCTTTTCAGGTTTGTTTCTGACAACCTCTTTTAAAACCAAAGCTGCTGTTTTAATGTCACCTTTTTTGACAGACTCTGCGATACTCATCGCCTCATCAAAATACAAACACGGTATGAGATGTCCTTCAGCAGTAAGTCTGATACGGTTACACTCTTTACAAAAATCATCACCATACGGTTCAATAATTCCAAAGCGATACCCATCATCCATCTTATAATACCTTGATGGTGAAGCCTTCTCAAACCCTTCATCTACAAAGTTGTACTTTTGAGACAAAATCTCCAGGACCTCTTTTGCTGTTACTCTTGAAATACCGGCTTTTGCATAGGCATTTTCCATATACTCTATGAAACGAATCGTCATACCACGCTCTTTTGCATACTCCAAGACATCTACAATCTCATCGGCATTCATATTTTTCATAGGCACCATATTAACCTTGACCTTCAGACCGACTTGAAGTGCTTCATCAACACCATCAAGAACATTTGCCAAAACATCTTTTTGGGCTATCTTTTGTGCAATTTCCGGCTTCAATGTATCTATACTTACATTGATACGCTTCAGTCCTGCATCTTTGAGTTTTTGTGCCACACCTTTAAGTAAAAAGGCATTCGTTGTCATCGCAAGGTCAATAGAAGGCTCATAATCATAAATCATCTTAATGAATTTGTCTATATCCTCACGCAAAAGTGGTTCTCCACCTGTAATGCGTATCTTACGGATACCCTCATCTATACAGACTTTGACAAACTCAAAAAGCTCTTCAAAAGAGAGTAAATTCTCTTTTGGAACCCAAGAAAAAGGTTTCTCAGGCATACAGTATTGACATCTAAAGTTACATCTCTCAGTTACTGAAATACGGAGATAATCAACAACTCTATCATAGCTGTCTATTAGCATCTATTTTCCTATCTTTTATATTAAATGTATTATAGCCTGCGTAGTTGAATTTAGCTTTACTCACCTTCAAGCGGATCATAATAAAAGGTTGTCTCACCCTCTTTGGGCTTATCTACAGACTTCTCATCAATAGACTCTTGTTCAGTTTTTTTCTGCGGAGTCTCTTTTTTCTCTATAGATTCTGTTGTATCTGCAGACTTCTCTACTTTAGCTTCTGTTTTTTCAGACTTTTCTTCATTTTCATCTACATACAACGGAGTACTTTGTACAGAACTGTCGATACTATCTTTTTTTACCTCTGCAATTTCCATTTGCCCATCTTGTGCTTTTTGTACACGGAGATAATAATTTTTAGATCCCTCTAAATGCATATTTATAGCAGCACTCTCACGCCCATGAACTATCTCTATATGTGTGTCACCCGGCTTGATTCCAAATCGTGTTTTATATCCCGGTATCAACGAGATTTCCGTATCTTCATTATTGATATAGACGCGATACTTTGCATCACTTTTCATATCTTCATCAAGATAGATATAGACCACACCACCACGATAAAAGATACTCTCTTCCTCAAAACCGATTTCCATATTCGAACAAGCAACAAAGCTCATCGAAAAGAGTGCCATAAACAACAGATATAATTTTTTCATATAAAACTCCCTTTTTTATAGAGCCATTATACAGAAATATCAGAAATATTAAATGCTATGTTTGTTATCTACGTAGATTTCTACAGTAGAGCAGATAATGTCATGGAGTGCTTTTTTATCTTTTCTGTAAAAAGGTGTCAGTAAACCAAAAAGAATTGTTGCTGAAAATAAAAAAGCAATGAAACGCAACAATGCTCTAAAAAAGCCAATATTTTCATACGTAGTATCATCAACAACTTTTATCTCATACGCTTTTTTCCCTGGAGTCTGACCAAACTTAGCAAGTAAAAATGCGTAAATGACCCCATATAATGTTACTCCTAAAAGTGGTGCCATCTGTGAAGATTGAAAGGCATCTTTGCCACCCATAACAACATAGGTAATCAGATACAAAATAGGTGCATATATCATAAACATATCAGTAATAAGTGCTTTTATTCTATCTGGATAGGATGCATATCTGACACTTATTTTTTCTTTTAATTTTTGGGAGTTTTTTTGTCGTTTTTTAATATCTCTAAATCTCATAGAGTGATTATATCGAAGCTATACTTTAAGAAGGGTAATAAAGGAGGGTGTCCCCATACCAAAGGTATGGAGACAAAAAGAGGAAGAAAGCTTAGTGAAGCTCTTTCCATACCTCTTTTTTCCAAAGGATTGCAAAGATTGCAAAGATGATGATATAGATCATTACATTTTTACCAATCTCTTCACGCATATGACGTTTAGAGTCACCAACATCTTCTAAATGTTCGATGATTTTCTCAGCACTTTCAGCACTTACACCAACACGTGGCATTGCAGTACCTTTTAGGTAGTTCTGAGGATTTTCAACAAATGTTTTGATGTAGTGCTCACCACGTGAACGGATGTACATACTTAAATCTGGTGGTAGTGTACCCATATATTTTGTAAGTGCATCTTGGTAATCAAGAACTTTTGTCTCAAATGCCAACGCATCTTGTTTTTTCTTAAATGTTGGCTTCTCACCAATTTGAGTCCAAGCTGGATGTGCTTCACCATCTTTTACATACGGATAGTGAATTGCATGACATCTACCACAAGCAGTCTCAAATGCCATTTTAGGAGTCAACTCTTCAGCTTTTGGAGCAATTGATTGTAAATATGCAACCATATCAGCAACTTCTTGGTCTAAATCTCCACCAGCACCATAGAATGATGTCATAGGATGCATTTGACCTTTGTTCGCATCAAACTTATGCTCAACCATTAAAGCATGTGCAGGATTTTTAATAAGTGCTGCTAAAAACTTAGGATCAAAAACAGCACCTGCATTTGATAAATCTGGTGGATTAACACCATAAGACTGCGCTGCAGTTACAGGGTCCATTGGAGCTGGCATGCCTTCAACTTCGATACCGTGACAACCAGCACAAGCACCAGCACCCATTACTAAGTCTTTACCACGAGCAGCATCACCTTTTTTCGTGAGTGCCGGAAGATCTTTATATGCAAAACCTTCACTCTCTACATGCTTATGCATTTGAGAGTGTGCAAAAGGCTCAACTAAATAGTACGTTAAAAGAGTAAAAACAGTTACAACCGCTAATATAAATAATTCTTTCACTTTTTACTCCTTAAACTTTTTTTTCGAATTTAGTGATAAATGGAAGTGCTATCCATAGACCAATAAATGTAAGTGCTGCATAAAGACCGATAGTACTGAAGAGGCCTTCAGGTGGAACTTTACCCATAGCAGTCAGAATAATCATATCGATCAACATTGCCCAGAACCAGAATTTAAACAGACCACGGCGTGATGCAGGTACTGCATTTGGTGACTTGTCTAAGAACGGAAGTGCAAAGAAAATAACCTGTGCAAATGCAAATGCGATCAGACCAACATCAGTAGAGAACGGACGTAGGATCTCATAAGACCATAAGAAGTACCACTCAGGGTAGATGTGTGCTGGAGTCTTAAGACCATTTGCAGGGTCAAAGTTAACCGGATCCATTGCAAAATCATAATGATAGAAAACAAGATAGAAGAAGAAAATCAAGTAGATTCCAACAACCATCATATCTTTTGACATAAAGTCATTTACGAATGCAATAACTTTTGAATTTGCTTTATCACCAGCTTTATATTTTGCAGCTTCTGCTTCAAAATCAATCTCTTCACCATCTTGGTTATTTACGTGTGGAATACGAAGTGCACCAAAGTGTAAACCGATAAGCCCTAAAATCGCCAACGGAATAAGAAGTACATGCAGCATAAAGAAACGGTTTAAGAATGCTTGAGCAGGAACATAATCCCCACGGATCCATTCAACTAAACCATCAGCATGTAAGCTACCACCAGCAAAAAGGTTAGTAATAACCATACCAGCCCAATAAGACATTTGCCCCCATGGAAGCATATACCCAGAGAAAGCCTCAGCTGAAAATGCAACGAAAAGAAGCATACCTGAGAGCCAGATCATCTCACGGCCCTTTTTATATGAACCATAGTAGATACCCGTAAACATGTGAATGTAAATAATCAAGAATACTACCGATGCAGCTACACCGTGAATATGTCTCCATAACCATCCATACCCAACTTCTTGCATGATTGTATAGTTTACACTGTCAAATGCTGTTGCAACATTTGGCTGATAATACATTAATAAAAAGATTCCCGAAATCAATAAGAGACCAAATGTGATTGCAAGAACCATACCCATCGCCCATAAGAAGTTGATATTCTTAGGAATCCAATACTCTGTTGCCATAACACGGCGAACAGTATCAATACCTAAACGTTGGTTTAACCAATCGTGCAGGCTTGTAGCTTTTGTAAAATGTGCCATTTATCTTCCTTTCGCCTATGCTCTTAGTGTTGTGCCATTTTCTAGCATCTTTTTATATTCAGGTCCTTCTTCACCTAAAACCAGCTTGTTCCCGTCAATTTTAAATGGAGGAATATCAAGACCACGTGGTGGTGGAGCTTTTGTCACATCACCTGTAAAATCATACATACCACCATGGCATGCACATAAGAAACTTTTCTCTTCCGGATTATATCCTGGAATACAACCAAGGTGTGTACAAAGACCAAGACAAACCATAAAGTAGTCATTTCCTACTTTAATAAGTCTCTCTATATCTTTAGGATTACTTTTTGCTTTTTTAACCATCTCTGCAGTTTGCTTTAAAACGAAGATAGGCTTCCCTCTCCATTTTTCTGTTACTAATTCATTCTCTTTATATGCTGACATATCAAGAGTAGTGAATCCAGCTGCTTTTACACTCGGTAAAGGATCCCAAGATCTCTTCATCGCGTATAAGGAAGCTACTGCACCAACGCCTGCAACGGCACCAAATGCTTTACCCATAAAACCTCTACGGCTACTGTTTTTCATGTTCACTCACTTATTTGTGAAATTTTTTAGTCTTAAAGCCTTATTATATACCAAATAAGTTTTAATTATTTATAAATTTAAGCTATCTTTTATAAATTGAGCAATTTTGTTACTATTTTGTTCTATTTTCTCATATTTTCTATCATTTATCGTTTCTAAAATCACAGATAAGTGATTCTTATCATAATTCTTAAGAATCGGAACATTCAAAGTATCAAAAAAAGGCACGAAATCTCTTGGATAATCTTCTCTTTGGAAATAAACCGGTCTGCCGCCTGATGCGAGGGAATCCAAAACTGCCTGCGGTGATGTAGTGAGCAGAATTTTACTTCTTTGTATCATTGTCTCATACTCTTCAAACTCAAAACTATTTTTAAATTTTTCTTTAAGCATATCTTCATAATCCAGAAAATAGTAAAATCCTAATTGCAAGTGAGGATTCAGATCTTCGATGAAGTCAAAATGCTTCTCTAAATCTTTCTCATAATCATCATCACCGAAAAAATAAGTCAGCTCCACATCTTTTTCAAAATCTCCGAAAAATGCATCACTTACTGCTACTGCATTACAAATTCCCTCACCTTCTAAGTAAGGCGAGATCAAAAACTCTTCTTGGGCTTTTATATCATAGATATCATCGCTGATACGAATAAATTTTGAGAAATACGTTCGCATGTCATCGAGCATAATTGGGTTTGCTTCACTAGAGTCAAAGATTAGTTTATCACCATTATGTGATATCTGTGGGATATTACGAACTACATCAATGCCAACACTCTTCTCTATGCCAAAATCTCTTGCAACCTGTGCAATTCTATAATCAGATGTAAGTAAGGTAATATCTTCATTTTGTAAAGTGCTCAGTATTGCAGCAGCTCTACGGAACCTGTCTAAACCGATACGGTGTCCCGTATGGACATAATAAAATGTACGCATTATTTTTTTGCCGCCATTCTAATATATATGTGTAAAATCTCGATGGCCGCAGGTGTAATTCCCGAGATATTCATAGCCGCTTGGAGTGTCGGTGGATTAAAGGCTGCAAGCTTTTCTTGAACCTCTTTTGAAAGACCACTCACCCCTGTAAAGTCAAAACCTTCCGGGATTTTTACTTTAAGGTACTTTTTCATACGCTCTATCTCTAGGGTCTGTTTATCAATATAACGAGCATATTTCCCTTCTACCAAGATCTCCTCTTTGATATACTCATCAAATTTCTCCAACTCCGGCACAAGTTTAAGCATCTTCTCTACCGTAAAACTTTTACGAGCTACAAGTTGTTGTACGGTTGAGACATCTTTAATAGGTGCTTCATCCATTGACTCTAAAAGGGCATTGAACTCTTTGTTTGGTGTGAACTTTGTCTCTTCTAAAAGCTGTGCACCATAACGGATTTGTGTATCTTTTTCCTTGACTTTTTCATAAAACTCATCATTTATAAGACCAAGTTCATTTCCATAATGAGCCAGACGAGTATCCGCACTCTCCTCACGCAGAAGCAGTCTGTACTCTGCACGTGAGGTAAACATACGATACGGCTCGTTTGTCCCTTTTGTAACAAGGTCATCAATTAAAACACCGATATAAGCCTCATCACGACGAAGAATCAGAGGCTCTTTACCTTGCAATGCAAGCGAAGCATTAATCCCTGCCATAAGCCCTTGCGCAGCTGCCTCTTCATATCCTGTTGTACCATTTATCTGTCCAGCAAGATAAAGCCCTTTTACTTTTTTCGTCTCTAACGAGTGCTTCAACTCACGTGGGTCCACAAAGTCATACTCTATGGCATATCCATAACGGACAATCTTTGCATTTTCAAGCCCCTTGACTGAGCGAATCATATCACGCTGCACTTCCGGTGGCAGAGAAGTTGAAAGACCATTGATGTAACACTCGGTATTGTCCATTGTTTGTGGTTCAATGAAGAGATGATGTCTCTCTTTGTCTGGAAATTTATCGATTTTATCTTCAATGGATGGACAGTAGCGTGGCGATTTTCCGGCAATTTGACCTGTAAAAAGCGGAGCACGGTAAAAATTTGACTCGATGATGTTGTGTGTCTCTTCATTTGTATAAGCGATATAACATGGCAGTTGTTTTTTGGTTCTGCGAAACTCCTCTCTATCTGTTCTAAATGAAAATGGATTTGGCAATTCATCTCCACCTTGCTCTTCCATTACAGAAAAATTGATCGTAGAGCTGTCAATACGAGCACATGTTCCCGTCTTTAGACGTGCCATGTCAAGCCCTGCATCATTTTTAAGCGATGCCGAGAGCCCTACACTTCTTTGTTCACCAAAACGTCCTCCCTCTTGTTGCACCTCACCGATATGAATGATACCGTTTAAAAATGTTCCACTTGTGATGATGACTTTTGGTGCGAAGTACTCATTTAAAAGCGCTGTCTTTACCCCTTTTACTTCACCATCTTCAATGATTAAAGACTCAACCGTATCTTGAGCAAGATCTAGATTTGGCGTTGTGAGTATTTTATTTCGGGCTATGACACGGTACTTGTCCATATCTATCTGCGCACGGCTTCCACGAACTGCAGGCCCTTTTGTCTGATTGAGTATGCGAAACTGTATTCCGGCTTCATCGGTAATGAGTCCCATTTCGCCACCAAGAGCATCTATCTCACGTACCAAGTGTCCTTTTGCAAGACCACCCACCGCAGGATTACACGAAGTCGCTCCCACGTTTTCAGCAAGCATAGAGACTAAAAGCGTTTTATTTCCCATGCGCGCTGCTGCTAAAGAGGCCTCAACACCTGCATGACCACCACCTACTACTATTACATCATAATTCATCTGTACCCTCACAATCAAATACAATTCAGAACTGATATTGAAGCAAGGCTTTTGCATTTTTAATATTTTTCAAACGTTAAGAAAATCAAATTTGCCTGTATGAAATATTAGTTCTGAATTGTATGTAAACCGAAATTTTAAATGGAATTTTATCATTTTTCAGTATCATTTGCATAATATAAACTCAATTAATTAAGGTTTTTAAGGTGAGCAAAGAGTTGTTTAAAGATTATGTACCAGAAATACTTGTTTATGATGAAGCAGTTGATGGAAGCGGTGAGTATAAAATTCGCGATGAACACTTAAGTACCAAAGAAAATCTGCTTGAAAAAATACGCAAGGCAAAAGCTGCGGCAAAAGGCAATAAAACAGTTTTTAGACAAAATATTCGCACAGAAAATGAGGAAAAATGATTCAAGAAGCAAATGCTGCATATAATGCAAAAGATTATGAAAAAGCCTATAAACTTTACAGTGAACTAGCCGAGCAAGGCAACGTTGATGCTATGACATCTTTGGGCTATATGCATCAAATGGGACAAGGATGTGAGGTTGATGAGGCCAAAACACTTGAGCTCTATACAAAAGCAGCAGAAGCAAAACAGCCCTATGCACTTTTTAATCTTGCCATCCTTTATGAGAATGGCATCGGCGGGGTAGAACATGATATGTTCAAAGCACATGAATTGCATATGGAAGCAGCAGTACGTGAAGTACCACCGGCAATGTATGAAGTCGCACTTATGCTTGAGCGTGGACTTGGCTGTATCCAAAACTACTCTGAGGCTGCTTTTTGGTATGAAGAGGCTGCAAAACGTGGTCACGCAGCAGCATTTAACAACCTTGGAACACTCTACAAAGAGGGTCACGGTGTGGTTCAAGATGATGCACGCTGTTTTATCTGCTTCTCACGTGCTGCTGAAGCAGGACTTCCAGAGGGGCTTTACAACCTTGGACTACTTTATGACCAGGGCATAGGATGCGAGCAGGATAATGACAAAGCACTTGATTACTGTCGTAAAGCTGCTTATGCAGGGCATGAAAAAGCAAAAAAAATCATTCGTGATCTGCAAGAAGATGGAAAGATAGTATTCTAAAGCCAGCCTCTTTCGAGGCAGAAAGGAAAAACCTTGTTCACAGGACTTATAAGAGAAGTAGCAACTGTTAAAAGCTTTGTCGGTTCAAAACTGACAATCAAATCAAAACATAAAGCTGCTTTGGGTGACTCTATCGCCATCAATGGTGCCTGTCTGACCGTCATTGAAGTAAATCATGACGGCTTTGCAGTGGAACTTAGCCCAGAGAGTCAAAAGCTCTTAGCCATAGAGAACTATAAAAATGAAGTTCATATCGAGCCTGCTATGGCTATGGGTGATAGATTTGAAGGGCACATCGTCCAAGGGCATGTTGATACTATCGGAGAAATTGAAGCCATTAAAAACAATGGCAATTCCTATGATATTTTTATCAAGGTAGATAAAAAGTTCATCCCTTACATCGTACCAAAAGGCTCCATTACCATCGATGGTGTGAGCCTTACAGTAAATGATATAGCCGATGATAGTTTTCGCCTAACAATCATTCCCCATACAATGAAAGAGACACTCTTTAAGAACTATAAAAAAGGCTCGCATGTCAATGTAGAAACCGATATGTTTGCACGTTATATTGCTCATATACTCAAACATCAACAGACTACAAAAAACTCTCTCACATGGGATGAAGTTGATGCTATTCAGAGTAGTTTTTAAAAATCATTGACACTTTGTCATATTTTTCAAATACACACCATAAATACTATAAAATAATACTGCACCAACTAGAGGATAAAAAATCAAAAATCAAGTTTTAAAAGACATCTTTGGTCATAACAGTTTCAGAGAACTTCAAGAAGAGGGAGTGAATGCTATCCTAGATGGCAGAGACCTATTAATGATACTCCCAACTGGTGGTGGAAAATCCCTTGTTTATCAGCTTCCTACAATGATGATGGATGGCATTACCATTGTGATCTCCCCACTTATTGCTTTGATGCAAGATCAGGTTGCAGCACTCAAAGCACAAAATATCGAAGCGGCTATGATAAGCTCGGCACAAAGTTTTGAAGAGATTGATGATACACTCACGCAGGCATTTAACGGCTCACTAAAGTTTCTTTACCTCTCTCCTGAGCGTCTCAGCAGCGGCAATACTATTGAGATGCTACGCCAACTTCCTATTAACTTCTTTGTTATTGATGAAGCACACTGTATCAGTCAATGGGGACATGAGTTTCGGAACGATTATCGTCTGCTTGGTAATTTAAAATCAAACTTTCCAGAGACTTCCATAGCAGCCTTTACTGCAACCTCAACACAGAATGTCACTGATGATATTCTGCGTGAGCTACGATTACAAAATCCTCTGCTTTTAAAAGGAAGTGTCTTTCGTAAAAACATCTTTATCTCTGCTGAGAGACGTATAGGTAATGGTCAAGCTCAGCTGAAAAACTTTCTACTTCGTCATAAAGATGAGAGCGGCATTATCTATGTAAGCTCACGCAAAAAAGCTGAAGAGCTCAGCAGTTTTTTAAATCATGCAGGTTATAAGTCACTTGCATATCATGCAGGTTTGCCACAACATATACGAGAGCAAAACTTTAAAATCTTTGTCAATGATAAAGTGGACATTATGGTTGCAACAATTGCTTTTGGGATGGGAATAGACAAGAGTGATATCCGTTTTGTAGTGCATATGAGTCTGCCAAAGTCTTTGGAGAATTATTACCAAGAGATTGGACGTGGTGGACGTGATGGAGAGGACAGTGAAGCACTGCTGCTCTTTAATGCAGGGGACATGGTACAACATAAACACTTTTTGCATGATATTGATGATGCAGCTTACAAAGAGCACCTTGGTCTAAAGATCGATACCATCTACAAGTATGCTACAAGTGAGATCTGTTTTCATAAACAGTTAGCCGAATATTTTCATGAGACACTAGAGCCTTGTGAAAGTCGCTGTGACAACTGCTTGGAGTCTGATGACAAACGCCAAGATATTACCAAAGAGGCGCAAATGTTGCTCTCCGCCATCTATAAGACAGAACAAAACTTTGGAAAAAACTACATCATCGATATCCTGCGGGGTTCAAGTGAACAGAAAATTTTAGCCAATGCTGCAGACAGACTCTCTGTTTATGACATTGGAGGACACCTAAGCAAGAAAGAGTGGTTTGTCATTGTGGAGCGGCTTTTGGAACTCAAAATTTTAACGGTTGGAGATTTTTCAACGCTCAAGCTCACGCAAGATGCCATTAGCATATTAAAGTCTCAAAAGCTTGTAGATATCAAATCTTCACGTCTACAAGTAGATAAAAAGGCAAAAGCAGTACGCCAAGTTGAAGCGTTTGATTTTGACAGAGAACTATTTGAAAAGCTGCGAGAAAAGCGAACAGAACTTGCAAGTGAAATGGGTGTACCAGCGTATATCATCTTTAGCGATAAAACACTCAAACATCTAGCCAATGATATGCCGACAAACAAAGAAGAGATGCTAGAAGTCAATGGTGTCGGGATGAAAAAATATGAGCAGTTTGGTGAAGAGTTTTTAGATGTGATAGCTACACACTAGCATCACTTAGAGGTTCTACACCAGGGTTACAGCTGATTTTATGTTGCATATCAACGAGTTCATAATCTCCAAGTTCTTTGAGTGAAGCAAGTGTAGCATTACGAAAGTGCTCACCTTTGTTCAAATATACTAAAAATCCATTTTCATAAAGAGCGAGTCGAGTTTTGAGTGCAGTCGAATAGGTCGTTACTACCCCATCACTTTTCATGGCATTTTTAATATCTGCAAAATACTCTTTTGTCCAAAGCATAGGATTCGCACTTGGAGAAAAAGCATCCTGATAGACAATATCAAACTTCTTTTGAAATTGTTTTATATACTCTCTCGCATCTCCTAAAAAAACTTCTATAGTTAAAGTCTCATCTCTATAGACCCCATCTCTAGATATTGCTTCTATTATTTCACGTAAAGATGCAAACTCTTGCGGATAATTGAAATTTGTAAGTGATTGTACCAAAGAGCTGTCAAGTTCAGGAGAGTAGATAAAGAGTTTTTTCTCTGGAGCATGTTCTTTATAATATAAAACAGTGGCTAAGGTATTAAACCCTAAGCCATAGCAAATATCTAAAATATGGAGTTCATCTTTTCCCTGCGTGAGCTTGTATGCAGGAATGATATGTTTGTAGAGTGACTCGGAAAGTGCCCCATCTTTTGTAGAGTGATAATGCTCATCATACTCTTTTGAGTAGGCAGTATAACTGCCATCTTCACTCAGCGCTATAGAGTGCTGCACATCATCAAAACTATTCATCACAAGTCTCTACTTCTATTGTAACTTTTTTGCAACTAGTTCATTGACTATTTTAGGGTTTGCTTTACCCCCTGTAGCTTTGAGTACCTGACCGACAAAAAAGCCTAAGAGTTTTTTGTTTCCTGCTTTGAATTTTGCAACATTATCCGGATTTTTTGCAATGACTTCATCTATAATAGGTGCGATTTGAGCAGGGTCACTTATCTGCACCAGTCCTTTCTCTTCAACTATTTTAGCTGGATTTTCTCCAGATTTTGCCATCTCCTCAAAGACCTGTTTTGCAATTTTACTTGAAATTGTCTCTTCATCAAGCATCTTTACAAGCTCGGCTATCTGCTTGGGAGTAAATTTCAGCTCAGTTGACTGTTGCTCTTTTATCTCACGTGCAACTTCATTTGCAACCATATTTGCCAGATTTACAGGACTCTTTAGTGAAGATAATGCCTCTTCATAAAACTTTGAAAGATATGCATCACGTGCAAGTGTATTTGCCACTTCACTATTGAGTTTTAAATCTGCTGTGTACTTGTCAAAAAGAGCTTGCTGCTCTGGAGTCATTGGAGCGACTTCACCGTCAATTTGAACTTTTTTCTCTTGTGGTTTTGCTCTATTATCTGTTGTTGTTTTTTTCTTCTTTTTACCCCAAGAGTCTTTCAGTCCTACAATCTTATTAAAAACCGGTTTTTCATCACTGTAATCAACTGGATCAGCATAAAAATAGCCCTCACGCTCAAACTGAAATCTCACATCTGGCTTTTCTGTAATAACAGCAGGCTCGATCAGAGCATTTTTGACAACTTTTAGAGAATTTGGATTTATATCTTCTACACCCTCTGGAAATTCAGTAGCATAGAGTCTGTCATAAAGTCTTACTTCTATGGCTTTAGCATCTGCTGCACTTACCCACTGAATTGCACTTTTTACTTTAATGCCACTTGTATCACGTCCACTCTTAGAGTCAGGATAGTACTCTGCTTTTATCTCTGTGATATTACCATCAGCGTCTTTGACAACTTCCTTACATGCAATGATATAGCCATGTCTAAGTCGTACTGGTTGCTCTGGTGTAAGGCGATAGTAACCTTTTGGAGGATTTTCTTCAAAATCCTCACGTTCAATGTAAATCTCACGTGAGAAAGGCAGTTTTCGACTTCCCTCTTTTGGTACATCATGCGGATAGTATGGAGCATCAATCTCTTCACTTCCTTCATAATTTTCTATTGTAACTTTGAGCGGATTGAGTACACATAAAACACGTGGCACTTTTTTGTTCAGATCATCTCTGATACAAAACTCTAACTGTGAAACATCTACTACTGAATTTGCTTTAGCAATCCCTATCTGATCACAAAAAGTTAAAATTGACTCTGGCGTGTAGCCTTTTCTTCTGTAGCCGGCAATTGTTGGCAGACGAGGATCATCCCAGCCACTCACGTAGCCACCCTCAACGAGCTCTAGAAGCTTTCTTTTACTCATAACCGTATAGTTTATGTTCAGACGTGCAAACTCATGCTGATAAGGTCGTGGTGGTTTAAGCTCTAGTGTATCTAATACCCAGTCATAGATATCACGGTTATTTTCAAACTCTAAAGTACAGATAGAGTGAGTTACACCTTCGATATAGTCAGAAAGACAGTGTGCAAAATCATACATAGGATAAATTGACCACTCATCCCCTGTTCTAAAGTGATGTGCATGTCTGATGCGGTAAAGAAGAGGGTCTCTCATCTTCATATTTGGTGCTGCCATATCAATTTTGGCTCTTAAAACATGCTCACCCTCGGCAAATTCGCCTTTTTTCATTCGCGCAAACAGGTCTAGGTTCTCTTCTACACTACGATCGGCATACTTACTGCGTTTTCCAGGCTCTGTTACGCTTCCGCGATACTCACGGATCTCATCTTCTGTAAGTGAGTCAACATAAGCTTTACCCATTTTAATAAGCTCAATCGCATAATCATAGAGCTTAGGAAAATAATCAGATGTAAAACGAATACTCCCGTCCCATTCATATCCAAGCCACTTCACAGCATCTTCAAGTGCCTCTACATATTTTGTATCTTCTTTTGTTGGATTTGTATCATCCATGCGTAAGTGACAGCGACCATTATAATCACGTGCAATACCAAAGTTAATAAAGATAGACTTCGCATGTCCAATATGAGGAAAACCATTTGGCTCAGGAGGAAATCTTGTAACTATCTCTTTATATTTACCCGATTTTAGATCCTCTTCAACTATTGTACGTAAAAAATTTTTGCTCTCATTCATACTTGTTTAAACCTTTTTTGCCTTAAAACTTTTTTGTATTGTATTTTATCTAATTAGAGCTTATAAACCATTGCCCCACATATGCATCTTTTTTGCCATAACCAGGTCATATTCATCTAATACATCTATATAGTTAGGTGCACGAAATTCAAAATCTTCTAAGAGCTGTTTTGTCGCTTCTATATCCATTTTTCCTTTTGCTTCCATAATGACAATATCTGCTGTATTTGCAAGAGTTGTATAGGCAATTTTTAAAAGGAGTTTTGGATTGCTATGCTGCGTGAGGATATCTTTAAAAATGACAATATCATTGTCACGTGGAAGCGTTCGAAAAGGAACATTGAATTTTTGCACAAACTGTACTTTTGCATCAGCTAAAGAGTTATCAAGTTCAAACTCATCTTCAGCGTAGATGGCAAGTCGAAACTCACCATCTACCTCTTTTATCATATTTAAAAGAGCCTTTGTTGTAGCATCCGGTTTTGTTGTTACTTGGATGTAATGATTCCCCGGAAGCGGATTGAAAAGCTCTAAGAATTGCTCTAACTGCATCGCTAATAAGCTAGATCGTGTAACTCACGGAAAAGAAAAGCTTCAACAATCTCATCAATTGTCTTTTGTGCATGTGCAACAAGCACCATCATGGACATATTGATAAAATCCATAACAGGCTCCCCGTCACTGCACACTACAACAGCCTCTGGCCATGCTTCAAAGGCATCAAACGCATCTGCATGCAGTACTTCAACAAGTTCACCCTCTTCTATGCGTAACTCGGCCCATGTTTTTGCTTCTAGTACCGGTGTAATCTTTGCTTCTTGTACATCCGTACTGTCCATTGGAACAACTACGAGCATGATGTGCTTATCTCTTTTAGTTTTTTCTTTGAGAGTTTCAGTTTCTCATTATCCATTACACCAATCTTATGAGAAAGTACATCAGAAGCAATTTTCTTTGCATTTTTCAATGAATGCATTTTGTAGGTACCACACTGATAGATATTTAACTCAGGAATATCTTTTTTGCTTTTTACTTTAAGCACATCTTTCATCGCTTTTTTCCAAGCTTTAGCCACTCTTTTTTCATCGGGTGTACCGATAACTGACATATAAAAACCTGTACGACAACCCATTGGAGAGAGGTCAATTATCTCTACATTTTTAGAGTTGAGATAATCACGCATAAAACCTGCGAAAAGGTGCTCTAAGGTGTGGATGCCACGTCCATCCATTTTGTCTTTGTTCGGTTTGTAAAAACGCAGATCATAAACAGTGATTTTATCTCCGCGTGGTGTTTTCATTGTTTTTGCTTTACGCACTGCAGGTGCCGGCATGATTGTATGGTCAACTGTAAAAGAGTCTAATAATGGCATTGTGTAAGTCCTTCAATTTAATTAGAAGTATTTTAGCAAAAAAGTTTAATGATTAATTGAAATAAGAAAATTTACTATTGAAATATAAGGGATAAAGAAGTTTTAGATTTATAGTAGATTGTGCTTTCCTCAGTTTAAGGCTAGGCTTATAGCCTGCCGTAACTGAGAAAAGTGCAAGATGCTGTGAAGCTAAAAGTTCGCGACTATACGCGAGCTTCTTCGCGACGGTTTAAGTACGCCCAGTTCGCATCTACACGCTCTTGCCACTCTTTAATGAGATACTTGTACTCATCTTTAAAGAGGTGCTTGAAACGCCCTTGTGCTGCAAGATACTCTTCAACAGGCACAACATTTTTAGGTCTGTAAGTGATATTTAACTCATGACCATCAATGATTTCATAGAGTGGGAACACTAATGAATCTGTTGCTAAGTCTGTAAGCATCATAGTATCTTTAGGATCGAATTTCCACTCAGTTGTACAAGGAGATACTGCATTGATAAATACAGGACCATCTACTGCCATACCGTGTTGGATTTTCTTTACCATATCTTTCCATTTGTTTGGTGCAACTTGTGCAGAATATGGGATACCATGGCTTGCCATAATAGCTACCATATCTTTCTTGTTTTTCTTCTCACCGTAACTTACACGACCAGCTGGTGCTGTTGTGGAAGATGAACCGATAGGTGTTGAAGATGAACGCTGACCACCAGTATTTGCATATACTTCATTGTCAAGAACAACGTGCATGATATTATGACCACGTTCCATACAACCAGAGATCCACTGGAAACCAATATCGTAAGAAGCACCATCACCTGCAAATGATACAAACTTAGGGTTACGGTCAGGCTGCTTTAGACGACCTTTACGCTTGAGTGCATTGTACATTGCCTCAGCACCTGCAACCGCAGTAGAACCATTCTCAAAGCCGATGTGGATCCAAGAAGCATCCCATGAAGTATATGGATAAACTGCCGTACAAACTTCAAGACATCCAGTAGATGCTGAAAGTACTAAATCATCATTAGTAGCATTTAAAACTTCACGAACAATGATAGAGTGAGCACAACCAGGACAAAGAAGGTTTGCACCCTCAAAACGGTCAGCCGATGTTGAAAACTCTTTTAAGTTTTTAATTTTTTTCATTTCGCTCATAATATCTTCCTATAAAAATGCTAATTTCGGTCCACGAACACCGATAAATTGCTGTAATGGAGTAGTGATTTTTCCTGCATCTACATTTGCCTGTAGTTCAGTGTAAAGATCTGTTAAATGTTTCTTCGTTAAATCACGACCACCAAGACCATATACATAACCACTTAGCATAGCTTTTGTATCTGTGTTAAACAGACATCCAGCCAACTCATTAAAGAGCATTCCCGGAGCACCGTTTGGTGAAGATCTGTCAAGTGCAGCGATAGCTTTTACATCTTTGAGTGCTTCTTGAATTTGGAAGAATGGGAATGGACGAATAACACGGAGTCCCAAAACACCTGCTTTGATTCCTTTTTCTCTCATCTCTTTTGCAACTTCACGAGCAGTCTCAACTGAAGTACCCATACAAACTACAGCAACATCTGCATCATCTAGGTCATACTTCTCTACAAGGTTGTAACGACGACCTGTAAGTTTCTCAAAATCATCAAAAGCAGCTTCGATTTTTGGAAAAACTTTTGTCATAAGGTCATTGTGTTGACGAGCTTTATGCTCAAAGTGCCAATCCTCTTCTGTTTGTACACCATGCGTTACCGGATGCTCAAAATCAAGCATATCATTCATAGGTTTGAAATCACCAACAAAGCTATATGCTGTATCATCATCCATAGTATGTACACCCTGTGCAGTATGTGAAGTCATGAAACCATCTTGGTGAACCATTGCTGGCAATCTTACATCATGGTCTTCTGCAACACGGAATGCGATGAAGTTTAAGTCATACGCATCTTGTGGACAGTATGCATCAAACTGAATCCAACCAGAGTCACGTCCAAGATACATATCAGAGTGGTCACCATTAACGTTTAATGGTGCAGCAAGTGCACGGTTTACAACGTTAAGAACAATCGGTAAACGCATACCAGATGCCTGATACAGTGTTTCAACCATAAGTGCGAAACCTTGTGAAGATGTTGCAGTTGCAACACGTCCACCAGCAGCAGCAGCACCGATACATCCTGACATTGCAGCATGCTCAGACTCAACCATTACGAATTCACCTTCAACATAACCATCTGCTAAAAATTTTGCATAACCTTCAACAATAGGAGTTGATGGAGTAATTGGGTATGCAGCAACAACATCGATTTGACACTGTCTCATCGCTTGAGCTGCAGCGAAGTTTCCATCCCATACTTCGATATCTCTTAATTCCATTTTATCAAATGCCATCTATTTCTCCTTATCTTCTTTAGCAGGCCAATTTGCTATTTCTGTCTCTTCGTCTGCTTTTTCAGGGAACATTAAAAGTGATTTAGGATTTGTTGGACAAACCTCAACACAAATACCACACCCTTTACAGTGATCCATATCTACACCAATCATCTTTTTATCTCTTGAAATGATAGAAATATCTGGACAATATACCCAACAAAATTGACAATCAATACAATAGTCTTTATTAAAAACCGGCTTTTCAATTCTCCAGTCAGCTACACTTGCAGTAAAAGAGCTGTTTGGTGAGTAATTACGGTCTTCTTGAAGTGTTCCGGCGATATCTTCTATCGCTCCATCAAAAGTACGAAGCATTGCTCCAATTTCAAATTCATCCCAACCTGTGTTTGCCATCATCAGCTCCTTATTTCACTTCATCATATGCACGCTGAATAGCGATCATATTTGCATCAATGATTTTTTGTGGTAATTTCGCAAGAATTCTCTGCATACTCTCTTTAAAGAACTCTATATCATACATTCCAGATACTTTCATAAATGCACCAAGCATCGGTGTATTTGGAATAGGACGACCAATAGTATCTTGCGCAATCTGGATACAGTCCACAGTATATACTTCTTTGCCTTCAAGTTTCGGTTGAGAAGCAATAAGTTCATCTGTAGTCATATGCGTTGTGATAATATACTTTGTAGTATCTTTGTGGTTAATAGTCACATCTGATGTATATACTAACGCAGGGTCAATTACAAAGACATAGTCAGGCTCCATATACTTTTCATGATTCATTATCATTTTATCATCAACACGGTTGTATGCTGTCATAGCAGCTCCACGCTTTGCTGAACCATAGAATGCAAACGCTTGAACGTGCTTTCCAGTTGTAGAAATAACGTCTGCTAAACCTTTAGCACCTGTTACAGCCCCTTGACCAGCACGACTATGCCATCTAATTTCTAGCATAAATTCTCCTTCTATTTTGTCAAGAAATATTTAAGTATTCTCTATCAATTCAATTTATCTGTATTTTAGGCAACCGGCACTTAAATATAGCTTGATGATATAGTGTAGATTATAATGTCAGTTAATTGTGTGATAAATTTCCACTTTTTAACCACATCACAGCTTCATATGCATCACTAAAAATAACATTTGTGAATTTTTTCAGTGTCTCTTCCGTACCATATCCACTCAGCACTCCAATGCTGTTTATACCAGCCGCATCTGCTGCTATAATGTCTAGTTCAGTATCTCCAATTATCCAGACATGAGACTTTTCTTCTATGTCAACAGCTTCCAATGCCTTAAGTATAGGTTCTGCGTGAGGTTTTGGATGTTCTACATGTTCACGCCCGATAAGCACTTTAAAGCTATCCATCAGACCAAAATACTCCATTAGAATACGTGAATATTTTCCGGTTTTTGTCGTAACGATACCTAGTTCTGCAAAAGAGCCTGCAAGTTCTACTGCCTCTTTTGCGTGAGGTAAAAGCACTGTTTTTTGTGTTGATATGTCTCTGTAATGTTCTTTATAAACTGTTACAAAATCCCACACTTTATCTTCCTCTACTCCAAGGTGCCCAAACATAATATCTAGTGGATGTCCTATCAAGGCTTTAATAGCATCATCACTTGGATGCGGGTACCCATAAAAATCAAATGCATTATGAAAACTCTCTAAAATAGCCTCCGTTGAGTCTATAAGTGTTCCGTCTAAATCAAATAGTATAATCAATTTTTCTCCCATGAAATATAGTTATGCCAGATACCGCCAAGGGCCGGTTCAATATTTTTGATATCTTTATTTACTGCGGTAATGGAGTTTGGAATATAGAGAAAAAGGTAAGGATTATCCTGAGTGATAATAGTAAACATCTCACGCCAAATTTTTGCCAACTTCTCTTTATCAATTAGGGACTGGGACTCCTCTATGAGTCTATCTATCTTTTTGTTATGATACCCTACCAGATTAAAGCCTCCTTTTTTATCACTATCACTATGCCAAAAAAGATATGGGTCCGGTGTTGGAGAGAGTCCCCAACCTAAAAGTACAGTATCAAACTTATGCGGGAAAACCATCATATTTAAAAAGGCCTGCCACTCCATCACACGAAGTTTTACAACTACACCTGCTTTTTGCAGTTGGTACTGCAATATCTCTGCTGCATAGGGACGAATCGAACTTGAGTTTGATGTTGCTATCTCGAATGTAAAAGGGTGCTCTTCATCATATCCAGCCTCACGTAGCAGCTCACGTGCGCGCTTTATATTTTGTTTTGGCGCTTTTATATCCGGATTGAACGCACTGCTTCCCGGAAGAAAGGGACCGGTACATACTTTTGCATGTTTGAAAAACAAAATATCAACCAACTCTTCTCTGTTAATCGCCAAAGAGAGTGCCTCACGCACACGAGGGTCAGCAAACTTTTCTTTACGTAGGTTAAATCCTAAGTATGTGTAGGAGAGTGAAATCTGCTCATAGATATTAAACTTTTCAAAAAAATCACGTTTGAGTTGCCTCTCCATGACAAGCGGCTCTATACTTCCCATGTCAAGTTCCCCGTTTTTTAGCATTAAAAGGCGTGTCATCGGGTCTGCTATAACATGAAAAGCAATTTTATCAATCTTGGGACGTCCTTCAAAATAGTCATCAAATGCTGAGAGTTCAATGTTTTGAGAAAATTCCAACTGCGTGAGCCTGTAAGGTCCTGTACCGATTGGATGGGTATTAAACGAAGAGTTCATCAGATTTTGTTCATCTTTTAAGATATGCTCTGGAAGGATGCCCATCATCCAAGTCTCTAGCGCTTTAAAATAAGGCTGTTTATAATCAACTTCAACAGTATAATCATCCAAAACTTTTACATCTTTTACAAAACGAAATCCTGAAGAGTATGGGGAAGCTATTTTATCTGAGATGAGTGTTTGGTAGGTAAAAAGAACATCTTTTGCAGAAAAAGGCTTGCCATCATGCCACTTCACTCCCTCACGCAACTCAAAGACAAGTGTTGTATCATCTTTAAAGTAAAACTTTTTTGCCAAATCTCCAATTATCTCTCTGTTGTCTTTATCATACTTTACAAGTCCATTAAATAAAAAGCCAGTAATTTCCGAAGAGGAGGAGTCCGTTGCCAAGATAGGGTTGAGCCTTGATGGATTGGCAGAAGTTGCAAGCTGCAGTGTCGATGCAAAAATATGTGTAAAAAATAGGGATAAAAATAGTAATAATCTCATAATGCTTGAAATTATAGTATAAAAAGTTGTAAGTTGCGTGAGTTTATAAAAAAGAGAGGTTTTACCAAGAGAAAATCTCTTGATAAAAAAGTTGTGAAACGATTAACGTTTTCTAAAGAAACCTTAGTAGAACATAAAATTCCACAAGAATACTAACGTTTTGAGAACTGACGAGAACGACGTGCTTTACGTTTACCTGGTTTCTTACGCTCAACAACACGTGAATCACGAGTCATCATACCTTCAGGTTTTAAGATAGTTTTTAACTCTGGGTTAAAAGCTACAAGCGCACGAGAAATACCATGACGAAGTGCATCAGCTTGACCACCGAAACCACCACCTAAAGTAGTAGCAACGATATCAACGCTCTCATTTTGTTTTGTTAAAACAAGTGGTTGTTTTACACGAAGTTTTTTCGCTTCAAGTCCACCTAACCATGCGTCTAATGAAAGACCATTAATCGTGATTTTACCAGTTCCTGGAGTTAACCATACTTTTGCTACAGACGCTTTACGACGACCAGTTGCGTAGATTTTTTCTGCCATGTAATTACTCCTTACTTAGCTAGTTGCGCTGTGTGAGGATGCTCACTACCAGCGTAAACTTTTAATTTTTTAAGCATTTTAGCACCAAGCTTAGTTTTAGGAAGCATACCACGAGTTGCTAATTTGTATAGTTTCTCAGGATTTTTCTCTAAAAGCTCAGTCATCTTAACACTCTTAGTAGAACCGAAATAACCAGAGTGAGAGAAGTACTCTTTGTTAGCGATTTTTCCAAGACCGTTGAATTTTGCTTTAGAAGCGTTAATGATAACTACATAGTCACCACAGTCAATATTTGGAGTAAAACATGCTTTGTTCTTACCACGAAGTATAGTAGCTACTTCAGTGATCATACGACCAAAAGTTTTACCTTCAGCATCAATCAAAACCCATTTTTGATCGATTTGTTCAGGAGTTGCAATTTTAGTAAATTTCATTCATGAACCTTTCGTAGGAATTTTTATAACAAAAATCATTTGTGAAGGAGATTTGTTTAAGTGGCGAAAGTATATCTGTATAAACTTATAAGAAGCTGAATTTAAGTCATTTATAAGGTTTTTGAGCGCAATCTCATCAATCTCATATGGGAATCTTTTGTAGAAAAAAATTATATCACCTAAGTTCAAATCATAAATGCAATTTTCTTGAAGAA
>NZ_SDID01000029.1 GCF_009192995.1 Sulfurimonas indica | reverse complement strand
GCTTCTTCAAGAAAATTGCATTTATGATTTGAACTTAGGAAGATCTACCGGATGATTGGAAATGCCCTGGATGTGGTTCTGCCAAAGAGTACTTCAAGCCTATTGATTGATTAAAAGATACTTATTGTAGCTATGATATAATGTGAAAAAATATCAAAGGTTTTACTATGCACAAAACTTTGAGTTTACTTACACTTTCAACACTACTGATCTCATCTACAACACTATTTGCAGACAAGCCTGTGTGGGCTGGAATTAGTGGTAAACCAAGCGAATATGAAAACGTGAACACGTAGAGAAAATGACTTCGAAACATATATACAAAAAAGAGAAAAAAAGATGAAACAAAAAAACATTGGATTAGTAAGTTTTTTGACTTTTTCAACTAATGTAAAGAGTAGCTGATAGGAACTGTCAAAGTCAGCTCTTCATCTGGTTTTGGAAATTCTCCTGAGAGGTTTTCAAGAGTCCTTAATGCACCACGTGAAAGAATCTCGTCTGATGAAGAGAGTATCTTACTGTTAATGACCTCTGCATCTTGCGTGAGGGTAAACTTCACAACTACCTTACCTTCTATGCCACGTTTTCTGGCACGTCTTGGATAGTAGAGATTCTCTTGTAAGAGTTGTGCTATCTCTGCGAGATGTCTGTTCATATATCTATCTTTGGAAGACTCTATTTGTCTGTTTTGCTGTTGTGCTTCTATAATTTTATTTTTTGATTGACTTTTTTGTTGCTGTGCAGGACATTCATCCTGTTCAATAATAACATCTTCTTTTACAAGCTGTTCTTCTTCTACTTTTTCAATCTCTTGAGGTGGTTTTATTACCTCTTTTTTCTTTTGAAGCGGGATGACTTTTTTAGGTAGTGGTTTCTTTTTTACTTTTTGTTTTGGAGGCTTTTTTTGAGGAGTTTTTTTAACAGTTTTTTTTACTTTCTCTACTTTTTTTTCTTCTTTTTTGCTCTCTTGTGTCTGTGTTGCAATACTCTGAATAGAGCCTAGCTTAATACAGACTCTTTTTTCTTTTTTATCTCCTATAAATGATGATACTTCATTATATGCATAAAAAATCCCTCCTAACAGCATAGAGTGGATTAAAATCGAGAGAAGCAGAGATTTCGAATGTTTTGTCATAAGGCAAATAGTATCGAAATCTCTGTTACAGTTGTGTTAAATAGCACGTTTAAATTCTGGGTATGCCTCAACACCTACTTCATTTACATCAAGCCCTTCAACTTGAGCATCATCATCAGCTCTAAAAGGTACAATTTTGTTAATGATAAAAATAACAATATAAGAACTCACAAAAGCAAAAACTCCAATAACAACTATCCCTTTAAGTTGTGCCATAATGGAGATATCTTCAACAAAAACTCCTACAGCCAGAGTTCCCCAGATACCATTGACAAGGTGTACAGAAAGTGCTCCAACAGGATCATCAAGCTCAAGTTTATCAAACATAGGAACAGCAAATACAACCAATGCTCCACCAATTGCACCAATGAGTATCGGTGTATACATATCATACAGATCTGGTCCTGCTGTAATTGCAACAAGTCCACCAAGTGCACCATTGAGTATCATCGTGATATCAAGCAATTTATATCTTGCATACATAATGACAGCGGCTATGATAGCACCTGCAAGTCCTGCTGTATTTGTATTCATTATAGTTTTTGCTACAGCATCAGCATTCTCAACACTAGAAATTGAACCGACACTTCCACCGTTAAATCCAAACCAGCCTATCCAAAGCAGCAATGCACCAAGCACCACAAGTGGAATATTAGATGCAGGAACTACTTTTATCTTTCCATCTTTATAGCGCCCCTTACGTGGTCCCATGATTAAAATTGCAGCTAAAAGAGCCCAGCCACCTGTTGAGTGGATAACAGTTGACCCTGCCAAGTCATACATATCAATATCAAAGAACGTTCCAGAAATCATATCTGTACCCCAAGAGATATTTACTACAAGAGGATAAAGTACAGCACCCATAACAATAGTAAAAATCATTAATGGAATAATCTTGACACGCTCACTCACTCCTCCACTCATAATATTAATCGTTTTACCGACAAATGCCATCTGGAACAAAAATGCAGCCCAGATACTCATAGACGAGTTCTCCCATGAACCAAATGCGAGTGAATACCCAACAAGTAAAAACGCCATTGATGCAACAGCATATATCATAGTATTAACAGTTAATACAGAAGATACATTTTTTGTCCTAACAAGACCAGCTTCAAGCATAGCAAAACCAGGGACCATAAAAATAATAAGTACCATTGCAAATAGAGCAAAAAATGTATCTATGATGTATTTAAAATCAGCTTCAGACATTATAAACCTTTTAAATTGAACTTAAAAGCTGAGTCTATCAAAATAATTATATGTTAAAAATAAAATTGGGGATTTAAAGAAGGTGCATATGCAAAATGCATATGCAAATGTGAAAGAATGAAACTAAATAGCTTCTCCGTCAGTTTCACCAGTACGGATTCTGATGATTTTTTCAATATCACTAACGAAAATTTTACCATCACCGATTTTTCCAGTTCTTGCAGCTTCTACGATTGTAGCAGTAACTTGTTCAACCATATCTTCAGCAACAACCATCTCCATTTTGATTTTTGGTAAAAAATCAACTACATACTCAGCACCACGATAAAGTTCACTATGTCCTTTTTGACGACCGTAACCTTTAACTTCGCTTACTGTCATACCGTCAATACCGATCTCTGCAAGTGCATCTTTTACATCTTCTAATTTGAATGGTTTAATAACCGCTTCTACTTTTTTCATTATTATTGCTCCAAAAAGTTTAATTGTTGTCTAAATTGTAACCATATTTGATTACAAAATCAATAGACTAACCTCAAAAGAGATTAGTTGTTTATATATTTTTCACCGTGAACTGATTCGTCAAGCCCCATAGATTCACTATCTTCATCAACACGGCTTCCACCTGTAAGTGCTGTTGCGATATAGTAAACTACAACTGTACCGATAAGTGTGAAAAGTCCAACTACTACAACTGATTCAACTTGAACCAGGAATTGTCCCATTCTGTCACCAGACTCTTTAAGTGGACCATCCCATAGTAAATCATTGTCTTTTAGTGCTAAAAGACCAGTTGCAAGCGCACCAAAAAGACCAGCTAAGAAGTGAACACCAAATGCATCAAGAGAATCATCATAACCAAGTTTCTTTTTAAGTACTGTAACACCCCAGAATGCGAAAAGTGTTCCAACGATACCAACGATAAATGCACCACCAACACTCACAAAACCAGCAGCAGGAGTAATAGCAACAAGACCAGAAACCGCACCAGTAGCAATTCCTAAAAGAGTTGGTTTTTTGTAAACAAACCACTCAGCAAGCATCCATGTAATAGCTGCTGCAGCAGCAGCAATAGTAGTAGTAAGAAGAGCTACACCAGCGATTGCGTTTGCACCAAATGCAGATCCTGCATTAAATCCATACCAACCAAACCATAAAAGAGCCGCACCAAGTGCAGTTAAAAGAACAGTAGCCGGTTTCATTGCAGATTTTGGATAACCAGCACGTTTCCCAACAAGGATTGCAAGTACTAAACCAGCTAAACCACCATTCATATGTACAACAGTACCACCAGCGAAGTCTAAAGCACCGGCATCAAAAAGAAGTGCACCATCGCCTCCCCATACCATGTGAGCAATAGGAGCATATACTACAAGTCCCCAGATAGCTACGAAAACCAACCAAGTAGAGAACTTAATACGCTCAATAACAGATCCAGATGCAATAGCAACAGTAATAGCAGCAAATGTACCTTGGAATGCAACAAATACATAAATAGGATACGTTCCACTTAAGTCTGTCCATTTAATACCATCTAACATAACATTACCAAATCCACCAATAATGTTTTGAACAGCAGCAGACTCAGCTGTACCAAATGCGATTGAATAACCTGCAACGATCCATACAATAAATGCAATTACAAATGCTCCAAAAACCATAGCGTAAGTATTGAGAACATTTTTACTTCTTGTCATACCTGCATAGAAAAGTGCAAGTCCAGCCGGTGTCATAAGTAATACTAATGCAGTAGACATCATCATCCATGCAGTATCCCCTGTATCTAATGTATCTTCAGCAAATACAAATGTTGGTAAAGCAAGTAGTAATGCTATTAACCATTTCTTCATGTGAATCCTTTTATTTTATATTTTTCGAAACGGAGTATGACACAAAAGTTCAGATAAATTATTATTATGTTGATTAATTTTTAAGCAACTTCTGTTTATCACAATTATGTATAATTTTCTCAAAATATGCATTTAAACATTTTCTTAAGGGTTAATAAGATATTATGCATAAATTTTATTTTTAAATACTAGGGTGTTTTAATGAGCGATTTGCTAAATAACGATGATATACAGACTATTAATATAGAAGAGACTCTTCAAAACTCTTACCTTGACTACTCAATGAGTGTTATTGTTGGGCGTGCTTTACCTGATGTTAGAGATGGGCTTAAACCTGTTCACAGACGTATTCTTTATGCTATGGACAAACTCAACCTCTCTCACGGTGCAAAGTATAAGAAGTCAGCACGTATAGTTGGTGATGTTATTGGTCAGTACCACCCACATGGTGATACTGCAGTTTATGATGCACTTGTTCGTATGGCACAGGATTTCTCTATGAGAATGGAGCTTGTTGACGGACAAGGAAACTTCGGTTCAGTTGACGGCGATTCTGCAGCTGCTATGCGTTATACAGAAGCACGTATGACGAAGTATGCTGGTGAGCTTTTAAAAGACTTAGAGAAAAATACTGTCAATATGATTGACAACTATGATGCTACAACCAAAGAACCGGATGTTATGCCGACACGTGTACCAAACCTTCTTATCAATGGTTCAAGTGGTATTGCTGTTGGTATGGCAACAAATATCCCCCCACATAATCCTGCTGAGATTATGAATGGTCTTAAAGTACTTCTTGCAGACCCTGATGCCTCTTTGGTAGATTTGATGGAACATATTAAAGCACCGGACTTTCCAACAGGTGGTATCATCTTTGGTAAAAAAGGGATTATGGATGCGTATGAGACAGGTCGTGGGCGTATCAAGGTTCGTGCAAAAACACACATAGAACAAAAAGCAAAAAAAGAGGTCATCGTTATTGATGAGCTTCCTTATCAGGTAAATAAAGCTCGTTTAATTGAGAATGTAGCAAACCTTGTTAAAGACAAACTCATCGAAGGTGTAAGCGAAATCCGTGATGAATCAGACCGTGATGGTATGCGTGTAGTCATTGAGCTTAAACGTGATGCAATGAGTGAGATAGTTCTAAACAACCTCTTTAAACAGACTGCTATGCAAGTCACCTTTGGTATCATTATGCTATCTATATTAAATCAAGAGCCAAGAATCTTTGGTCTGATTGATATCCTAAAACATTTTATCAACCACCGTAAAACTATCATTATTCGTCGTACAATTTTTGACCTTGAAAAAGCAAAAGCACGTGCTCACATTTTAGAGGGTCTCAAAAAAGCGATCGATATCATTGATGATGTTATCCGTGTTATCAAAGCTTCAACGAATGAAGATGCTGCAAGAGAGAATCTTGTAAGTGAATTTGACTTTTCCGAGATTCAAGCAGCAAGCATTGTTGCTATGAGACTTGGACGTCTAACTGGTTTAGAGATAGAAAAAATCGAAAATGAACTTACAGAATTAATGAAGCTCATTGAGTATCTCGAATCAATCCTTAAAAGTGAAGAGGTACTTCATGGAATTATCGGTGAAGAGTTTGATGAAGTACTTGAAACGTATACTACTCCAAGAAGAACAGATATCGAAGATGATTATGATGATATTGATATCGAAGACTTAATTCCAAATGAGCCTATGGTTGTAACGATTACACACCGTGGTTATATTAAACGTGTGCCACTTGCATCATATGAGAAACAAAAACGTGGCGGGAAAGGAAAAACTGCTGTTACCACTTATGAAGATGACTTTATTGAGAGCTTCTTTACATGTAACACACACGATACTCTCCTCTTTGTAACAGACCGTGGACAGCTTCACTGGTTAAAAGTCTACAAGATTCCAGAAGGAAGCAGAACTGCAAAAGGTAAAGCAGTTGTCAATCTCATCAATCTTGTAGCTGATGAGAAGATCCAGTCTATCATTCCTACCACTGACTTTAGTGAAGAGAAATCACTTGTCTTCTTTACGAAAAATGGTGTTGTCAAACGTACAAACTTAAGTGAATTCAGTAATATCAGAAGTAATGGTGTAAGAGCTATCGTTTTAGATGAGAATGATGAACTTATCACTGCAAAAATAGCAGACCAGTCAATCAAATACCTCTTTATCGTTACAAAACTTGCACAGTGTATCAAGTTTGAGATAGAAAAAACACGTGAACAAGGTCGTTCAACTCGTGGTGTACGTGGTATCAAATTTAAACATGCAGGTGATGAAGTCGTTGATGCGAACATCATAGCAAATGATGAGCAAGAGATATTAATCGTTGCAGAAAAAGGTATCGGTAAACGTACGGATGCTGGCGAGTATCGTCTAACTAATCGTGGAGGAAGCGGTGTAATTGCTATGAAAATGACTCCTAAAACTGGTAAACATATCGTAGGTTGTCTAATGGTAGATGAGACAATGGATATGATGGCTCTTACAAAAGCCGGAAAAATGATACGCGTTGATATGCAGACCATCTCAAAATCAAGCCGTAACACTTCTGGTGTTTACATAGTAAAAGGTGATGAAGTAGTAAGTATTTCTCGTTGTCCTAAAGAAGAAAAAGATGAGGATGAGACACCAGACGAGCCAACAACACTAGAGTTGGAATAGTAGTTGCTTAAAAATTAACAATAAAAAAGGGAGTATCACACTCCAGACCAAGGATATTCAATGAAATACTCTTTAGTATTAGCAGCACTTCTAAGTGTTGCATCATTTGCAGCTGATAAAAAAGAAGATGCGACAGTAACACAAGTAGCTCCAGCACCTTCAAATGTAACTCCTTCAAATGTAACTGTAGTATGCCCAACAGGAAGCTGCAGTAAACCAGCAGAGGTACAAAAAGTAGAAGTTATCAATCCTGTTGAAATTTCAAAGCCTATTGAGATTGCAAAACCAAAAGTAGAAGAGAAACCTGTTCCTAAAAAAGAAGATGTTCTTGATGTACAGCATGACCTTCTTATCAGTGTTGTAGGTCAAGGGGTGGCACCGGTAAACACTTCTTCACCTGCACAGGCTTATGCGCTTGCTAAACGTGCAGCTGTTGCTGATGCTTACAGACTTATCGCTGAAAAAGTAAAAGGTGTTCGTATCGATGGTCAAGATCTCATCAAAAACATGATGGTAAAACGTTCAACTGTTAGAACATCCGTTCAAGCAATGGTGAGAAATGCAAATATCGTTGAAACGACTTTTAAAGAGGGATTATGCGAAGTAGAGATGGAGATTACTCTTTCACGCGCTCAATTTCCTCAATAATCTTCCTACTACTCTATTCATCTGCAATTTTTGCGGATGAATACATCATCTCCTATAGATACTCCGTTAAAAATGCAACTCTTTACAATGAGACACTTTATATTTCAAAAGCGATGAAAAAGTGTACAGGCAAACCCTATGACACTTTAATCTTAGACCCTCAAAAATCAGAAAATTTAAAAGAAATCCTACTTGCCAATCAAGATGAATTTATAGAGTTTCTTTATAAAATAGGTCTGAGTGTCAAGCATCGTGAAGAGACACTCAATGGTGTAAATGACTCATCTACAATACTCACACTACCCTCAAAATGTTTCAAAGTCGATTTTAATGATAATTCTGTTAAAATTGCCCCTTTAAAATAGCTGAGTAATAGGACTTTTTGTGAAGATTGCCATAGTCGAAGATGATATTAATATGAGAAAATCTCTTGAGATTGCTATGGGTGATTATAAAGAGTTTGAGGTTGTGACATTTAAAAATGCCGTAGATGCCCTTAAAAAGCTTGATGAGAGTTTTGATTTGGTCATTACAGATATCAATATGCCAAAGATGGATGGTATTGAATTTGTAAAAGAGTTAAACGGGCGTTTTGAAGTCATCATCATGACCGGTAATGCAACACTTACTCGAGCCATAGAATCTATTCAGCTTGGTGTGAAAGATTTTTTACTCAAACCCTTTGACATTGATGCACTAATTGCAGCAATTCAAAGAGAAGAAAAAGTCCAAAAAGTAAAAAAGAGTGCAAAGAAGCAGAGTAACAAAAGTACAGATGAGTTTCTTGGTTCATCAGAAGCACTACAACAGGCTCTCACTATTGCTCAAAAAGCAAGTAAGACAGATGCAAGCATACTGCTTCTTGGAGAGAGTGGTGTAGGAAAAGAGGTATTTGCCTCGTATATCCATAAAAATTCACCCCGTACAAAGAAGCCTTTTGTCGCTATCAACATGGCAGCATTGCCTGACAATCTTATAGAGAGTGAGCTCTTTGGCTTTGAAAAAGGTGCTTTTACCGATGCAACAGAAGCTAAAGCCGGACAATTCGAGCTTGCTAACGGAGGAACGCTCTTTTTAGATGAGATAGGTGAGATGCCTTATGGTGTTCAGGCAAAACTGCTGCGAGCACTACAGGAAAAAGAGATACGACGTCTTGGCTCATCTAAAGCAATTAAGATAGACATTCGTGTTATCTCAGCAACAAATGCAAATCTTCATGAGAAGATAAAAAATGGTGAGTTTCGAGAAGATTTGTACTATCGGCTCAATACTATTCCGCTCTCGATCCCGCCTCTGCGTGAGAGACGTGATGAGATACTGCAGATTGCAGAGGCTGTATGCAAAGAAAACTGTAAAAAGTATGGCTTTGAAGAAAAAAGCTTTTCAAAAGAGGCACAAAGCGAACTGCTTGATTACAACTGGCCCGGAAACATACGAGAGCTCATTTCTGTAGTTGAGCGAGCTGTAATACTGAGTGAAGATCAAGAGATTCAAAAAGATGAACTCTATTTAGATATTAGAAAATAAGCATAGGAGAAAAAATTGAAAAACTATAATGTAGCAGTTGTCGGTGCAAATGGAGCAGTTGGAGAAGAGGTCCTTAGAATTTTAGAAGAGATAGACTTCCCTTTAAACAAGTTAGTTCCGTTAGCATCCTCACGCAGTGCCGGGAAAAAAATAGACTTTAACGGTGAAGAGTTAACAATACTTGAACTTACAAATGATATCTTTGAGCAGGAAGATGTAGAGATTGCAATTTTCTCTGCCGGTGGTAGTGTCAGTGCGGAATTTGCACCTGCTGCTGTAAAAGCTGGAGCAGTTGTTATTGACAATACTTCTCACTTTAGAATGCAAGAAGATGTACCTTTGGTTGTGCCGGAAGTCAATCCTGAAGATATAGCTAAATGGCGTGAGACAGGAATTATTGCAAACCCTAACTGTTCAACTATTCAGATGGTCCAAGCACTCAAACCTCTTGATGATGCATATGACCTTGTTCGTGTTGATGTTGCAACATATCAGGCAACAAGTGGTGCCGGTAAATCTGCTATGGAAGAGCTTGTCCATCAAATGCAGGCATTCTTTGCATTTAAACTTGATGAAGCAGAAGTTAAAGCATTTAACCAGCAGATTGCACTCAATGTCATTCCTCAAATTGATGTGTTTCTGGAAAACGGTTTCACAAAAGAAGAGATGAAGATGGTCAATGAGACAACAAAAATCATGCATAAAGAGATAGCTCTAAGTGCAACTTGTGTACGCGTACCAGTTCTTCGTGGACACTCTGAAGCGCTGACACTAACTTTTGATTCTGAAGTGAGTGCAAATGAGGCTCGTGAGATTTTATCTCAAGCGCCAAATATTGTTGTCGTTGATGATCCATCACAAGCACTCTACCCTATGCCAAAAGATTGTGTTGATAAGAATGAGACTTATGTTGGACGTATCCGTGAAGATGTCTATGCCAACAATATACTTCATATGTTTGTCGTCGCAGACAATCTTCGTGTCGGCGCTGCAACAAATGCAGTAAGAATTGCCCAAAAATGGGTAGAAATGGAAGGTTAAAATGTTAGAGAGAATCTTTGAGGGAGGACTGTGGGGCTCACGCTTTATGGTTCTTATGGCTGTTATTTTCGGTCTTGTTGGTGCTGTAATACTTTTCATCGTAGCATCATTTGATATCTATGACACGCTCAAACTTGTTTTAAATACCTACGTAAACCATCATCACCCTGAACATTTTCATGAGCTTGTAGTTGGTGGTATCATTGGAGCTGTGGATCTCTATCTTATCGGTGTTGTAATGTTGCTGTTCTCATTTGGTCTTTATGAGCTTTTTATTTCAGACATTGATGCTGCACGTGAGGATGAGGAGCGAGAAAATAAAATCCTCTCCATTCACTCACTAGACCAACTCAAAGACAAAATATCCAAAGTAATCGTAATGGTTTTAGTTGTTGGTTTTTTCAAAAAAGTCGGACTTGCTAGTTACAATACTCCACTCGAGCTACTCTATCTGGCACTTTCAATTACAGCTGTTGCTGTCGGTTTATACTTTTTAAGTAAAGTTGGACACAAACATTAAGGGAAAATAATGGGAAAAATATTTGTAGATGCATGTTTTGGTAAAGAGACACCATACACTCCGGTATGGATGATGAGACAAGCTGGCCGTTATCTGCCAGAGTATATGGAAGTACGTGCAAAAGCGGGTGACTTTTTAAATCTTTGCCACAACCCTGAAATGGCTTGTGAAGTAACACTCCAACCTGTTGATATCTTGGATGTTGATGCGGCAATTTTGTTTAGCGATATTCTGGTTATTCCAGATGAAATGGGAATGGATCTCTCTTTCGTAAAAGGTGAAGGCCCTAAATTCGCTGACCCGATTACCAGTGAGGATGATCTTAATAGACTTATCGGTGGTGAAGAGGCTGCAAGCAAACTGACATATGTTTATGATACTATCAAACTCATTAAAGAACGCCTTGCAGATGATAAAGCACTCATAGGCTTTACAGGTGCGCCATGGACACTTGCAACATATATGATTGAAGGACAAGGAACGAAAACATATAACATCTGTAAAAAGATGATGTATTCAAACCCGGAACTGCTTCATAAGATACTCAGAAAAGTGACTGATGTTGTTAAACTCTATATGGAAAAACAGATCCAAGCCGGCATCGATGTTGTCCAGATATTTGACTCATGGGCAGCGGCAATTGAGCCTGGAAAATATGATGAATTCTCATGGAAATACATGGTAGAGATTGCAGAGTATTTAAAAGAGAAGTATCCACACATCCCTGTTATCATGTTCCCTAAAGGGATTCCTGCATTTTTAGATAAAGTCTATGGTAACTTTGATGTATTTGGTGTGGACTGGTCAACACCTATGGCATTTGCTAAAGAGCGTTTAGGGGATAAGTACGTTCTTCAAGGCAATATGGAACCATGCCGACTCTATTCAAAAGAGGCAACTACACAGTGTGTGGAAGTTATCCAAGAGACAATGCAAGGCAAACGTCATATCTTTAATCTCGGTCACGGAATACTTCCTGATGTTCCAGTAGAGAATGCAAAACATTTCATTGACGAGTGTCACAGAGTCAGTGGAAAAAAATAAGATAATCTTCGGTCCCATAAACTCACGCCGTTTTGGAATGAGTCTTGGGATTGACCTCTCTCCCTCACACAAACAGTGTAATTTTGACTGTCTTTACTGTGAGCTTGCACCTGCTGCAACAGTTGCAAGCCAAAAAGAGACAGTAAGCGTCTCTGAAATCATCAACGAACTTCAAAAACATCTCGATGAAAAGATAAATGTTATAACACTCACTGCTAATGGAGAACCAACACTCTACCCTTATCTTGATGAACTTATCAATGCAATAGATGCAATAAAAGGTGATACCCAAACACTTATACTGACAAACTCTGCAACACTCATCGATGAAAAAGTTTACAAATCACTTCTAAAACTCGACCAGGTCAAGCTCTCTTTAGATGCTGTAACACCTGAAGTCTTTAAAAAGATAGACAGACCACATGCAAGTATTAAGATAGAAGATATTGTAAAGAAAGTACAAGCTTTTTCAAAAGAGTACAGAGGCAAACTCTTTATAGAGATACTCTTCGTTCACGGGCTCAATGATACAAAAGAAGAAGTAGAAAAACTCAACAATGTTCTCCTATCTATAAATGCTTCAAGAATAGACCTTGGAACGATAGACAGACCACCGGCTTATCCTGTAATGGGAATCAGCTATAAAGAGCTTCATGAGCTCTCTCATATGTTTGCAAGCTCTCTACCTATCCACATAGCCTCACGCCAACATGCAGAAGCAAACCATGCCAGCTACAATGAAGAAGAGATACTTAATACTCTAGACAAACGTCCTCTCACGCAAGAAGATATTACACTACTCTTTGATGATGCAAGTAAGCAAAGATTAGAAAGACTCTTAGATAAGGGAGAGATTGTCATTAAAAAGCTAGGTACTTTGGAATTTTTAATACCTGCTACAAACAGTGAAAGAAAACGGCAAAAATAGATATACTATTTTGTCTCTACTGCTAGATTTTCCCCGCTTCCCAGAAGTACGGCAAGCCATTTTGTATTTTCATTGGCTGCAAAGATGATTTTTGCCATGATAGTAAGTGGAATAGAGAGAAGCATTCCCACAATGCCTAAAAGCCATCCCCAAAATATCAAAGATAAAAAGACCACCAGTGTTGAGAGACCTAGCCCTTTTCCCATCACTTTTGGCTCTAAGATAGAGCCTATAGTAATATTGATAACAACATAAAAAACAGTCACAATCAAAGCACTCAAACCTCCAAGCTGTACCAAAGTAATAAGTACTGCCGGCACTGCTGCGATGATGGAACCGATGTTTGGGATAAAGTTAAATAAAAATGCCAATACTCCCCATAAAAAAGCGTAGTCTGTGCCAATGAACGTAAGAAACAACCAAACAATAAAACCGGTGAGTAGTGAGATTAACGCTTTGATAACCATATAACTTTTTATCTGTGTAAAAATTTGATTGATATGTTCTATCGTCTCTCTATCACCATCTGCAAAGCGAATCTTGTCCGTAAAATGCTTTGATTCCAACAGCATAAAAACAACAGTTAGAATCACTACAAAGCCATTGGTAAATATTGAACCAAGCCCTTCAATAATAGATGTGAAAAAATGCATAATCTGTTTGGAATCAAACATTGTTTTTATCTCACTGACAGGTATCTCAACTCCAAAATTTCCTGCAAACTTTGATAAAAACTGATAATAGATAATGAGTTTCGATGAATAGTGATCGATATTCGCACTAAAATCATGAACGGATGTTCCTATAAGCTTTGCGATAAAAGCCAGTAAAAGCAGAAAAATGCTCATAACAATAACAATTGAGAGAATATCTGGCAAACCTTTTGATTTAAAAAAATTATATAATGGGGAGAGAATGATAGCAATAAAGAGTGAAAGTAAAAAAGGAACAATGATACTTGCAGCAAACTTTACCCCTGCCAAGACAATAATCACGCTGGCTGTTACAATAAAAAAATAACCTAATTGCCTCTTTGGCATATCTTCTCCTTTAAGAGCCTATCTCTTTTTGGTTTGTTAACTGCTGCAGGTAGTTTGAGATATTTATCAGAGAAAAAGTCACTAAGAATATCAAAAGACCCGGGAAAAAGCTTACCCACCATGCAATCTCTATGACATCTTTTCCACCACTGAGAATCGTACCCCAACTCATCTGCGGTGCAACAATACCTAAGCCTAAGAAACTCAAACCTGATTCTGCAAGTATAGCACCCCCAACACCAAAAGTAAAACTGACAAAGAAAATCGGGGCTAAAATCGGTGCATAATATTTTAAAAGTATCTTGCTTTTTTTAACTTTTGCGATGTTAAGTATCTTAATGTATGGCTGCGAAGTGATTTTAAAACTCTCAGAACGAATCAAACGTGCTGTTGTCATCCATCCGGTAACTGAGATGATAATAATGAGCACAAATGTCGAAGCATTGACATAAGAAACAAGGGCTAAAAGTAAAAAGAAAGTAGGAAAGGTTAAAAACAGATCAACAATGATGATAAATGACTTATCAACAACTCCTCGATAATATCCGGCAATTGAGCCCAGAATCAGTCCTATAAAAGAGGCTATGAGTGCACTTCCAACACCTATAATCAAGGATACTTTTCCACCCTCAATCAAACGTGCTAAGATATCACGTCCAAGTCTGTCTGTACCTAAAAGATGCATTGATGAAGGTCCGACTAAAATAGCATGACTATCAAGTGTGTAGGGACTTGTTGTATAGAGAAAAGAGCCAAAGAAAGCGAAGAAAAAGATACTAAAAAGTAAAACTACACTGACTTTTGGGAACACTTTACTGCTTGATTCCAAGAAGTGTCTGCATCATCTGGTCAACTGTTGTAATAATCTTTGCAGCTGCACCATAAGATGTTTGATATTTTATGAGATTTGTCATCTCTTCATCGATACTTACTTTTGAAACAGAAAAATACTCCATCTCTGTTGAGTTAAACTGTGTCGTCACTGTTTCATTTCTTGTTATTGCTGCATTTGTAGCAGTACCTACATAGGTTGCAGTGATATCAAACATACCATACATGGTGGTATCATACTCTTCATTACCAACTTGGAATTTATATGACTCAAACTGTTGCTGTACCATATTGAGTGCAACTCTGTTATCACCTGCTGCAGAAGAGAAACCTGCATGAATTTTTGTCGGATTATCGCTCAACTCTGAATTGAGTTTGATATTACGTGCACTATCTCCATCAAAAAATCTTCCAAGTCCCAGTGCTCCTGCAAAATTACTGCCAGATGAAAATTTACCGTCTGGCAGTTCATCTTTGATGGCGAATGTGTACCCCATAGATTCAGACTGTGGATCCAATCCCAACTCTAGACGCAATTCACCGTTTGCTGCAGTCTGAAAATTAAACGTTATAAAATCATCAATATCATTGTTGGCATTGGAGTCACCATTATCATCTACAGTGGCAAGTATTTGCCCTTCTATGGAGTTTGAGCCTGCTGCACCTGACATCGATGTGGCATGGTCGATATTGATTTGTCTCGTGGCCACTTCATTACCGTCAATATCATAAACAATGATATTAAAAGTACCCGGATTTACATTCAAAGGTGAATGAACAATGGAACTTGTCGCTCCAATATCAGTTAAAATATTTGACTCCATCTTTGTCGTTGCACTCTCTGCATACAGATTGTTCGTACTCTCAATCAAACCCTGCGCGAATGCATCCAAATCCGTTACGACTTTTTGTAATACACCATCAGTTGGCATACCACTTGTTGTATCGATTGATCCACCACGCAAGTCAAAAATCGCACCAACTCTTCCGTTTGTCACTTTCTCTTCAAATGGAATGAGCGTACCATCCTGTCTTTCATAGTAGAGACTGTAAAAACCATACTCATTGTCATCTTTTGTCAATTTTAAAGGATGATAGGAGTTGCCATCGACAATATTAAATCCATTCACACTTAAAGTATAACTTCCTGTTCTTGTGTTTGAGTTGCTATCGATCTGTATATTGGACTCTAGTTGTCCTTGATTTACTTCCGCACCTATAAGTCTTGAGAGGCTTCGCTCAATTACATTTCTCTGGTCACGTAAATCATTTGCTGTGTACATACCACCAGATTCTGCAACATCTATAGCAATATTTAAATCAGCAAGCTGTTTTGCAAGAGAGTTAACCTCTTCGATATTTACTGCAAGTTGGTCATTAATCTGCATCTGCAGACTTAAAACCTGATCCTGAGTTTGTGTTATATGTGCAGAGAGTGTTTCTGTCTGTTTTGCAAGAGCAACCTTAATGGCATCATTATCCGGATTATCTGCAAATGTTTGCCACATATTGTAATACTCTGCCAAGTCTGCTTTGACACCTACCCCGTCAATCTCAGGAAAATATGTTGAGAGCTCTTCTAGTGTCTGCGTTTCAAAATCACTGTACTCTTTATCAGATGACATACTGTTGTATCTGTCAAATACAAAATTATCAAATACACGCTTGATGTCTTGAATCTCTGTACCGTTACCAACCTGCCCTGGTCGCATAGCGATAGGTGTTGCAGCTGATGTAATAACACGCTGTCTTGTATAGCCTTCTACTTCGGCATTGGAAATGTTATGCCCAGTTGTATTGATACCGACCTGTGCAGCATTTAATCCACTGTAACCGATATTTAATGTATTGAAAATTGATGCCATATTATACTCTCACTTCCATAATAGCAGAGTCTTTTGATGCAACTTTTTGATATCCTTGCATCTCTGTCGGGACCAGTCTCTCTAAAAAGCTGTTATATAGGTTACTGACAACCAAAACCAGTTTTGCATATTTTTTATTGACCTCATGAAGTTTTGAGAGTTCAACTTTTAAATCATCCAGAAGTTGATGTTGCTGGGCACTTAAAAGGTCTGGAAGTGCTACATCCGGATTTGATGTCATAAGATTGGAGATTTCATAATCTATCATCGCTTTTTTTGTCTCAAAAGCTTTCAGTTTTTCTTCTTTTAATGAAAGTCTGTCAAACTGGGGATTGTGCTCTGCTTTTTTTATATCTTCTATATCTGATTCAGTAATTTTAATAAGATCTCTTAAATCTTCTAAAGCATTTTGTAAGTGATGAGAAAGCATCGCAAACCCCCATAATTATTTTATTTTACTTAAGTAACTCGTCCGCCATCTTCTCTGATAGTGCAGATAAATCTACTTTATATTCACCTGACTCGATAGCCTCTTTGAGTTTTTCTATTCTGTTTTTACTGCCATCTTCCGATGCAGTTAACTTTGCATTTGGTTTTAACTCTTTGTTTTCATTCAAACTGTTTGCAAAAGTACCGCTCACAGCTGAACTGCTTATATTTGAAATCATATTTTATCCTTCATATCTCTTGCGAAATTTCTCTATACTGTTATATCGACAAAATTATGATTTTCTAAACCTATTTCACGAATTTCTCTGACTCAAGTAGTCATAGAGCATCTGTGAAAAACCAAAACTCCCCGCACTTGCTTTTGAGAGCTCATCTCTATACATCGATTTGTATATTTTATCTCCCGGATCATTTTGAGATGAGAAAAGATCTTTCTCATCTTTCATCGCATTGTCCATCAGCATTTTGATGATGATCGCTTCAAAAGCATCTGTCTGCTCCCGCAGTGCCTTATCCTCTGCCTGAGGATTGATCTTTGGGATATCTTTGTTTTGTGTGACTAATTGTGCCTGTGCACTTAAAGCATTTAATCCATAGTCCATTATATTACCTTCAACTCAGCAGAGATGCTCCCTGCACTCTTCATCGCCTCTAAAATAGAGATGATATCTTTTGGCGTTGCCCCTAGTTTTTGAAGTGAACGCACAAGGTTAGCAACAGTAGTTGTGCCTCTTTTCGTATAAATTTCATTCTCATTCATACCAATTACCAGGTTTTTGTCCACTTCCATCGAACCTTCTGGTTTTGATAGCGTATCTTCTTCAACTATCTTAATCGTGATATCCCCATGCGTGAGGATAATCGGTTTTAGTTGTATATCTACCCCAGCAACGATAGTTCCAGTTTTTTCATTGATGATGATTTTATTTTTAGGTTTATAGTTCATATCGATGTTTTGCACTTCTGCCAAAAACTCAATCATTGAACGGTTTTGCGGGCGTTTTAACTTAATGCTTCGTGAGTCCATTGCTACTGCCACTTGTGTATTGTAGTATGCATTTATCGCCTTTTGTACAGCTACTGCATTTTCAAAACCAGACTCTTTAAGGGAGAGTGTTGCATACTGCTGATGAAAAAGGTCGATATTTATCTCACGCTCAACAAAACCACCGTTAAAGACTATACCTGTCGTTGGATGTGTTTCTGCTCCGGCACCTCTTTGGTTGAGCCCACCAATACTAAGCGGACCTTGTGCCAGTGCATAGATCTTGCCATCTACCCCTTTAAGCGGTGTCATCAAAAGTGTTCCACCTTCTAAAGATTTTGCATCACCAATGGAAGATACCGTTACATCAAATTTATCACCCTGTCTTGCAAAAGGTTTGAGCGTTGCCGTTACCACAACTGCTGCAACATTTTTCGATTTAATATCTATAGGATTCATATCGATATTCATCGCTTTTAACATGTTTGAAATTGATTGAAGTGTAAATTTTGAGGTTGTACCATCTCCTGTCTTTTTCAGACCGACAACCAAAGAGTAACCAATAATCTGATTCTCCCGAACGCCGACGATGTTCGAAACATCCGTGATTTTCGTTGCATGAAGTGATGCGAAAAATAGTAGTAAACCTAAAAAATATTTCATTGAATAAATCCTTGCATTATGCAAGAATTCAGCAATATTTATTCCATATTTTCATCTATAAGGTACGTAAGTGTCGTATTTCCAAATTTTTTTGATTTTTTGATGCTAAAGCTGCCTATTTTTTGAGGAATATCAAGTCCGCTCATATGTTCAATGATAATCATTGTAACATTCTCAACTGGCAGTGATGCTATCAAATCTATAGTTTTATCATAGATATCTTCCATCCCCGCGCGTATGCTAAATGGCGGGTCAATGTAAAAATAGGCTTTTGTTTTTGCTTTTTTGAGTCTCTCTATGATAGTGTTGATATTTTCAAAACTGTCCCCACCAAAGACTTCACAGGCAGAGGGGTCAGTTTGTGCTATATTTTCTTTCAGCGTTCCCAGTGCATCTCTGTCACGCTCCATAAAATATATCTGCTTCGCTCCACGGCTCAGTGCTTCAAGACCAATCGAACCTGAACCTGAAAAAACCTCAACAAACACTGCATCCACAATATCAAACTGCAGTGTATTAAAAAATGATTCCAGAACAATCGCTTTTGAGCTTCGTGTCGTTGTTTTGGAAGGGAGTTTTAGTGTTTTGCCTTTGTATTTTCCGGCAATGATCTTTTTGGTAAGTTGTTTATTATTTTTCATAGAATGCTTTTACCGCTCGTAAAATATTTGCCTGATACTCCTGTGTCAGGAACTCTATGCGTTTTTCCAAGATTAAGAAGTCCATAGAGTCATCTTCTTCGAAGTACTCCTCTTTTATAGCTTCATCCTCTGCTTTTTCACTGCTTCCATAAAGCTCTTCATAACGTTTTTCAAGGGCCAAAATAAGCTGTGACTTGGAAAATGGTTTGACAAGATCTGCATTTGCATCACTGCCTATGTAAAAACAGCGACTATCTCCCAAACACTCTTCATCTCTGACAATAATGTCACACTTCTTTGAAGCACTCAAATATTTTGACAAAAAGAGCTCTAACGATTTTTGTAACAACGGTGATTGACACTCAACAGCAACTCTCATCTTTATCCTTGTAAATAGTACTCCAAAGAGTACGCTAAATCATCATCCAAACTCTCTAAAGAGAGCATCCACAGCAGATAACTTCTGTCATTCATAGCTATCTCTTCAATATACCTGCCGGCATACTTTCCAAAAGGAAACTTCTCAAGCAATACATTTTTAAAACTGAGCTCTTGCATCACTCCTTGGCTTAACTCTTCTAAAAGATAGTCAAAAAGCAACTTGATAACAAGAGCATCACTCAATGCATGATGTGGTAGTAAAGCATCTTTAATTCCACATAATTGTTTATACTGCTCTTCTTTTCTGTAGAGTTTTAACTCATAGCGTATAAATTCCAAACTGAAAAATTCACACTCTGGGATATGATGCTTTAAAACTTTTTGTGTATCTATAATTTTACCATGCCATTTTAAACCGGCATCTTCAAGATAGGGAAAAACAAAACCGGCATTATGTACGATTAGTGTGTTTTCTTCTTTGTTGTGCGCTTGGAGATACTTATAAATCTCACTCTCACGCAACACAGGTTTCTCTTGAATCATCTCATTGGTGATATTATGCAGGGCTGAAGCCTTTGGGGGTATCTTTTTGCCTTCATTTACAAGCTCATACAAAGAGCTCACACAAGATTCATTTTCAAAAGAGAGCACTCCTAAAGAGCAGATTTTATCTTCTTTTTCATATCCCGTCGTTTCAATATCTAAAAATATCAGCACTTCACGATCCTAACACTTTTGCAACGACTGCCTAAAAATATAAAAGAGAGATATCCTGCAAGTAATATAAAAGCGTACAGAACATAAATATTAAACCAGTCAAAAAGGCTCTCATAAAAGCTAAAGATATATGTAAACAGCAGTGCAAGCACCATTAAACTCCCGACAAGCCAAATGAGCAGCATAAACCATTTCCGCCATACTTTAACCAAATCTCCATAACCGATTACTTCGAGGTATTCATGACTATCTTCTTTGAAACACTTTTTGAGCTTTAATACATACCCTGCGTGAGGATGGTTAAAAAGATACTTCACACTTCGAAAAAGTGCGATTAAAACAGCCATATTTAAAGCAATGGCGAACCAAAACTTCCAAACATCAAAAAGTGCGCCCATTATCTCTTCATCTACAGGAGGGAAGCCCTGTTTCATGTAGATAAAGAGTGTCAAAAGAAGTGCAAAAGTTGCTGCTAGAAAAAGGCTGCACAATACTACTCGAACTGCCCAGAAAACCCATAATAAAAAATAAAACCTAGACATCTTTGTTTTTAAAATTTCCAAGCATAGCGTGATAATGTTCCAGGTTGATAAAACTCTTCTCAAAACGGTACCTGATTACAAATTCCACAACCTTCTCTTTTAATACTCCATCAACACTCTCGACTCTTCCAAAGTATGCCAAGGAAACATTTTTACTCTTTACAGCCGCATCTTTATCGTACGATATTGCTAAAACCTGCAGGTACTTTCCCTCTTTTATCTCACCCAGATTCTCTTCTTGGAGTGAAACACCTGAGAGATTGATAGCTTTAAAATCAAAAAGCTCTTCAAAATGCTCTACTTTTTTATCGATACCTATCTCTTTATAAAGTTCTTTTAGCTCTGCTATATTCTCTTTTCTTGCCAGCTCATACGAAGATATTTTATTTGTTATTTTTTTTAGCCGCTCAAGTGCCGAACCCATCTTATTTCCTACTTAATTATTAACAGTAGTATAGCAAATTTAAGATATAATAACGCAATTTTTTAGAGAAACAAAAATAAAGAGAAATATGGACTACTTAAAAATCAAAGGCAAATCTGCCCTCAATGGAACAATAAAAATCTCTGGTGCAAAAAATGCATCGCTACCGCTTATTGCAATGACAATCTTGGCTCGTAACAGCGTTATCATTAAAAATCTGCCAGATGTTGCAGATATAAAGACACTTCTTAAACTTCTCACAAACCTTGGAGCATCTTGTGATTTTCATGATGATAGAGTCGTGGTGGACACTGCTTCGATGAACGAAACAAAAGCAACATATGACATTGTAAAAACAATGCGTGCTTCCATCCTTGTTTTAGGTCCGATTCTAGCACGTTTTGGACACTGTGAGGTATCACTTCCAGGAGGCTGTGCCATAGGACAGCGCCCAATCGATCTGCACCTCAAAGCACTCGAGCAGATGGGTGCAGAGATATCAATCAAAGCAGGTTATATTGAAGCGCGAGCACCAAAAGGACTCAAAGGCTGTGAAATTATCTTTGATAAAATCACGGTGACAGGAACAGCCAATATTGTTATGGCCGCAGCACTTGCAGAGGGTGAGACGACTATTATCAATGCTGCACGTGAGCCAGAGGTAGTCCAACTCTGTGAAGTGCTCAATGCAAGTGGTGTAAAAATTGAGGGAATCGGTACAGCAGTGCTCAAAGTACATGGAACTGCCGGAGAGCTTTTAGATATCAAAGAATTCAGCATTATTCCAGATAGAATCGAAGCAGGAACATATCTTTGTGCAGGAGCAATTACTGGTTCAAAACTCACACTTACGGATGTAGAACCGGATCATCTTGGTGCAGTTATCGCAAAATTTGAAGAGATGGGGTTTGAGCTTACACTCACAAAAGACACTATCACAATCCACCCAAACAAAGAGATCAAACCTGTTAAAATTGTTACACAGGAGTACCCTGCTTTTCCAACAGATATGCAAGCACAGTTTATGGCACTTGCCACACAGGCAAATGGAGTATCTATCATAGAAGAGCGTCTTTTTGAGAATAGATTTATGCATGTGAGTGAGCTGCAGCGTATGGGAGCAGATATCTCACTCAGTGGACATACTGCTACTATCAATGGAAAGTGTGATTTAAGTGCAACGGATGTTATGGCAACAGATCTCAGAGCATCAAGTGCTCTTGTTTTAGCAGCCCTTATTGCCCAAGGAGAAACAAACGTTCATCGTATCTACCATCTTGACCGTGGATATGACTCTTTGGAGAAAAAGCTTAAAGATGTAGGTGTTGTGGTTGAGAGATTAAAAGAGGGGCTCTAGTCTCCCTCAAAAATAATCATCTCATAGATACTTTTCTTTGTTACAAGTGCTTTATCAGGAGAGACTGAACGAGCATTTTTCGCAACTTCCACCTCATGACGCAAGTCAGCAATCTCTCGCTCCATCTTATCTACATTCTCTTTTAGACGTAAAATAATATCAACACCTGCAAGATTTACACCAAGCTCACGAGTAAGGCGTAAAATAAGTTTAATTCTATCTATATCACGCTGTGAATAGAGTCGTATACGTCCATTTGAACGAGAAGGTGTGATGAGATTCTCTCTCTCATACTGACGCAAAGTTTGTGGATGGATATCTAGTATCTTCGAGACTATACTGATTAAATAGACCGGTTCGTCATAATGATGCATCGTTTACCTCCTGCTTAAATTGTCTTTGGTAGTTTTTCTTTCATCAATTCTACCAAATCATTGTCCAAATCTTCTACTTTTGGATTGATAATATTTGCTTTTAAGTACAAATCACCTCTCTGTTTTGTTTTTCTGTTCATTGCACCCATCTCTTTCACACGGAAGCGCTGTCCATTTTTTGTGTTTTGCGGGATTTTGAGTTTTATCTCTTTCTCAAGTGTCTGTACTGCAATTTTATCACCAAAGAGAGCTGCATAGAGTGGCACATCTATGGTTTTGACCAGGTCATCTCCCTCACGCTCATAATCCGGTGACGGTGCTACTGTTATCTTTAAGAGCAAATCCCCAGAACGACCGTTTTGTGCATGCCCTTTTCCTCTTACACGGAGCTTTTCTCCTGTTTTGACACCTGCAGGGATCTTAATATCAAAACGCTCACCATTGACTGAAACTGAGTGCGTTCCACCAAGGATGGCTACATTAAACGGAATCGTCACCTTTGCTTCGATGTCAAGGTTTGGTTCTTGATGAAAACCTCCAGCTCCGCCAAATCCGCCAAAGCCTCCGCTGCTGTATGATTGACGACCGCCACCGCTAAAGCCGCCAAATCCTCCGCCACCAGAGAACATTTGACGCAGTATCTCATCCAGATCGACATTGCCACCCTGGCTGCGTGAGAAGTCATGGAAGTTCTGCCCTCCAAACATAGAGTCTCCATACATATCATACTGCTCTTTTTTCTCTTTGTCGCTCAGTATCTCATACGCTGCATTTATCTCTTTAAATTTCTCTTCACAATCTGCTTCTTTACAGATGTCAGGATGATATTTTCTCGCTAATTTTCTATACGCTTTTTTAATCTCAGATTCACTCGCATTTTCTGATACTTCTAATGTTTCATATAATGATTTTGCCATTTTCTAGTCCTTACCAATAATTGTTAAATTTTTTATTAGCGAAATTATATCATAAGAGTTGAGTCTGTGTCAATCAAGTTTAGACAAATTAATTCTTATACAAAAAATAAACAATATTTTAAAAATGAAAAGAGTAATTCAGTTACAAGGAGCATAACGAGGAAGTGCAACTAATGTGCATGACGAAGGAAGTAACGCAGAAAATGCGTTACTATTTTAATTTTTAATGAAGGAAGTGGCGAACTTCTGAGAAATATAGGCTCATACCATGCTCATCAGCAGCGGCAATAACCTCATCATCACGAATTGACCCACCAGGTTCAATAACATTTTTAACCCCTGCTGCAGCTGCCGCATCAATAGAATCACGGAATGGAAAGAATGCTTCAGATGCAAGTGCAGCACCTGTTACATCAAGACCCATCTCTTTTGCTTTTTTGAGCGCACACTGTGCAGCATCAACGCGAGATGTCATACCCATACCAACAGCTACCATTGCAGCATCTTTGACATAAACTACACAGTTAGATTTTGTAAGAGAAGCCACTTTATATGCGATCTCAAGGTCTTTCATTTCAGCTTCGCTGGCACGATTTTTAGAAACAAGTTTTGCATTTTTAACTTCATCATCATTAACTCTGTCAGCATCTTGGAATACAAATCCGCCATCAATGTGTTTAAAGTCTTTTGTATCATTTGCAAGCACAAGTTTATCACTACCCATCTCAAAAAGTTTGATACGCTTCTTGAGCGCAAATACCTCTTGAGCCTCTTCAGTGATACGTCCAGCAATCACAACTTCCAAGAAAATCTCATTCATTTTCTCTGCAAGCTCTTTGTTGACCACACCATTAACAGCTACAACACCACCAAATGCAGAAACAGGATCACACTTGAGTGCTTCTGTATAAGCATCTACTAAATTGTCACGAATAGCAAAACCACAAGGGTTTCCATGTTTTGTAATACACACAGCGTTGTCATCTCCAAAAGCCGCTGCAATTTTGATAGCACCATTTAGGTCATTTAAGTTGTTAAAACTTGCTTCACCTTTAAGTGTTTTAAAGTTGTTGCTAAAGTGCTTGTCGAACTCGTACAGTGCCCCTTTCTGATGAGGGTTTTCACCATAGCGAGTATCCATTACTTTCTCACCTACGATAAACTGCTTCTCACCAAAGCCTTCATTAAAACGCTCATTCATATAATTAGCTATCATTGAATCATACGCGGCAGTATGTTCGTATGCTTTTATCATATATCCACGGCGGAACTCTTTTGTATTTTTCTCGTTTTCTATCGCATCGATAACTTCTGCATAATCTTCAACATTTGTAACGATGATAACCGAGTCAAAGTTCTTTGCAGCTGAACGAACCATTGCCGGTCCACCAATGTCGATATTTTCAATAATATCATCAAAATCATCTGTACGTTCAATAGTCGCTTTAAACGGATAAAGATTGACACATACAAGGTCTATTGCCTCAACGCCAAGTTCTTTTGCCTGATCCAAGTGCGACTGCTTGTCACGACGATGTAAAATACCTCCGTGGACATAAGGGTTGAGTGTCTTTACACGCCCTTCAAAACATTCAGGAAACTTTGTCACCTCATCAATCTCTATAGCATCTACACCACTCTCACGCAAGAGTTTGTATGTCCCGCCTGTTGAGATTATCTCATATCCGTTTTTTACAAGTGATTTACAAAAATCAACCACACCAGTTTTATCGCTTACACTAACTAACGCTCTTTTTTTCATTTCAAGCCTTGATTTAAAATATTGACGCAATTTTAGCTAAATTGAGTTTAGAAGATGGTAAACTCTAGAATCTTATAATATATTTTGTACCTTTGTCAAAAGAAACTTTTATATCTCCCTGGAGCTCACTTGAAACCAAACTTTTAACAAGCTCCAAACCAAAAGAGTTTTTATTATTGTGTGGATCATATCCTTTACCATTGTCTTCATATGTAAAAATAATATGTTCACCTTGTTTTTCTAAAGAGATAAAAATCTTTCCATAGTTTGTCTCAAATGCATATTTATATGTATTGGTCATCAACTCATTAAGAATAATACCAAGATACATCAAACAATCTGTAGGAATATCTTCATCAATACGATATGTAATATCAATATTTGTATGTGGATAACTATTTTTTAACTTATCAACAAGCATTACAAAATATTCCCGTGCATTTGCATCTATCAGGACATTATCTGAATAAAGCATCTCATGTGTTGTACCAATTGCCTGTATCGCTCCTTCAACTTCTTTCAAAAAAGATGATGCATGCTCTAATTTAGAAAGTTTTAATCTGTAAAGAGAGATAATTAGCTGCATGTTGTTTTTAACTCTATGATGTAACTCTTTTGTTAATATTTTGTTACTTGCTACAGATTCCTCTAATTCCTTAGTTTTGTTTAATTTATTTGCAAGGGCAATAGAAAATATGATTGCCTCAAAAAAGATAGCGCTCTCAAAAAAATAAGGATATTCATAAAGTAAACTCCAGCCTCCCTCATTATAAGTTCCCTGCATAATCCAGGCGACAATTGCTACAGACCATCCAACAACCATATATTTTGCATTCTCATTGCCTTTGTAAAGAAGATAAAAACTAATAAATAATATATATAAAAAAAAGAACATACCAACAGAAACAAGTACATCTATTGGATAAAAATTTGGTGAAGATATAATAATAAATATTATGTTAAATAGCAAAAATATTTTTAAAACAGTATCTATTATCTTATATTTTGCAACATCTAAAAACTCGCGAATAAACAATATACTAAAGATAAAAATAAATGCTATATAATAAATTGCAAAATATGTCTCTATATCAAACAAACTTTTTGGATATATATACTTGTTTAGGGTAGTATAGGAAAGTTGTTCCAAGACAATAAAAAATAAATACAGCACATAGTAGAGATAAGCCAACTCTTTAGTAAAAATATAGATAAAAAGATTATAAAGAATAAGCGTAATTAAACTACCAAAAAAGAGTGTAAGAATAAGTTGATGTTCTATCTCTTTTTTATAAAAGGTATCCTTATTTAGAAGTTTTAACTCAAAATAGAGTGCACATGAAGATGTAGATACTCGCAGATAGTACTCTTTTGTTTGCTTGGGCTGAATGGATATATCAAAATAGAGATGCAGTTGTCAAACGAACTGCTAAAATTGGCACTAAAGGAAGTGAG
>NZ_SDID01000028.1 GCF_009192995.1 Sulfurimonas indica | reverse complement strand
TAAAGTCAATGAAAAAGCCAAGTACAAAAATGGCAAGCATTGCTACACCGATAAACACCCACACATCACCGATATCATGAGAGAAAAACTCTAATATCAAATCAGTTCCGCCAAGTTCATTAAAGACAAGGCTAAAAGTCGTTGCACCGATGAGTATCATAAAAATCATACCTGAGAGCTTCATTGTCTCAAAGAGTGCATACTTTATCATCTCAAAGTTCAGTGTTTTATTGAGCGCTGAGAGCAGTACACCACCTACAACACCAAAAGCGGCTGATTCTGTCGGAGAAGCGATTCCTGCAAAGATACTTCCAAGCACGGCTACCATTAACAGCAGTGGCGGAATGATGGTAAAAAGAAGCGCTACTATACTTATTTTTTCTTCACTGATAATTGCAGGAGCATCCTCTTTGTTGATAAATGCACGAATGAGGATATACATAATATAAAGTCCTACAAGTGTTAGTCCCGGAAGCACTGCTCCCATAAAAAGCTCACCCACACTCACACTCATAACATCACCCAAAACAATTAAGATAATTGAAGGTGGAATAATCTGCCCAAGCGTTCCACTTGCTGCAATAGTCCCTGATGCCAAACCTTTGTTATAGCCTGCTTGCAGCATCAAAGGAAGGGCTATAACACTCATCATAACTACACTTGCTGAGACTATTCCAGTTGAAGCTGCAAGTATTGCACCCACTAAAACAACACTCACACCAAGCCCACCTCTTACACCTTTAAAGAGTGAGCTCATTGACATCAACAGTTTTTCAGCCATTCCGGATTTTTCAAGAATTAAACCCATCATAATAAAAAGTGGAACTGCCATCAGTGTTGTGTTGCCCATAATTCCATAGATACGAAACGGCAGAATATTAAAGACTTCAAAACCAACATCTGGAGTGAAGAATGCAAACATCATCGCCACTCCACCAAAAGCAAAAGCAACCGGTACACCAAACAGTAATAACAAAAGAGCCACACAAAACATTATAAGTGCTATCATAGTGACTTCCATCTTCTAATGTCACTTACAAGCTCTTTAAAAGCCTGCAGTGCCAAAAGGAAAAATGCCAAAGGCATCAAAGATTTTACAATCCAGCGATATTTGAGCCCTCCCGGGTCTGAAGAAGCCTCATGCTGCAGATAACTCATCTCCACAAAACCAATACCAATGTAGATAATCAAAAAAGAGAGCGGTAAAACAAAAAATATAAAAGAGAAGATATTAATGAGTGCTTTTGTCTTTGGTGAAAATTTCTCATAAAAGATATCAACTCTCACGTGAGCATTGTTTCGTAAAGTATATGCAATACTCAAAAGAATTACAACATCAAAAAAGTGCCATTCAAGTTCCTGAAGCGCTGTTGATCCTTCTGAAAACAAGTACCTGCTTGTCGCATCGTAAACAACCAAAACAACTAACAGTGCCAAGATAAAAGCTGTCAAATATGCTGTATATTTTGTAATGCTGTCTATAAATTTCATACCCACTCTTTTAAAAATATTATTTTCGATATATTAAATGAAATTCGGTGCATCATTTGCAAAGAGTATAATATCTCCTGCTTTTGTCTGATTTGCTAGGAGTTCTGTCAAAGTAGATTTATCTGAAAGCATAATTTTATTTTTGACTTTCAGATGTTTCTTAAAAAGCTCTGCATTGAGTGAACCTGTAACGATGACAATATCAAAAACCTCATTAATGGCTTCAATCAGCTTGAGATTGAGTTCATTCCTGCTCTCTACAAGTCCTGGAGTAACAATTACTTTGCGACCTTCATGTGTTGCACAAAGACGAATAGCTTCCAACATTCCATCAATGTTTCCATTATAGCCATCATCCAAGATGATTTTCCCACCTGCTTTTATAAGCTGCAGACGATGTTCAACAGATTCAAGCTTTTTTACAGCTTTGACTATCTCTTCATTGCTCAGTCCAAAATCTTTGGCGATACGAACAGCTACAGCGATATTCATCGTCTGAAAACTACCCAATATATCAGTATGCAGTTCTAAAACTTCATCATCGATCTTTAATTTAAAGTCACTCCCCTCTAACGTTGCATTGACATCTTGTATCTCATCACCGAAAAATGTCACTTTATCATGAGACTCATCTGTTACAGATGTATGGATGTAAGCACGTTCAAGTCTAGGTGATTGCATAATCTCTAACTTCGTTCGTACTATATTGTCCAAAGTTTTAAAATACTCGATATGTGCTTCACCTACACGTCCGACAACCACAGTCTGTGGCTCTAAAAAGGTTGTAATCTCATAGATATCACCTCTCTCACGTGCCCCTGCTTCACAGACATAGACCTCTACATCCTCACGGAAATTGTTATTGACATCAGCTATGATACCGCCAATAGTATTGACACTTCTTGGTGTCGCATAGACATTGTACTTTGCACTTAAGATCTGTGTTACAAAGTTTTTGATACTTGTTTTGCCATAACTCCCTGTTATGCAGATAATTTGCAAGTCCTTCATACTTTGAAGCTTCTTCTTTGCCTCTTTTTTATAGACTTTGAACAAAAATTTCTCTATCAGTGTTGAACCGATATAGGCTACGGCCAGAGGCATCATTACACCATAGATATTACACGCTTCTTTTAAAGTACATAAAACATCTTGAAAAAGTGTGAGTGATACAAGCAGAATTAAAAAGCGTTTGACACGCCAGGTAAGTACTAACTTTTTATCAAGTCTTTTGTACCATATGACAATAGCAGGAATAATAGCGAAAATAAAAAAGATGGTAAAGAACTTGTCTGTAGTATAGTAAGCTATCAAAGGGATGATAAAGTACAGAATGTGCCAATGTGGCTTATGATGTTTAAAAAGTACACGTTCTAGTTTATAGTCATACCATTGCAGATTGGTAATGAGATACCAACCCAAAAGAGTAACAAAGACTACATTGACAACAAAGGCTATAAAAGTCTCATAACTCTCCATCTAGTGTCCTAAACTTTTCAAAAATTCTGTTTCTATCTTTTTAGAGATATCTGCAGCATACTTCATAAAAAAGTAGTGATCTCCATCATACACTTCAAGTGTTGAGTCTTTGATAAGCTCATTTATCTTCTTTGCAGAGCTTAATGGTGTTGCACTGTCTTCTTTACCCCAAAAAAGAAGTGCTCTTCCCTCATACTTGGAAAATTCATCACAAAAATCTTCATTTAAAACATTTTTAAAGGTCTGGTACATATATTCACTCAGCTCTTTTGCATCATCGGCAACAAATAAAGAACGAAATTTTGAAAGGCCTAGAAGTTTAAAGAGTTTAAAAAGTGCAATTTTTGCTTTGATCTTGAGTGGTTTTTCAACATAGATACCGGCACTTGCTACTAAGACCAGTATTTTAGGCTCCAGTACAAGAGCAACCTTACCGCCAAAAGAGTGCCCCATAATGATATCTTTTTGTGCATTGATATGAATCATAAAGAGCTCTACGATTCGCGCTACATCTGCAGTTGTCAGTGCCATAGAACATGTTGAGTTCCCAAATCCAGGAAGGTCAATGTAGATATGACGAAATCCATCCATATAGCTTGAAAAACTCTGTTTCATCAGGTTTTTATTACTTCCCCAACCGTGCAGAATGATTAAATCAACCTGTGCTTCAGGATTTACAATCTCATAACTTATATCAAATGTATGTTGTTTGTACTGGATGGACTTTAGCGCCATTACTTCCCTTTTGCTTTAGAAATTGAATGAATATACTCATAAGAGGCCTTTACTCTCTTTGCGTGAGGTAAAGAGAGACTTAGAGACTCTATGGCTTTTGCAAAGTCTTCAAAGAGATAGTTTGCCATTGAACCCGGAATAGGATTAATCTCATTAAGCAATACCTCATCATTATGAACAAAGAAGTCACAACGGATAAGTGCTCCTTCAAAAAGCCCGCGATAGACTCTGTCAAAATTTGCTTTGAGTTTTACTTCTAGTTCTTCAGAGATATCCGCCTTTAAAACCTGCTCAGAGCGTGAAAAGTCCATATACTTTTTATCAAAGTCCAAAAACTCCTCTTTATGAGGTTCTTCAACGATAGAATAATGCATCACTCCATCAGCCATATAACCTGCTAAATTATACTCTTTGACACCTTCTAAAAACGGCTCAATCAGAACAACCGTATCAAACTCAAAAGCAACATCAAGTGCATAATCAAGTTCACTCTCATCTTTGACTATACTAACACCGATTGAGCTGCCAAGACGTGAAGGCTTTACAATGATAGGATAGGAGATAGAGATATTACTCAGTTCATCTTTATGCGCCACCTCATAACGAACAGTTTTTACACCTATTGCTTCACATAGATACTTTGTATAGCGTTTGTCATAAGAAAAAGTACATGCATCTACACGTGGACCGATGTATTTAATAGCATAAAAATCTAAAAGTGCAGCGATTGTTCCATCTTCACCATCAGCGCCATGAATCAGATTTAATACCACATTATTATGTTCTACACTAGAACCGAACATTCCTTTTTTCTGCTGTATGAATGCACCCTGCGTGAGTGTGAGTTGTGGCATCTTTTTATGCTCACCTTTTGAAAAAGTAACTGCTTTCATTTTTGAAGGCTCTATAAGATAAAAAGTGTGGTCACTGTCACAGAAGATAAAACTCAAATCAAAATCTGTAAGTTTCTCTTTGAGTGTAATTGCACTCACAATACTTATCTCATGTTCAAAACTCGCTCCGCCAAATAAAATTGTTAATTTCAATATACGATTCCTTCTTAAATTGTTTGTAGTAATTTCAAAGCACCTTTTACTAGAGAAGCCGTATCTTCCCCTTCACATGCTGCAAGTGCTTTTGATATTTTCTCTTTTTTAAATCCAAGTGCTTCCAGTGCCTCACTTGCTTCATTATATGCAGCCGAAGCATTTGGTGTTGCAGGTGTGCCACTGAGTATCTCTGCATCAAAACCATTGAGTTCAACTAAGATGCGCCCTGCACTCTTTGGTCCGATTCCCGGAACTTTTTGTACAGCTTTGACATCTTTATTACCAAGCACCGTTGCAAACTGTGCAGGCGTATATGTTGAGCAGATCGCCATTGCCACTTTTGGCCCTACCCCGTTAATCTTGATCAATCTTGCAAAAAGCTTCTTCTCATTCATATCCATAAAGCCATAGAGCAGATTTGCATCTTCACGGATTATCTGCGTAGTAAAAAGTGAAACTTTCTCATTTTCTAGTGCAGAAAAAGTATGCAATGATATAAAAACTTCATAAACAACTCCATTTACATTTATATGCACAAACGAAGGCTCTTTATAAACTACATCTCCATTAAGTCCTACTATCATCTTCTTCTACTTACCCTTCTTCAGCTACAGGGCGAATTGCATACTCGCCATCATTTAACTCTACCAAACCAAATACTTTTTCACTTGAACCTTCAAGTGGCTTATAGACAAGTTCGATCGGGGGATCAACAAGTCTGAATTTTATCTCATTGTAACCAATCCACTTGTCTCTGTTAATAATTCTCGCATCCATAATATTATCTTGAAATGAAGCTGTACGTGTTGTTAAAAGATTCAACTTCTCTTGTTTGAGGGTATATTCATCTTTAAGCTCTTTAAGACGTTGCTGCATATTCTGGAACTGTTTATATTTTTTGACAAAGCTCTCCGGCATTTTCACATTGTTCTTTTGATAATGGAGTAATCTCTTTTTAATTTCCAAAAAGACTTTCGTTCCATTTTTAATTAAACTCGTATATTTTTCTATCTCTTTTTTCAGCTCTCGTATACGAAGTTCCAACTCTTTTATCTGTTCTTCATTGTCTTCGACTGAGTTTTGTATATCACGACTTAAAAGCGGATCAATCGTAAAAACGTTTTCACTTCCCAGCATCTTTTTTATCTCGATTGTATTTGATGCTGTTGCTTTTACATGCGATGCACAGATACCTATCTCGACCTCTTTGGCTCGGATGATACCGCCTATTGCCTGTGCAACCTCTACAACTTCACCCTCTACTTGACCATGCTCTAGTCTTGTTATATGGATATTTTTACCGTACGCTTTTCCTTTATGGACATTGATCTCCAACTCATCTGCAATGACCGTTGCTGCTTTATGCGTCTGTCCGCCTATACTTGCCTTTTTAGCGACTACTTTTGCATTAGAGCCAACATTTCCATCTATCTCTATCTCTGTTACTTCGACTGTCATTCCAGAACCAACAGCATCTTTGATAGCATCTGTCTCTTTGACCGTAATATTTACCTCTGAATCTACACCACTGTCAATCGAACCTGTTGTCTTAAAACTAATAGCATCGACATCCACCTCTTTTTTGATAACATAGGTATTGTCTTCAAAAGCGATGTAGCCATTTTCATTGGCATAATATTTTATAGAGTCTTCATCTTCGACTACTTTAATATTTTCACTCACTTTAAAATTTGGCTCATGTGCTACAATCGGCTCTTTTGGTTCCATATACTCACCACGACAGTTTCGTCCCGGTTTTCCCATTTTGGCCTTGACATACTCTATAAGCAGCTGCCCTTTTTGTACACTCTGGATAAATCCACGTGAGGCATAGTCTACACGCTCATTCTCTTCAACTTCTTTAGAGTCTTCATAATGAAGTATCAACTCATCGTTTCTCGTTACCGTCGGCTCATATGCTTCAGCGATAAGATGTGTTTCACTCTGTTCAAACTCCAGTTTTTCAGCAATCCTCACGCGGGCAGATATCTTGGAGGCGACACCCTCAACCATAGCATCAAACATATAGACCAAAATTCCTGCTCGAATTTTCTTACGATTTATCATATCAATCAGATCTTGCTCAAAATGAGGAACATAATCAACTTTTGACCCTTGTGCAATGCTAAGATAGACTTTACACTTTGTTGCATTGGCACCTACGGCTAGTTTTAAGTTGCTATAGTGGTCATCTTTGGAAGCTTTTTTTGAAAAAACTTCTATCTCATAGGTCTGTTTAATCTGGAAAAATGGGTTTAGCAGAAGGGATTCATCGTGAAAGTTTTGTGACTCCTCTTTTGATATCTCCTCCCACTCTGTCTCTCTGTTCTCTTCAGAAATCAAGCGCGTATAGGTTTGGACATCCAGCAGATTAAAATCTAAGAGTTCCGGCTCCATCTCATAGGATTTTGCTATTTTAAAAAGCTCTTTTGCGACATTTTGTGTACGTACAACCGTAGGACGTACTTTTTTGATTGCAGGTGTCTTTTTACTTGAGCCAAAGAGTGCCATTACTTATCCAGATATTTTAGTTTAGGAGAGATTTTAACGAAACTTTTGTTAAAATCTCGTAAAAGTTATATTTTATGTAAAAGAAGCCCATGTTTAGAGCAATTTTCACCAATAGTTTTGGTATTTTATTTTCACGTATCTTAGGATTTTTCAGAGACCTTTTGACCGCTTCCGTTCTTGGTGCCTCTGTTTACAGTGATATATTTTTCATTGCCTTTAAACTCCCAAATCTCTTTCGCCGCATCTTTGCCGAAGGCGCTTTCACGCAGGTCTTTCTGCCTGCCTATGCAAAAAGCAGACATAAAGCTGTTTTTTCGATTCATATTTTTGTAGTTTTTCTTAGCATCATTTTACTCATCACCCTTTTGGTAAACATCGTTCCTGAACTTTTTACAAAAGCCGTTGCTAGCGGTTTTAATGCTCGTACCATAGAGATGGCGGCACCTTTTGTTTCCATAAACTTCTGGTATCTGCCACTTATCTTTTGTGTTACCTTTTTAGCGGCTATGCTACAGTATAAGCATCACTTTGCAACAACGGCATTTGCAACAGCACTCCTGAATCTCTCTTTAATTGCTGCGCTGCTTTTGGCACGTGAAAAAACAAAAAGTGAAATTGTCTATTATCTTAGTTTTGGTGTTGTTATCGGTGGAGGACTGCAGCTCTTCGTCCATCTCATCGCCATCTATAAACTAGGTCTTTGGAGATTGCTTTTTGGTGGTTTTAAGTACCTGCATGAGAAGTCCATCCTTATCAAAGAAGATACAAAGAAATTTAAAAAGAACTTTTTTCCTGCAATCTGGGGAAATTCAACAGCACAGATTTCAGCTTTTTTAGACACATTTTTAGCCTCTTTCTTAGCAACTGGAAGCATCTCGTATCTCTACTATGCAAATCGCATCTTCCAACTTCCTTTGGCACTCTTTGCCATTGCCACCTCTGTTGCCCTTTTTCCACGAGTGGCACGTTATTTAAAAAATGCAGATGAAGAAAAAGCGCTCCAAAATCTAGGACGTGCATTTTGGTTTTTAACTTTTTTACTTGTTGCAAGTACTTTAGGCGGCATTATTCTCTCAAAGGAGATTGTTACCCTGCTCTTTGAACGAGGGGCTTTTGATACGCTCGATACACAAAACACCTCTCTTGTTTTAATGATGTACCTCATAGGACTACTGCCTTTTGGTCTGCAAAAACTCTTTGTTTTATGGCTCTATGCAAAAGAGATGCAGCTGCGAGCTGCAAAAATTGCGACCATTTCACTTCTTGTGTATATCGTTTTTGCGCTTACTTTCATTGCTCCTTTTGGAGTAGCTGGTTTGGCACTGGCAAGTACGCTTGGCGGCTTTGTAAGTCTCTTTTTTACATTAAAAGTTTTTGGCTGGCAAAACTTTTTTGCTATACTTCGCTCACGTAACCTGCTCTATCTGATTGCAGGTTCCATAATTTTTACTATCCTATTAGTAATTTTCAAGGATTTTATCAGTGCATATCTATGATTCTGTACAAAAAACAAAACGCAAATTTGAACCACTCGTAGAGGGAAAAGCAACACTTTATGTCTGTGGACCTACCGTCTATGATGATGCACATCTCGGTCACGCAAAATCAGCACTCGTGTTTGATCTGCTCTCACGTGTGCTCCGTGCTAACGGCTATGAAGTGACCTATGCAAGAAACATCACAGATATTGATGATAAAATCATAAAAAAAGCGATAGAACAGAAAAAAGATATCAAAACGATTACAGATTTTTATACAGAGGCCTTTCACAAAGAGATGCAAGCCATCGGTGTAAAACGCCCCGATATCGAGCCAAAAGCAACAGAATCCCTTGATGCAATGTATGCTCTTATAGCAAAGCTCATAGAGAGTGGTCATGCCTATCAGACAAGTGATGGCGATGTCTATTTTGATACAAAAAGTGACAGTGAATACCTCACACTCTCTCACAGAGTCCAGGATGAAGATGAACGTCAAGAGCGCGTTGAGAGTTCAAAAGAGAAGAAAAACCCTGCTGATTTTGCACTCTGGAAATCTGTAAAAGATGACTCTGTAACTTTTGACTCCCCTTTTGGAAAAGGTCGTCCAGGGTGGCACTTGGAGTGTTCTGCGATGATTGAAAAACATCTGGCATACAAAGACAAGCCTTATGCTATAGACATTCACGGAGGTGGTGCAGACCTGCTCTTTCCTCACCATGAAAATGAAGCGGCACAAACTCGCTGTGCAACAAAACATGAACTTGCGAACTACTGGATGCATAACGGCTTTGTCAACATAAATGGCGAGAAGATGAGTAAGAGTCTCGGCAACAGTTTTTTCCTTAAAGATGCCCTGCGTGAGTATGATGGAGAGGTACTTCGTTTCTATCTTTTAAGTTCTCACTACCGTTCAAACTTTAATTTCAATACTGAGGACCTAGAAGCTTCAAAAAAACGGCTTGATAAGCTTTATCGACTTAAAAAACGTCTTTTGGGGCTCCCAGGTAATGAAGAAAAAACAGCTTTTGGAGAAAAACTCTTAGAAGCACTCAGTGATGACCTAAACATTTCATCGGCACTTGCACTCATTGATGCGATGATAGCAGAGGCAAATGAGACACTGGATACTCCGGGAAAACATAAGGCACTGAAAAAAGAGACGATGGCAAATCTTGGCTTTATTGAAAAAGTGCTTGGCTTTGGGGTGAAAAATCCTTATGAATATTTTCAATTCGGTGTTGATGATGCGACAAAAGCCAAACTCTCAGAGCTCATTGAAGCACGTAACGAGGCAAAAAAAGCAAAAGATTTCGAACGCTCTGATGCCCTGCGTGAGGAGATACTCTCGTATGGTGTTGGGCTTATGGATACACCTCAAGGGACCTTTTGGGAGAAGGTGTAGTTTTTGTTACGCCTACTCTTTATCTTTTTGCTTCTGGCTTCTCTGCAAGCAAAAGAGATACACCCTCACTACAAATTTAAAGCTATCGGCTATGTCAGTGACTTTATTGTAACCGATAATCGTCTTTATGCAGCAGATGATGAAGGTGTTGTCACTGTTTTTGACCTCAAGACAAAAAAGATAGTCGATACGATAATACTAGAACCTCTTACAACAGAACTGGGCGAGCTCCAGCCTGCAAGAATTTTAAGTATTGACTATCTCAATGGACAAATCCTACTTGTAAGCATTGGTAAGAACCTCTACCGTAATGTCTGGGTCTATGAAAATCACAAGCTAAACAAGATCATCTTTGAAGATGCAAAACTAAGCATAAAAGAGGCGCGTTTTATTGATAATGAGAAAATTCTCTTAGCAACTTTTGCTTCAGAGATTATTCTTTATGATATGGGTGAAAAATATAATCGCTACAAACGTCATGTTACACAAAGCACGCTTGGAGACATTACCCTCACGCAGGATAAAAAGCATATTATTATAGCAGATGAAAGTGGAGAAGCCCGTATTATCGATGTTGCTAGTTCAAAAACCCTACAGATTTTATCATCAGAGAATGTAGACAATGTTTTTCATGTCGCACACGCAAAAGGTGTCACACTCACGGCAGGTCAGGACAGACGTATCGGTGTCTATCAAAAAGGAAGAACTCCTTACCATATCAAGAGTGATTTTCTTGTTTACTGTGTTGGTATCACACCAAGTGGAAAAACCGGTATCTATAGTAGCGGTGAAGATAACAAACTCCAACTCTTCTCTATACAAACAAAGCAAAAACTACACGAACTAAGTGGACATAAAGCAGTGATAAATCAGATAAAATTTGTCAATGAAAAAGAGCTTTACAGCAGTGAAAACAGCCCCTATATTTACTACTGGAAACTGGATTAAAGGATGATTATAATGCAGGTAAAAGATATTGTAGCATTGATTGCAAAAAACACACAAACAACTAATGAGGAGTTCCAAAGGGTCTTTCACGGACGTGGTGGACTCTATGATGGCTGGAGACATCTCACTGTTGACTCCATTAACAATATTTTAAATGTTGCGCTCTACTTTGAAGAAGAGCATGAATCAGAGCTATTAGAAGCCTTGCAAACATTTGTCAAGGAGAGTCAAAAGTTTGATACTTTTGTAGTCCAGAGACGCTACCAAAAAGGTGCACCATCAGAAGTACTTATCGGAGAGCTCCCTCAAGATCTGTATATACTTGAAAACGGTATGAAACTCAAACTCAACCTGCTTTCAAATAAAAACAATTATTACTTTCCCGATATGAAAAATGGTCGTGCTTTTGTGCGTGAGATAGCAAATGAGAAACATGTTTTAAATCTCTTCTCCTATACCTGTGCCTTTTCAGTTGCAGCAAAATTTGGAGGAGCCAAAAGTGTTGTAAATATAGACATGAGCAAAGGTGCACTTAAAGTCGGTATGGCTAACCATTCGCTCAATCAACTCAATCCAAAAGGAGTGAGTTTTCTACCGTATAACATCCTAAAATCTTTCTCAAACATTCGAAGAAAAGGTCCTTATGACCTTATCATCATCGATCCGCCAAGCTTCCAGAAAGGAAGTTTTGAGGCGACAAAAGATTATGAGAAAATCATCAAAAAACTACCACAAATTGCAAGCGATGCCTGCATACTTTTAGCCTGTCTTAACTCTCCAGAGCTAGAGAGCAATTTTTTAATAGAACTCATTGAGCAGTGGGCACCAAGCTTTAAATTTCAAAAGCGTTTACCTAATCTTACAGAGTTTGCAAGTGCCGATGAGGAAAAATCACTAAAAAATCTTATTTTTACACGTCATATCTAGTATAAGATGCTCTTTTAGAGTTTATAATCTAGTCTTTATTTTCAAATTGCTACAATCTTTTGTAATTGACAATTAAGGACTTTGCAGATGAATGTACAAAAATTTAAACTTGCCACAATGTTTTCTATCATGTTTGCAGGGGCATTTATCTTTGTATCTGCTCTCTTTTATTATTATGCTTACACACAACAGGTGAAAAATCAAAAAGAGCAACTCAAACAGCAAGCAACAACAGTACTTAATTTTGCAGATGTCCTTTTAGAATCTAGAAACGAAAAATTTTTCAGTGGTGAATCCCCTGAGACACCGCAAGTCATTCAAAATGAAGTATTTCAAAAATTCACAGAAATCTCCAAAGGAAAAGTCTTTTTCAAAGAAGCTCGTCCAAACCCTTACGATCCACTCAACCAAGCAACTCCTTATGAGGTGGAGCTAATCCAAAGATTTTCCAAAAACAGAGAGCTCAAAGAGATAGATGACACAATCAGTCATAAAGGTAAGGAGTACTTTATCTCAGCAAGACCGATTATTGCCGAAGAGAAGTGTAAAATGTGCCACCCGGACTGGACAGCAGGTAATGTAGTAGCTGTTGAAGATGTTATGATCGATTTGGAAGATTACTATAATGCTTTAAATGAGAATATTATACTGACTGTTAGTACAGGGGTTATCAACATTATCATCATTCTCTTTCTAACACATTTTCTATTTAAGAAATATGTATCCTCACGTATCAATAAACTGCTTCAACTCATTTTTAGAGTTGAAAAAGGTAATTTTGTCATTGAGGATTTAGTCAAAGATGAACCTCTTGAGAATGAAAATTCACAAAATGAGATTGACAAGCTCTTTCGACATACCAAAAAAATGGTGGATTCACTCAAGCCTGTTATTGCAAATGTCGTTACAGCGAGTAAAAATATGGCTTTTCAAGCAAGTTATAGTTATGTGAAAATTGATGATACAAACCAATATGCCAAACAACAAAGTGAGTTTGTCCACCACTCTAAAGAGCAACTTGAGAATGTACTTGATGTAAACAACAGTATGGTCTCTTCACTGGACTTACTTATGAACAACACAGAAGAGTCCAAAAAAATTGTCAGTAAAAGCAAGGAAGATGTAGACAATAGCCTTAAACAGGGGAATGAAACAGCATCAATTATGGATGAAACATCCCATAGCATCAATGATCTCAAAAGTTTTTCAGAAGAAGTATCTAAGATGACTGAAATTATTACAGATATCGCAGATGAAACGAATCTTATTGCTCTCAATGCTGCCATAGAAGCTGCACATGCAGGAGAGCATGGTCGTGGCTTTGCCGTTGTAGCGGATAAGATTCGAGAACTCGCCGAGATATCAAGAGAAAATGCCCAAGATATATCCCAAGTACTGAACAAAATCAACGAACAGATAAAGAGAGTCTCTTCAAGTGCTTTAAATTCCAAAGAGAGTGTCCTAGCATTAGTAGAAAACTCTCAAAAAATCAATACAAGTTTTGAAAAAGTAGAAGAGACCTTTAATCTGATCTCAACATCTTTGGATAGTTTTCAAGATGAGTTTATCAATGCCTCAAAAATGCTTAACAGTGTTGATGAGAATCTCAATGATGTAGAAGCTTCAAGCCATTTACTTGTTGAAAATGCGGAGAATACAAAGGAGATAATGCATACAATCTCATTAAAAAGTGCAGAGTTGAAAACATTGGCAGACAGTTTTGATATTGTGCTCAATAAAAGAGGCGATGAGAGAACAGTTTTAACACCTCCAATTTTAGCAGAAGATGAAAAAGGCAATAATGTTTATATCTTTGACAAATCAAAACATGGTATCTCTTTTTATTATAAAGAGTCAACAATTACGCTTTCACTGAATGATATTATCACTCTTACTTTAGATGAAACGATAGATAGTCATAAAAGTATTAAATGCCAGGTTAAGTACACTGGTCTTCAAGTTATAAATGATATTAATTTTTATGGTGCTCAAATAATTTAAAGCACCATAAATCTCTACTGGCAATATGTTGCCAACAGTCCTTCTCTTAGAGCCTGATACTTTTCATGGCCTTCAAGTTTTTTTACGATTTCCAAAGCAAAACAAAGAGCAGTTGCAGGTCCACGTGAGGTCATAACATTCGCATCTTCTACAACCATAGCTTTATCACCTTGATACCCCTCTTCTCTTATCTGTTCTTCTACTGACGGATAGCAGGTATAGTTCTCTTTTAAAACACCCGCTTTGTTGAGTGCGAACGGTGCTGCACAGATAGCACCTATCTGCTTGCCTTTTGCATCCATCTCACGCAAGATACTTTGTACATGCTTATCATCTGCAAGCGCATAGGTTCCACCCCAACCACCAGGAAGTACTATCATATCTATGGTATCAACACTAACATCCTTTACCTCTGTATCTGCCTGAATCGTTATACCGTTTGTTCCTTTGACCAACATATTACTGTTGAGTGCTGCAACGAGGACTTCTATCTCTGCACGACGTAGTACATCGATGATACTTACTGCTTCAATCTCCTCAAAACCTGCTGCCAATGGCACTAATACTCTATTCATAACCTCTCCTTATTATCTGCGATATAAAACAATATGAACTATTTTATCACTTCTCTTTTAATCTATATTTAAAGGAGTATCTGATAGCATTTAACGAACTTGGAGTATTTTTATGAAAAAAATTTTATTATTTGCATTAATTTCTCTTTTATTTCTCTCTTCCTGTACTCAAAAGAAAAAAGAAGAGTTACGCATCGCGACCAACTCATGGATAGGATATGCTCCTCTGTTCTATGCAAAGGAGAAAGGTTATCTTGATGCACTCAACATCAAGCTTATTACAAATGTTTCTTTGGCAGAAGCCGTAGATATCTATAGTGTCGGCAAGGCAGATCTTGTGACGACAACACTACATGAATACCATATGTTGAAAAATTCAGGTCACGCCATTGTTCCTATAATTCTACTTGATCGCTCTAATGGCGGTGATATGATTTTATCAAACAGAACTATTGATGAACTTGTCAATGCAAAGCAAATCTATGCCTATTTAGAGATAGATTCTATCAATGCAGAAATCTTGGAAGACTTTTTACAACACTACAAAATAGATCAAAATAAAATAAAGTACATAAACAAAGACCAGGCCCAAATAGAAGATTTAAAACCCCAAAAAGATAAAAACATATTGATAGTTACCTATGTACCTTATAATCTTTCCCTTGAAAAAAAAGGCTTCAAAGAGATTGCCTCAACAAAAGATATGGAGACGATTGTCGTTATCGATTCACTCTGCAGTAATCAGGCAACAATAGACATATATCAAAGAAGATTGCAAGAACTCAAACAAATCATCGATCGTTCCATCCATGAAATAGAGGCCAATAAACAACTCTCCTATGAAATTACAAAAGGCTATCTTGGAAATATCAGCTATGATGAGTATGTTAATTCGTTTAAACTTATCGAGTGGATTAACAATCCCTCTAAAAAGCTGCTAAAACGTATAAAACCTATGGATTATGATGAAAAGCAATTAATCAAATGAAAACTATATCGATAAAACTTTTTACAGCTATTGTTATGCTCCTGCTTTTTACGGGAGGCAGTTATCTTTTTTATAAATTTTTTGATGATTCAAAAGAGGTTACAGAAAGACTACTTGAAGAGAATATTCAGGTCAATATTTTAAACATCAAATATTTCTTAGATAAAAATCTGCAAAAAAACAGTATCAACCAACTAAAAGCCTATCTCGACAATATAGTTAATTCCAATACGGTAATCAATGATATTCACATTATTGACAACCAAAGAAAACTGCTTTATGCAACAGACAGAGATACGCTATTAGAACATGAAGGAGTACACTGCAGTGCTATTTCAAAAATCATTAGTTCAGATATTTTTGAGCAGCAATGCTATACCTTTTCAATAAAACTCTTCGATGGGCTGAAGCCTTACTATTACAGTTCTATTGTTTATCTGGACAAAGATTATCTAGACTCTCTGCTTAAAGATAAAATCATTAAATATCTGGGGCTCTTTATCAGCTACACTATCATCTTCATTCTTCTTCTGTGGTTTACGATTCGAAAATTTATTATCGCTCCATTAGAAGAGTTACGTCAATTTGCCTACTATTCAGAGAAAACTCCAAGGCAGTTTCTTATCCAAGAGCTAGAGAGTATTCGTTATTCACTGGAACTCACCTTCAGACGTCTTAAAAAAGAGCAAGAAGAACTTTTTAATCTCTCTACAAAAGATCCACTGAGTGGTTTATATAACCGTTTGAGTCTTATAGAAAAGATCAATTGGCTCATTTCTAGAAGTCAACGCTCACATGCGAAATTTGCTCTGTTATTTTTGGATCTGGACAACTTCAAAAATATCAATGATTCACGAGGTCATGAATTTGGAGACAAAGTCCTGCAACATATCTCAAAAGTCCTCCTGTCTTCTGTAAGAGACAATGATATAGTATCAAGAATCGGTGGTGATGAGTTTGTCATTGTTTTACCGGACATTACAGATAATAAATCTATTTTGGAAGTTATTAAAAGAATCCAACATTCACTGTCAATGCCGGTTGTCTTTGATAATTACAAATACCATATCACCTGCAGTATCGGTATCACAATCTATCCAAAAGATGGAAAAAATGTTACAGAGCTCTTGAAAAATGCTGATATTGCAATGTATAAATCCAAAGAGCTTGGAAAAAACAACTTTCATTTTTTTACAGAAACCCTTAATGATGAGATTCAAGAGAAGATGAATATCCAAAGATTGATGATAAATGCACTTGAAGAAGGCAATTTCAAACTCTTTTATCAACCAAAAGTAGATATCCAAACAAATCAAATTGTCGCTTGTGAGGCTTTAATCCGTCTTATTGACCCTATTCACGGATTGATTTCGCCTGATAAATTCATTCATATTGCAGAGGAGAACAACTTTATCATTCCGCTTGGAAACTGGATCATTGAAGAGGCTGCAAAACAACTCAAACTTTGGGAAAATACACCGCTGCAAGATATAAAACTCTCTATCAATGTCTCCGGAGTACAGTTTAAAAATAAAAACCTCTTCAAAATCATAGAAAATGCCATAAAGAACATTGACCCTTCAAAACTTGATATTGAACTGACCGAGTCAGTACTTATGAGTGACTTTGATGCAAAACTCAAAGTCATTCATCAGTTCAAAACACTTGGCCTTAGCCTCTCACTTGATGATTTTGGTACAGGTTACTCGTCACTATCTTATCTCAAACAAATTCCTTTCGATACACTGAAAATCGATAAAAGTTTTATTGATGATTTAGAAAACAAACAAGACCAATCCTTTGTCAATATGATTGTAACTATTGCCGATGAATTAGGGCTGGAAGTTGTAGCAGAAGGTGTTGAGAACAGAGAACAGCTTGAATATCTCAAAAAGATGAAATGTGAGCAGTATCAAGGCTACTACTGTTCAAAACCACTGCCTGTTCAAGAATTTGAAACACTTTTTAGAGTACATAACTCTATTATTACTGAAATTTGAGTATAATCTCTTTAAATTTTTTAAAGTGATTGTCTAATGATAAACTATGAGTCTATAAAACCGCTTTTATTTAAACTACAGCCTGAAAATGCACACCATGTTGCAGAGTGCGTATTGCGTCTGCCAAATATTTGTCAAATCCCATTCAATCCATTTTTAGAATCCCATTTTGTAACAGATGATATCCTCACGCAGGAACTTTTTGGACGTAAATTTTACAATCCGATAGGTCTTGGAGCTGGATTCGATAAAAATGCGACAATGATTCGTGGTATTGAAATCCTTGGATTTGGTTTTACAGAGATAGGTACCGTTACTCCAAAACCCCAAGCCGGAAATCCAAAACCACGTATGTTTCGCCATGTTAAGCAAGAGAGTATTCAAAATGCGATGGGATTCAACAACGACGGTGCCTACAAAGTGGTTAAGCGTCTAAAAAAACGATACCCTTTTACAACACCGATCGGTATTAACATTGGAAAAAACAAAGTCACACCTGAAACAGAGGCCATAAATGACTATACACACCTCATTAAAGCCTTCAATGGTTTAGGAGATTACTTCGTTATCAATATCTCATCACCAAATACTCCGGGGCTTCGTGACCTGCAAAATGAAGAGTTCATCACAAAACTTTTTGCTGAGGCCAAAGCACTCACAGATATGCCTATTCTTCTCAAAATCGCACCTGATATGACCTCTGAAGATGCTGTTGCCCTTACTACTCTGGCAGTTGAAAAAGGAGCTGATGGCATTATCGCGACAAATACCACTATTGATTACTCATTGGTAAAACATCCAAAAGAGATTGGCGGTATCAGTGGTGCAGTTTTAAAAGAGAAGAGTTTTAAGATCTTTGAAGCAGTTGCAAAAGAGCTCTATGGTAAGACTATACTTATCTCTGTCGGTGGTATTGACTCAGCCAAGGAAGCATATAAACGTATAAAAGCTGGTGCTTCACTGGTACAGATTTTAAGCGGCATCGTCTTTCATGGTCCAGATATGATTATGAACATCAACCGTGAGCTTATTGAGCTTTTACGCGCTGATGGCTATAGCAACATCACAGAGGCTATCGGAGCAGATAGAAAACAATGAAAATTCTAACAACACTGCTGCTTGGCTCTTCTTTGATATTTGCATCATCATTTATCAACTATAAAGCAACCAAGCAAAATAAAATACAAAAGAGTGAGAAACATAAAATGCCTTCACCATTACCACAGTATGAAACAAAGACCCTAAAAAATGGACTAGAGATTGTAGTGATTCCTCTACATAATGAGACAAATGTTGTCTCTACCGATATATTTTATAAGGTCGGAAGTCGTAACGAGGTTATGGGCAAAACAGGAATCGCACATATGCTTGAGCATATGAACTTTAAAAGTACCAAAAACCTCAAAGCCGGAGAGTTTGACAAGGAAGTAAAAAGTGTCGGTGGTGTCAATAATGCCTCGACAAGTTTTGATTATACACACTACTTTATCAAATCTTCAACACCAAACTTTAAAAAATCAGTAAAACTTTTTGCAGAGTTAATGCAAAATTTAAACCTCAAAGATGAAGAGTTTCAGCCCGAACGTAATGTTGTTATGGAAGAGAGACGCTGGAGAACGGATAACAACCCTTTAGGATATCTCTACTTTAGACTCTTTAACAATGCCTATATCTATCATCCGTACCACTGGACACCTATCGGTTTTATCAATGATATAAAAACATGGACAATTGATGATATCAGAAACTTCCATAAAACTTATTATCAGCCGCAAAATGCCATCTTGATGGTAACAGGTGATATAGATCCAAAAGAGGTCTTCCGTGAGGCCGAAGCTGCTTTTGGTGCTATTAAAAACTTTGGAGAAATTCCTGAAGTCAAGTTCATAGAGCCAAAACAAGATGGTCCCAAAAGAGTAATCATCCACAAAGAGAGTGAAGTTGAAATGATTGCCATTACTTTTCACATTCCAAACTTCCAGCATAAAGATCAGGTAACACTGAGCGTTATCTCTGAAATTCTTTACTCTGGAAAAAGTTCACGACTCTATAAAGAGCTTGTTGATAAAAAGCATCTGGTAAACTCTGTTTATGCTTATAATATGGAAAATATCGATCCGGGACTTTTTATCTTTTTGGCAACCTGTAATCCTGATGTAAAAGCTGAGAAGGTAGAAAAAGAGCTTATCAAACAAATAGAGCTGATTAAAAATGAACCGGTAACAAAAGAGGAGCTTGCAAAAGTAAAAATCAATACAAAATCCGACTTTATCCACTCTTTAGAGAGTTCAAGCTCTGTTGCTAACCTTTATGGAAGCTATCTTGTCAGAGGTGACATAACACCACTTCAGGAGTATGAAGAGAGAGTCAACAAAGTTACTGCAAAAAAAGTACAAAAAGCAGCACTGAAGTATTTTGATTTTACAACTGCTACAACAGTAATTCTTAAAAAGTAAACTATATTTCAAATTCAGGGCGACCCAAATAGTAGCCCTGCAGATAATCCACACCAAGAGCAATAACTGTTTCATACTCCTCTTTCGTCTCAATATGCTCGGCTACTATCTTCATATTCATACTTTTTCCAAACGAAACTATTGCTTTTATGATGTTATATGCTGTTTTGTCTTTATCGACATTTTTTATGATACTGCCGTCAATTTTCAAGATATCAATATCAAGATTTATCATATATCTAAAATTGGCATAACCGCTTCCAAAATCATCCAAAGCAATTAAAAGCCCCAACTCTTTTAACTTGGAAATACTTTGAGAAATTATCTCAAAGTTTGTAATCTCTTCATGCTCTAAAATCTCGATGGTCACACGTTTTGCAAGCTCTTTGTTTCCTTTGAAAGTCAAACGTAACAACTCTAAAATATCCTCATTTAAAATATCTTGAATATCAAGGTTGATTGAGAGATGTACATCAGGTCTCTTCTGCAGCGTCTGCACTCCTTTTTCCAACACAATGGCTGTCAAAGAGATATAAACCTGTGTATGACGAATAGAAGGAAGAAAATTATTTGGTGGAATGATTTTACCCTCTTTGTTCATCATACGTAGAAGCATCTCATATTTTCTTATTTCATTTGTTTTTGCATGAAAGATGGGCTGAAATGCGCACTTTATCCCACCCTCATCTATGGCAAATCGAATATCACTGATACGATTGGATGCTTCACTCTCATATTTTTTCGCTTCATCAAATATCTCGACCCGATTACGTCCTGAAGATTTTGCTATATAGAGCTGTTCATCAGCAATCTTGATCGCCTCTTCTATATTTTTCGCACTGTATGGAAAAGGATTTACACCGATGGAGAGTGTCATATTGATTTTATTGTTACGACTCTCAATATCAAGATTCATTATCGCTTTTCGTATGCGTTCTGCAACACGAATAGACTCTTTGGACTCTTTTTTATCCACAAGTAAGATAAACTCTTCTCCACCAAAGCGGATGAGTATATCTTCATGTCGGATATTTGATTTTATCTCTTTGACCACAGCTACTAAAACATCATCACCAACATCATGTCCATAATTATCATTCACAAGCTTGAAATTATCCAAATCTATCATCATCAAATAATAGTTTTGCAGTGAAGTTGTTTCTAAAAACTCTGAAAGATATTGTCGGTTATAAACATGTGTCAGCGAATCAACCAAAGCTTTTTTTCTTGTTTTATAATAGAGATAAACCAATATATATGCCAAAAGCAGCATTATAAACATAAAAAAACTGATATAAAAGAAGATGGTTTCGATAGGGTTTAAAATATTCACGATTTGCGTGTAAACATCATAGGTAAAATCAGCTCCTAAGACTGCTATTACTTTTTGATTGATAACTATTGGATAGGCGATAGTAACCCACAAAGTTTCTAAGGCATTTTGCTGGGTAACCTGATACTGTTTCGTTTTATAAGCTGTTTGCCAAATATCTGATTCTGTATCAAATTTCTGATTTAAAAAGGCTCTTTCATTCTCATCTTTTGTTGCATCTAAAAGATATCTGTATTTACCGTCTTCATCTCTATAAAGCATATAAAGGTACTTTACATCATCCCCTTGTAGCAGTGCCAGATCACTTTCAAGCTCATAAGCGATATTGGGATTATCTATGATAAGTTCCGCAAGATTATCTCCATAATTCTTTTCCATACTCTCAACATATTTTTGAAACAACGATACTTTTTGCATGATAAGATGCTCTTTTATTATTTTAAATACACTCTCTTTAGCCTCTATAAACTCAAAATAAATCACCATAGATGCAATGGTAACAAGGGGAATGACAAAAGCTAATATAATAAAACTTCTACTTATTTTCATCTTATTACTCATCATTTTTCAATATACTTGTCAAAACTTGCATCAAGTTTTATATTGTATCTCTCAAGTCTTCTTTTATAAAAGAGAATGTTTGGTCGTCCTTTTTGCCAAAAAAATGCTCCAACAACCCTGTTATCACGCAAATGAGAATACCTTGTCCCAAAAAGTATCTTCTCTTTACATGCTTCTGGTAGGTTTTTCAGTGTTGTAATGATGACAATATCCGCCTCTTTGCAACTATTGACAATCTTTAATTTACCCGGAAATTGTTCTAATGCCTTATTTTCTTTATAAATATAAACTTCCGGATACTCTTTTGTTGTAACAGCTATAATGACTTTGTTAAATATGGCAGACTCTAAGGCAACATCGTTTGCAAAAACAGTCCTAATACAAATGAGGATGAAAAGTAAAGCTCTCAAAACAGATACTCCATACTTATCATAAATTTTTGCTCGACTACAGGTACTTCAAACTGTGCATTTGAAGTAGGAAGGTCATAATAATATTTTCGACTCAAACCTTGATTGAAAATATTTTCCCCTTTGAGTCCAAAATGCAAATCAGGTGTTGCTCTGTATTTCACACCAGCAGAATAATCATAGCCTGTATCTAAATTTTCAAATCCACTATTGATGATAATTTCATTAAAAATGTCAAATTTTCCATACGTATTTATAACTCTTGCAAGATAATTATAATGATTTAAAATATCTCTACTCCCAGGGACATCAAGATGTGTATAGTCAACCTGTAGCTCCAACTTATCCTTTTTTCGAAAGAAATAGCTAAACCCTACAGCAGCATAATGTGCTTTTAAGTCTTTCGATGAATTTTGTACTACTCCAGAACTGTCAGACACTAAAAAACCCTTTGTCTTGGAATACCCAAAAATAAATTTGGAAAGTGTATTCTCCTTGCTATAACTGAATTCCTGCGTGATAGCAAGATATTTTTCAGAATTTAGTTCAGGATTTCCGAAGTGTGCCTCTGCTGTCATAAAAGGCTCAGGTATAAACTCTTGTCTTGCTACAAATGTTTTTGAGACAAAGCTCTTTGTTGAGTATATATAGGAGAGTCTCCACTGTGTAACAGACTCATTCTTCATAGCTTTGTTTCTTTCATAGTACTGTTGCATCAGAGAGATTCCCAAGAGACTGTTTGTATTTAACAGTATAGAGTCTTCTACAAAAAGCGAGTAAATATTTTCATGGTCATATTTTTGCTGCTGTGTTGATGGAACACCATCATATTTAACCTCATCAAACTTAAATAATTTATATCTGTACTGCAATCCTATACTAAGCGTGTGAACATCTAGCTTTATCTTTTTTTGTAAAATTGCTGTGAGTATATCAGAGTCATACTCCTGCTGCATTGTTGAGAAAAGACCATAAACAGGTGTAGAATAATTTGCTTCATATTCCCCATCGGCATAAATATAAGAGATATTCAGTGTAAGTGATTCATCTTGAAACTTAGAAGCAAAAGAAGCATTTACAAAATCCCTCTGCATATTTGTACTCTTTGGAACTTCAACAGGTAACAAACCCAAAAATCCGTCATGTTCCATACGCAAAGCATTTAATTCAATTTTATAGTTTGCTTTAGAGAGTGAACCATAAAAATGTTTCATAGTTATATCTCTTGCAATTGTATTGCCTTCGACACTATATTTCTCTTGTTTGTTTTGCGAATGATTTGCATAAGCAAAAAATGAAAGTTCATCACTCTGCCCTGCTGTATAGATATTTTCTTTATTTGACGTATGTGACGCACCTAAAAACTTAATACGTGTTCCACTATCTCTACTTGCGACCTTACTATAGAGTCTGACAACTATCGTTGCAGGTTCAATTCCAAAATCAAACGATGGAAATCCCTCATATACCTCAACATGATCAATGAAGTCCATATCAATATTACCAAACATTAAAAAGCCACTGCCTGTTATCGGTAAAACCAATTCATTATCATTCAGATAGACTCTTACAGATTTTGAGCTATACAGCACAGGATCAATATTCAGCAAGTCCGGTTCACCTATTCGATTTTCCAAATACCTGAAAAATCGAATAGATTTCAGGACATCTTTGAGCGTCTCGACCTGCATACGCTCAAGATCATCTCTGGTAAAGATAATGAGATGACCTCCATTTTCATCTTTTGTTTTTTTTGAAAGTTCTGATTCTGATTGGTATTTGTCTAGGAGTACATCAAGATCATCTGCAAATAGTATTACGCTGCTTATCATCATTAGTATTACAACTATTCTACTCAAAACAGGTACTCCATACTGAGTGTAACTTTCTGATCCACTATTGAAAAATCTTCCGTCTCTTGGGGCAAAAGTTTAATATAAAAACTCTGCTTTAAGGCACTGTTGAAGATATTTTCACCCTTGAGATTGAAGTGCAGATCTTTCGTCGCTTCATAGCGGATACCTGCGGTATAATCATAACCTGCATCAACTCCTTCATATCCACTGTTAATGATAAACTCATTGAATATATTGAATTTACCGACATTATTTAACATTCGCACTACATAATTTATATATTTACCTGCACTGTTTCCATATGGTGATTCTATCTGTGTATAATTTGCCTGAAGTTCAAGCTTGTCATCTCTTCTAAAGTAATATGTAAACTCCAGGGATGCTGAATATCCATCAATATCTATTGAAGAGTTTTGCATAATAACCCCACCGCTTCCATCACTGAAAAGTATAGGTACATCGTAATTTTTCCCATAGCCTAAAACGAGTTTTGTAAGTGTCTGTTGTGTTGTATAACTTATCTCCTCAAAGATAGACTTATATGATTCAGACTGTAACTCTGGATTACCATAATAAGGTGATATTGTCATATATGGTTCAGATGCAAACTCTTGAGAGGAAAGAAATGTCTTGGCAACCCATTGCTTATCTGAATAGATATATCCGATACGGAGCTGTGTCGTATGTGACTTGTGCACATCCCCTTTTCTTTGATATATTTGATGCATCAAGGAGAGTGTCAACATATTTCTTTCTGAGAGTGTGATTAAATCTTGAATAAATACAGAGTAAACATTCTCTTTTTTATATGCCTGTGTAATATTGCTATCGATACCATTGAACTTGACATCTGTTAAGTCAAAATATTTATACCTATACTGAATCCCAACAGACATATCATTGTTTTTATAAATGAACTCTTTTTTCAAATTAGCTGTAAATGCCTCTTCATCAATACTCTGTGCATAGCTATTTACCAATGTAGCTGGTGGAACAAAAACCGGAGCTGTAGGATCATAGAGTGATGAGAACTCATCTTTTTGCTTCATATAGGAGAGATTTAGCACCAAAGAGTCTTGCATAAATTTTGAATTTGTCGAGATATTCAAGAAAGTAGCTTCTTTTTGCGTGTTTTTTGGAACATTACCGATCAATGATCCTAAAAACGCATCTCCCTTGGAGTTAAGTGCATGTAGTTCTATCGAATGATGCCCATTTGTAAGTGAACCATAAAACTCATTTGTATTTTTATCTCTTTTTAATTGTTCTGCATTTATCTCTTTTGTATCACGATTATTTTCAGAATGATTTGCATATAAAAAGAAAGAGAGACTCTCATCACTTCCTGCATAGTATACGTTCTCTTTATTTGATGCATAGCTTCCCGCAGAGAGTTTCAAACGTCCTCCCTCATCATGTTCCGCATTTTTAGTATAAAGACGAATGACTATTGTCGCAGGCTCAACACTAAACTCAAAAGTAGGAAAACCCTCATATATCTCTACATGATCGATAAAATCCATATTCATATCACCAAAGATGATAAAGCCACTTCCTGTGAGCGGTGTTAAAAGTTCATGTTCGTTCAAGTAGACACGCACACCCTTGGAGTAATAGGTAATAGGGTCTTGATTTAAAATATCCGGTTGGGCAACTCTGTTTTCTGCGTAGATAAATGCTCTGAGTGATTTGAGAATATCTTTGAGTGTTTCAACCTGCATACGCTCTAAGTCATCTCTTGTATAGATGATCAGGTTTCCCACACTCTCATCTTTCGTCTTTTTTGAAAAATCCGACTCTTTTTGATAATCTTGCAGTAAAGCATCTAAATCATTTGCATAACTAACACTTGCAACTAACAAGATAGAAAAAAGCAAAAGTTTCATATACCATCCTCATATAGATTTTATTATCCTCATTTTCGACTTAAATCAACATTAATTCATCATCACAAATTCAAATATTTTATAATTAAACTGTTTTGATATAAAACAAATATAAGTTTTAAAACTTTTTAGCTATAATTCGGCTATCAATTTAAAGGGTAATGTTTTATGAATATCGTAACAGGTTCTTCAACCGCACTTATTACTCCATTTAAAAATGGAAAACTTGATGAAGCAAAATATGCTGAGCTCATTCGCAGACAGATCAAAAACGGCATGGATGCAGTCTGTCCTGTAGGTACAACAGGTGAGAGTGCTACACTCACACATGATGAGCACAAACGCTGTATAGAGATTGCTGTGGAAGTTTGTAAAGGAACTGGCACTAAGGTTCTTGCCGGTGCAGGAAGCAATGCAACACATGAAGCTATCGAGATTGCCAAACATGCACAAAGCTGTGGTGTTGATGCTATCTTTTCTGTATCACCTTACTATAACAAGCCATCTCAAGAGGGACTCTATCAGCACTATAAAGCAATCGCAGAAGCTGTAAATGAACTTCCGTTTATGCTTTATAATGTTCCGGGACGTACAGGAGTGGATATCTCTGCAGATACAACAATCAGACTCTTTGATGATGTAGCTAACATCTATGGTGTGAAAGAGGCAACAGGGAGCTTAGAGCGTACAGTAGAACTTCTCTCACGCAGACCGGATTTAAAAGTATTCTCTGGTGATGATGCGATTGATTATCCAATTCTGGCAAATGGTGGAGCGGGTATCACTTCTGTGACATCAAATCTAATGCCAGATCTCAAATCAGAGTTAGTAAATAAAGCTTTCTCTGGTGACTTCAAAGGTGCAAAAGCTATCAATGACAAACTTTACCCTTTAAACAAAGTGATGTTCTGTGAAGCAAACCCTATCCCTGTAAAAGCGGCCATGTACATCGCAGGTCTGCTTGATACTCTGGAGTACAGACTTCCGCTTCTTGCACCAAGCAGCGAAAATATGAAAAAAATCGAAGAAGTAATGAAAAATTACGACATAAAAGGACTATAGAATGGCAGACTTTAAAGGAAAAACTCTTTTTATCAGTGGTGGTACACGTGGTATTGGTAAAGCTATTGTTTATGCTTTTGCAGCCTCTGGTGCGGATGTTGCATTTACATACGCTTCAAGCGCAGATACTGCGAATGAAATCATTGCAGATGTTGAGAGCAAGTTTGGTGTAAAAAGCCGTGCATACAAACTGAACATTCTAGAGCCAAACACTTATAAAGATGTATTTAAAGAGTTTGACACAGATTTTGACAGATTAGACTTCTTTATCTCCAATGCAATCATCTCAGGTCGTGCCGTTGTTGGTGGTTTTGGTCCATTTATGCGCCTTAAACCTCGAGGACTTGACAATATCTGGACTGCGACAGTAGATGCTTTTGTTGTCGGTGCTCAAGAAGCTGCAAAAAGAATAGAGAAAGTTGGTGGCGGTAGTATCATTTCTATGAGTTCAACAGGTAATCTTGTATATACTCCTAACTATGCAGGTCATGGTGCAAACAAAGCGGCAGTTGAGACAATGGTACGCTACGCAGCAGCAGAACTTGGGGATAAAGGAATCCGTGTTAATGCCGTAAGCGGTGGACCAATCGATACAGATGCACTCAAAGCTTTTCCAAACTATGAAGAGGTAAAAGCTGAAGTTGTAGCACGTTCTCCACTAAGCCGTATGGGTGAAGCTAAGGATTTAACAGGTGCTTGTAAGTTCTTATGTTCAAATGATTCTTCTTGGCTAACAGGACAGACTATCGTAGTAGATGGTGGAACAACATTCCAATAAAATAGGCTTGTAGAGTGTCTGACTGACACTCCAAGACTTTGTTAGCTATGTGTAGCTTCATAGATTTTCTCTTGACACTCAAGGCACTTCTCTAATTTTTCAGCCTCTTTTTTTGTAATTGCATGATGTATTAAAGCATCACGAACAGACTCTTTTGTTAGGTACGCATGTTTCATAACGAGCTCCTTTATTTCTATTTTTCTTTTACAATTATATAACTTATAAGTTAATATGAATCAAATCATAAATCTTTATAATGCGCCCATTCAACCAATAAATGCAATTTCCACCTCTT
>NZ_SDID01000027.1 GCF_009192995.1 Sulfurimonas indica | reverse complement strand
TGTTAATGCGTACGGGTGGCCAAGTTGATGCGTATCTACATATCATTTAATAGTACACCTGCATCAACAGAAAATGCTCCACCATTATCACTCGTACTTACTGAAGATCCTGAAACATCTACTTTTACTGTTTCATATCCTTTTCCTCCTCCAACTGCTACAAAATAATCAACATTTGCAGCAGATACCATAGAACCTGCACAAAGCATTCCTGCCAACACCAAACTTTTTTTCATACTTTTTCCTTTAATAGATTCTCTTTAGCCCATAAATAAACAATATTATCCTATAGGATAAAGACTTTCATATTCTATCCCTATAAAGTTTAAACATTAATTAACTTTATATAATAAATAGTATGAAAAATGAATTTAGTATACTACAAATGAAGAAATAGGTGATTCCTATAAAAAAATATCAAAAAAAGTGAAGTTTTTACGGGAGAGCCGTAAATTCACACAATTAGATTTGGCTTTGGATATTAGTATAAAATCTGTGGTATTTTATTCAAACTGTGAAAACAACCGTTACAATAAACATTTTAATTTGGAGCATCTCTATAAAATAGCAAAAATGTTTAGAGGTTGATCTTTGTGAATTAATTACATTTGGTTAGATGGCAAGGTTAAAACCTTGCTTCTAATAGAAGTATTATTTTTTACGAGCGATCATCAAGGTGGATATATCCATAGAAAAACTTTGAGAATGCAGCATCTCAAAACCAGCTTTCTCTAGCTCTGCTTGCATTCCCTGAATCGTTACAAAGTTCTCTATCGAGTCTGGAAGATAGGTATAGGCTTCAAGGTTTTTTGATATCGCTCCACCTACATACGGAAGAATTTTATGCATATAAAAGTCACGAATCTTTTTGAGGATATTTTTGTTTTCATCTTTCATAAATTCAAGTATTACTACAAGCCCATCTTTTTTAAGTACACGGTTAAACTCATAAAATGCCTCTTGACGTTCTACTACATTTCGTATGCCATATGTAATACTAAGTATATCAGCAGATGCATCCTCAAGAGGAATCTCTGTCGCCTTTGCAATGTGGTAATGAAAATCTGGAAACTTTTTTCTAGCTACATCCACCATTCCATTGGATGGGTCAACACCGACAAATTCAGTAATTGCAACACCAGCTTTTTGTGCCTGTTTTTGCCAATAACCCATCATATCACCAGTTCCACAAGCAACATCGACAATCTTGTCAATACTTTGTTTGCCATAGTAATCAAATGACAAATCACAGGCCTTTTTGCGCCAAGAGATGTCAACACCCATGCTCATAACACGATTTGCTGTATCGTATGTTGGTGCAATATCATCAAACATAGAGACAATTTTTTCCTGTTTTACATCACCCTCTTGTTCTAAAATACTCATAAATTTATTTCCTTCTTTTCATCCATATAATTATATCTTCGCTCTCTTTATCCACATTTAAAAACTCAAAATCATCTTCACCAAACGCTATGGACTCTTTTCCACCGAGAGAGAGGGCAATATAACAAAGATAGTAATCAACAATATCACGAGTAAGTGCATACATTTTACTGCCACCCTCTATCATAATATTTTTGTACGCTTTGATTTTTTCTAAATTATCTTCTATAAAAACTTCTCGTCCCTCTACATTAAAAAGAGGAATAGTCCTGTCAAACTCTTTAGAGCGTGAGAGTATTAAAATATCCGGAGCTTTCCCATTGACTAACCTTGCATCAAGTGTTGGTCTATCCTCACGTACAGTTCCACCACCGATAACTAATAAATCACATGCATCACGCATAGCATGCACCTGCTTGCGTGAGTTCTCAGAACTGATTATACCACCATCTGTTGTTCCATTGAGTCGCTGTGCCCATTTAAAAACGACAAAGTTATTCTCAAGAGATTTTTGAAAGGGATAAAGCAATGCATCACACTCTTTTTTTAAAATTTCACTGTAAACCATGCAATTATTCATCGAGAGTATCATACTTCCATTTGCCGCTTTTTTGTTTCTGTCATTTGAGCCGACATAGACCTCTTTGATGCCAAGTTCCGCAATGAGATTTGCACAAGAGGGAGTTTTGCCATAGTGTGAACATGGTTCTAACGTTGTATAGAGTTTTACATTTTCAAAAATACCGTTATGATTGCTTAAAAGGTGAGTATGAATATCTGTAGAGTCTGTAAGTGCCAAAATATAGCTGTCATCTGTAAGTTTGTAATAGGCAAGTTTGAGAGCATTTACCTCTGCGTGAGGCGCACCTGCTTTGTGGTGTGCTTCAACAGCTAAGATTTCTCCATGCTCCCCGACAACACAGCATCCAACGGCAGGGTTTGGGTATGTTAGCCCCTGATACTTCCAAGCCTCTGCCAAGGCAAGTCGCATAAAAAAGTCGTTATCGATTACCATTCAAAGTAAGTTTTTGCTTTTTTGACATCATTGAAATCAACTTCAGTTGCACCCTCTTCATTTTCAAAGACTAAGGTATTGCCATTGACCTCTTTGAGTTTTGCACGAAGCTTCTCTTTTTCACCATATACAATGGCAATATCTTCACCGATTGACTTTTTAAAATGGTCAAGCGTTGTGAGCTTTCTCTCTATTCCCGGACTACCGACCTCAAGTCTATACTCCCCTGAAACAGGTGGTGTAACATCTAAAAGTGGAGAAAGAAGGTGCGTGAGCTCTACATATGCATCCAAATTAACACTTTTACGTTTGCCATCTTCAAATTCAGGTGATATTACGCTCACACGAAAGATCGTCTCGTCAAACTCGTTAACAATTACCGTATCATAAAGCTCTAAGCCAACTGATTTTACAACAGACTCTATATCACTTTGCAGACTCATTGCTCTTCCTCTTTTTTTACTATCTTTTTAAAAAGCTCTTCAATCGTTTGTGATTTTTTGAGCTGCTCATCAAACTCAAATGTAAGTTTTGGACATCTGTACCAACCCTGATCTTTGAGACAAAAATCTTCGATGATAGGACGTGCTTTACGAAGCTGTTTCATATAAACACGGCGTTCTTCTTCACTAAAATTGCTTGGGTCAATATAGACCTTTGCATCACTTCTACCACGAGAGCACTTTACTTCAATAACATTCAGTTCATGCAAGCGTGCATCATTGAGTTGTGAAAGTGCTTCTGGAATGATCTCAGCTAAGAGAGACTCTGTTCTCTTTAGCTTTATTTGTGCTTCTGTCATCTTAAAGTGATACTTTTTGCTCTACTTTTTTGAATGTCTCGATTACATCACCGACTTGTACATCTTCATAGTTAGAGATGATAACACCACACTCATAACCATTTCCAACTTCTTGTACATCATCTTTGAAACGTCTGAGTGATACAAGTTCACCTTCAAATGCGACAACGCCCTCACGGATAACACGAACAAGTCCACCACGGATAAGTTTACCATCCACAACAACACATCCAGCAACCATACCGGCAGGTGATTTAAATACATCACGTACTTCAGCTTGACCAGTCTGTTCTTCTGTCCATTTCGGTGCCATCATACCTGTAAGCATCATTGTCATATCATCAAGAAGCTGATAGATAATAGAGTATGTTCTGATATCCACATTTCTCTGTTTTGCCAGTGCTTTTACTGAACCAGTTGGACGAACATTGAATCCAAGAAGTACACAGTTTTCAGAGTTTGCAACGAGTTCAACATCACTTTCTGTAATTCCACCAACACCACTAGAGATGATATCAATTTTCACTTCATCATTTCTAAGTTCTGAAAGACTTGATTTGATAGCCTCAAGTGAACCGTGAACATCAGTTTTGAGTACAACTTTCAGTGATTTGAGTTTTCCTTCTGCGATCATCGCTGTCATATCTTCTAAAGATGACTTCGTAGATTTAGAGAGCTCTTTATGACGCTCATACTCTTTACGTTTAAGTGCATACTCTTTAGCCTCTTTATCACTGTCCATTGCCATCAGTATCTCACCTGCAGGTGGTACTTCATTAAGCCCTACTGTTACGGCTGTATGTGACGGACTTACAGCTTTAATGTTTTTACCCATATCATTGATAAGAGCTTTCACACGTCCATAAGCGGCACCACAGACAACATGATCTCCAACTTTGAGCGTACCGTTTTGAACGATTACTGTAGCAACCGGTCCACGACCTTTTTCAAGTGAAGACTCAACAACTGCTGCTTTTGCTTTTGCATTAGGATTTGCTTTAAGCTCCATAACCTCTGCAGTTAAAAGAATGTTCTCTAAGAGTTCATCAATCCCCATTCCTGTTTTTGCAGAAAGCGGAACAAATTCAATATCTCCACCCCAGTCAACAGGATTGATTCCCTGCTCTGCCATTTGACCTTTCACAAGGTCAGGATTTGCAGTCTCTTTATCCATTTTGTTCAGTGCTACGATGATTGGCTTACCAGACTCTTTAGCAAGCTTGATAACTTCAAGCGTTTGTGGTTTTACACCATCATCTGCCGCAACAACGATAATAACAATATCTGTAATATCCGTACCACGTTGACGCATATTTGAGAATGCTGCGTGACCCGGAGTATCGATAAATGTAATGTCTTTACCATTTTGGTTTACTGTGTAAGCACCAATATGCTGTGTAATACCACCTGCTTCGCCCTCTGTTACTTTTGCATTACGAATTGCATCAAGAAGTGATGTTTTACCATGGTCAACATGCCCCATGATTGTAATTACCGGTGGACGTTCAACTGCATCTGGGTCTTCATCAGGTTTTGCCTCTTCAACATAGTTAAATTCATCTTTAGGATCAATAATAGTTACTTCAACACCAAACTCTTCTGAAAGAATCTCTATCTCATCAGCACCTAAGAAGTCATTTTTCGTCATCATCATACCAAGGTCAAAAAGGACTTTGATAATGTCAGACATTGGGCGTTTTAGTTTTTCTGCGAACTCATAAACACGAATATCTTCAGGAATCTCAACATGCGTTACTACTTCATCAACAGGTTTCTCTTTTGTATATTTCTTACGTTTGTCACGAGCAACCTTTCTACCGCGAGGTGCTTGCTTCTTATTTGCATTTCTACCTACTGGCTTTGGCGTTCTTGGTTTTCTAGGCTCTTCAACAACAATTTGAGCACGCTCTGTCGCATTTAAGTCAAGTAATACAACCTGATCATCCATATCCATTGTCACTTCTGCAAGTGAACCACCAAATATATCAAGTTTTACACCCTGATCTTTTTTTGGTGCTGGTGCCTCTTTTTTAACTGTTTTTTTCTTCTTTGCCAACTCTTCAAGTGCTTCTTGAGACATTTTACCATATGAAGATACACTTCCTGAAGACTTAGCTGGTGCAGAGTAAACCTCTTCCTCTTTTGGTTTTTTCTTCTTAACTATTTTAAGGCCTGACTTTTTAATAGCAGGACGAACTGAAGGTTGAACAACTTTTAGATTACTTTTTGATTCCTCTTTTACTGCTTCTTTCGCTTTAGGAGTCTCACTTTTTTCGTCTTTTTTCTCAGCTGTTTTTTCTACAGGCGTTTTTGTTTCTTCTTTTTTTGCTTCTGAAGCTGTCTCTTTTTTTACTTCTTTGGCTTTTGTCTCTTTCTTTGTCTCTTTTTTCGCAGGAGCTTCTTCTTTAGGAGTATCACTTTTTGCTTCTTTGCTCTCTTTTTTAACTGGTTTTGCCGGCTCAGTTACAGCTGGCTCTCCATTAATAATGTAATTGGCAATATTTTCAGCCTGTTCCATAGTCACTACACTTTGTGCAGATTTTACGTCTAGACCCATTTTTTTTGCTTTTTCCAATACATCCTTAGAAGCAATTCCAAGCTCTTTTGCAATCTCGTGTACTCTAACTTTTTCTGTCATCAGTGATGATCTCCTTTAGTTTGTTCATATGTTTATCTTTATCTCCACCTCTACACTCTCGCATGAGTGCACGGATAATTTTTTTATCCTCTTTGAGACAATCTTGACATAAATAAAAACTTCGCCCAACTCCGTTAAACGAACTTATCTCTCCATCTTTACACTGCAGTCTTAACAAATTTTGCTGTTCATTTCTTTCTCTGCAGGAGAGGCACATCCTTGTTGGTTGATGAAATTTTTTCGCCATTATATCTAAATCTTACTTTATTTAGTAGGCTTATCGCTCTATAATAAGACCATTATTGTCAAAATCCAAAATTTTTACTCCAAAATCAGGAAATTTCTGCTTCATTCTGTTAGCAATCATAGCAGAATCATCATCATATACAAGTGAGAAGAAAGTAGATCCACTTCCAGAGAGTGTACTCATTAAAGCACCACTCTCATAAGCTACTTTTTGTACAGAAAAAAGTTCCGGCAATGTTTTCATTCTTGCTTTTTGATGGAACCTGTCTTGTGCTGCCAACTTTAACATTTCCCAATCTTCATTAAAAAATGCGGCAACTGTCAGTGCTGCGTGAGAGAGATTATAGATTGCATTCTCTTTTGAATATGATTTTGGCAAAATTGTACGGGATTTTGCTGTGTTCATCTGTTTATTTGGAATGACTACTACTGCTTTAAGGTACTCTGGCAAATGTTTTTTTTGCGAAAAGACTTTGTTTTTTTCAATTGTAGCGACATTAAATCCACCCATAACGGCTGGAGTGATATTATCAGGATGCGGTTCATAAACAAGTGCATGATTGAGTATTCGACGTTTACTTACTCTTATACCTGCAGCTTCATGAGCTGAAGCAATAGCAGAGACAATAACAGCAGAAGAGCTTCCAAGTCCACGTGACATCGGAATCTGATTGTAAAATGTAAACTTAAAATTCTGTTTTTTCTTTGTAAGACGCGAATAGTGTTCGTTAAAGATTGAGATAAAAAGATTGTTTCCTTTTAATCTTGGGTTATTCTCCCCTTCACCTTTGATACTGACACTGAAAAATTTTGATGGATGAAACTCCACACGGTTACGAAGATCAACTGCAAGACCCAAAGTATCAAAACCTGGTCCTAAGTTTGCAGAAGTAGCGGGTACACTTATTGTCACTGATATTTTCCTATCCAACAGCACCTATTTCATAGAGTGGTGTTGCGTTTGTACTAAACTCGTTATAATCCAGTTCATCAGGTAATTTAAACTCTGTCTTTGGAACTGTTTCGAACTTCTGAGTTTCTATTTTAGAAGCGATTTTAACAAAACATAGCTTTCCTATCGCTTTTATCGGTTGATTTTCATTAAAATAAAAAGCATCACGTGCGTAAAGCGGAATCTTTTTAAGTACAGAGAGTGACTTTAAAAAGATGTAGGCAACTTTGATTGCCATAAAACTTCCCGGTCCATTGGCATAAAAAAGATTTTGAATATCATATTTTTTTAAAAGGTCTTGAAAAATCAGTGGCAGAACATCAGAGCTTTTTTCATCAGATTTTATCGTCTCAATAAGCTTGTTATCTTCGTAAATACCAACGAGTATTGGAGAAGTGAGCGTAATGAGTAGAACATCTACTTTTTTAGGCATACGCTTTTTCTAACTCTCTCATTTTTTCACCGACAACTTCAACCACTTCATAGTTTTCAGCATCTTCTAAAAGTGCCAATGTCAGTTTATGATTTAAATCATGGCTGCCTGCCAATGCTTCATAGTTTCCAATAAAGTTCATCCCAATAAGGCTCATATCACCAATAGCATCTAAAATCTTATGACGCACAAATTCATCAGGAAAACGAAGTCCTTCAGGATTTAGAATCTTTTTTTCATCCAAAACAATGGCATTTTCAAGTGAACCGCCAAGGGCAAGTCCTTTGGAACGCAGATACTGCACTTCATGCAAAAATCCAAACGTACGTGCACGTGCTATCTCTTTTTTATAACTCTCTTTTGTAAAATGCAATACATAGGCCTGCTCTTGAATCACAGGGTGAGGAAATTTAATCGTAAAATCATAGTTTAAATCAGGTGAAGGAGAGAGTTTTACATACTTTTCTCCTTCTTTTACCTTCACCTCTTTTTTGATGCGCATAATCTTTTTAGGAGCATCCAATTCAGCAATGCCCGCTTCATCTAAAAGCATACAGTAACTCGCACTGCTACCATCCATTACTGGTACCTCATCCGCATCAACGATGATCTTGAGATTATCAATACCGTAAGCATAGACAGCAGAGAGCAAGTGCTCAATCGTAGAGATTACATGCCCGTTTTTTCCGATGACCGTTGCCATTTTTGTATCAACCACATTCTCAGGAAGCAGAGGAATAGATACATCAACATCAGAGCGGTAAAAGACAATACCGCTGTTTGCTTCTAAAGGTTCGAGTCTTAGTTTCACAGGTGAACCTTTGTGTAAGCCAATTCCGACAAGTTCTGCACTCTTTTGTATAGTAGTTTGATACATAATATTTTCCTATTGTTCGTCAATAATCTTTTTAGCGTTTTTAATTATATCACTAATATTGAGTTTTATCCACTGTTTATCCATCCACTCCTGTGGACGCACTTCGATTCCCTGTACCAAAACACCAAAATGCAAATGGTCTCCCATTGCATAACCACTTTTACCGGTTGTAGCAATTTTAGAATTTGGTGGTACATCTTCATCCAGTGTCACATCAACATTCGAGCAATGTCCATAGAGGGTATAAAGGCCTAAACCATGAGAGAGTATTGGCATATTTCCATAGAGTCCGTTAAAGTCTGCATAGACAACCTTCCCACCGTTTTGTGTCTTGATCGGTGCCATGGCATGTGAGGCCATATCAAGCCCCAAGTGATATGCTTCACTGACAAACTTGCCTTTATAATAATACTTTCTATGGTCTCCAAAATAAGCAACGACCTGCCCGTTTTTCAATGGATACATCTTTTTGATTTTAAAATCACTTATCATCTCATCAGGGACAACTGAAGTTATTTTATGGATGAGCTTTTCATTTTTCTCACGTACATCTTCATTGATAATTTTAAACTGCTCAAGTTTATTATCCACTCCCTGTGTCTCTTCAAACTCTTCTGAAAGCTCATAAATCTTCCCTTTTAAAAACTTGTCAGAGAGTGTTATGCGTGAGAGTCTGTACTCTTTGTTTTTCAGATACAAAGGCACATAGGATTTTGCCACATTTCCGGCAAAATCTGTTGCAATGACTGTTGCTTTAAACCCACTGTCTTTTACAGGCCATGCTAAAAGGGCAATATAATACCCCTCTTTATAAAACGGCTGTGCTTTAAAGTGTTTGTTATGGTTTGAGAGTATATAGATATCATCAATATTTTCATCCTCTACTCTAAAAACAACAAGTGCAGAACCACCGCGAGAAATTTTATAGGAGTTACTGACAATACTTACTCTTGGTCTTTTTTTATCGATTTTAAGTTTAAACGACTGCTGTGCAAGGTTTCCTTTTAAGAAGTTCCATTTACTGATATCTTGTGCCTGCACAAGCAATTTAATCTCTTTGTCTTTCATCGTATACGAACCACGAGGTGGTTCTACTTCAAGGATTAACTCTTTTTCGGGAGTTAAAAATTGTTCATACTGCAGTGTTTTATCACCATCTTTCGTATGCATGACAATCTTATACGATTGAATACCACTGGCATCACTGATTTTTACCTTCAAAGGTTTTTTCAGATTCCAGTAGCCATTACTGTTTTGTAAAGTAATTGCTGGAGCATTTCTCTCAAACGTTGCTGAAAAATAGACATATAGTGCCGCTGCCACAATTAAAACAAATACAAATAAAACACCAAATGAAGAGTTACTCTTTCTTCTTCTCAAATCAAACTTCCTTACTTAACTTTATTATTTTATCTTTTTCATCACTCTTAGTGACTTCTACCTCTTGAACATGTACTAGGTTTAAAAGCTCTTTAGCAATATCATAAACATCACTCCACGTAGCACCACTTGATGCAAAATCCTCTTCACATAAACGCACAGTCGCAAGCCGTGCATTTTTTTTCAAAAGAACTTTTTTAAATATTATGGACTTCAACCGCACACTGCTTAAGAGCACTTTTCGTGTCAGTTCATTCACACATAATTGATGATCTGCACCTAGATTAATCAGTTCACTTAAAACAGCAAAAAGCATGCCATTACAATCAGGGCTTAAAAAATTATCATACCGCTTTAAAAATCCTGCATAGAGTGCTGTTGCCATCTTTGCATTTATCTTTATTTCATGTTTTTGCAAAAATGTATACAACTCCAAAATGTTCATATCTGCACTTATTTTTAAGTCGGCAGAAGCAGGTTCATTTCTACGGAGTTTTTCATACCATGGCAAAAAAGCATATTGCTTCTCTTCTTCTTTTGCAAAAAGGGAGACTTTTTTATGTTTTAAGAGCATTAGCGAGTATAAAACACTAGCCTGTGGAAAGTTGTTTTTATGACTCTCTATGACGATATGTTTTGATTTTTCCAGCTCTTGTAATGGTATCAATAGTTCTCTGCTTTTTAAGATATGGCAAAATTATATACTATTTTTTATTCATCTTGTAAACGTAAGCCAGTACCTCCGCAACAGCTGCAAATAGTGTTTCGGGGATTGGTTTGTCAACCTCAACTTCATTGTAAAGTGAACGTGCCAACGGTGGATTTTGTACGATATGCACATGATTTTCACGTGCTATTTTTTTAATCTTTTGAGCAATGTTATCCATACCCTTGGCAATAACAATTGGCGCGTGTGACTTTTCGGCATCATATTTGATAGCAACGGCATAATGTGTCGGGTTGGTGATAACCACATCTGCATTGGGAACTTCAGCCATCATCCGCTTGCGTGAGGCTTCCATCTGAATTTGGCGGATTTTTGACTTGATAAGCGGGTCTCCCTCCATGTTTTTCATCTCATCTTTTATCTCATGTTTGGACATTTTTAGACCGTCAAAATACTGCTTTCTAACAATAATAACATCAATAATGGCAAAAATGAAAATGATAAAGAGCATTACCGAAGCGATAACTATCATCTTGTCTTTTAACCAGATAAGCTGGTCATGCAAGCCAAAAAGAGCAACTGTAGGAAGTTCTGTAATAAAGTAAAAGAAGAAGATAAAACCGATACCAAGAGTTGTAAAAGATTTAAAAGTAACCTTTATACCCTCTATCATTTTTTTAACTGAGAAGAGGTTTTTGGTTCCTTTAATAGGGTCAATCTTTTTAAAGTCCGGCATAATGGCCTTGGATGTAAAAAGAAACCCAAACTGTGCGAAAGCCGCAATAACTCCAGCAATGGCAACAGCTATTGCCAAAGGCAACACCATCAATAAAAACTCTCGAATCGTCACTAGGGCAATTTCAATCATAGAGGTTTTATCTATCTCAGAACCTATAAGAGAAAAATAGTATTGAAAGAGCAAAATCATATGTTTTGCCATAAAAGGAAAAAGCATTAAAAAGGCTAAGATAGCAACAAAGAGTGTCACTACCCCAGAAGCATCCTGAGATTTTGGGACATTACCTTCTTTACGGGCATCCTCTATCTTCTTGGGGGTGGGTTCTTCTGTCTTTTCCTGATCATCAGCCATTGTTTATGCCTGACCTTTAATCCATTTTCATCGAGAGATCAATCCAGTTCGCCTGATGAATAAGTGAACCGGAACTTATCGCATCAACACCTGTCTTAGCATACGATTCTATCGTTTCAAGTGAGATATTTCCACTTGCTTCCAGTAAAATATGCGGATAGTTTTCATCTCTAAAGGCAACAACCTCTTCAATCTGGGCAGGCGTCATATTATCACACATTACAATATCACACTTTGCTTCCATCGCCTCTTTAGCAATCCAGAGTGTCTCAGCTTCCACTTCAATCTTTGCAGTAAAAGGGATAACCTCACGTGCTTTTTGGATATAGCTTTTGAGATTTTCAATCGTTTTAAGATGGGTATCTTTTATCATCAAAGAGTCATCAAGTCCCATTCTATGATTTACTGCTCCTCCGCAACGGGTAGCATACTTTTCAAAGACTCGAAGCAGTGGTCGTGTTTTTCTCGTATCGAGCAGTTTTGTACCATAGGGTTTTATAATGTCAACGTACTTTCGAGTCAGTGTTGCAATGGAACTTGCATGCAGTAACATATCCAAAATAGTACGCTCGCAGCGAAGCATAGTATGAGAGGGAGCTTGAAACTCTGCTATAACATCACCTGTGATAAAACTCTCTTTATCATTTTTTAGCCATTTGACTTCTATTTTTTGTAATTCACACAAGACATCTACATATTTTTGTCCGGCAAGTACACCATTACTTTTTGCAATGATTTTTGCCGAAGATGGGACTGCACTCTCAACAAGAGCATATAAATCTCCGCGTCCGACGTCTTCGGCAAGTGCCTCTTTTACAAATGTCTCTATCATAGTTCTAACATTCTCTCTAATGCTATTTTCGCCCACTTTTGTGTTTTTGGATCTATATGTATCTCGTTGATTGGCTCACCGTCATCAATTGCTTTCAGTGTAAGATATACATCCTCTAAAGTAGTCTCATTCATTGTCGGACACTCCGGTTTTGTTGAACTGAGCACATAGGTATTTTTAGGGCGCAGGCGATTAACAAGATTAAACTCCGTTCCTACTGCTACTTTTTGATCTTCAGGTAACTCTGTAATATACTTGATAAGCTGAGAAGTCGAACCGACAAAGTCAGATGCATCACAGATAGCAGGGTCGCACTCCGGGTGTGTTACTATTTTAATACCCGGATATTTTTTTCTGTAAAACTTGATATCATCCAGTGTAAAAAGCTGGTGAACAGAACAAAAACCGTCATAACAGATAATATCACACTCTTTTGGGTCTTTTTTATCAAGACCGATTACCATAGACTCCAGTCCCATCTGATTTGCTATATTTTGTCCCAAACATCTATCAGGTACAAAAAGAATCTTTTTGCCTTCACCCAAAGCTTTTGTGATGATTTTTTTTGCATTGGAGCTTGTACAAACCATACCGCCCATTTCACCGACTTTCGCTTTTACATCTGCACCGGAGTTAATATAGGTGATAGGTAAAATGTTTTCATTTGCTATGCCATTGTCATTTAAAAACTTCACTGCCTCATCATACTGCAGATCTGTAATCATACTCGCCATTGCACAGCAGGCTACTTTTGGCATCACTACACGCTTCTCAGGAGAGAGTACTTTTACACTCTGCCCCATAAAACCAACACCGCAAAAGAGTACAAACTCACTCTTATCTGCTTTTGTTTTCATAGCAAGTTCAAGTGAATCACCGGTAATATCAGCAATTTCAAAAACTTCGTCACGTTGATAAAAGTGTGCAACAACTGTCACACTTAACTTCTCTTTAAGTTCATCAATTTTTTTTCTTAATTCTTCATTTGTATAGTTCAAAAAGGTATCCTCTTTTGATATTGATGCAATTATATCAAAATATATTTAGCATAGTGAGGGTAGAATGTCATAACAAAAATAATTTAAGGTAATTTATGGATTTTTTATTTAATCTCAATGTGCAATTCTATATTGCAGCATATCTCATCGGAGGTATTCCATTTGGTCTTTTACTAGCGAAAAAATTTGCCGGTGTAGATGTCAAATCTGCAGGAAGCGGAAGTATTGGTGCTACAAATGTACTGCGTGTTGTCAAAGAGCGTGACCCCTCCCTTGCCAAAAAACTGGGTATTGCGACACTTGCACTTGATGCTATAAAAGGCGTCGTAGTCTTAGCAGTAGCTTATTTCATGGGACTTGATGAGTCTGTTCTTTGGGCAATTGCTGTTTTAGCTGTTCTTGGACACTGCTTCTCGCCTTATCTAGGTCTTGAAGGTGGTAAAGGCATTGCAACAGGTATGGGTGTTATGATGTTTATGCTCCCTTACGAGACAATGATAGCACTTGTTGTCTGGGGCATTATGGCAAAGACTCTCCGCATCTCTTCTGTATCATCATTGACAGGTGTTCTGGCACTTCTTATATCAAGTTTTATCATTCATCCCCAGATGGCTCACGCACCGGTTGTCTTTATTGTATTTATTCTTTTTTACAAACATATACCAAATATCATTCGTGTTATCAAAGGCGAAGAAAAAAGAGTTATCTAGATGAAAATCTCCATAGAAGATCTAAAGTTCCAATGCATTATAGGAATTTTAGATTTTGAAAGAGAAAAAGAGCAGGATGTTATCATCAATCTCACTATAGATTACAAATATAAAAATGATTTTATAAACTATGCAGATGTTACAGAGTTTATAAAAACTGCAATGAAAAATAAAAAATATCTTTTAATAGAAGATGCTTTAGAAGACTTATCACAATTACTCAAAGAAAATTTTTCAAAGATCAACACCCTTCATCTAAAAATAACAAAACCCTCTATACTTCCCAACTGTAGGGTATCTGTAGAGGAACAGTATCTATTTGATTCTTAATCCAAACTTCATTTTTTTTTAAAAAAAATTGAAAAAAACTTTAAAGTAACCTAAAATTATGATACAATTCCGCCAAAATATTAGAAATAGGAAATAATGAATGCGTATTCTTATTATAGAAGATGAAGTAACATTAAATAAAATGCTTGCAGAGGGACTAAAAGAGTTTGGTTACCAAAGCGATGTTGTTGAAACACTAAAAGATGGTGAGTATTACCTTGACATCCGTAACTACGATTTAGTTCTTATGGACTGGATGCTTCCAGATGGAAATTCAGTAGATATCATTGGTGATATCAAAGCAAATACTCCTAAAACTGTTGTTGTTGTTCTTTCAGCTAGAGATGATAATGAGAGTGAAATCGAAGCACTTCGTGCCGGTGCTGATGATTACATCAGAAAACCGTTTGATTTTGATGTACTGGTTGCTCGTATTGAAGCACGTTTACGTTTTGGTGGAAGTAATATCATCGAAATTGAAGATTTAACAATCAACCCTGAAGAAGAAAAGATCACTTACAAAGAGACAGAAATTGAACTCAAAGGAAAACCTTTTGAAGTACTTACGCACCTTGCTCGTCACCGTGATCAAATTGTTTCAAAAGAGCAACTTCTTGATGCTATCTGGGAAGAGCCAGAGCTTGTTACTCCAAATGTAATTGAGGTAGCAATCAACCAGATTAGACAAAAAATGGACAAACCACTCTCTATCACAACGATCGAGACTGTTCGTCGTCGTGGATATCGCTTCTGCTTCCCTAAAGAAGTTTAATCCAAAGAATGCTATAATCCCTTAAATTTTTTAAAGGGATTATAGATGTTTTCCAAAAAGAGTATTAGAAAAAGCTTTCTAATCCAACTTATTTTCTCTTCCGCAATTTTAATTTTTATATTCTCCTCTGTTTTATACTTTTACATAGAAAAATCTATTTATGATGAGAAAAAAGAAGAACTAATCCATTACGCAAAAAATATTGCCAACTTTAAATCTGTATTTAGTTTTGAAGAAGCTGTTTCTGAGAACTTTCTCTCTCTTAATGTTGAAGTAATCTACTTAAAAAAAACTATGGGGGATATGGATGTCTATGAAATTACAAAAGATAAAAAGACATACCTGACTCTTATCTATCCATTTAAATTAAAAGAGACAAGCTATCTTAAAATCACAAAAGATGTAACACTGACAAAAAAACTCCTAAATAAGATTCTACACTATATCTTCATCATTAATATTGCAGGATTCCTACTTGTTATCATCTATGCAGTAATGCTCTCAAAAATGCTTGTAAATCCTATCAAGACGCTCTCGCAAAAGCTTTCAAATATGAATGAGCATCTTATCAAGCCAATAGACCTCAATACACTGCCACAAGAATTTGAACCACTTGGGGAAACCATCAATCACCTCATTGCCAGAATTCAGAACTTTGTAAAGTACCAAAAGGAACTTTTTATTGGTACAGCGCATGAGTTAAAAACTCCACTTGCTGTCATTAAACTCAAAAATCAGGTAACACTCATTAAAAAACGTACACCTGAAGAATATATAGATGCCCTTAAAACAACAAATAAGACAATAGATGAAATGAATATCATCGTCTCCAACATCTTAAATATAGGACGTCAAGAGGGAGCCCAACTTGATAAACCTATTGAAGTCGATGTGATTGGGATTCTAAAACAAAAAGCAGATGATTTTAAACTACTTGCTGAAAATGAGGGTAAAAAACTCATTATGGATTTTAAACCCGATGGTTATATGGCGACACTGCAGGTAAGTCTTCTCAATCAAATCATTCAGAATTTTCTACAAAATGCACTTAAGTTTACGCCAAAGGACAAAAGTGTACTTTTACGAAGTCAGGAAGGTTCCTATGGTCTTCGCATCGAGGTTATCGATGAAGGATGTGGTATCGATGAGAGTGTTGATCTTTTTGCACTATTTAAACGCCAGGGAAATAAAAGTGGTGTCGGACTCGGGCTTTTCCTTGCAAAAAGTGCTGCCGATGCACTTGGCGCAAAAATCAGTATTAAAAACAGAACAGATGGAGTTGATGGTACAGTTGCTTCTTTAGAGCTAAATTCGAAATTATCTTGTATTCTTCCAAGGAATTAAAAGCGTTTCAAAAATAATAAAGCTTACTTTTGTTATAAATCTCTCACGAATTAAATAAGTATAGATTTATAAGGTTTTTAAATATGGCATTAATAATTAATGAAGAGTGTATAGCATGTGATGCTTGCCGTGAAGAGTGTCCGACAATTGCGATTGAAGAGGGTGACCCAATTTACTATATTGACCCTGATCGCTGTACTGAGTGTGTAGGTGTCTATGATGAGCCTGCATGTATCTCTGTTTGTCCTGTTGATTGTATAGTTCCAGATAAAGACAATGTAGAAACTATTGCAGAACTTCAATTTAAATATAAACAACTCCAAGAGAACGAAGAGTTATAATTGGCTAAGCGGGTTGCCATCATAGACATCGGTTCTAACTCTGTTAGAATGGTTGTTTATGAAAAAACTTCAAGATACGCATTTCATCTCCTCCACGAAGAAAAATCAAAAGTCAGAATTTCCCAAAATGCCTACAAACATAACGGAGAGCTACAAGAAACTCCTATGCAGCGCACATTTGATGCCCTCAGCGATTTTTTAAGTATTGCCAACTCTTTTAAAGTCAGAAAAATTCTTTGTGTTGCGACCTCTGCACTGCGTGATGCTCCAAACAAACAGGAGTTTCTTCAAAGAGTTAAACATAAGCTAAAACTCAATATAAAGGTTATCTCAGGGGAAAAGGAAGCCTATTTTGGAGCTATTGCCTGTGCAAATCTTCTACCAAAACAAACATCAGCATTAAGTATCGATATAGGTGGGGGCTCCACTGAATTTGCTTTTATCAATGAAGACTCAGTCACTGATACACTCTCTTTAAAACTTGGTACTGTTCGTCTTAAAGAACTCTTCTTTGATAAAGATGATATTGATGGTGCCGTTGCTTATATTGATAGTGAACTTGATAAGCTTCCAGATACATCGAAACTTACAACGCTCATTGGAATTGGAGGAACTTTTCGTGCCATCTCAAATGCAATCTTAAAAGAGTCTCTCTATCCACTCAACAAACTCCATGCCTTTGAGTACAACAGTAACACTTTTAAAGATTATCTCAAACGTCTGCTGCAGACAAAAAGTGATGAAGAGCTGTTAGCACTTTTCATTAAAAGTAATCGTTTTGATGTTATAAAACCCGGTGCTTTGATACTGCAGAGACTTATGAAGAAGATTGCTATCTCAAAGATCATTACAAGTGGTGTCGGTGTGCGTGAGGGAGTATACCTCTCAGACCTGCTTCGAAATTCACGGCATAAGTTTCCACAGAACTACAATACCTCAGTACGCTATATTTTAGACTCCTATGTTCAAGACAAAACATTCTCAAACCATCTTGCACTTTTAAGTAAAAAAATCTTTACACTCACAAGTGAATATTTTAATCTTGATACAGAATATAAACGTATCCTTACCATTGCAGCTAAACTCTATCCTGCGGGTAGTAATGTTCATTTTTACTCACAAAACAAACACAGCTATTATATTATTCAGAGTGCTTTGGAGTATGGTTTTAGCCATCATAATATTATGTTGATATCAACATTGACAAAGTATGCAAAAAACAAACTCCCATCCGATACACATCTGCAGCTCTATGCAAAACTCCTACCGGATAATGCGCATATTACTCATTCACTTAGTTATATACTTTCACTCTCTATAGCACTGCTGAGTCATCGTCCTAGAAATATTGACTTTGAAATGGAGTTTGAAAAAGGGATTTTAAAGATAAGCTCCAAAGAGAAGCTCTATCTTTCACAACATGCAGTTGCGAAGCTAGAGTGTAGAGACCAGCACTTCAACGTTATTTTTAGCTCTTAGAAGCGCTGTCCCATCGTAAACTCGAAGTTTGATGTTTTATCACTCACTTGTGCGTTGATAGCTTTTGAGAACATCAATTGAATTGGTCCAACAGGAGAGAACCACTCCAACCCTGCTCCATAACCGGCACGAGATTGATTGTTTGTACCATCTAAAATATTTGCACTGATATTATCAGAAATAATTCCCCAGTCAAGGTATGTTACAAGTCGCATTTTTGCTTTTGGTATCAGAGGAAAACTCACTTCAATATTGTTTGAAAAAGTCTGTGTTCCCCCAATTCTTCTAATTGGAATACCATTATAGGTATCGGTCCCTGTATCATCGGCAATCATAGGTGAGATAGAGTAAGACTCATATCCTCTGACACTGCCTATACCACCCATATAGAATTTTTCTGCCAGTGGAATATAGCCGTTATCTATAAGTGCATAGTATCGCGCTTTGTATCTGAAAATCGCATCAAATCCCACATATTCATCGAGTCCTATATATTTTGCAAAGTTTGTTCTTGATTTTAAGAAGTCCGCATCAGCACCAAGACCTGATTTTTCAAAACTTTGTGAAAGTGTAAAACCTTCACGAGGCAGATAATAATCATCTGTAGAGTCCCAACTCACACTCATCGTGACAGAACTTTTATTGTAGGCTTCAAAATAGTATGTACTTCCATATTGTGAAGCATTAAAGTCTGCACCGAATTCATAATCATTTTTCGAATAACCATACCCAAGATATCCTGTAATATGACGGGAAAATCTATGTCCGGTACCGATAGATGCACCATCTGTAAGTGTTGTATAGTCATTATAATCATATGTAGAATGATAGATTGAGAAGTTACCGCTAAAGTCACTGTCATTGAGTCTCGGATTTGAGATATTGAATGAGTAACTCTGTGAAGTTTGTGACTTCTCAGCTTTGACACCGACATTTATACCTGAACCCCAGATATTTCTGTCATTGACACCAATACTTAAAAGAAGTCCTCCATATGAACCATATCCTCCACCAAGCTGGACATTTCCGGTCGGTGCCTCTTTTACTTTTACAACCAGATCCATTGTATGATTATCGATACGCTTCTCTTCAATGGTATTACTGTCAAAAAATCCCAGACGTCCTAGTGAATTACGAGAATCTTTTAAATCTGTAAGAGAGTACATATCTCCAGGCCCAAGATAAAGCTCACGGCGAATGATTCTATCAAGTGTTCGAGTATTTCCAGAGATAAGTACATTTCTGATTTTTACTTTGTCTCCAGGCATAACACGAAAGACTACTTCAACAGTTCTTTTTTCTTTATCTTTTTTCAAATCAGGTACAACTTGAACAAAAGCATAACTTTTATCTGCTATGAGTGTTTTTATCTTCTCTGAATCTTCACGGAATTTTTTAACATTAAAGATATCACCTTCTTGCAGTGAGATAAGCTCTTTTATCTTTGCATTGTCAATAACATGCTTTGTCTGATAAATCGTTACTTTTGAGATGGAGTACTGCTCACCCTCTGTTATTTGATAACTCATATCTGCCATATAACTGTCAAAGTTTACACGTACAAACGGTTCATCAACTTTGGCATCCAAATATCCATGCTGCATATACAAGTCACGGACTCTCAAGTTATCATACTCTAAATCACGTAGAGACATCTTCCCATCATTGCGACCCCAGAACCATCCCATGAACTGATGTTCTTTATTGGCAATGACATCATCAAAATCATCCGGGTCCAATCCATAAACACCGGAAAAATCAATCTTCTCAATAGTAATCTCTTCACCTTCATTGACAATGAAAGTTACTTTGATACTACCGTTTTCGAGGTATGTTGTTTTTACTTCAACTACAGAGTCAATTTTACCCTCTTGAGAGATAGCTTCGATAATGCGTTTTTTTGCAGCTTCAATCTTCTTTTCATCATAAAGCGTACCCTTTTTTATCTGGATAACGGCTTCTTTGATATCTTCATCATTCTCTTTCCAGCCTTTGAGTTCAACTTGAGAGATGATAGATTTTTCTTTGAAATAAAAAGTCAGATCCCCATTTTCAAACTCAACCCAGATATCGTTGAAGTAACCTTGATCAAAGTATTTTTTTATTGCCGTATCAACCTCTTCTTCACTGATATCATCACCTTTTTCAAAAGGTAACATTCGTAAAGCCACATTTTTTGAGATGTGAACCATACCGTCAAATTGAATTGATTTCACAACTTCAGCGGATAGCGTGCTTGTAAACAGGATAAAAAAGATTGATAAAAGTATTCTCATTAAAATTCCATAGTTAAAATTAGAAGAGATTTTACCCATTATGAGGTTAATATTAAGTAAATTTAGTATAATTTTGCAAATTCAACAAAAAGAAAGAAAATGAATGTAGCAATAATTGGACTTGGACTTATGGGTGGTTCTTTGGCACTAAGTCTTAAAAAATTAGATTTTATTGATGAAATTGTTGGACACGACCACAATAAAAAGCATCAAAAAGATGCACTTTCACTTAAACTTGTAGAAAAAATCGTCTCTTTTGAAGAGGTAAAGAGATATGATGTTATCTTTTTAGCTATTCCTGTAAATGGTGTCATTGCCGCTTTACAGGATTTAAAAGATGTCCAAAAAGATGCGACTATCATTGACCTTGGAAGTACAAAAGCAAAGATTGTAGCAGCAGTGCCTCATGAAATTCGCAAGAATTTTGTAGCGGCACATCCAATGACCGGAACTGAAAACTTCGGTCCTCACGCAGCACTTGAAGGACTTTATGAAGATAAAGTCGTAGTACTCTGTGACTTGGAAGAGAGCGGTGAACACCAAAGAGCAGTGGCTCGTAAGATATTTAAAGCACTGAAGATGAAAAAGTACTTTATGAAATCAAACGAACATGACAGACATGCCGCATTTATCTCTCATATGCCTCACGCAGTCTCTTACTCTATTGCAAATACAGTGATGAAACAAGAAAAAAGAGACAATATTTTAGCACTCGCAGCCGGTGGATTCCGTTCTATGAGCCGCCTTGCCAAATCCTCTCCGAATATGTGGGAAGATATCTTCAGACAGAACAAAGAGAACCTTCTTGAAGCAATAGAGCTTTTCCAAAAAGAGCTCAATACCATGAAAAAAAATATTCAAAATGATGAGTGGGAAAAAGTTCACAAGGAGATGGCTGACGCCAATAAACTGCACGATATTTTCTAAGAAATATCGTACCTCTTTAAAACCTCTTTTAAAAGTTTTTTATCAATTTTCTCTTTTTTATCTCCATACAGATTTCCCTCTAAAGTATCAACAATAATTTTGACATCTTTATCACTGTCTTTGTATGGTAAGAGTTTTAAGAGGAGTAGTTTTTCATCTTTGATGTTAAAACGTTTCTCTTTTTTTGCTTTTTGAAATGATTTCGTAAGCATCAATACTGCTCCGACTATGATACCGACAACAAAAGCAATAATCAGCCAGATATAAGAAAAAGCACTACCAGCAGTCACACTCTGCTCTTGTGCTTTTTTTACAACAAGTTTTGGCGCTTCATCTTTTTTGATATTTAGTGATGTTGTCGTTTTAGCAGATCCTTTAACTTTGATGTGAATCGGCTCTGTCTTTATCTGCTCCACCCTTTTTGTTGTTAGATTATAAAAAGCGAGTTTAAAAGGTGGGATTGTGAAATCCTTATCAGAGACAAATGCAAGTTTTTGGGTGAGAGTATCACCATGAATCTCGATTTTCTCATCAAAAACATTGACACCATTTATGTAAGGTTTAAAACTCTCAATATCTTCTAAATTCCCCTCACCTTTTACAGTAACAGTTACATTTACAGCCTCATTTGGTGTTATCTCTTGCTTGTTTGCTTCGGCAGATATTGTAAAATTTCCTACGATTTCTGCATTGTTTGGCAGTGGTTTTGCATGAATTTGCACCTCATTGGAGTAGTAGTTTTTCCACTTTACCTGCGGCATAAAAGAGCCCCACATATCACGACGGTTCACACGCGATGCGATGCGAAGCTGTGCAGGTTTGATTGTCAGGTTTCCTTCTCTTTGTGCTGCTAATTTATAATCAGCACGTGTAATGATATACTCGGGAGTCTCTTCTCTTGTGGCCTGAGATTTGCCTTTTACCCAAAACCCTTTAAAATCAGGCTCTATAAACTTACTGTCCACAACAGCTGCACGTCTGTTTTGCTTTAATTCAAGATGTAAAATAAAGGGCTCACCGACAAAAACATCACTCTTCGATACTTTGAGTGAGAGGAGAAAAGCCGCATTTTTATCTTGTGATGCAGGTTTTACCACGACTTTTACTTCATTTGATTTTTCCATCTTGCCATCAATCTCAACATCCGTTGGTGCTATGACACAGCTCTTTTGTGGTACAAATTCATACGAGAGAACATAACTTTTTTTATAATCCATATTGACCATTTCTATGCTGGTCTGTGAACTTGAACCTATAATATCATTGCCACAGATATCTGTAAGTACCGGCTTATGGACCTTCTCTCCAGTGATTGTCAGTACATAGGTTGCAGTCTCACCACTGTAAACCACAGGTGGTTCAACACGTGCTGTGACACTTGCATAGATTGTTGTAGTTAAAAATGTTAATAGTATAAATATTTTTTTACCAAGGTTTTTCATTTTGGTCTTCCTTTATAGGTTTTTCTTTGTTTAATCTGTACAGATAGGAGTTTTGTTGCGAGTTTAAAGCTTTAAGCCACTTCTTCTCTTCAGCATCACTCATCTTATCTTTCATATCTTTCATCTGCGCCATTGAAGCATCCTGTTTTTCTTTTTTATCTTGTTTTTTGTTCTCTTCATTGGCTTTTAACTCTTTGAGTTTCTCTTTGGCTTTTTTTGCATTTTCTTTCGACTTGTTCTGTTGCTCTTTATCTTTTTGTTCTTGCTCATTTTTCTTTTGTTCTTGAGCATTTTTTTCCTGGTTTTTCTTCTCTTCTTCACTCTGCTTTTGAGATTTTCTCTCCTGATTTTTTTCTTTGTCATTTTGCTGACTCTGCTTATTTTGTTGGTCTTGTTTGTTCTGCTGCTGTTGTTGTTTGTTCTCTCTGTTTTTATCTTTATTGTTTTGCTGCTCTTGTGGCTGTTGTTGTTGCTGCTGTTGATTCTTTTGATCTTTTTGATTCTGCTGCTTTTTGTTCTGTTGCTTGTTTTGCTTATTTTGTTTATTTTGCTCTTTTTGCTCTTGCTTTTTCTGCAGCGCTTTTTTCACAGCTTTCAAGTTCTCACGAACCTCTTTATCTTCTTTGAGCTTCAAGGACTCTTCATATACTTTTATCGCATTTTTCAGCTCTTCTTCACTCCCGAGTCTGGCATGAGCATTTCCCATATTCGCAAAATTCTTCGCGCGTGCTTCACGACTGCTGAACGTTGCCTTTTTATAACTCTCTAAAGCCTCTTTATATTTTTTCTGTTTATAGAGTGCATTTCCTGCATTGTAGTAGGCCTCTCCACTGTCAGATTTTTTCGCATAGGCATCAAAATATTGTGCTGACTTTTTATAGTTCTGATGCTTATAAGCCTCTTTTGCGTCTTTTAATTCTACAAAATCCAAAAGACCTGCTTTGGCACTAGGAGCATTAAAAAATATAAGAGCCAACAGAAACATAGATGGTACATCTACTTTTTTTCGTTTACTCATAGATGATGTAGCAATAAGCAGAAGAATAAGCGCAAGTCCTACAGGATAGTAAAAGAGTGGGATATACTTCTCTATCTCTTCTGATTTCATCTCTTTTTTCTTCGCTTTTGCCTCTATCTCACGCAACATTGCTTTTATATCACTGTTGGAGTTCACTCCCTCTATGTAAACACCACCTGTTTTTGTTGCCAAGTCAGCTATCTTTTCATTGAGTTTTGTCAAAATTATTTTTCCGTTTTGTTTGATAAACTCACCATTTTCAAGCTTGATAGGTGCTCCTTTTTTTGTTCCGATACCTAAAATAAAAACAGTAATATTATGCTCTTTTGCATACGCTATCTCACGTGAGAAATCTTCGACATCGCCGCCGTCACTCAAAAGCAGAATATATCTGCGTGACTCATTTTTAATGCTTCTGTCCACTACTTCAAGCATCGACATCAGGTCTGTTCCCTGCTCTGTTATGGAGTTTGTATCAAGATTTTTGAGTAAAAATGCCACAGCCCCGTGGTCAAAACTAAGCGGTGAGACCAGATAGGAGTTTTTGGCAAACGCAATGATGCCAATACGCTCATTTGGTGCGAGACGTAAAAATTCCAAAGCCTTTTGTTTGGCTAGTTTTAGACGATTTGGATAGACATCCGTTGCCAGCATGGAGTCTGAGATATCAAGTGCTATCATAATGTCCGCACTTTTGGCTTTTATCTCTATTTTTCCTTCTTTGATAACCGGACCGGCAAGTGCAAAAATCAGTAAAATACCAATAAGCATAAAAAGTGCATTTCTTGCTTTGAGTGTCAAGGTATTGGCACTTACACGCAGTCTATCCATCACCTCCTCAGAAAAAAAAGTTGCCTGAGCCTCTTTTTGTGTTAAAAGTAATCCGAACAAGATAAAAAGTGGTGGTAGCATATAGTATAAAAATTCTGGATGTAAAAAACTCATTATGCACTCCCTCTTTTATTTCTCAGATAGATGTAAAGCATCAATGAAATTAGTCCTATAAAGAGTGGATAGAAGTAGTAATATTTCAAGTAAGTAAAGGTCTCATTTTTAATATCGCTCTTCTCCAGTGCATCGATCTTCGCATAAACAGCTTTAAGTTCATCTGCACTCGAAGCACCAAATGCAACACCGCCTGTCTCTTTTGCAATCTTAACAAGTACTGCACGATTGTACTCATTTGGTCCGCCTATACCGATAGGGTACACCTTCACGCCCTCTTTTTTTGCCAAATCTATAGCAACATCAAGAGGGATTTTGTCAACCTGTGGAGTAGAGTATCCATCTGTCAGTAAAATCGCTACTTTTGATTTTGCCTTGGAGATCTTTAAGAGATTGACCCCTTGTGCCAATGCTTCATAGAGTGCAGTATATTTTCCTGCCATACCGATTTGGAGCTGTGAAACTATACGTGAGAGTATATGTTCATCATAGGTAAGTGGTGAAGCGATAAAGGAGTATACTCCAAAGACAACAAGACCGATGTTGTCACTCTTTCGTTTTTGTATAAAATCTCTTACTATCTTTTTGACGACATCAAAACGTGTCGCCATCGGGTCATTCATATCAAAACCTCGTACCTCCATTGACTGGGATGCATCTAAAATCAAAGCTATCTCATGCCCCTGCTTTGGTGTAAGCTCGTAAGGTTCATCTTTGACCGGAGACATCAAAGCTAAGATCAGCATCACTATTCCTATCCATTTTAGAAAAAACAACAGTTTTGATGTAGCAATATTGCTTTTCATAAATTGGCTTGCGTGAGGAAAGTAGATGGATGGAAGCTTCATCTTACAAAGTGTTTCACACGCAATAAAAAAGAAGATTACAAAGGCTATTTTTGGAAATTCAAAATAGATTCCATCAAACATCTATCATACCTCTATACAACTCTATAATTCGTAGTGTTTCACTGTCAAAATCATCAACACTTTTTTTATACTTGTACTTCTCTAAATGCTCAAGCATATCATGGTAGGTTTTTTGATGCCGCTGGCTGTCATTTGCAAAGGTCGCACCATACTCTGTCAATCTATATGCAGCTTTTTTTGTCTCATGCAGGTCAATATCTTGCAGAAGGTTAAAATGTTCTTTTCGAAGATTGAACTTTTTCTTTGCACTAAAATACTTATATAACAGATAGATTCCACTAAGAATGATAATAGTTCCAACACCAAGCACGCCTACAAAATAGTAAAACGAATAATCCTCTATCTCAAGCAGTGGTTTGATATCATGAAGTGGTATCTCTTGCGTTTGTATATTTTGCATCTTATCTACCCTCAAACAATCTTCTGAGTGCCACACCAACACTCTCATGTGTATAAACTTTGGTAAAACGCACATGATGCTTTCTAAATGTAGCATAGAGCTCTCGGTCATGCAGAGTCACTTTTTTTGCATATGAAGCTACTGTTGCATCATTAAAATCACCTTCTAAAACATTACCGCTCTCTGGGTCAATGAGTGAAGCAAATCCCATTTTCGGTGGTTTTTCTTCTAAGATATCCCGTACAACAACAGCAACAACTTCATGTTTTTTTGCCAAAAGTTTAAAATCAGGAATCTCAAAAAAATCTCCCACTACAATAATGAGGGACTTCCTTTTTAGTCGTTTAAAAAGCGTATCTGCAAGCACTTTATAATCTGCTTTGTGATTCAAAGCTTCAAAGTTCACTACCTCATCAACATTTTTATGCACAGAAAAAAGCTTCTTACTTGGTTTGAGATGAGACTCTAGCTTATCTGTAAAGATATACGAGCTTAGCAAATCACCGTTTTTTATCGTAGAGAAGCTGAGCATCGCAATGATCTCTGCGATGACATCCTGTTTAAATCGTTTTGAACCAAAATGTACACTTCCGTTAAGCATAGATGCTACAACGACATTAAGCTCACGCTCTTCACGAAATATTTTGATATAGGGCTTTTGCAGTTTTGCGGTGATATTCCAGTCAATATGACGAATATCATCACCCGGCATATACTCACGCAGCTCGATAAAATCATACCCTTCTCCTTGAAAAATGGAAGGATTGTTTCCAACCATTTCCGAGAAGACTTGACGGCGAGCCCGAACAAGTATTTTTTGTAGTTTGCTCACTTTTGCCGCCTTATGGGATTGCTACCGCTTCAAGCACTTTTTGAATGATTTCATCTGTTGTGATACCTTCAGCCTCTGCTTCATATGTTAAAACGATACGGTGACGCATCAGCTCTTTTGCGATGTAGGCAACATCAACAGGTGTTACAAAATCTTTTGCGCGCATAAATGCCATCGCTTTGACAGCTTTGAACATATCGATACTTACACGCGGAGATGCTCCAAACTGTATGAAATCTTTAATATCTTCTAGACCATACTCTTCTGGATATCTTGTTGCATTGACAAGTTCTATCATATACTTCTCAACCTCAGCATCGACATGTACATCACGTACAGCAGCTTTAATGGCATCAAGCTCGCTTTTATCAATGACAGGCATAATATTTTCCATGTTGCCACTTGATATACGGCGTGCAATCTCAAGCTCTTCTTCTTTCGTGTTATAGCCCACGACAAGTTTGAGCATAAAACGGTCAAGCTGTGCTTCTGGAAGCTGATAAACTCCCTCTTGTTCTACCGGGTTTTGTGTTGCCATAACGAAAAAAGGAAGATCGATCTTAAAAGTAGTATCACCAATGGTTACCTGCTTTTCCTGCATCACTTCAAGCAGTGCAGACTGAACTTTTGCCGGTGCACGGTTGATCTCATCAGCAAGTAAAAGATTGGTAAAGATAGGCCCCTTTTTAATTTTAAACTGATTATTTTGCGGGTCATAAATCTCAGCACCTAAAATATCTGATGGTAAAAGGTCAGGGGTAAACTGTGCACGTTTAAAGTCAAGTCCAAGTGCTTTAGAGAGTGCATTTACTGTTGTTGTTTTTGCCAGTCCGGGCACACCTTCGATAAGAATGTGTCCTTCACATAAAAGAGCAATCAGAAGAGAATCTATCATCTTCTCTTGCCCAACGACAACTTTTGCAACCTCTTTTTTTATATTTTCAATCTTAGAAATCATATCTTCACTACCTTTTTTATATCTATATAGTGAAAGTATATTCCTTTGTAGTAAATGATTCCTAAATGTCTAAATTGAGTATTTTTGCAATGCCTTCTTTATCTATTTGCTTGGAGAGTTTTTTTGCGACATCTTGTTTAGCAATACTGTAACTTTGGGAAGATTGTCCTGTAATGTTGAGTGAATTCGTTGCTAGAATATTTCCACTGTTGTCTTTTGTAGCGATGTTTATCTGTGCTCTTGCAATGTAAAAACCATAAGAGCTTGCTCTTTGCATATTTGAATCTACATAGATTGTAAAGTGATACGCATTGTGAAGATTTTTTATCTTGAGTTTTTTCGAGCTCAGCCCTTTTTCAATCGGTCCACTTAATGGTCTATAGTCTGATACAACCCAAAATGTTATGCTTTGTAAAAGTTTATCTCTTTTGTTTCGTAGCTTCTCATACTTTTGCAAATATTTTTGTGATTGAAATCTTTCATTTAAAACACTCATCACGAGTAGTCTGTTTTGCAAATCACTCAAGTTTTGCAGTGCTTTCTTATAAAATGACAACTGCTCAAGAGCATTTTTATCTGCTCTGTTTTTCTCCCATGAAGCTATCAGTGCAAATTCCTGGTCTATCTCTTTTTGCAGTGTTTGAAAAAACTTCATTCTATCTACTTTAATCAGAACTGCATACTTTTTAAATCCAAGTTTGGCAGACTGCAATACTTCATAGCTACTGATACGAATCTTTTGAACTTCACTTTGTGTCTCATTGACGTATGTCGCATCATGTCTGTTTACTGTACCCTTACGCACAACACTCTTAGCACTGTACTTTGAAGAGATGGAAACACTCAGCGTTGCCAGCAATGAAGCAAGTGCATTTGAAAGCGCTTCTTGTTTGTCTTTGCCCTCACCTACACCATAAATCTCTCTTGCATTGGAAGCTGGAGGCTGCATATACCAAGAGGGCAGTGTTTTTTCTTTGACAACTATACGCTCCTTTAATTTGCCACATCCACTTAACAATACTATTGAGGCTAAACATATATAAAACAGTTTCATTATTTTCCTAATTGTTCTAAAGTTTTCTTTCTTTTGGCTATTAAAGTATTTATACGTACAATAGCCTCATTTATCTCTTTGACAGGTTCAACCATAAGATTATCAGCATACTCATAATACTCTTTTGCCTCTTCATACTTACCTTCAGCCTCTTTTATCACTCCCAGATTATAAAAAGCAACATAGCTTTTTCCATCTGTTGAGTCTATTAGACGTGTCAAAAGCTGCTCGGCTTTATCATATCTTGCTTGTTCAATGTACTCTAGGGCAAACTTTAAAAATTTCTCTTGCTGGGATGTGTAGTCCAAGTCCGGATCTTCTAAAAGAGTGACATAAAATTCCCGGTAATGCGGTGTCAGTTTATATGTGAACTCTCGTGCCAGTGCATTTGCCATATCTTGTGCAGCAATGGAGACAGAAGGAAGTGCCCGTGAATCATCATTACAATGTTTAAAGATTCTGTTTCTGCTGAGTGTATCTGCAAAAATTATATCTCCACGTGAGACATCTACAACACGTATCTCAGCAGCAAGTCCCACAACTCTTTTCACACAACGCACATTGTAATATCTTAGTTCACTACACTTCGTATTGGCACACTTGACACGCGGTTCATAATAATAACTGTCCTGCTTTGTAGGACGTCTAACATCACCTGAGATAATCGCCTCAGCACCGATAAGCTCTCCTACTTTTACTGAGCTGTCCTCATCTACCAAACCACTGCTTTGAAGTTTTTGTTCTTCTATAATCGTATTGATATCTGTTCTACTTACAATAGTAAAATATTTCTTATTGTTTATTCGAAAACCTGCAAGCTGTGCTTCTATCTTTCTAGAGAGTCCGACACGATCATTTTTAAAACTCAGTACGGCTATCTTTTTTGTCTCTGAAATCCTGTCAACTTCTGCTGGTTCAAGTGCTTTGATTCTTACTTTTTGTGCACATGAAGTAAATAAGAAAATCGCAAGAAGAAAAAATGTTAAAACCTTATATATTTTCATCATACACCTTAATATTTAGAGTCGATTGTAGTTAAAAACTATTTAATTGCTTATTAATCTACAAAAATCACATAAATTTTAAAATTTAGCACTGTTTTTCTTGACATATGGTATCTATTTGTCTATAATTTCGACCTCTTAACAAAGAGAGTTTATGTCTCGTTAGCTCAGCTGGTAGAGCACGTCACTTTTAAT
>NZ_SDID01000026.1 GCF_009192995.1 Sulfurimonas indica | reverse complement strand
TGACATCTATTCCCACAAGACTGAGTGATGAACCGTCCAGTGTACCTGGATTGCCTTGCGTGAGGTCTGCCACTTCTGAAATCTTTGTTGATGGAGAAGCAAAAGCATTGTTACTTTTTACAACTTGTGCTGTACTTGAAGCGAGATAAAACCCATCTTTTGAAAACTCTGTTCTATCATATAACAAGCCCTGTATATTAGTTGCAGCACCATTTGCAGGAGTTAAACCTGATTGCATAAACTCTTTTACATACAAATCACCTGTAGGAGGATAAACTGTCTCTCCAGCATCTAAATTATCAATATCATTGACATTTGCTGTACCAGCACCACTGTAATCAACGGCACCGACAAGATGAAAGTCAAGTTTTGAAGAGCCTTTTATCTTGTCTTTTACAACAATTTGTCCATTGCTGTTCATGCTTACATCAACAACATCAACAGTACCAGTATTCCCATATGCTGTTCCTATTCTGTTTAGCAATGTATCTATTGTTGCTGTATCATTTAAAACAATCTTTTCTTTGATAGCAGTCCCATCACTTTTAGTACCACGTAGATAAAAATAGTCCGTATTTACAGTTGCCGGGTTATTGTCTTTGTCTCCCATTAGCTCACGCAGGGTACTTGAAGAAGAGAGTGGCTCACCTGAAACAAGTAGATTTCCATGGACTACATTCGAAGTTACTTCTCGGTTTCTTAAAACTTCCTCACCAAGAAACAGATCAGAACCACTAAGATTGTATTGTTGTAAATTGTTCGAGCCGACAAAAGAATTCATAGCATCATCATTTCCTTGATACGTTCCATCATCAGCAATAGGTTTTGTATCTACTGCTGAACCAGAAAAAAGAAATTGACCATTAATAGAAGTATTTGCCAAACCTTTTAAGTTTTTCTCAATTCCTCGTAGTTCATCAGCAATGGAATCCAAAGATGTATCATCATTTGTATCATTGGCTGCTTGTACCAAAAGTGTTCTCATTCTATTGAGTGAAGTATTAAACTCATTCATGATTTCATCTGTTTGATTTGCTACTTTATAACCACTCTCTGTACTTTGTTTTATTTGGTCTAAAACTGTCACTTCATTATCAAGTCGCATCGTTTCCGTAAAAGTTCTTACACCATCTTTTGCATATTGGATTTTAAGACCTGAGGCAATTTGCTTGTTAACATCAAAAAGTTCTTTGTTGAGTTTTGAGTTATTTGATCCATAAATGCTGTCATAGTACATACTCATAGTAACACGCATATCAAGGCCTCCATTTTTAAAATATAAACAGTATATTCTTCTATTGACTAAATTATAGCAATTAAAGTTCCATTTAGAGCCAAATCGGCAAAAAGTTATTTACTTTTAAGTAAGATATGACTATTATTTCAACTCCAACAACTATGCCAGCGTGGTGGAATGGTAGACACGACGGATTCAAAATCCGTTGGCTTCGGCTGTGGGGGTTCAAGTCCCCCCGCTGGTACCACTTAACTCAAAAAATCCTTTTACATATCTTTTGCATCATTTTCTTTAACACTCCAGATAAATATCAATGGAATAAAAAGCAGTGTTAAAAATGTTCCAACAATCAGACCACCGATTGCAACAGTCCCAAGCGGTGCAAGACGCTCGAGTCCAATAGCTGAGCCCATTGCAACAGGGAGCATACCTGCAGATGTTGCAAACGCAGTCATAAGAACAGGTCTTGTTCTGATTTTAATACTCTCAAGCATTGCTTCTGCTTTTGTTTTACCCTCTTGCATCTTCTCTAATGCAAAATGAATAAGCAAGATAGCATTGTTTACAATAATTCCAGAAAGTAATATAAACCCCATCATAGCAGGCATTGAAGTGTGATAATGCATACCAAGCATCATCCAAGAAGCTCCGATTATCGTTAATGGAATGGATACAATAATCATTAATGATATTTTGATTGAGTTAAAAAGTGCAATAAGCGTAAAAAAGATGAGTACAACGGCAAAACCAATAGCACCAACCATACGCCCAGCAGAACTTTTAAACTGTTTGATATCTCCTGTTTGCTCCATTGTAACACCTTCAGGAAGTTGTGTCCCTTTAAATGCTGCATCAAAATTACTCATTATATGTGATATTGCTGCCTTTTCTCTAAAACCATAAACATTGAGTGTGTATTGTAATCCTTCCCGCGTAATGAGTGACGGTTCTGAAATTTGTTTTACATTTGCTACTGCGATCAAAGGTATTTTACCTTTTGGAGTAGTAAGCAAAAAGGAGTTAATATCTTCTAGTGAGTCTCTTTTTGACTCCTCACTCCATACCCGGATTCCAAAATCTACACTGTTTTGCAGATAAAAAGATGCTGCTTTTGCTCCTCTTGTAAATATTTGAAGCTGTTTTGATATCTCAGCATTTGTAAGCCCGTAAAGAGCTGCTTTTTTATCATCTACCTCTATCTCAAAAACCTTTTTATTATTGGCCCATGTTTTTGAAATAGACACTATGCCACCCGTCTTTTTCATAGCTTTTTCTACCATATCTCCAGCAATTTGCAGTTTTTGCAGATCTGCACTGTAGAGTGTCACATCAAGATTTGCACGAATACTTGCAAGTGCTGTTGCACCATAATCAACAACATCAACACTATAGACATTTTTTATCTTATTAAGCTCATTGCGCAGTTTTCTCTCTATCTCCCAGATACTCTCTTTTCTATGATATCTGTCAACATAGGTTGCAGTGATGGCAATATGGTCAATCCCACTTCCACTACCGATGCTAAGTACCCCTGCTTCACTACCGATAGCACTCGAGAGATACAGAAGTTCACCCTGTTTTTTTATAATCTCATTTGCCTGTTTTACAATTTTCTGACTTGCTTCAATCGGTAGATTTGGATCGACCGTAATAGATATCTTAGTCGCACCCGTATCCATTGGAGGCATCAGCTCCTGTCCAACGGTCGGCATAACACCCTTTACACTTGTTATAAATAAGAGAAGTAAAGCAATGATATATCCTGTTGCCACACCTTTGTTATTTATTGCAGCTTTTACAGCCCCAGAGAAGAAAGACGAAATGCCTCTTGAAAAACTTCCTGTAATCTTTTCAAAAAAGGCTTCACTTTTCATAATAAGAGGATGCTTGAGAGTTAAAATCTTCAATGAAAGAAGTGGTACTGCTGTAATGGAGATAGCATAAGAAGCTGCAAGTGCCAAAAGCAGCGTTCCAACAAGCGGTTGAAAAACCGTTTGTGGATAGCCACCAACAAAAAGCATTGGTGAGAGCGCTATCATCGTAGTAATGGTTCCAGAGAGGTCCGCAAACATTATCTCTTTTGTCCCACTGTATACTGCTTCATGTATCTCATCATGGAGCTCTCGGTAATGCCTCTCAATATTCTCCATAACAACAACTGCATCATCAAGTAACAGTCCAAGGGCTAAGATAATAGCTGTCAATGTTACAACATTAAACTCGATTCCAACTATCCACATCAAGGCAATCGTTGTTGCATACACAAGAGGAATCGTTACAAGAACAACAAGAACCTGTCTAAAGCTGGCAAGAAAGAAAAAGACAACTATCGTTGACATCACAATAGCATCACGAAGTGATTCAAACATATTCGTTGTACTTTGCACAATAGTATCTTTTTGTGTATCGGTAACTTCAAAAGAGATATTTTTATACTTGTTTTTCAGTTCTTCTATCTCTTTTTCTACCAATTCAATACTTTTAATTACATCTGCATTTTCTGCACGCTGCACAGCAATAGCAATAGCTTGCTTACCATTACCAAAATACTCAGCAGAGTTTTCATAGTGCCCAAAATAGATTTTTGCAATATCACCAAGTGTAATATCTTTATTGATTCCTATACCCTTAAGAGTATTGATTTTATCCCTTTTACCTTTTGATTTTAAAAGATATCTACTCTTTTGACTTGTAATAAAACCTATCGCAAAATCATCATCATTTGCACGAAGTGCTGCGATAACACGCGTAATATCAAGATTGTATCTGTCGAGTTTGTCTTTATCAACGATAACCTGAATCTCTTTTTCATAACCACCAAAAACATCTACATCTGCGATTCCCTTTAGCTTGATTATATGGTGTTTTATATCGGTTTTTGCAAGCTGTCTGATGTCCTCTAATGGAATTGAGCCATCTTTGGAACGTACTGCATAGGTAATTATTGGAGCAGTCGCTGCTGTTATCTGAATAATTTTAGGAGCTAAAATAGAATCTGGCAGCTCTGACTTTATCTTATCAAGTGCATTACTGACATCACTCGTCGCGGCATCAATTCCTTTTGCATATTCAAACTCGGCACTGATAACACTCACTTCATCAATCGTAGTTGAGTATACACGACGAACCTTATCAAGCGTATAGAGTTCTTCTTCAACAGGAATACTGACATTTGTAGCAATACTTTTTGCAGATGCACCCGGTTCTACAATAACAACAGCAACTGTCGGGTAGTTTGAATCAGGAAAAAGTTTTCTGTCTATCTTTTGATATCCGACAACACCCAAAAAGAGAAAAAGTGTTAAAAAAGAGAATATAAAATAAGGTCGATGTAAGAGTACATCGACAATGGAAGATCTTTTTTTCATTTTTTATCTGTCCTCATTTACAACTACTTGACCATAGCTTGGAAGTAAAGAGAGTTTTGCTTCTGATGCAGTAGCAACCGGCTCTTCAATACACTCGGATATAATTGCTTCACGGTCATTTTGAAGTAACACATCTACTTTTTTTGCAGTGAACTTTTTATCTTTATAGAGCATTGCATACACACCGTCTGTTTTATGAAGGAGAGCATTAAGTGGCAGTGTACAGCCCTCAGCACTGTCAACAACAACTGAAATCGTTTTGAAAGATTTGTTTGCATACGGCAATGCTTTAAAAGGCTTCACTTCTGCGACCAAAAGTGCATTCTTTGCATCATCATATCGTTTTGTAACTTTTCCTATAAGCTTGTTGTTCAAATAAACTTTTTGCCCCTCTAAGATAGGCTTTGTTGTATCTACGAAAGAGAAGAGTAATTTCTGGTCATCAGAATTAAGTGTTAAAAGTGCTTTTCCAGGAAGTGCCAAAGAGCCATCATTTGCAAGTTTTGAACCGACTCTACCGTTAAAAGGAGCTCGAATATTGAGGTATTTGAGTTGTGATTTTGTCTGTTTTATCTTTTCATCGACTGATTTTAAAGCTGAAAGCTTGTTTTTATAAACAACATTGGATGTATCATATGCTTCTTGCGATATTGCAGCAATTGCAAAGAGCTTTTTGTTTCTCTCTAAGATATTTTTAGCATTGTCTAAATCTGCTTCAAGAGCTACTTTTTGCTGACGCAGAGATGCCAATGTCGCTTTTATCTCTGAATCATCAAGTGCGATAAGCAGTGCACCTTTTTTGACTACATCATTCTCATTGACATAGATCTTTTTGATATTTGCGCTGAACTTTGATGCAATGTAGGCACTGTTAGTTGCTACAATCTCTGCTAGAAATACTCTACTCTCTTCTACTCTTTTATTCTGCGCATGCACTACATCTACATTGTGTGTATACATTTTAGGTGTTTGCAAATGCGCAACAGCATCTTTTTGTTTTTTTAGAAAAATCCCTGCACCCACAACAACAACTGCAACAATAACTAATGCTATAATCTTTTTCATCTACTTCTTTTCTCCTCTTTCTAACAGATAATCTATGTAATATTTTGCTTTTTGAAACTCATACTTTGCGTTAATCATTTTGGCATAGGCAAGTTCAGCTTTTGCTCGTGAATCAAGCAGATCTGTCAATGTCACAGCACTGTTTTCATACTTAACTGCTTCAACTTTTGCAATCTCATGCAGGAGTTCATATTGTGAAAGTGCAGCATTGTACTCTGACTTTGCAAGGGTCAGTTTACTACGTGCTACTTTTAGATTTTTATCGATTTCAAGCTTGATATCTTCTTCTTCAAGTCTAGTGCTCATAAGTGCGAGTTTCTCTTTTTGAACCTGAGATGATTTCGAGCCAAAATCATAAAGATTCCATTTCAAGTGCAATCCTACCTGCCAGATTGTCTCATTGTTAAAGTCACCCTTGTTGATATATGTCGTATTGGTTAAGGGAGAGGTGTTTGTCGTTGCATTAGGTCCCATGCTGTACCCATAGTAAGAACTAAAATCAATTTTTGGATAGTAACTTGCATAAGCACTCTCGACCTTTTTTGCTGCTAGATCACTCTTAAGTGCATAGAGTCTGTATCTGCTGAGATTTTCTATACTACTTGGCGCAGCATCTTCTTTATATTCGATATTTATATTGAGAGGCTCCTCATTTGCAAACTCTTCTCCACCGATAAGTGTCGTGAGTGTAGCTCGCAGTATCTCAATATTTGAGCGGATTTTATCTTCATTGGAACGACTTGCTTTATAGGAGTTCTTTGCTTTTAATGTATCAAGTTTTGACTTACTTCCCAGTTTATAGGCTGCTGCAATCTTTTCATAGAGTTGAAACTGTGATGCTGTGTATGACTCTTGCGCTTGAAGTTGTTCATCTAATGCGAGTAAAGAGAGATAAAGTGTTCTCACATTATAAATCAACTCTTCATGTCCAAGCTTTGATTTTATAATAGAATTTTTATATAAAATATCTGATATTTTATAAGAGTTCTGTTGTGCAAAACCATTAAAAAGTACTACATTGTAAGCAATTCCTGCAGTTGTCAAATCATTCGTTGTTGGAATCTTATATGCACCATCCACTCCACTAACAATATCCATAGGTGTAAGTGGTGCAAGTGTTCGTGAATTGTTATAGTGATCATAATTAGCAATCAGATTAATACGACCAAAGTTCTGTGCTTTTTTAGATGCTCTGTTGGCTTTTGACTGTTCAACTTCTAAAGATATTTTCTTTAGAGAGTTGTTATGCTGTAGTGCTTTTTGAATTGTCTCATCCAGACTCATAGCATGCAAAGATGCGTAAACAAAAAGAGGTAAAAAAAGTTTTTTATTCATTCTCTGTTGATCCTTTAAAAGGAAATATAGTTGTGTTATATTACTTGTTTAATATTAGCATATCGTTAAGATTAAGTATTTTCATGCTAAAATCCGCACAAACAAGGGTTGAAATATGCATATTTTCACAAAAGCACTCTTTATTCTTTCACTGCTGTTTTTAACACTGCAAGCAAATCAAGAACTGCAACATGAATACAGTGTAACAGGTAAAGATATAATGCTCTCAGATATTGTAAACAGTCCAAAAGAAGATGCACGCTTATTTCAAATATCTCCATCAAGACACTCCAAACGAGTAAAAAGCAAAGAACTTCTGAGATTACTTAAAGAGTATGGTTACAAAAACTTTCAAGCAAAACATGCCTATGTGCAATTCAGTCAAAAAAGCCCTATAAATACAGATAAAATAAAAAATAGTCTCATTGAGTATTACCAAGAAAAGTACAAAGATATAAAGATAGAAAAAGTGGACCTGCTTCCAAGTAAATATATGACACACCTACCAAAAGAGTATAAAGTAGGCTTTTCAAGAAATGCCTATCTCTCACGCAAAGGCGTTTTATATATCAAAACACCGGACAATAAAAAAATCTTTTTCAACTATAATATGTACGCAAGATTAAATGTTTATGAAACAAAAAAGAAGATAGAAAAAGGCGAAGAGTTATCAGAGTTAAATTGTAAAAAAAAGAGTATAATACTGGAAAAATTTAGAGCTATGCCTCTTATGGATCTACCAAGAGCACGCTATGAAGCAAAACACAGACTTAAAAAGTTCTCACTGCTTACACAAAGAGATGTAGTCGGACTTTTTTTAATCAAAAGAGGCTCGCATGTCAATGTTTATCTTCAAGATGAAGGTGTCTATATCACTTTTGGTGCAAAGGCATTGCAAAGTGGTCGATATGGAGACACTATCACTGTAGTAAATCAAAACAAGAAAAAAATCCATGTGAGAGTCATAGGTAAAAACAGAGCAGAAGTTAGATGAAAAAAAGAAAAATAATTATTGCAACAAGTGGTGCAAGTGGAGTAAACCTTGGGTTAAAGGCTCTCTCTCTACTACCAGAAGAGATTGAAAAGCACTTTATAATGTCTGAGCACTCAGAAGTCGTGCTGCAAAAAGAGATGCAAAATGTTATAACACACAAAAATGAAGATATTTCTGCCTCAATAGCATCTGGATCTTTTGGTGTGGAAGCGATGCTTGTTGCACCCTGTTCTATGAATACTTTGGCAAAAATTGCCTGTGGTATAGCAGATAATCTGGTCACTCGTGCAGCTGCAGTTATGTTAAAAGAGCACAAAAAGCTCATACTTGCTCCACGTGAGATGCCATTTTCAGCTATAGCTTTAGAAAATATGCATAAATTGGCCTCTTTAGGTGTCATCATAGCACCTCCTGTTATGGCTTACTATTCAGAGCAGCAAAAACTTGACGAGATGGAAAACTTCATCATAGGAAAATGGTTTGACTTACTTGATATTGAAAATGATTTATATAAAAGGTGGAACTAAATGAGCGATCGTAAAATTGCCCTCTATCCAGGTACATTTGACCCTATTACAAACGGTCATTTTGACATTATTGAACGTGCCCGTAATCTTTTTGATGAGGTTATCGTCGCTGTTGCAGAGTCAAAAGATAAAAAACCGATGTTTACGCTTGAAGAGCGTATTCATATGGCAAATGTAGCTGTCAAAGAGATAGATGGCGTTCGTGTTGTTGGATTTGACAATCTTACAGTTGAACTTGCACATGAGCACGATGCAGGTGTGCTTATACGCGGGCTTCGAGCAGTCAGTGATTTTGAGTATGAGCTGCAACTTGGTTATCTGAACAACTCTCTTGATGAGAGCATTGAGACAGTATATCTGATGCCAAAGCTCAACCATGCTTTTATCAGCTCTTCCATAGTAAGAAACCTTCTAAAGTTCAATGGCAAAACAGAACATCTTTTGCCACGTGAGGTACAACTAATCATAGGGAGTATGAATTCATGTACATTGCAATAGAAGGAATAGATACTGCCGGCAAGAGTACACAGATAGCAGCGCTTCAAAATGCCTACCCTGATGCTATCATTACAAAAGAGCCAGGTGGAACTGCCATTGGAGCCCAAATCCGTTCTTTGGTTCTCAGTGCAAAAGCACAAAGCAAAAAAGCAGAGTTTTTACTTTTTTTGGCAGACCGTGCTGAGCACATAAAAGAGGTCATAAAACCAAATCTTGACAAGATGATTATCTCTGATCGTTCAGCTGTCAGTGGTGTTGCCTATGCTCTCACGCAAGGTGAAATTGGTGAAACTGCCCTAGTGCATTTTAATAGATTTGCAACAGATGGCATCTATCCGCAAAAAGTATTTCTGCTCAAACTGACAAAAGAAGAGCTAGAGTACCGTCTCTCACAAAAAGAGCTTGATGGAATTGAACTACGTGGCAGTGAGTACCTTTTAGCTATTCAAGATGCTATTATAGAGGCTGCTAAACTCCTTGATATCGAGCTTGTAGAGATTGATGCTACAAAAAAAATAGAAGATATAACAAAAGAGATATTAAATAATATCAACTCCTAAACTCCTTACAAGAGAAAAAATGATATTATTGTACTACTAAGATTACATTACAATTTTCAAAGGAAACAGATGATTAAATCACTCAGAGGGATGAATGATATTCTCAGTAAAGAGGAGTCCCAGAGATTTACATATTTTATAGACACTGCTACAAAAGTAGCCCTTAGATATGGATTTCATTATATTGAAACACCTCTTTTGGAAGAGACTGCCCTCTTTAAGCGTTCAGTCGGAGAGTCGAGTGATATTGTCGGTAAAGAGATGTATCAGTTCGAGGACAAAGGCGGTAATGATGTCTGTCTTCGCCCAGAGGGTACTGCAGGTGTGGTACGTGCCTTTATTCAAAATAAGCTTGACCGTGCAGGCGGAACGCACCGCTTTTTCTATCATGGACCTATGTTTCGTTATGAGCGGCCACAAAAAGGTCGTCTGCGTGAATTTCATCAGTTTGGTGTAGAGAGCTTTGGGGTTGAGAGTGTTTATGAAGATGCTATTATGATTATGATGGTTGCAGATATTTTAGGTGAACTTGGCATTGGATACCGCTTACAGCTTAACTCTCTTGGGTGTAAAGAGTGTATGCCTCCTTATCGTGACAATCTAGTCAGTTTTATAGAGAGTGTTGAGCGTGATATCTGTGAAGATTGTCAAAGAAGAAAGTCAACAAACCCTATCCGCGTGCTTGATTGTAAAAATGAAAAGTGTCAATTTCTATATGAGACTGCTCCAAAACTCATGAGTTCACTCTGTGAGAGCTGTGAAAGTGATTTTAACAAACTCAAAACTATTTTGGATGCAAACAACATCGCGTATGAGATAGATACAAATCTCGTGCGTGGGCTTGACTACTACTCAAAGACTGCTTTTGAGTTTGTCAGTGACAACATCGGAAGTCAGAGTGCAATTGCCGGTGGCGGACGCTACGATCGCCTTGTAGAATTTTTAGATGGACGCCCTACTCCTGCTGTCGGTTTTGCTATGGGAATCGAGCGTCTGTTAGAGCTTATTGAAATGCCTGAGGGCTCACGTGAAGGCTATTTTCTTGGTGCTATGGATGATGAAGCCGTTGAACTTATCATTTCACTCACACAGAAAAAAAGAAAAACAGATAAAGCGAGCTGTGATTATCGTGCAAGAAATCTCAAAAACCATCTTAAATCTGCAGACAAAGTTAATGCCCGATACTGCTGTGTAATCGGTTCAAATGAACTTGAAAATGGCACAATTTGGGTAAAAGACTTAGAAAATAAAACAGAACAAGCTCTAAATATAGAAGATTTATAATGATTGCAGCAGACAACTATGTAGATACTCTTTGGCACCTTTTTCTAGAATTTTTAGAATTTTTCATCTTAGGACTACTAGTTGTTGTCACTGTTTTATACTTTTATGACAAATATGTACAAAGAAAACACGCACTTTTAATTAACTACCCGGTAATTGGGCGTTTTCGCTATTTTTTTGAAGCACTGCGTGAGCCACTGCGCCAGTACTTTGCAGAAGAGACTTTTTATGAATCAAAAGACAAAGTTGACTGGGTCTACAAAGCTGCTAAAGATAGACCAAACTATCAATCTTTTTCAGTAAATCAACCATTTTCCGGTTCACGATTTATTATTAAGCATGCTTCAAGTGTTTTAAATGAAGGTGAAGTAAGTGATGATACAAGTGTTGTATTCGGTCAAAACAGAGAGCATCCTTTCATCTCACCCACCCCTATTATCCGTTCTGCTATGAGTGATGGTGCACTCTCTCCTGAAGCTGTTCGTGCTTTCAGTATTGCAGGGCGAGATTCAAACCTTACTATAAACATCGGCGAAGGCTCTTTGACATCCAACCACCTCTTTACACTCAAGCCCAATCCAGAAAAAGATAAATATCTTGAGATAGTCAAAAGTACACCCTATGCAGAATTTTTTTTTAAAATGGGTGATTTTTTCTTTAACAGAAAAATAGCACTTAAATGGTATCGAAATGCACTTCTGAATAAAAAAACACAAAACACCTACATCTATGATACTACTTCACATGTACTTTTTCGTGTAAACTGGGATGCACCACTGGAAGCATTTCCAAAAGAGGTACCACAAGAGATACCAAATATGATTTTTCAGATGAGTTCAGATCTTTACGGTGTTCGAGATAAAGATGGTAATTTTGATGACGAAAAATACCAAAAAGTGATGAAGTTCTGCCGTATGACAGAAATAAAGATTGCCCAAGGTGCAAAACAGATCGGTGGAAAACTTGCAGGGAAAAAAGTTACTGCTGACATCGCTTATTATCGGGGAGTACCAGAGGGCAAAGATATCTTCTCACCAAACAGGTTTCCCTATGCAGACACAACAGAACAGCTTTTAGACTTTATTTCAAGATTACAAAAGATCTCAAAAAAACCGGTAGGCTTTAAAATTGTTATCTCTGATGCAGCTTCTGTTGAAGAATTGGCACGTGCAATACAAAAACATAAAGAGGCCGGTAAAACAATTCCTGACTTTATTACCGTAGACAGTGGTGAAGGTGGAAGTGCAACTGCTCCACTAGAACTCATGGAGTCTGTTGGACTAACAACAAACAATGCACTCTACATCTTAGATACTATTTTAAAACAATACAATCTCCGTCAAGAGATTAAAATCATTGCCAGTGGTAAAATTCTTACACCAGATGATGCTATTATTACCCTATGTATGGGGGCAGATGCCATTGGAATAGCTCGTGGATTTATGATGAGTGGTGGTTGTATCAGGGCCCGTATGTGTTCTGGTTTTGGCCCACACGTCTGTCCTGTTGGTATGGCAACGCAAGATGAGAAAAAACGGGCTTCATATCTTGTTGTAAAAGAGGGGCGTGAGATTGGAAACTATCATAAAAATCTTATTAAGAGTATGAAAGTAGTACTGGCTGTTATGGGTATAAAACATTTGAAAGATCTCAATAAAAAACGTCTGACATTCAAAAATAGAAATGGCGAAATCTATTTTGATATTGATCAGTACTTTCATCATAAACTACATGTATAGGTAAAGATTTTGAAGAACTTTGGTTTAGATATATGGGCAAATAAAAACTTTATTATCGAAGAAGGTGAGGTCCGACTCAATTACAAATCAATGCCCTCACTTTTTGAAATAACAAAATCGATCAGAGAAGAAGGTACACGTGGTCCTTTACTGCTTCGATTTCCACATTTGATAAAAAAACAGATACGCAGTCTTTATTCCCACTTTGACAGTGCTATAAAAGAAAACAACTATCAAGGTAGTTTCAATGCTGTTTTTCCTCTAAAAGTAAATCAGTTTCCTCACGCAGTCCATGCTGTTGTCAATGAAGGAAAAGAGTATAACTATGGTCTTGAAGCCGGTAGTAAAGCTGAGCTTATTCTTGCTATGGCAAAGACACCAAAAGGTGCAAATATTACAGTAAACGGTTTTAAAGACAAAGAGATGATTACACTTGGCTTTATTGCAGCACAAAGCGGACATAATATTACCTTGACCATTGAAGGACTTGGAGAGTTAGAAACTATTATCGAAGTAGCTCAAGAATCGAATCTAAAAGTACCACATATAGGTATTCGCGTGAGGCTGCATTCTACAGGAAGCGGTGTCTGGGCAAAAAGTGGTGGAATGGATGCAAAATTTGGACTCACTTCAACAGAAATTTTAGAAGCAATAACACTTTTAAAAGCTGCGAACCTACTTGAAAATTTAAGCATGATTCATTTTCATATCGGTTCACAAATGGTTGATATCGCTCCTATTAAAAGAGCTTTGCGTGAGGCTGGGAACTTCTATGCCGAGTTAAAGAAGATGGGAGCAGATGCACTTCAAAACATCAATATCGGTGGTGGACTTGCCGTTGAGTATGACCAGCACTCTCACGCAAAGAGTCATAACTACTCCATTGAAGAGTTCTCAAGCTCAGTTGTTTTTCTCCTTGGGGAGATCATGGATGCAAAAGGGGTTGAACACCCAAATATTTTTACCGAATCAGGTAGATTTATCGTTGCTTCTCACGCAGTACTTATCACCCCTGTCTTAGAGCTTTTTACACAAGACTATCATGAAAAGCTTTTAAAGTTTAAAGAGAACAATCCTCCGCTTATTGAGGAGTTGCGTGAGCTCAATCGACTGCTGAACACTAAAAACTGTATTGAGTACCTCCATGATGCACTGGATCATATAGAATCTCTTTTAACACTTTTTGATCTAGGTTATATTGACCTGCAAGACCGATCAAATGCTGAAATTTTGGTGCACAATATCATTAAAAAATCACTCTACCTTACAGCATCATACAAAACAGATGAACTCAAACAGCTTCAAGTCAATCTTCAAGAACGTTACCTTATCAATGCATCGGTTTTTCAAAGCCTGCCAGATTACTGGGGACTCCAGCAACACTTTCCTATTATGCCCATTCATCATCTTAATGCTGACCCTCTTCGAGCAGCTTCTTTATGGGATATTACCTGCGACAGTGATGGAGAGATTGGTTTTAACCCGAACAAACCTCTCTACCTGCACGATATTAATCTTGATGAAGAGGAGTATTTTCTGGCTTTTTTTAATATTGGTGCCTATCAAGAGACTTTAGGCATGCAGCATAATCTTTTTACCCATCCTAGTGAATATACTATTACCATAAATGACACTGGTTATACGATAGAAAATTGTGTAGAGTCAAAAAGCATACTTGATATTCTTACATCTATCGGTTATGATGAAGAAGAAATCTTAAAAAAAATTAAAAGTGACCTAACAGCAAGTGACTTTATCACAGAAAAAGAAAAAAGTGATACACTTACAAAGCTAGAAACTTTTATCTATCAAAATGGATATCTAAGAACTACAAACTAAGGAATTTTATGGGAATTTTTACAGAGATTAAAGAAGATTTTTCAAATGCATATAAGAATGATCCAGCTTTAAACTCAAGATTGGATTTCCTGTTTAACTACCCTGGTGTATGGGCTGTAGCATGGCATAGAGTTGCACACAGACTCTACAATGCGAACTTTAAACGTTTGGCTAGAATCCTTATGGGAATCACGCAGATTTTAACAAACATAGATATCCACCCTGCCGCTAAAATTGGAAAACGTGTATTTATTGATCATGGAACCGGTGTTGTCATTGGTGAAACTGCTGTTATCGAAGATGATGTCATTATCTATCAAGGTGTGACACTTGGTGGTGTTTCACTGACACACGGTAAAAGACACCCGACTATCAAACAAGGTGTAGTTATTGGTGCCGGTGCAAAAGTACTTGGAAACATTGAGATAGGTGAGCATGCGAAAATCGGTGCAAACTCTGTTGTTGTTAAACCTGTACCTGATTGTTCAACAGCCATCGGTATTCCTGCCCATGTGATTGAAAAAGGAAGATGTAAGGATCCGTTTATGCACAATATGCTTCCAGATATCAATAAAGAGATGTTTGAGTACCTTTTAAAAAGAGTTGCTGTCTTAGAGCATATACTCGTAAAAGACAACAGAGAGGTTCTTGAACAAGACTTAGAACTTGAACATATCTATGAATCTTTCATCAAATCAATGAAAAATTAAAAAGTTTTTCCTCTTCTCAACTTAACTACATCATATTTTTAGTATAATTTCTTCAATATTTCACCTAAAGGGTTTTTATGCTTACAAAACGCATTAATACACTATCTGAATCGATTACTATCGCGGTATCTACGCTTGCACAAGAGTTAAAAGCTGAAGGAAAAGATATTCTCAGTTTTTCTGCCGGTGAGCCTGATTTTGACACACCACAGGTTATTAAAGATGCAGCTATTGCTGCTATTAACAGTGGTTTTACAAAATATACCGCAGTGGATGGTATTCCAACTCTTAAAGAGGCTATTGCTAAAAAACTCAAATGTGATAACAGTTTAGAATATGCACCAAACCAAATCATCGTAAACAATGGTGCAAAACATTCACTTTTTAATCTTTTTTCTGCAACTATTGAAGATGGAGACGAAGTTATCATCCCTGCACCATACTGGGTTACTTACCCTGAACTTGTAAAGTACTGTGGTGGTAAACCTGTAACAATAGCAACAGATGACTCAAGTGGATTCAAAATCACTCCAGAGCAGCTTAAAAGTGCTATCACTCCAAAAACAAAGATGCTTATCTTGACAACACCTTCAAATCCAACAGGAGCAGTTTACTCTAAAGAAGAGCTCACAGCGCTTGGTGAAGTGCTTAAAGGAACAAATATTCTTATTGCAAGTGATGAGATGTATGAAAAGCTTACATATGATGGTGAATTTGTTTCTACTGCATCTATCAGTGAAGATATGTTTAAACGTACGATTACGATTAACGGCCTCTCTAAATCTGTTGCTATGACAGGATGGAGATTTGGTTATATGGCTGCATATGACACAGAACTTATCAAAGCAACAAAAAAGCTTCAGTCTCAAAGTACATCGAATATCAATTCCATCACACAGTATGCTGCGATTTCTGGACTTGACGGTAGTGCGGATGATGATATCGCTATGATGAAAAAAGAGTTTGTAAAGCGTCGCGATGAAGCTGTAAAACTTTTCAATGAAGTAGATGGTCTTAGCGTACTTAAACCTGATGGTGCTTTTTATCTTTTTGTAAATATCAAAGAAATCAGCAACGATTCACTTACATTCTCACAAGAACTTCTAAAAAGTAAAGGTGTAGCAGTTGTTCCAGGTGTTGGTTTTGGTAGTGAAGGTTATTTTAGATTTTCATTTGCAACAGGTATTGCAACGATTCGTGAAGGAATCAAAAGAATTGATGAATTCGTCCAGGAGTTCAAAACAAAGTAGGTTTTTCAACCTACTTTAGCTCCTGAAGTGCTTTTATCACTTCATCTAAGTTTTCAAGTGGAATATGTACCTTCCACTCCGGATTATTAGCATCTCCACTTAAAGAGATTCCGATACTTGCCACTGTACCACTTCCCTCTCCATACGGATTCTCTAGTTTTGTTACAGAGATAACGCCATTTTGTGTTCCACTAAGTGCAATTGTCTTACTCATAAAAACTCCTTATATTTTATTTGATAAGTCTAGCAAGTTTTCCCTGAATTTTAAGCCATGCTTTGTGTTCCATAAATGGGAAGCCTGCAAATGTTTTTCCACTCTCTTTTACACTTTTTGTTACACCACTACGTGCTGCAAAAGTATTAAAAGGTGCGATCTCCAAGTGTCCTGCTGCACCTGACTGTGCACCAAACACATTGTTTTGGCCAATGATTGTTGAACCTGCAAAACCTGATTGTGCAGCTGCAACACTTCCTTTTCCAAAGACACAATTATGTGCTATTTGAATCAAGTTGTCCAGACGTGCACCTTTTTCTATAAGTGTAGAGCCAAATACTGCTCTGTCTATTGACGTGTTTGAACCAATTTCCACATCATCTTCAATAACAACATTACCTATATGGTATATCTTTTTATGCTCTCCGAGTCTGTTAGAAGCAAAACCAAAACCATCACTTCCAACTACTGTTCCGGCATGAATGATACAATCATTTCCAACCTTACAGTCACGGTAAATGACAACATTCGGATAAAGTATAGTATTGTCCCCTACTTCAGTACTTGAACCGACATAGACACCTGCCATAATAGTTGTGTTTTTCCCTATCTTCGCACCGGGTGCAAGTGTAGCTGTAGGAGCAACACTGCTGCCCTCTCCAACAAGAGCTTTGGGAGCATCACTATCTTCTAAAGGTGGTGCAAAATACTTTGAAAGTGTTGCCATCTGCCAGTATGTATCTTCAACGACAAGTGCCACTGAATGCATAGGGACATACTCTCTTGTAGCTTCTGTTACTAAAATAGCACCTGCTTTAGATGTTGGAATCTCTTTTACATATTTGGGATTTGCTACAAATGAGAGCTCACTCTCATTTGCATCTTTAAGGGTATTTAAGGAAAGGATTTCTTTATCATCACCATGAAACTCTGCACCGACTATCTTTGCAATTTCACTTAGCTTCATAATGCTATCTCTCGAGTGCTACAGCACCGCTTCGTACAATCTCTTTTGGATTGTATCGTTTGATGGCATTGAGGTAATTATCAACACGTTTTGGCTCATCTGCAACCATTGCGATAACGATATTGTCACCGACATTGACGATTTTACCGTTGTATGCTTCACTGATAGCATTAATATCGCTTAAATTCTCTGTGATAGGAAACTTAACCATTGCCATCTCTTTTTCTACCATATCTTCATGTTCATAAACACGAAGTACAGGGATGAGTTTATGCAGTTGCTTCGTGATTTGCTCCATTACACGCACAGACCCTGATGTTACAATCGTCAAACGAGAGTATTTTGAATCTGGGATCGGTGCAACTGTGAGTGATGTAATGTTATAACCACGCCCAGAAAAAAGGTCTGTAACACGAGACAAAACACTTGCTTCATTTACTACGATAACTGAGATTACTCTTCTTGCATTCTCACTCATTATTTACTCTCCTTTTTCTCTAATAGCATCATGTTAAAGAGGCTTCCACCTGCTGGGACCATCGGCATAACATTTTCAAATCTCTCAACTAAAACTTCAATAAAAGCAACAACACCCTTTTCCACAGCATCTTTGAGTGCTGCATCAAACTCCTCTTTTGTACGGACTCTGTATCCTATTCCACCGAATGCTTCTGAGAGTTTTACAAAGTCTGGCTGTACGCTTAAATCTGTCTCAGAGTGACGTTTGTCATAAAAGAGTGTCTGCCACTGACGTACCATTCCAAGGAAGTTATTATTTAAGATGATGTTGATAACCGGCAGTTTTTTCTCAACTGCTGTCATTAACTCTTGACAGTTCATTAGTATTGAGCCATCACCCGTAAAGTTTATACTTATCTTATCTGGAGAAGCCGCACGTACACCAAGTGCTGCAGGAAAACCAAACCCCATAGTACCAAGTCCACCTGAACTTATAAATTGACGCGGTCTGCTAAATGGATAGAACTGTGCTGTCCACATCTGGTGCTGTCCAACATCTGTAGAGATATTTGCATCATCACCAAGAAGCTCACCAACTCGCTCAATTACCCACTGCGGTTTAAGTCTCTCACTGTCCTCGTGATATGTAAGTGGATGCAGCTCATCAAAGTTATTGATAGTTTCTCTCCATGACTCATATCTCTCAGCATCGATTTTATCAACTTGCTCAAGCATCTCTAAAACAACGTTTTTAACATCTCCAACGATTGGAAAGTCTGCATTAACAAGCTTAGAGATAGAAGCAGGGTCAATATCTACATGAATAACTTCTGCATTCTTTGCAAATTCAGAAAGCTTCCCTGTTACACGGTCATCAAAACGTGCACCAAGAGCAATGATCAGATCTGTTTCACTCATTGCCATATTCGCAGCGTAAGACCCATGCATTCCAAGCATTCCAATAAGTAGATCATCATCATGTGCAAGCGTTCCACGTGCCATAAATGTCTCAACAGCAGGAATACCGGTTTTATGAACAAAATCTCTTACATCATATGCTGCATTTGCATTGATAATACCACCACCTAGATAAAAAAGCGGGCGCTTCGCTTTAGCGATTGCTTCCATCGCTTTTTTAATCTGACGAGGATTTCCTTTGACATGAGGCTTATATGTCTCAAGATTGAGATCGATATCATAATTAAACTCTGCGATCTGTGCTGTCACATCTTTAGGGATATCAACATGAACAGGACCCGGACGCCCAGAAGATGCAATATAAAATGCCTCTTTAAGTATGCGTGGAAGGTCTGCTGCATCAGTTACAAGATAGTTGTGCTTTGTACAAGAGCGTGAAATCCCTACTGCATCAATCTCTTGGAATGCATCTGTACCGATAAGGCTCATAGGTACCTGACCAGAGATAACAACTAAAGGAATAGAATCCATATAAGCATCTGCCAAACCAGTGACCGCATTTGTAAAACCAGGACCAGAGGTAATCATTGCAACACCTACTTTGCCACTTGCTTTTGCATATCCTTCTGCTGCGTGGACTGCTGCTTGCTCGTGACGATTTAAAATGTGTTGGAATTTGTCTTGTTTGTATATCTCATCATAGACATTCATTATTGCTCCACCAGGGTAGCCAAAAACTGTGTCTACACCTTCTGCAATAAGTGCTTCAATGACCATCTGTGCGCCACTAATTTGCATGAAAAGTCTCCTCTAATTGTTTATATATTAAAAATTTGCTCATTATATTAAAAAATAACTATATTAGAGGTTAAAAGGGGATGTAATTTCGAGACAAAAAGCTAATCTAAGATTGAATCGACTATCATTGATGGTCGCCACATTGTAAACGAACCTTTTTTCAAGAATTCAAGGTTCAATTTAGTCTCAGGGTACATATCTTGAAAAAGATTGAAAAATGCCTCTATTTGTTCTGAAACACCAAAGTTCACTACATAGTTTTTGATACTGTTTTCTATCTTTGGACGCTCTACTCCACGCTGCAAGGCATCTTCAAGCTGCACCATATATGCAAAAGCAAAAACAGTCGCAAGTGCTGCATACTTCGAACTTGTTCTCATATATTTCTGCATCACTGCTTTTACTCCGTTAATATTGCCAAATGCAGCAGCTGCATTTGCCGTATGCAGATCTTTATTCCACATCTGTTGCAGTTTTACGCCATCTTTTGTCTGCATCAGATCTTCAGAAACTGCCATCATATCATACGCTGTCTCCATATCATTGTCACGTACAGCATTGAAAAACTTTGCTTTTGATTCAAGATCTATCATAAAATTACGTGCTTCATCTTTAAAGCCTTCAAAATCCTGGAGTATACGCAGTATCTTAATAGCAGAATGAAGCTCCCCTTCTTGCATAAACTTTTGTGACTTTATATACAGACCATCAGCATACTTCATTAAACTCTCATACTCCGGCAACTCTCGCAAAAAAGGGTTCTGTTTTATAAGTTCTGAACAGATTGTAAACTCTTTTTTTGAAATCGCATTACGAAAACGCTTGTAGATTTCAGCCTTACTGAGTACTTCTTGAATAAATTTTGTTTTTTCACTCATACCTCGATATGGTGCCAATATCTCTTTTGCAAGCGGTGCTGTCTTTGGATCAAGTACATATTGTTGTGCTTGAAAAAATGCTTTTTTCCATCGCTTTTCAAGCGCTTTATATGTTGCAGACTCCTTATAGACAGGAAATCTGTTCGCAAGTCCGTAAGCAAGAGCAAGCTTGCCTTCTTTTGCAAACTGAACAAACTTCGGAAAGTCTGTATAGTCTCGAATGAGCTTTTGAATGATTTTATTTTTGCTTGGCATATGTTTAAACTGCCCAAAAATAAGCATCGCTTTTGCTCTGTCACCTTTTTGCAGTGCAATTTTTGCCTTTTGTAAAGAGTTTTCCCAAAAATTTGCAATCAGTGAATATATCTGTGTATAGACTAAAAGAGGATTGATATCAATGACTTTTTGAACCAATCCAAACTCTTTTTCCTGAAGTAACTTTTTTAAAGTATCAGTTCCCTCAAAAATATCATAGTAGATTACAAAACCATCTGCCGTCCCGATGATTAGAAAATCATTATCCTTATCAAATGCCAAACTTGTTACCGGTGAAGTTATCTTAATATATTTTGCAGAAATAAGTTTATAGGTTTTCAGATCAAAAACAATGATATAGCCAAGCTGTGTTCCTAAAAACAGGAACCTTTCTTCTCCATCGAGAACCAAGGCTGTCACTTCGTCATGAATTCCCTGCAGACGATTCAGTACTTTTCCACTGTAAATATTCCAGATAATTGCAGATGATTTTTTATCAATACTTATCAATTTGTTTCTATGGAAAAACTTCAAATGCATAACAGGTGCAGAATGTGATTTCAACTTATTTTTTGGCGTCATGGTTACAAGAGAAAAAAGAGAGATTTTTCTGTCATAACTAGCAGTTGCAACCCAGTTTCCATTACCTGAAAATGCTATATCATTGATAGTATCTGCGTGAGGAGGCAGTGTAAAAACAAGTTTGCCACTCTCTATATCAAAAGCAAAACTTTTTCCGTCATCTCCACATGAAAACATATAGCGAGAAAGCGGATCAATAGCGACACAAGAGACTTCACCATGGTGACGGTCCACTTTTGTTATCATCTTCTTTGTCTGTGTGCTAAATAATCTTGACTCTTTGAGATCTAAGGACAAAAGAGCAAAGTAGTTACCATCATTCGAAAAAGCAACTACAGGGGTTTTATAGCGTTTGTACGTAACCCCAACTTTAAAGCCGTTTTGTAGTTCAAGGTTCTCTTTATTAAAATAACGCACAGCCGTCTCTGCATCAACAACCAAAAGAGTATTGTCATCAAGAATTTTCATCAATATAACCGGTTTTACAACACTCTTACTCTGTACTATTTCCATAATAGACTCAATCCCTTAAATAACCCTCTTTTTTGAGAGCTGCGTGAATCTCATCTTGATGCTCTTTACCTTTTGTCTCCATATGTACCGTTACGTTTGCATCACCATAATCGAGTGATGTAGATGTTCTGTCATAAGCAATATGAACGATATTTGCATTGAGCTCTTGAAGTATCTCTGTAAAACGCATCAGTGATCCAGGTTTATCAACAAGCGTTACTGTAACTTTCATTTTACGATGCGATTTTAAAAGACCCTTTTCAATGATAACAGAGAGCAGTGTTACATCCATGTTTCCACCACTGAGTACTACAGCTACATTTTTTCCTTTGAGCTCATCGAGTTTATGATGAAGCAGTGCAGCCACGCCAACAGCACCAGCACCCTCAACGACAAGTTTTTGTTTCTCTAAAAGATACAAAATAGCACTTGCGATCTCTTCATCATCAACACTGAGTACTTTATCAACATTTTTAAGTGCATACTCAAGCGTTATAGGCGATGTATCACGTACAGCAATTCCATCAGCAATTGTTCTTACACTTGTTGAATCAATCGGTTTTTTATTTTCATATGACTCTTTAAAAGCAGGTGCACCGCTTGCACTCACACCTATTACTTTCACATCTGGGTTTGTCTCTTTAATTGCGGTAGATATACCTGCAATCAATCCACCTCCACCAATAGGTACAATAACAGCATCAAGTTCTTGGCATTTATCCAGTATCTCAAGTCCGATTGTTCCCTGTCCTGCGATAACATCTTCATCTTCAAAAGGGTGGACAAAAGTAAGATTGTTCTCTTTACCATATTGCAACGCATATTCATACGCTTCATCATAATTACTACCGGCAAGAATGACCTCGGCACCATAATGCTTCACACCATTTATCTTGGTAAGCGGTGTTGACTCCGGCATGATGATAACGGCTTTGATATCAAAAAGGTTTGCTGAAAGTGCAACTCCTTGCGCATGATTACCTGCACTTGCAGCCACTACACCATATTCACGTTCTTCTTGCGTGAGAGAGGCAATTTTATTGTATGCTCCACGGATTTTAAATGCACCGGTAATTTGCAGGTTCTCTTTTTTAAGATAGATATTTATACCTGTTATTTCTGAAAAATAAGGAGCATAAGCAAGAGGTGTCTGGGCTACAACCCCTTCGATTCGTTTTTTGGCTTCTTGGATTTTTTCTAAATGTAACAACTAAATAACCTATGCATAAATGTTTCTATGGTCAACCATAGCACACTGATTTTGGACAACTTTCATACCTGCATCTTGCGCTTTTTGCGCTGCTTCATTATTTACTATCCCCTGCTGTGCCCAGAAGACTTTTATATCACCACGTTCAATACAGGCATCTGCTACAGCATCAAGAGCGGCAGGCTTTCTAAAGATATTTACCATATCTACTTCAAAAGGGATCTCAGCTAATGAAATATAAACTTTTTCACCTAAAATTGTCTCACCTTTTGGATATACCGGTACTATCTTGTATCCATGCTCTTGCAAATATTTTGCAACTCTGTGACTTGCTTTACTCTCATCAGGAGAAAGTCCCAATACTGCAATAGTTTTTACACTGTCAAAAATCTCTTTAATCTCATCCATATTTGAATTTACTGTCGGAAATTCGCACTCCATAATCTTACCTCTTGTGAAAAATATTTAATAAAAAGGATTATAGCTAAAATTTCATAAAGTACTTATCTCTTGAAGCTATTCGTTTTTAGCCGTTTCTCTCTTTTGCAGTGTCTGTGCTATCTCTTTTGTCTCATGAAGCTTTTGTAAAAGCTCCTCATAAAGTTTGAAGAAAGTCTCATCCCATGTAAGGTTTCCATCTTCATCTACCATGGTATTTTGCAGGTGGTTGAGTGCTGTTTCTATCTGCATCAGTGCTATTGCCGGATTTTTGTTCATCTTTTTCTCAACCTTTTTTTAAACTCTGCAGGATCAAGGTACTTTCCCATACTCTTGAGTGAAGCCTGTTCTTCTTCATAAATGACCCTGTCCGTCTTTGGTTGGTATCTTGTATGTTTTTGTACTTTTCTTTCTGTAGAGTCTTTCAGCCTTGTATTGATATCTATACTTGTAATGAGTCCCTCTTTTAAGTTGTTCAATATTGAAATCACGGTTCCTAAGTTTTCATCATTGACATCTAAAACTATTTTTGCCATTACAATTTTCCCCTACCTAAAAAATATTTATTTAAAAAAGTAAACTTTATTTTACCATTAAGTTATAAAAGTATATCATAGCGCAATCTATTTTTAAAGGAATCAAATGATAAAAAAAATCTTGTTAACTTTGGCACTGCTTGGGTTAGGTACACAGCTTTCTGCTTATGAAACTGAAGTAGAAAAAGAGAGTTCTTATTATGTTGTAGTTAAAGGTATATATATTCTTGGTGATGATGTAAAACATGAAGATGTTATTTTAAAAGGTGACGGCAATTATGGATTTGGAATTGATCTTGGTTACAGACTAGAGCATGGATTTGCTTTGGAATATGATTTTTCTTATGCAACGAATGATGTAAAAGAGGATATAAATACATTTAATGCAAGTTATATGACACATGCACTTGATTTGGTTTACTCTTATGAGATTATCCACAACACAAAACTTTTTGCAAAAGCTGGATACGAGTATGAAAAAGAAAAAATCAGTGACTTAAACATTGACAATAGCTCTGACGGTGCTGTTCTTGGTGCAGGTGTAGAGTATGAACTCGATCACACATACAATCTTGTAGTGGAATATGAACACTCAACTATCGATGGACCTAGAGGTGATTCTATCAACCTTGGAGTTATGTACAACTTCTAAACATTCAAACAACTGTCATCAAATGAT
>NZ_SDID01000025.1 GCF_009192995.1 Sulfurimonas indica | reverse complement strand
TCTAAACATTCAAACAACTGTCATCAAATGATGGCAGTTTATAGTTGATTTAAGAATTTTTACTCTATAATTTAATTGACTGATGGTCGGTCATTTAAATTTTGGAGAAATAATTTGGCAATTATCGTCAATAAAGAACAAAAAAAGCGAGATATTGCGCTTGCATGTAAAGATCTCATTCTTACAAACGGTATCAACAACATTACCGTCTCACAAGTTGCAAAAACTGCAGGTATCGGCAAAGGTACCGTATATGAATATTTTGCAAACAAAGATGAGATCGTCTTTGAACTTGTAAATATCCTGATGCTCCAACACTCTCAAAAACTTCAAAAAACACTCCAAACCAAAGAATCAACAAAAGAGAAGATACGTGAGTTCTCTCGTTTTTTCTACTCTGATGAAGAACAAGAGCTACGAAAGCTCTACAGAGAGTTTATATCACTCTCTTTGGTGGCACCAAAAAGTGAAATGGTGGAGTTTCATGCCAAATGTACGGAGAGCTACTTTGTATGGTTTTGCGAAATTTTACAAAATGGTATAGAAAAAGATGAACTCAATAAAGAGGCACTTTTACTGGCAAAGGGACTTTTTGCCATTGGTGATGGTATCTTTGTACAAAACAGCGTTATTGGAAAAGAGAGTGATATCCAAAATGACCTTGACTCTTTTATAGATACTTTATTTGATTTAATGGAGAGAAAATGAAACGACTCTATCTACTGCTACTTCCCGCTCTGCTCTTTGGGGAAGATCTGAAATCACTGTTAGAACTTGCCAAGGCGAACAATAATCTTTTGAATGCTTCAAAAATTTCTGTCAGTGCAAAAGAAAAAGAGCTTGACTCTGCAAAGAGCAACTACTACCCTACTCTTGATGCAAGTGCCTTTTATCAAAGAGAGGATGATCCTACTCCTTTTTATCCGGGAACTACTTACGGTGCTGCTGCAAAACTTGCCTTTGATGTTTATGATGGTGGTAAAAAATCTTATATCGAAAAACAGAAAAAAGATGAAGTAAATGCTGCAAGCTTCTCCTATAAGGAAAATCTTGATGCGATGTTTCTCTCAATTACAAAAAATTTTTACAACTTAAAAAGTCTATACTCTTCACTTGATGCCAGAGAAGAGGCTTCAAAAGCGGTAAAAGCCCAGCTTGAGAGAATGCAGAAGTTTTATGCGGCAAACCTTGCAACAAGTGATGATGTAGACAGACTCCAATCTGCCTATGACAGAAATATCTATACCATTGAGTCACTAAAATTTAAAATATTTTCTCTTAAAAAGAGATTGGAACTACAGGTAGGAAAAAAGATTCAAAAGCTTGATAACTCCAAATTTGTGAAATCTCTCACACAGGATGCAAATGAGCTTAACAGTATTCAGGTAATGCGTCACAATAAACAAGCACTCAAAAATCTAAGTAAGACCATAGACAGCTATTACTATCCAAATATCACAGTTGAAGACAGCTTCACTTTTTTTGGTTATCAGGATAAACCACTTTTTGCAGGTCAGCCGATTCCACTACTTGACAATCAAAACAAACTGATGGCAACCATAAGTTTACGACTTGTTGATTTTGGGACTCTGCGTGAGCAAAAAGAGGCTGTTCAACTACAGGCAGATGCACTGGGTGAGCAAATCATCTACAAATCAAAAGAGCAGCGTTTACAACTTGAGCTCTCACGCAAGCGCATATCAACTGCAGAGCTCAACATCAAAAGCTCACGCAGTGCATTGAGGGCTGCTACAAGTGCACTTAAGACCATCACGAAAAAGTATCAGGCAGGTATCGTTGACAATGTTGTCTATCTTGATGCTCTTTCATCACGTACTGAAGCAAAAGCACTCTATGAAAAATCACTCAATGATCTTGAGATCGCTTATGCAATCTACTACTACTATAATGCAAAAAATTTAGAGGAGTATCTTTAATGAAAAAAATTCTATTAGCACTCGTAACTTTCATTTCTCTCACACAAGCAGAAGATGTCTATGCAACTTTTAATGTAATAGCAGCCAAAGATGCAAAACTCGCTTTTGTTGCAGGTGGAATTGTCAACAGTGTCAATGCAGATATAGGCTCTGTCGTCAAAAAAGACACAGTACTGGCTACACTTGATAATGATGATATCAAAGCGATGCTTGCAAATTCAAAAAGTTCACTAAAATTTGCAAAACGAAGTCTTGAAAGACAAGAGAAGATAAAAAAGCTTATTGACGAAGGAAAATTTGACAAGGTGCTCAGTAGTTACGAAAATGCTAAAAATGCAGTAGCTTACCAGCAGGCTCTTTTTGAAAAAACATATCTGAAAGCTCCGTTTAACGGTATTATTTACTATAAAAACATAGAAGTTGGTGATGCAGTAAGCGGAATGATGCTCAAAACTGTTTTTAAGATTCAAAGTCAGCATGCAAGAAAGCTCATTTTAGAATTTGATCAAAAGTATCATAATATTGTTAAAACAGGACAAAAATTTCGTTATCACATCGATGGAGACTCTCAAGAGCATATCGGCAGCATAACAAAAGTATATCCTCACGCAGATATCTCAAATAGAAAACTACAAGCTGAAGTACTCACACAAGATGTAATGGTTGGTCTCTTTGGTGACGGTTTTATAGAGATAGAATGAAATGCAACAGTTTTTAAAGAAATATGCAAGACTCATAATAATCACTATTTTGCTTGTTATTTCAATCATACTCATTGCAAATAAACTTTTGTTACGACAACTGCCATCAGATCTTATAGCAGGTAGTGGACGTATTGACGGGGATCTTATAGTCTTAAATACAAAATACCCTGCAAGAGTAAAAAACATCTTTGTTGCAGAGGGGGAGCCTGTAAAAAAAGGACAGGTTCTTGCTGAATTAGACTCAAAAGAACAAGAGATCTCTCTAATGCAAAAGGCACAAACAGATTTAAAAAGAAATAAGATGATTCATGATGAAAAAGCGATACCAGATGATCTATTTGAAAAAATAAAGCTCAAATACATCTCAGCGAAAAATGAGTATAACGCTGCAATTTTACAAAAACAAAAGATAGAGCTTGCTATTGCCCAAGCCAATCTTGAAAAGATTTCTATTGAGCATTGTTATTATGATGCCGATTATTTTTTTAAGCGGTGCATGGACACCTATCTATGCAATGCCACCTGCATTGCAACTGCTTTCACTTATCTCTCCTCTTCGTTACTACATTGAGGGAACAGAAAGTATCTTCTTTCGAGGCAGTGAATTTATAGACCTTTTATCATACTTTGGTGGTGTACTGATTTTAGGTCTATTCCTATACTGGTTTGGATTTCAGAAGATAGGAAAATTATTTTAAAAAGGAAATTGCGATGTATAAAATAGCAATAAACAAACCCATAGCAACATTAATGTATGTTGTTACACTTGTTATCTTTGGATATATGAGTTTCAAGACGATGCCCTCATCCCTCTTTCCAAATATTGACTTTCCGATAGTCACTATTGAGACTGTCTACCCCGGAGCAGAACCAAGCACCATAGAGTCCCAGGTGACAGATAAACTTGAAGAAGCAGTCAGTAGAATTGGTGGGATCGACAGTATCACGTCAGCAAGCAGTGATGGTGTAAGCATCATTACTATCAAGTTTTTTCTTGAGAGAGACATCAACGAAGCAACAAATGACGTCCGTGACAAAGTCTCAGCTGTTACACTTCCAAAAGATGCCCATACTCCACTTGTCAGTAAATTAGACATCGGTGGTGCTCCTGTTATCAATGTCTTTCTAACGGCAAAAGAGGGAAGTCTCAAAGACCTAATGCTCTTTGCAGATGAGAAAGTAAAACCATCACTGCAAAAGATTATGGGTGTTGGGGCAGTCAATATCATCGGATACAGAGACAGAGAGATTCAGATCTATCCAAACCTTGAAGCACTCAATAAATATGGCATTTCTGTTTTAGAGTTTAATAGTGCCATTGAGAGAGAAAATGTCAAAATCGGCGGCGGTAAGATCATCACCAAGACCAATGAGTTCATCTTAAAAACCAAAGCAGATGCAATCAGTGTCGATGAGCTTAAAAACATTCAAATCAAAAACAATATTCGCCTGCGTGATATTGCCATCGTCAAAGACAAGCTCAGTGATGCAAAAAGTTATGCCTCTTATAATGATATTCAAGGTGTTACACTGCAGGTACAAAAGATCTCTGGGACAAATACCATAGAAGTGGTACAAAAAGTAAAAGCCGTTGTTCCAAAACTCCAAAAGATGGCAGGAGATCGTTTTGAAGTACAAACCCTTCAAGATACCACACCTTTTATCATCAACTCTTTGGATGATGTAAAGTTTGACCTTATCTACGGCTCTATTCTGGCAGCGATTATCATCTTTATATTTTTAAGAAACGTGACCATTACTTTTGTTTCTGCTTTAGCCATTCCAACATCTATATTTGGTACCTTTGCATTGATGCACTATATGGGTTTCAATCTCAATAAGATGACGCTTATCGGTCTCACTCTTGCCATAGGAATTATCATCGATGATGCCATTGTCGTTATTGAAAATATCTACAAAAAGATGGAAGCCGGTATGGATAAGTTTCAAGCCGCCTTTGAGGGAACAAAAGAGATGGCATTTGCTATTTTGGCAATCTCTTCTATGCTTTTGGCGGTTTTTGTGCCTGTTGGAAATATGAGTGGAATTGTCGGAAAGTTCTTTGAAAGTTTTGCGATGACAGTCGGTTTTGCTATCATTATCTCTTACACGATAGCTCTGAGCTTCATTCCAAGTATAAGTGCACGAGTTTTACACAAAGGAGAGAGCAGATTTTATAATCTTACAGAGCCGATATTTAAAGTAATCGATAAGATATACGAAAAACTACTTACACTCTCACTGCGCTTTAAGTGGCTCTCGCTCATTCTTGTGTTTGCCATCTTTGTTGGCTCGCTCTCACTCTTTCCAAAAATCGGTATGGACTTTCTTCCAAAAGAGGATAAAAGTGAGCTCGAGATAAAACTCAAAGCACAATCCGGCATCTCATTAGAAGAGATGGTTAAAAAAGCCCAGAGTGTTGAAGCTGTCCTCAAAGATGATAAAAATGTTCTCTTCACAACGCTTAATGTCGCTTACAATGCGGCAAAAGAGATCAATAAAGCGCTTATCTATGTCAAACTGACACCAAAAGACGAACGCGCTCTCACGCAGGAACAAATCATCCAACAGTATCGTAAAAAACTCAAACCTTTTTCAAAAGAGATGTTTATCACAGCTGCCGCTATTCCAGACATCAAAGGTGCCGGTGCGGATGTCCCCTTCCAGATCGTTTTAAAATCAGACTCATTTGAGGACCTGCAGGTTGCAAAGAAAAATCTTGTCGCCCACCTCAAAGCAAAAAAAGGATTTATGGATATCGATACAAACCTTGATGATCCAAAACCACAGTATGATATTAACATCTTGCGTGAGAACACAAACCGTTTAGGCATTACTGCTGCACAAATCGCACAGGCTATCGCTACGGCATATTCCAGTGATCTTGAGATATCACACTTTGATGAAAACGGAAAACAGTACAACATTACCCTGCGCGTATCAGATGTAGACAGAGAAAAGCTTGAAAACCTCAAAAAACTTCAACTTCGTGCTCGAAACGGAAAACTTGTCTATCTTGATGGTCTTATTAACATCACAAAAGGCTACTCACAAGCGACAATCTATCACTATGACAGAGAGCGTCAGGTAAGTATCTATTCGGATCTGTATGGTCTTGATTTGGGCTCTGCCGTGAACTATACAAGAGAAAAACTTCCCCAGCTGCTTCCAGAAAGTGTCTCTTACCGCTTTACAGGTTTTGCTGAAGAGATGGAGAAAACGAACAAAGCCTTCGCTATGGCTATAGGTATCAGTGTCATTTTAATGTTTATCATTCTTGCTATTCTTTATGAGTCACTCATTCAGCCCATTATCATTATGATGGCACTACCACTGAGTATCATCGGAGTAATGATAGCGCTTTATCTTACAAAACTGCACTTTTCACTTTTTGTAATGGTCGGCTTTATGCTACTGATGGGTATGGTTGGTAAAAATGCCGTGCTTTTGGTTGACTTTGCCAACGCTGCGGTCAAAAACGGTAAAAGTACAGATGAAGCACTTATTGAGGCAGGAGAAAAACGTCTACGCCCGATTTTAATGACAACATTTGCTATGGTTTTTGCAATGCTGCCACTTGCTATCGGCGACGGTGTAGGCAGTGAGACAAAAGCTCCTATGTCTATTTCCATCATCGGAGGGCTTCTTAGCTCTATGGTTCTGACACTTTTTGTCGTACCGGTGATATACAAACTCATCTCTCCGATAGATAAGTTCTTAAGAAAATTCTATGAAGTTGGTAAAGTCTAACTACCAACTTCTACAAGATAAAATAAGAGGCTATAAAAAGCACTAAAAGCTTTGTGAGTTCTATGGCACTTGTACCTATGATATTACCTAT
>NZ_SDID01000024.1 GCF_009192995.1 Sulfurimonas indica | reverse complement strand
TGCACCAGGCATTAGAGGCTAAAGAGGGTGTAGAAATTAAAGAAGAAACACAGACACTTGCAGATATTACTTTCCAGAACTACTTTAGAATGTATGATAAACTAGCAGGTATGACAGGTACTGCAGAGACTGAAGCAACAGAATTTGCACAGATTTACGGTCTTGATGTTGTCTCAATACCTACAAATATCCCTATTGCAAGAAAAGATCTTAATGATCTTATCTATAAAACAGAAGCTGAGAAGTTTGATGCAGTTATCGATACTATAAAAGAGCTGAGCAAAAAAGGACAACCAGTCCTCATTGGTACAGCTTCTATTGAAAAATCAGAAGTACTACATGAAATACTCAAGCGTGAAAAGATTGCCCATACAGTTCTTAATGCCAAAAATCATGCTCAAGAGGGTGAAATCATTAAGCATGCCGGTGCTAAAGGCGCTGTAACAATTGCTACGAATATGGCAGGACGTGGTGTTGACATTAAAGTTGATGATGAAGTAAAAGCTTTGGGTGGACTTTATATTATCGGTACAGAGCGTCATGAGAACCGTCGTATCGATAATCAGCTTCGTGGACGTTCCGGTCGTCAGGGTGATCCGGGTACGACACAGTTTTATCTCTCACTTGAAGATAATCTGCTTCGTATTTTTGGTTCAGACAAGATTAAAAATATTATGGAACGTTTAGGCGTTGAAGATGGCGAATATATCGAGTCTAAAATGGTTACTCGTGCAGTAGAGAAAGCTCAGAAGAAAGTTGAGAACATGCACTATGAAGGGCGTAAACAGATTGTAGAGTATGATGATGTTGCCAATGAGCAGAGAAAGATCGTCTACAAATTCAGAAATCAACTGCTTAGCGATGATTATGATATTGATGCTAAAATTGATGAGATTAGAGAAGAGTATGTTGCGCATCTCTTGGCACTCTCTGATATTTTTGAAGGTGCAGATCCAGAAGACTATAATCTTAAAAAATTAGCAGAACTTCTAAAAGAAGAGCTTAATTTCGATCTTGATACGACAGATCTAGAAGGCTTAGAGTATGAAGAGCTTTATACGAAAGTTGTAGAACTGTTAAAAACAGCTTATGATGAAAAAATGAGTGTACTTGATGAGAAAATCCGCCAAGACATAGAAAAAGAGTTCTACCTTAAAGAGCTTGATGATGCATGGCGTGAGCACCTTTATGCTATGGACAATATGAAAACAGGTATCCGTCTACGTGCATATAATCAAAAAGACCCACTTGTTGAGTATAAAAAAGAGAGTTTTAACCTCTTTAGCGAGCTAATCAATGATATCAAGTTCAATACGATCAGAACACTGCAAATTATCCAGTTTAAGATGGAGACAGCAGAAGAAGAAGCTGCTAGAATTGCAAAACAGCTTGAAGATGAAAAACGTGCTCAAGAGGCTTTAATGCGTCTCAATATGAGTGATGAAGATTCTGAAGATAGAATTGCAGGAACAACAAGGAAAAAGCCGGCAAGAAATGATCCTTGCCCATGTGGCAGTGGTAAAAAATATAAACAGTGCTGTGGAAAAAGCGGTCCTAAAAAAGGTGTTTTTGCCTCTTGAAAAAGAATATAGTCCCTTATCTTGTAAAAAGATTCCTTCGCTTTGATAAAGATCAACCTTTTATCTTTATCTCAGCACTTTTAGCATTTCTTGGTATTTCTATTGGCGTAACGGTTCTTCTTATTGCCATGGCACTTATGAACGGTTTTGATAATGAGTTTAAGAAGAAGCTGACCGTTATGAACTATCCTCTTACTATTATTCCAAAATTTTATGGCTCTGTTAACGAGGATCTGCTCATAGAGTTAGAATCAAAATTCCCAAATCTTAAATTCAGTCCTTATGTTCAATCATCCGTCATGGTAAAGAGTGGTTCAAATCTTGAAGGTGGTTATCTTTTTGGTGTTAACTTTAAAGATGAAGCCGGTGTCAACGAGATTTTGGCTAAGGCCATTAAAGATGTAAAGTTTAAGAAGTTTGATGTTTTAGTAGGGAAAAGTCTTAAAGATGAGTTTGATTTGGCTCTTAATGAAAAACTGATGTATATTTTTACAAGTGTGGAACCGGGTGGTCTTTCGGTTACACCAAAAATAAAACGATTTAAAGTGCGTTCTGTTTTTGATTCAGGACTTTCCGCTTATGATAAAGCCTATAGTTATACAACGATGGAGTCACTACAGCGAATTTTACATATGCCAAGCAATCAATATGATGGAATACATATCTATTCAAGTGATCCTCGTAAAGATATCAGACGCATTCAAAAAGAGTTACCAATGACTACTGTTGTTCGTGGTTGGTGGGAAGATAATGTAAACTTTTTTGCAGCATTAGAGATGGAAAAAGCATCACTTTTTATTGTTCTGATGCTTATTATTCTTATTGCCGCTATTAACATCATCTCATCACTACTTATGACTGTAATGAACAGAAGAGGGGAAATAGCGCTGCTTCTCTCTCTTGGTGCAACGACAAAAGAGATCAAAAAAGTATTTTTATATCTTGGTATTGTCATAGGTATCAGTGGTATCTTAGCAGGAATTGTATTTGGACTTGGTGGTATCTGGGTTCTTGGGACTTTTGATATCATACACTTGCCAAAAGATGTTTACCCAACATCAACACTGCCACTTGACTTAAGTATTCAAGACTTTTTTATGATAGTCAGCGGTGCATTTTTAATTGTTGTAGCCTCTGCCTATTATCCAGCTAAAAAAGCAAGCGAAGTAGATATTCTAACTGTTCTTAGAAATGAGTAACAACAGTTCTATTTTCTCTTGTCTTTTGAACTGTTATAATCATCGATATCCTTCATAATCTTATATGGTAGGGTTAATGTTCGTAAAATGATATTTAACGGTGCAACGGCAATATCACGTGCGAGCATTGTTTTTACATTTGGATCTGTTAACTTTCCTGTAACCTTCAATGTTGTTGAGATACTCTCTCCATCGAAGATAATATAACCTACTACAGGGACTTTTGAGAGGTTGCTGCCAAGATCGGTTTTAAGATTGAGTGTTAAGTCAATATTATCATACTTAACACTTGCTGTCCCTTTTCCTAAAATTTTAATCTCTTTAGAACCTATATAGATATCTGATATATCAAAAATATGATTTTTTGAGTGGAACTTCATATAAGCGTTGTCAATATGAAGTCCTTTTTTACTGTATCCCGGAAGGGAGAAGGTCGCCAAGGATGGTACTGTGTTAATGAAGGCTAGTATATTATTGAGAATAACATAGTCCTGAATTGTAGTGTTATTTATATAGAAAGTCCCTATATAATCATTAAATGTTCCACTCATAGAGAAATCCAGACTACCACCTTTAAACTTGGAGAGAAAAAGGAGCTTTTCCATAAACTTATCATTAAAATTATTTCCATAAAGATGAAACTTTTCTCCATCAAGTTTAAATCCGGCTTTTCCATTTGCATGAATCAGTTGAGCTGTCAATATACCCTGATAATATTGCAGGTTCATTCTGTCTGAGATAACATATCTGTTATTGCCAACATATAAATAAGAGTTTTCTGCCTCAAAAAAGACATCCAAAGGTTTTTGCAACTGTTTTGTTTTATTTTGCTCAGTAATTAATGCAATAAATTTAAGTAACTCCTCTATATTGATACCACTGTTGTTCATATTTATTTTGATGGTGTTAGAAATTTTAATATTGACACTCTTGTTTATTTTCAAGTAAAGATTTTGTTTTTTTGTAAGATAGCCTTCTATCTTGTAGCTACTGATAGCTTTTTCTTTATTGGTTAGCAGTTTGTATGGGTAGTTAATTGTTCCTTTAAACTTTGTATATTTGTCTTCATTTTGTTTGTAAAAACTGATTTTACCATTTGTAATGTTGTACTTTTTCAAAAATTGTGAATTTTTTGCAATGATATCAATAGAGTTTAGGTTGAGTACCCATCTGTCTTTTTTAAGAAGAAAGTCTGCATTTAACTCCTTAGAGGTTATTTTTATTTTTTCTTTTTCTTTTTTAATATCTAAAGCAAGTGTTGCTTTATTTGTATAGTATAAAATCTTTTTGTTTTTTGGATTTATAAGGATGAAATTGTCAAGCTTGACAGTAGCTTGTTTCTTTTTTATATCGAAATCTGCACTGAGATCAGTTTTAATGTATTTCCCAATATCTAAAACAGCATGATTGAGCATAATATTTTTTTTATTCATCTGCAAGGCTAAATTTTTAATCTTGTATTGAGAACCATTTACACTTAAAAAGATGTCATTGTGTGAAGTGAGATAGAGGTGCTTATCATAATGTAGATTCAATTCCGTGTTTGACTGACTAAGTTTAATACCTTGATATTTTAGTTTAAGCAGGTCAACTTTTAAATCTGCCTGGACTCTTTTGAGGTTTGCCTCTCCTGTTATGAAACCATCTGAAATATCTTCTATGGTAAAGTAAGAGGTTGGAATTGTCAACTGCAGTGTATTTAAATCAAATGGAAGCTCTAGAGGATCTAGTGTCATATGCAGTCCATTGATATACCATTGGGACTTTTCTACAACTATCTTATCTCCAGTAGGTGCGATTTTATAGGTTGCATACAGAGGCTTTTGTTTTGTATCAAGATGTTGATTTTTATCCAAAGCAATTTTTGTGAATTTGAAATTAATATCACCGAGTGCTTTTTTTGCATTGTATCGAACAGTAACATCTGCATCTGCAATCTCTCTGTAGTGGGCTTTCATACTTGTTATATCTATATCGTAGTTATTGAGTTTTATAAATGTGTCAGATATGTCAATATTGATCCCTAAGTAATCAAAATTTGCTTTTTTGGTAAAGAAACTACCTTGTGCATCGACTTTTATCGTTCTAAGATTGACAGCTATTGTCAAGTCTGTCTGCACTTTGCCGCTATGCTGTAAAAATGGCAGATCAATACCATAACTACTTAAGATATAAAGCATATCTTTGTTGAGCATACCATCAAAGAGAAGATGTAGTGTCAGTAGCTCCTGTGGCTTGGTAAAGTCGATTTTTAGCCAGCTTTTATGAAGATACATGCCATAAGAATAGGCTTCTTTTGGTCGAATAAAAAGTGTACCGTTTACAAACTCCAACTCTGTTCTTTGTGTATGAACAGCATCAAGTTTTGTATTGTAGGTATAGTTTAATTTATTTGCTGTTGCTTTAACATATATATGCTTGTATGCTGCAGGAAGGTCATTGTACTCTAGAAAGCCTTTAAATTTATGAATAGTCAAACTTGGTGCAGCTATTGCATCTATTGCCCAAAATTTTACCTCTTTTGGAAGAGGAAACAACGAGACTATCTCTTTAATATGTTCAATATCCTTATGTGATTGAATGGTATAGTCCAGTCGTTTTTTATCAGCGACTGCATAGAGTGTTAAATCTGCATCATTATTCATTAGTAGATGCAGTTTAGAGAAGATTTTCTTTGCTTCAGTATCTAAAATCAGATCTCCATGCATAGAGACTTTGTTATCAAGTGCTGAGAACTTATCAATGGTAAAAAGCAGATAGTGTTTGTGAAATTTAAAGTGTGAATCAAAATGCAAAGAAGGGGAGTTTGCGATAAGAAACCCCTTTTCCTTATTATTGTGTTTCAAAGAGAGTTTTAAATCAGCATATTGAAATTTTTCAATAACAACAGACTCAGTCAGAAGAAAAAAGCGAGAGGTTAACTTCAGGTATTTGCTGATATCTTTCATACCAACTCTACTGTTTGAGTTTTTAGACTTCTGAATATCAAGCTCTTCAATGGATATATTGAGTTTTTCATTCCATTTGATATAGATGTTTTTTATTGTAATGTTGGAAAAAGAAACATTATCTAGATATAATCCGTGTTGAAGAATTATAAAAGCTGCAATAAGTGATAGGAAAATGAAAGATAAAAAACTAACAATTGTGACATATGTTGTTGAAATTATACTAATAACTCTTTTATCTTTCATATACTACCTAGTTCAACCTATTAAAACCCCTAAAGTACTCTATATTCCCAAGGGTTCGATAAATCAAATTATATCACAATTACAAGATAAAAATTACGATGTTTGTAAACTTGATGCATTTATTTTACGATTTGTCGGAAGTCCCCAAAGCGGCTGGATAAATATGACAAAAGAGCTCAATACCAAAGCTGATTTTTTATATAAACTCACCACTGCAAAAGCGGCACTGCATGATATTACAATTATACCAGGAGAGACGACATATGTCTTTTTAGATCAATTAGCTAAAAACTTAGGTTTAGATAGAGTAAAGCTTCAAGAAGAGTTCGAAAAACAATCCCCTGTAAAAGAAGGGGTGTTTGTTCCCAATACCTATAAAATACCTGTCGGCATCTCAGAAAAAGAGTTGATCTCACTTTTATTGAAAATATCACTTAAAAAAATGAAGGCAATATCGATAAAAATTTTTGGTTCTTATAATGAAAAAAAATGGTTTCGATATATTGTTATCGCTTCTATTATTCAAAAAGAGTCGGCAAACAACAAAGAGATGCCACTTGTTAGCTCTGTTATCTATAACCGACTTAAAAATGGTATGAAATTACAGATGGACGGTACACTTAATTATGGGAAATATTCTCACACAAAAGTTACATCAAAAAGAATCAAGCAAGATAAATCAATCTATAATACCTATATATATAGTGGTCTTCCTACTGTTGCAATATGTAACGTCTCACAAGAGGCTGTAATGGCAGCAATCTTTCCGGCAAAAACAAATTATCTCTATTTTATGAAGTCCAAAAACGGAACACATGATTTCACATGTAACTATTCTACACATTTGCGCAATATAAAGCATGCTACAAAATGAAACATATAATAAATATAAGCCAATCTTTTGACAAGCTTAGCAAATATTACCTATCTTAGTGTTATGATTAATTTTGTAAATTTCATGAACTTGAAAGTATCATGAAAAAAATATTATTCACGAGGACACACAATGTCAAAAATTATTTGGTCAAAAATTGATGAAGCTCCGGCTTTGGCAACGTATTCACTTTTACCAATTGTAAACGCTTTTACTAAAGAAGCAGGTGTAGAAGTAGTTACTAGTGATATCTCACTAGCAGGTAGAGTTTTAGGTGCAATGGGCTTAGCTGAAGATGAATTATCTAAGTTAGGTGAGTTGGTTTTAAAACCTGAAGCTAACATTATTAAGCTTCCGAACATTTCAGCTTCTGTTGGTCAATTAAAAGACTGTATTGCTGAACTTCAATCTCAAGGTTATGATATTCCAAATTATCCTGAGAATCCGGCAAATGATGCAGAAAAAGAGATTCAAGCTAAATATAGTGTGTGTTTGGGTTCTGCAGTTAATCCAGTACTTCGTGAAGGTAACTCAGACAGACGTGCTGCACATGCTGTTAAAAAATACGCACAGAATCATCCACACAGATTAAAGCCTTTTGCTGAAAACTCAAAAGCATATGTGGCTCACATGGCTGGTGATGGTGATTTTTATGGTAATGAAAAATCAGTTACTATGGATAAAGCACAAAAAGTTACAATCGCTTTAAATGGTAAAGAATTAAAAACTATCGATGCACTTGAAGGCGAAATTCTTGATGGTACATTTATGTCTGCAAGCAAATTAAGAAGTTTTATTCAAAAAACTATTGATGAAGCGAAAGAAAAAGGTGTTATTTGGTCGATCCACCTTAAAGCTACGATGATGAAAATTTCTGACCCTATTATGTTCGGTCATGCATTTGAAGTGTTTTTCAAAGAAGTATTTGACAAATATGCAGATCTGTTTGCTGAGTTAGGTGTAAATCCAAACCTTGGTATGAGTGATTTAGAGAAAAAAATCGCTGGTCATGCTAAAGAAGCTGAAATCAAAGCAGCTTTCCAAGCAGTAGTTGATGCTGATGCACCAAGAATTGCTATGGTTGATTCTGACAAAGGTACAACAAACTTTAACGCTTCAAATGATGTTATCATTGATGCTTCAATGCCAGTTGTTGTACGTGAGGGTGGTAAGCAGTGGGATAGAACTGGTGCTGCTGATGAGTGTGTTGCTGTTATTCCAGACTCAACTTATGGAATGTTCCACCAGGAGATGGTGGCTGATTGTGTTAAAAACGGTCAATTTGATGTAACTACTATGGGTAACGTTTCAAACGTTGGTCTTATGGCTCAAAAAGCTGAAGAATATGGTTCTCACCCAACGACTTTTGAACTTGCTGAAGCTGGAACTGTAACTGTTACTGCTGAAGACGGTACAGTACTTATGAGTTTTGAGTGTGAAAAAGGTGATATCTGGAGAATGAGCCGCGCTAAAGATATCCCAATCAAAGACTGGGTTCGTTTAGCAGTAGAGCGTGCAAAACTTACAGGTAATCCTGCTGTTTTCTGGTTAGATGAAAATCGTGCACACGATGCTGAGATGATTAAAAAAGTAAACAAATACCTTAAAGATCATGATACAACAGGTCTTGATATTAAAATCATGGATGTTGCATCTGCTACAAGATATACTAATGAGAGAGTCAGAGCTGGTAAAGACACTATCTCTGTAACTGGTAACGTGCTTCGTGATCACCTAACTGATATGTACCCAATCTTAGAGCTTGGAACATCTGCAAAAATGCTTTCAATCGTTCCACTTTTAGCTGGTGGTGGTCTTTTTGAAACTGGTGCCGGCGGTTCTGCTCCAAAACACGTTGATCAATTCTTAGAGTGTGGTCACCTTAGATGGGATTCACTTGGTGAATTCTTGGCACTTGCTGAGTCACTGAGAATGATCTATCAAAAAACTGAAGATTCTAAAATTGGTGCATTAACAGAAGGTCTTGATAAAGCAAATGAAGGTTACCTAGATAACGATAAAGCTCCAAGTAGAAAATGTGGTGAAGCTGATAATAAAGCGTCGCATTACTGGGTAGCACGTTACTGGGCTGAAGCTCTTAGTACACAAACTGCAGACAGTGCACTTTCTGAAAAATTCACTCCAGTTGCAGAAGAACTTATTAAAAATGAAGAGAAAATCATCTCTGAACTTTTAGCAGCAGAAGGTAAACCTCAAGATATTGGTGGATATTTCCATCCAGATGATGCAAAAGCTGAAAAAGCTATGCGTCCATCTGCAACACTAAACGCTATTATTGACACTATATAGTCTTTAATACCTATGTACCTTTTTTAGGTGCATAGCCTCACTTTCTATATGGATTACTATATAGTAAACTATATAAAAGGTGAAATGTATTCTCACCTTAAAATGATGCTTAGTATACTTAAGTGTTATGTGTTCGCACATACTGTTTAAGTGTATCTAAAATAGGTATCATAGTATTTAATATGAAGGAGTGTGTATGAGTCAAGGAAAAAGAGTAGGGATAGTAGGTGCTGGTAATGTTGGTGCAACAGTAGCTTACTCTCTTGCGATGCTCGGATCTTGTCATGAAATTATTCTTCGTGATAACAAAATAGATGTAGCAAAAGGAAAAGCACTTGATATGAGTCAGGCTGCATCAGCTGTAAGAAGCCATACTGTTGTAAGTGTAGCAGAAGAGATGAGTGATCTTGTTGACTGTGATGTTGTTGTGGTCACTGCAGGAAGCCCAAGACTTCCAGGTATGAGTAGAGACGATCTTTTAATGATTAATGCAAAAATCACAAAAGAGGTTATTCAAGGAATCGCAAAATATTCTCCAAATGCAATTGTAATTATGGTTTCAAATCCTCTTGATGCCATGACATATGTAGCGCTAAAAGAGAGTGGATTTGACAGAAGTCGTGTAATTGGAATGGCTGGTATATTAGACAGCTCACGTATGGCTGCATTTATCCAGGAAAAACTTGGATATGGTGGAGGTCAAATTCGTGCTTCTGTTATGGGTGGTCATGGTGATGACATGGTTCCACTTCCAAGATATTCTACGGTTGCAGGTGTTCCACTTTCAGACGTTCTCACGCAAGATGAAATCGATGAAATAGTGGATAGAACACGTCATGGTGGTGCTGAGATTGTAGGATATCTAAAAACTGGTTCAGCATATTATGCACCGGCAAAATCAACTGCAATTATGGTAGATGCGATTTTAAAAGATACAAAACAGATTCATCCGTGTGCTGTTTGTTTAGAAGGTGAGTACGGTTACAATGATGTTGTTTCTGGTGTTCCGGTTATGCTTGGAGCAAAAGGGGCAGAGAAGATCATCGAAGTAACACTAGATGAAAAAGAAAAAGCAATGTTCGCACAATCATGTGGATCTGTTCAAACATTGATTGATACATTAAACAAAAACAATTTTTTTGAAGGAAAGTAATTGATGAAAACTCGTATAGAAAAAGATACTATGGGAGAGATTGAAGTTCCTGTTGATGTTTACTGGGCTGCGCAAACGCAAAGAAGTATCCAAAACTTCAAAATCGGTGAAGAAAAAATGCCATATGAGATTACTCGCGCATTTTCTTACCTAAAAAAAGCAGTAGCACTTGTAAACAAAGACCTTGGAAAACTTGATGCTGCAAAAGCAGATGCCATTGCACAAGCTGCTGATGATATGTTAGCTGGCAAACTTGACGGCAACTACCCACTTGTTGTTTGGCAGACAGGTTCAGGTACACAGTCAAATATGAACAACAATGAAGTTCTTGCAAACCGTGCTACTGAGATTCTTGGTGGTGACTTTAGAAAAGAGAAACTTGTTCACCCTAATGATGATGTAAACAAATCCCAATCTTCAAATGACACATACCCGACTGCACTTCATGTTGCAGCTGTTATTGCTGTTGAAGAACAACTTCTTCCTGCAATCGCAAAACTTAAAGCTACACTACAAGCAAAAAGTGAAGAGTTCGCACACATTGTAAAGATTGGTCGTACGCACCTTCAAGATGCAACACCTCTTACACTTGGTCAAGAAATTTCTGGTTGGGTTGAAATGCTAAACAAATCTGAGAAGATGGCAAAAGATTCACTTGAGGCTGTGCGTGAGCTTGCTCTTGGTGGTACAGCTGTTGGAACAGGACTTAATGCTCACCCAGAACTTGGCGAAAGAGTTGCGAAAAAATTGAGTGAACTCACAGGACATGATTTTATCACTGCTCCAAATAAATTTCACGCACTCACTTCTCATGATGCTCTTGTATATGCTCACGGAGCACTCAAAGCACTTGCAGCAGATATGATGAAAATAGCTAATGATGTAAGATGGTTGGCATCAGGTCCACGTTGTGGAATAGGGGAGATTGAGATTCCTGCAAATGAGCCGGGTTCTTCAATTATGCCAGGAAAAGTAAACCCTACACAATCTGAAGCTGTAACTATGGTTGCATGTCAAGTTATGGGAAATGATGCGACTATCGGTTTTGCAGCATCACAGGGTAACTTCGAACTAAATGTATTTAAACCGGTTATCGCATATAACTTTTTACAATCAGTAAGACTGTTAAGTGATTCGATTGTTTCATTTAATGATCATGCTGCAGTTGGTATTAAGCCGGTTGAAGAAAAAATTGATTATTTCTTACATAATTCATTAATGCTTGTAACTGCATTGAATCCATACATTGGATATGAAAATGCTGCAAAAATTGCAAAAACAGCACATGCAAACAACTCAACACTCAAAGAGACGGCTATTGAGCTTGGTCTTTTAACTGCTGAGCAGTTTGATGAGTATGTTAAACCAGAAGAGATGATTGCGCCAAAAGCGTAACCACCCAACTTAAAATAAGGAGAATAGATGAATATACATGAGTATCAGGCAAAACAGATTTTTGCTAAGTATGGTGTGCCTACACCAAAGGGTAAAATTGCTCATACAGTTGAAGAAGCTGTAGAGAACGCAAAAGAGTTAGGTGGTCCTATTTGGGTTGTTAAAGCACAGATTCACGCAGGTGGTCGTGGACTTGGTGGTGGTGTTAAGCTTGCTAAATCTTTAGATGAAGTAAGAGAGCTTGCAGATGAGATTCTTGGAATGACACTTATCACACACCAAACAGGACCAGAAGGTAAACTTGTACAAAAAGTTTACATTGAAGATGGTGCGGACATCCAAGATGAGCTTTATCTTTCAGTTGTTCTTGACCGTGCTGCTGAGATGCCAATTATCATGGCTTCTACAGAGGGTGGTATGGATATTGAGACTGTTGCTGAGAAGACTCCAGAGAAAATTATCAAAGTTCAAGTGGATCCGTCAATTGGTTTTCAAGGTTTCCATGGTCGCGAATTAGTATTTGGTCTTGGAATCACAGACAAAGTACAACAAAAGAATATGATTGACTTTGCTAAAAAACTTTATACACTATATATGGAAAATGATGCAGAGATGATTGAAATCAATCCACTTATCAGAACAGGTGAGGGTGAATTTATCGCACTTGACGGTAAAATGGGATTTGATGATTCAGCTCTTGGACGTCACCCGGATATCGAAGCGATGAGAGACTTAAGTGAAGAAGATCCAGATGAGCGAGAAGCTGGTAAATATGGTCTTTCATACATTGCACTTGATGGTGAAATCGGTTGTATGGTAAATGGTGCAGGGCTTGCAATGGGTACTATGGATACAATTAACTACATGGGTGGTACACCTGCAAACTTCCTTGATGTTGGTGGAAGTGCAAATGCAGAGACTGTTGCAAAAGGTTTTGAGATTATTCTTAAGAATCCAAATGTAAAAGCTATCTTTGTAAATATCTTTGGTGGAATCGTTCGTTGTGATCGTATCGCTAACGGAATTTTAGAAGCTACAAAACTTGTAGATGTTCATGTTCCTGTTATCGTTCGTCTTGATGGTACAAATGCACCAGAGGCAGCAGAGATTCTTAAAAATGCAAATATTAAAAATGTTATTCCTGCAACAGATTTAGCAGATGGTGCTGCAAAAGCAGTAGCTGCAGCGAAAGGAGAGTTATAAGAGATGTCTATTTTAGTAAATAAAGATACAAAAGTAATCGTTCAAGGCTTTACAGGTAAAGAGGGTTCTTTCCACGCTGAGCAATGTCTTGATTATGGTACAAATATCGTTGGTGGTGTTACACCAAATAAGGGTGGTCAAGAACACTTAGGTAAGCCGGTTTTCAATACTGTTAAAGAAGCTGTTGATACAACTGGTGCAACTGTTTCTATGATTTTCGTTCCACCTGCATTCGTTGCGGATGCTGTAATGGAAGCTGCAGATGCTGGAATCGAGCTTGCAGTAATCATCACGGAAGGTGCTCCTGTACGTGATATGATGTATGCAAAACAGTATGCTACAAAACATAATATGAAAACAATTGGGCCAAACTGTCCTGGTATCATCACTGCAGAAGAGTGTAAAATCGGAATTATGCCTGGTATGATTTTCAAAAAAGGTAATGTTGGTCTTATCTCTAAATCTGGTACACTTACTTATGAAGGTGCAAACCAAGTTGTAAAAGAGGGTTATGGAATTACTACTGCTGTTGGTATTGGTGGAGACCCGATTATCGGTCTTTCATACAAGCAAATCTTACCAATGTTTGAAGCAGATCCAGAGACTGAGGCAATCGTAATGATTGGTGAAATCGGTGGGGATCTTGAGATTCAAGCGGCAAAATTGATTAAAGAGCAGATCACTAAACCTGTTGTTGCTTTCATTGCAGGTCAAACTGCACCAAAAGGGAAACGTATGGGTCACGCTGGAGCAATCATTTCTGGAAGCGCTGGTACAGCCAAAGAGAAAATGGAAGCATTAGAAGCTGCAGGTGTTAAAGTTGTAGTTTCACCTGCTGAAATCGGTAAAGCTGTAGCGGAAGTTCTGGCTAAAAAATAGTTTTTTAGCTTGTGTGAGCCTCATAAAGTAACATTCTTGTTATTTTATGAGGCGTTAATAGCACATTTTAGAATAGAATTATAGAAACTAAGATACTCTTTAAAAATAAAGAGTAGTATGTAAATTTTAAATTTACATCTTAAAAATAGGAGAATAAATGGGAACTTTTAAAACTGAAAACCCAGGTGATCAACCTGTATGGGTGAACACAAACAACTGTAAAGCATGTGATATCTGTGTATCAGTATGTCCTTCAGGTGTACTTGGAATGATTTACGATCCAACATCAACTCTTGGTGCGATGATCTCTATCGATTATCCAGATGCATGTATCGGTTGTAACGAGTGTGAGCTTACATGTCCAGACTTTGCTATCTATGTTGCAGATAGAAAAGAGCTAAAAGCAGCTGGAAAAAGCTTTGCAAAATTAACTGATGAAGCAAAAGAGCGTCAAGCTGCAATTATTGCAAACAACTATATGTCGCTGAAACAAAAAGGAGCTAAATAATGAGAGAAGTAATCTCAACAGGTAATGAATTAGCTGCAAAAGCTGCAGTAGAAGCAGGGGCGAGATTCTTTGGTGGGTATCCAATTACTCCATCTTCAGAAGTAATGCACGAGTCTTCAGACCTTCTACCAAAAGTAGGTGGTGTTTGTATTCAAATGGAAGATGAAATTGCTGGTATTTCAGCTGCACTTGGTGCTTCAATGACAGGTGTAAAGTCTTATACTGCAACATCAGGTCCTGGTATCTCACTAAAAGCAGAACAAATCGGACTTGGGTTCATCGCTGAAATTCCATTGGTAATTATCAATGTTATGCGTGGTGGTCCTTCAACTGGTCTTCCAACTCGTGTATCTCAGGCAGATATCGGTCAAGCTCAGTATCCAACTCATGGTGACTATGCTTCGATTACTTTATGTGCAGGTTCTCTAACTGAGTGTTATACGCAAACTGTACGTGCATTTAACTTGGCTGAAAAGTATATGACTCCAGTTTTCATGCTTTTAGATGAAACTATCGGCCATATGCATGGTAAAGCAGATCTTCCAGATATCGAAGAGATAGAAGCATCTATCGTAGATCGTGAAAAATTTCATGGAGATCCATCAGACTATAAACCATACAGAGCTGAGATGAACAAACCAGCAGTACTTAACCCAATGTTTGAAGGTTACAAGTATCATATTACTGGTCTTCACCATGGTGATGAAGGTTTCCCAACTGAAGATGCAGAGCAGTGTGAATTCAACATCGAGCGTTTAGTTGGTAAAATCAATACTGTTCACTTAGAAAATGGTGGACTTGATGATCTTCCAGATTATGAAGAGATTGATTTAGATGATGCAGATGTATGTATTATTGCATACGGTTCAATTGCACTTGGTGCTTACGAAGCTGTTAAAAAGCTAAGAAGTGAAGGTATTAAAGCGGGTCTATTTAGACCAATTATGTTATGGCCAAGCCCAATTAAAAGATTAGAAGAGCTTGGAAAAAAATTTGAAAACAGAATTATGGTTACTGAGCTTAATATGGGTCAATACTCAAAAGAGATTGAGCGTGTAATTAAACGTAACGATTTTACAACGCTATTAAAAGCAAATGGTCGCCCAATCGCACCTGCTGAAATGGTAGCAAAAGTTAAGGAGATGATGTAATGGCATTTAATTATGATAAGTATTTACGTGTAAACAAAATGCCGACACTTTGGTGTTGGGGTTGTGGTGATGGAGTTATCTTAAAAGCTACTATCCGTGCTATTGAGAAGATGGGATGGGATATGAAAGATGTTTGTATCGTATCTGGTATTGGATGTTCAGGACGTTTTTCTTCATATATTGACTGTAACACTGTTCATACTACACACGGTCGTACAGTTGCATATGCGACTGGTATCAAACTTGCAAAACCACATGCACATGTAATTGTTGTTGCAGGTGACGGTGATGGTCTTGCTATCGGTGGTAACCACACTATTCACGGTTGTAGAAGAAATATTGATTTAAACTTTATTTTAATCAATAACTTCATCTATGGTCTTACAAACTCACAAACTTCTCCTACTACACCACGTGGTATGTGGACAGTTTCTCAAAAGAACGGTAATATTGACCCAACTTTTGATGCTTGTCAACTTGCTATCGGTGCTGGAGCATCTTTTGTTGCTCGTGAGTCTATGACAGATCCTAAAAAACTTGAAAAAATCCTTGTTAAAGGCTTTTCTCACAAAGGTTTCTCGTTCTTAGATATTTTCTCTAACTGCCATATCAACCTTGGTCGTAAAAACAAAATGGCTAATGCAATGGAAAACCTTGCGTGGATTGACAATATTACTTTACCTCTTAAAAAATGGGAAGCACTTTCTGAAGAAGAGAGACTTAATATTTTCCCAACTGGTGTACTAAGAGAAGTTGAACAAGAAGAGTACTGTGAAATGTATGCTGAAATTCAAAAAGCTGCACAGGGACAACGTGCTAAAATTTCTCAAGATGACTTTGAGAAAAAAATATAAGTAAGGAGTTATAAATGAGACATACTTTAAGATTTACTGGTGTTGGTGGACAGGGTGTTCTACTCGCTGGTGAGATTATGGCTGCTTGTAAGATTAAAAATGGTGGCTTTGGTCTAAAAACTGCTACTTATACTTCTCAAGTTCGTGGTGGTGCAACAGTTGTTGATATCACTCTTGATGATGATGAGATTCGTTACCCATATGCAAATGAAGGTGAAATTGACTTTATGCTTTCAGTTGCTGATGTTTCATATCAACAATTTAAAAATGGTGTAAAACTAGGTGGAATCATCGTAGTTGATCCAAATCTTGTTCATCCAACTGATGAAGATAGAAAAAAATGGACTATCCATGAGATTCCAATTATTACTATTGCAAAAGAAGAGGTTGGTAATGTTATTACTCAATCTGTTGTTGCTCTTGCAATTACAAACACAATGACTGGTGTTCTTCCTGAACAATCTTTAGTTGAGACAATGCTTTCAAAGGTTCCAGCAAAAGTTCATGAAGCAAATAAAAAAGCTTATGCACTTGGTAAAGCATATGCTCTCAAAGCAATGGATTAATCTTTATTTTTTTGCTTTAAATAAAAGAAAAAGGGTGGCTAAAAAACTAATAGCCACCCTCTTTTTTAAAACATAGTTAATATTAAATAATATCTATACTTTTATACTTTCCCAGAAGAAATCCACATGCTTTTCAAACTGTGTAGACAAAGCATTTGTTGACTGTGAATCAAACCGCAGCAGTGTAACTTGTAATCTAATGTAGAATAGGGTGCTAATAAACTCATATGAGCTCAACATCGGATCACCAGAACGAATAAGACCGTTTTGCATCATTGTAAAAAAGCCTTCAGAAAGAACTTTTATGTTTTTATCATGAAATTCACTCATAAACTGCTCTCTAAGCTCTCTGTTTTGCATAAGCTCTATCATTAGTAAGCGAAACATGTTCTCGTTACTCTTATCAAAAGTAAGCATCTTATACTGCATTGTAAATTTTTGTAAAAAAGGCTTTCCACGAAGAGCCAATTCTGTAATCTCTTGCGATGAAAGAGAGAAGGGCGAAGAAAAAATCCCTTTTGCTACCTCTAAAAATATCTCCTCTTTATTTGTGAAATGGTTATATAAAGCACTCTCTCTTATACCAACTTCCTTTGCTATCTTTCTTACACTTGCACCTCGATAGCCTAGCTGCGAAAAGAGGGTAGTTGCTACTTTCAAGATCTTCTCTTTTGTCTTATTACCCTTTCCTTGTTCCCTATTTTGTGGCATTTCTCGCTCCTTTTTGTATGAACATTTGTTAATTTGCAGAATATTATATATGAACACTTGTTAATACTTTCTTAAGCAAAAATGAACAGTTGTTCTTTTTCTTATTTCTCTATATGAACGACTGTTCTGTATTCTGTTTTTAATTAAATGATTTATTCTGTATAATTTCATTTAGGTATAGGAGATAGTGACTTGAGGGTAACTTCTCAAGAGGAAAGTCCGAGCTGCCGTAAGACAATGTTCCATTTAACGAATGGCCGTAGCAATACGAGGGAAAGTGCAACAGAAACGAGACTTCTGCTTTTTCTCTGACTTTTCAGGAAAAAAGTAGTAAAGGTGAAACGGTGGTGTAAGAGACCACCAGTCTTTGTGGCAACACAGAGAGCTTGTAAACCCAACATGGCAGCAAGAAGCAGATGGTTAGCGTCTTACAGTGCTATTGCTTTGCTAGAGGCATATTGTAAAATATGCAGTAGATTAATGCTATCAATACAAAACTCGGCTTATCCTATGCCTGTAAATCAAATTATAAAAGTTCTTGAAAATACTCACAAACAAAACAATAGTAATCAAAAAGAGCTCTCTAAATATATAAGAACTAAATGGAGTCCGCAACTTATTATTATTGGCAGAGGAGCAAGATAATTTTTTCAAGAGAATTTACATTAGCAGTATTTACGAGCAGTCCGTGCTTTGAGAATATAGATGAGGGATTTAATTTTTCTAAAATTTCTTTTCTATGTTGTTTAAGGTAATACACTTTTTTAAGCTTGCTTTTATTAAAGAAGGTGTATGATTTCAACATTAAAGGCTCCTTCTTTGATGT
>NZ_SDID01000023.1 GCF_009192995.1 Sulfurimonas indica | reverse complement strand
ATGTTCTATATGTTCTATATGTTCTATATGTTCTATATGTTCTATATGTTCTATATGTTCTATATGTTCTATATGTTCTATATGTAGGGGTTTTTTCTTCATTAGACGGAAATATGGTAATGTTACGAAGTTTGGCGACAAGATAATCATTGCATATTTCCTTTTTTCAATATTTCTTCCAATCTTTCTTTTTGTAATTTTACAATAAAAAAAATCAAAGTTCGTTATAATAACATATTGAAACTTAAATTTTGTCAATAGTGAGGAAGAAAATGAAAAAAAAGAAAATCAAGAAGGTTTGGGTTACTAAAGCAGAGAACCCGTACATTAATGTAATAAAAAGAAATATTTACAAAATGGTTGAAAATACAGATTCTTTGGAAATAATTGAAAAATTAAAAGAACTAGATAAAGTGTATTCAGCAGAAAAGGCATTCATCAACATGGTTGGTAGGGGCACTATGAGCTTCCAGACAATGATCAAAATTATGTTAGCATCAGGTCATCAAAAATTTGTTTTTGATATTTCAGATGAGGAAAAAACAGAAATATACGAGTTTGAATCTAAAAAACTAAATAGTTAGATAAGGATGTGTAATGAGGATCTTTGTCTGGTAAATGCAGACAAATTGCTGAAAAATTACAATATCTATCTTTTGGTTTTAAAGTCTTATTCAAAAAAGACAATAAAAATCTACCACAATACTGCTGATTCATTTTTGTACTTTTTAAAAATGCAAAATTATCATAATGTTAATCAAATTACAAAAAATACATTATATAATTTTATTAGTCATACAAGAAACAATGCTACTCTCGGCACTAGAACCACTAATCTTCTAATTTCCTCGCTGAATAATTTTACAAAATTTTTGTGTGAGAAATACAATTGCTGTAAATCACAAAAGCTAAAACATCTAAAATTTATGTCAAAACTACCCAATATAATTGACGAATCTGAAATGCTAGAGCTTTTGAAAGTGAAAAATCCAATTTATGATAAACAGGCAACATGGATACAATATAGAAATTATGCCCTTGTGGTACTAATCTATTCATCTGGATTGAGAATAAGTGAAGCAACAAATATGCTTCTTGGCGACATTGTAGAAAGCGGGTGGGTTAGAGTAGAGTGTGGAAAAGGCGGTAAAACCAGGATTGTTCCTATCAATATTCATGTACTTACTCAAAAATACATTTGGTTTTTCTGCCCGCTACTTTAGCACCTGTTCCGTAAACCCTCGCCGTTAAGGGCGGGGATATAAGGAACATTTGTGAAACAAATATTAATCAGGGGTTTTTTGTTGTTCAATGTATTGCTTTAATATCTCAATCGGAGCACCACCAACACTTGCCACAAAATAACTTCTACTCCATAAGGCTACATTTTCACCCCAATACTCTTTTTTGAATATATCAAAATTTTGTCTTAATCTTCTACTTGACACGCCCTTTAATGAATTAACTAAAACAGACAAAGCTATCCGTGGTGGATATAAGACTAACAGATGAACATGGTCAGCTTCCCCATCAAATTTTTCAAGTGTTGCATCATTCATTTTACAGCTATCAAACTTCAACAGCAACTATCAAAAATAATAAATTGTATCTTCCAAAAATAGGTGAAGTTAGAGCAAAGTTTCATCGTGGAATAGTTGCAGGCAAAATTAAAACTGTAACAGTAAGTTATGAAGCTAATCAATACTTTGCAAGTATTAACTACGAAGATGGTTTAAATGAGTGTGTAGGGTCTAATAATGGTAAATCTATAGGGATAGATATGGGAATAGTTGTATTTGCTTATACAAGTGAAAATCAACCAATAAATCCCACCAAAGAGCACGACTTAACAAAAGATATAAAAAAAATGATAAAAGCTCAAAAGAGCTTAAGTCGCAAGAAAAAAGGGAGTGAAAATAGAGCAAAAGTAAAAGCAAAACTTGCTAAAAAGCATTTAAAAATCAAAAATAAACGAAATGATTTTTTACATAAAATCTCAAATAAACTTAGTGAAAACCAAACTGTAAAAGTTGAAGATTTAAAAGTAAAAAATATGTCTAAAAAAGCTAAAGGTTCAATAGAAAATCCCAATATGAGAGCAAGTGCAAAAAGTGGACTTAACCGTTCAATATTGCAACAATCATGGGGGAAATTCTTTGAGCTACTTGAATACAAATTGAAAAGAAATGGCGGAGAGCTCATAAAAGTTGATCCAAAACATACTTCTTAAAAATGTTCAAAGTGTGGACACATTTCAAAAGAGAATAGGCAAACACAGGCTCAATTCATCTGTACTAAATGTCACACGGCATTAAATGCAGACTACAATGCCAGTGTAAATATTCTTAATGCGGTAGGAACTATCGTCAAAGCCTCTTAATATCCTAAACAGTAGTTTGGAGTTTCTAGGAAGCTCCGCCATTTATGGCGGGGTAGTTCACCGGAAACAATCAAAAAGCATCCTATGGCAAATTTTAACAATATTTAAACAGAGTTTTAAAACATACAATGTTTAAACAATTCCTATCTTCTGTTTAAACATATACCAAATAATATTAATTGTTTAAACAATGACTAAACAATGTTAAAACAAAGAATAAACAATATGATAGTTTAAAGTGAGTTTAGGCAATGTTTAAAATAAGAATGAAAAGAATTTTTAAACTGTCATTGTTTAAACAGAGGAAAAACAGAGTTTAAGAAGATGATAAAACAGTGTTTTAAGTATATGATTGTTTTAAAAGAGTTTAAACAATGTCTAAACATTATTTAAACAGAGTTTTAAACACATGATGTGTGATTGAAAAGGAGCCATTAGCTTCATCTTTTTGTAAAAAGTCTATTACTTCAATATTCGATACATCGAGATTTAAAGCTTCAAGAGTGTTTTTATTCAACTGGAGCATGTTGCTTGTGTAGAGTTTACCGTCAAAGTTAAAGAATTTTTTTGTGGTAAAATTGTTTTCACCCCATAGCGATATCAACTCCGCTAAAGACTGTGTGAATGAGCTCGTATTTATTGCGCCAATAACTTGCACGACTTTATCTAAGCGTAGGAGAAAGTTCTTTTTTCCTTTGAAGATATCATCAAAAACTACTGCCTTGTCTGTCTCATCTACAAGTTCAATCAGGCAGTAGAAAAAATAACTGCTGTCGATATATAAAAAACTGTCATTTCGTAGTAACACGGGTATGTTTATCTCTTTGTGAGGCACTAGAACACTTTGTAGAAAATCACTCAATGGAATGTTGTTTATATTCCTAAGGAGTATGTCAATGCCGGATATTGAATGCTTGTCTGGCTCATTAGCAGATTGTCTATCATCTGGTATTGTTTCATCCTCTTTGGTTTCTTCGTTTTCATAAGCCTCTATAAGTTCCTTTTGGGACGGTCGCTGTTCTTTTTCTTCTCGCTCTTTTCTTTCTTTTTCTTCTTTCTCTTTGGCAAGTGAAATCAAGAGCTCTTGATGAATATTCAGTTTTTTTGGTTCTTCTTTTTTTGGTTCCGTTTCTTGTGATTTAGTAATGCTGTTTATGCTAATATTATCTTGTTTGTCGTCTTTGTTAACGCTTTTGGTAGCATCATCAACAGAGTGTTCTTTCCCTTTTTTCTTTTCAAGGTTAATAATCGGTTTTTCATTAGGAAAAACTATTTTATTTCTTCCGCCTTTCTTTGCGCGGTACATCATTTCATCGGCGCAATTTGTTGCTTTATCAAAGCTGTCGTACCACTCACCAATACAGGCCCCTGTACTGATTGTAAACTTAATAATATTTCCGTTTACATGAAGCTCATTGTCTTCAATTGATTTTCTTATGTTTTCAAGTATTGCGTGCGTTTTTTGTCGATTCTCATGAGAAATCAACACAAACTCCTCGCCACCATACCTGTATAGTCCAATATTTTGACCTTTTATTTGTTTAAATGCCTTATCTGCTATCATCTGAAGCACAAGATCACCGGTTTTGTGCCCATAAGTGTCATTGATATTTTTAAATTTATCACCATCTATGAAAGCAATAATACACTCTTTGACATCAAATTTTTCTATGTCTTCTAAATATTTTCTTTTGTTGAAAGCTCGTGTGAGCGGATCTTTAATTAGCTCTTCTTGAAGTAGTCGCCTCTCTTCTACTAATTCTGCTATTTGTCCCTTGTGTTGCTCCAGCTCATTTATGGCAACAGGTAGATTTTTGATTTCTTCTGAGGCGATTTTAGAATCCGTCTCATATTTGCCCTTAGAGGCATTTTTGTCTTTAACCTTACCCTTACCATTAGATTGAGTGTTATTTAGCTCTACAGACACTGTTTTGTTATTCTGATAGACATATTTATTTTTCTCTTGCGTTTCAATACTCAAACTGTTGTCAATATGGTTTCTTTCAATTATCGTTCCGTCTTCGGAAATATTTATTTCAAAATAATTTTTCGGCACCTCTTTTGTGCCACTTGATTCTTTTGAATCAGATGGGATGGCACTACTGATTTTAGATCGACTTGTAATCTTTCGATATGCCTCTTCTGCAACAAGAACAATATTGCCATTTTTATCAATCACTCCAAAATCATCAATGTGTCTGTAGATGTAATCAAATGTTGCGTATGGAATTTTTACAGCTTCATTTTTGCCTTTGAGTTTTAGAATAAATTCTTGTTTTTCTTCTTCGCTTTTGTTGTCTGTGTATTTTTCTATCAGTTTTGCTCTTTCTCTCTCTTTTTGAATAGCGGCTCTTCTTACCTGTTGTGTGCGAAACCAAAAACTGTCTTTGATTTTTAAAAAAATCAAATAAACAATCATTACAAGAAAAAGAAAGAAAATAATTGAGATGATTAAATCCATTTTTTACACCTTTTTGAAAATTTAAAATTGTCGTTTTTTGAAATTTTAGGGCAATATACAAAGTATAAACTTTTTATAATATTAGTTTTAATTTTTATATAAAATTATAATATTATTAATATTATATATACAATTGCAAAAAAACTAAGAAAATATGACAATTTGAGGGCTAGATTATTATAATATATATTATTAATATTATTATAATAATAACCCTTAAAATTAAATAAATTAACTTTTCTAGTTAAAAATACCTTCATTTAACCCATCGCTTTTTGACCAAAATTGATGTATTTCTACTGTTCCCTCAATGGCTTTCAATGTACTCGTAACTTGTCTGTCATAACCTATAACTTCAATATCAGAAGAGTTTAAAATCAAAGATATTCTTTCCTCATATGCTTTCTTACCTATAATCTTTTCTAATGGCTCGCTATTGATTGAAACAGAATTGAGCAGAGTAATTTTATTGCTTTTTTTATCTTTTAGCAAAATTCTATTATAGAAATTTTTATTAGATTTGCTCAAAAAACTAAGTCCATGATATGATAAAATATTCACAAAAAACTTCCCGTTTCTTGCTAATTTTTCATCATCATTTCTTAAAAAATCACGCTCAATCAATTTAGCAATATCTTCTCCTTCTTCGATTTTCATAGATGCTTTTTTTATACCTTTAACATACTCAATTAATGAATAAATTAAAAATCCATAATCAAACATCAAAAATCCATAATCTTGGTTTTTATGAAAAATAATTGGTCCGTTTGGACCATGCTTTTTTTGAATGTCAATAGCTTTTTTTGTTAGCATGTTACAATATCCAGCAATATATTTTTCATTTAGTACATCGCAAATATCCATTGGCTCTTTATAATTCATCCCTTTAGCTCCTGTTGCTGTTTAAAATATATTTTTACTAAATGTCAAAAATTCAACATCACCTACTTTTCTCATTAAATTATTCTTTGCTGTCCTGATCATCTCATCTTTTCTCCTTCTTTAAAATAAACCCGTGACTATTGTTCCTTAACCAATTTGTTAAAATCTTCTGTAAGACACTAATGTCTTTTGAGACAATCTCTTGATAAGTTCCGTCAGATAATTTTCCCTGCAGTAGAAAAATATTATTCCCCTTGAAACTATCTGTATTACCCATTATTTTATTCTCCTTGTCTGATAAATTTACTTTTGATTAAAATATTGTAAATTTCCATTCTTCTTTCTCTGTCATCATTCATGTCCGCAACATATAAATCCACAACCAACCTTTCCAGTTCTCCTAACCTCTCCTCTAAAATCTCTCTAATACATTCACAATGCTTTAATCTCTCTAGTGCCAATAATATATCAGGAGCCAACTCTTCAACTGCCTCAAACTTCTCTGATTGTTCATGGACCAACCGAACTTGTTCTTTAATCTCTTGCATCTCTAAATCATAATAACAAAACATATGATTCCTTAGCCATGTCATAAACGAATCTATTTTCCAGCACAACCCTCTGAGTATTAATTTGATTCGATTTGTTTTTCTCTCACCTAATTGTTTCATTTGCTTTCTCTCCTTTTTGATTTAGCATAGTTTTTGTTGTAAACATGCACTCGGCCAATTTTACTTTCAAGTAGTTTATATAGAGACGATTTAAAATATTTTGTTATTTGGATATCGCCATGAATAAGATAATAAAAATGAATATCCTTAAGTGTTGGCTCAACAACAACTGAGAGTTTTTTTAACTTGTACTTCTTTCTCAGCTTCCTGTTTAAAAAATAAAATAAATTTTCAAAAAGAAATGCTAATGCACCCTCTGAAATACAAGAACATCGAATTTCTTTTCCAGCTCTACTTTCGATAGAAACATATAAAATGTTTTTTTCATTAAAAAATTTCTGTTGTTTGATTTTCATCATTTGATTGAATGTAATAAAAACAACAGGCAATTTAAAAGTATATAGAGAAGATTTATCATTGTTGAGAATCTTTAATAAAATGTCATTACCTGAAATATCAACAGGAACAGCTTTGTAAATTTTATCTGGATCAAAAAATAATTCAAATCTGTTTTCAATTGAATATTCAATAAGATTTTCATAAATTGCGGTTGATACTGAATTCATTTGCAATCTGGTCAAATTAAAAGAATTATAATTTACAGTGTAGCCATCTTTAGACACCATTCCTGTAATAACCTTGCTATTTGAAACATAAGTAGCTACATCACACGAAAAAACTGTTTTAATAGCCTTGTTAATGATAGAAAATAATTCCAATTCATTAATAAAATATTCCTGTGATAGTTGTTTTATTTTTTCGTCAGAATTAAAAATATTTTGCATTCATCCCCAGTTTCTTAAAATATCAGCAAATTAATATATATAAATTATTTGTGTAATAATAATATAAAATTGACAATTAGGCAAATATAATATATAATTTTGCATTGTTTAAACATTGTTTAGCAATAGTTTAGAATAAGTTAAAAATAACAGAAGGAAAAAACAATGAAGATACAGCTTACATTGGATAACCCAAAAGCTATAGCAATATACAACTTGCTTGAAAAAAAGATAAAAAGCAAATCTTTTGAAAAAGCACTATTTCTCTTGGCACAAGATAGTAGCAATGAAATATATTTCGGATACGAAAATGCAAAAAAAGCCAAAGCAGTTGCAATGGATGTAGTTATTACAGAAGCATTGCCAGAAACAGAACCTCAGCAAAAAACAGACAAACCAGACAATGAAAAAACAATAGACAGTCAAAAGAGCGATAACACTGATACAGGCACAAAAGCTACAAGCGGCTTTAAAATTGAACTTTAATAAGGAGTATAACCATGAATGAAAATGTAAACAAAATAGCATCAACGCTTACAAAACTATCAGGCGATGAAATACTGGCTGAGGATGCAATAGAGTTTGAAGGTTTTAAATATAGAGTCGGCGAAACTTCCGGATCCAATATTGATTACATGTATGACCTAAAGGACCTGGTAAACTACAGTCATATTTTTGTAAGAAGTCTCATTAAAAATAGACCTATTAAAAAAATTGCGATTTCAATACCGACAGAGGCGTACTATTCCTCAAAACTCAAAGAAGATGGCGGAATTATCGAAAAGATGAAAGAGAGCCTAAAAAGAAATATACCAACACTTGAAAAAGTAAGAGTTTTACCTCAGGGAACTGCTGCTGTTTCTCATCTTGTTATGCAAAACATGATTAATCCAAAAGATGGAAATATACTTGTTATTGATGGCGGTTTCAATACGGTTAATATATCTGTAACGAATGAAGCAGGAAAAATACTCTATACCAACTCCATTCATGATGAACTTGGTGTTTATAATTTGTTGACCGAGTATTTCAGAGAGGAGTTAAAAAGAAAACATGACGAAGTGACAACAAATGCTCAAATGCTAAAGGAGATTTTCTTAAAAGAAAAAATAGATCTTGGTTTTAACACTGTTAATATTATCAGAGAGAAAGAGCAGGCCCTGGCTACATTTTTGCCTAAGCTTATTGAAAGAGTAACAAGAGAACTTAAAAAGAAAAAAATAGAATTTGGCCAGTTTGTTTTTGTTGGTGGCATATCTTATTATATTGACAAAAATATCATTAGCAGTTCTAAACCATTCTTTATACCGGAAGAAGGTGGAGAATTCTTAACTTTGCTTGGGATGAAGGAGATGGTTGATGACGACTATGATGTATTTGATGTCGGTTTTGGCGATGTGAAATATTCATTCAAAGAATAAAAGCAGTTAAATCTCATAAAGGAGGTGAAAAAAGTGACTTTTGAAAAAATGAAAGCCCTGCAGCGTTTGGCGACAGAGCAGGGCGTCAAAATACAAACAGTTAGAGAGTTTGCTAAATTTGCACTTGAAACGCAATTATAACATAAAAAAATAGGAGAAAAGACCCCCCAATGTCATATGAATGGTAATGCTTAAGCCAAATAGCTGAGATCTCAATTGCCTTTGGCGATTGAGTAGCTCACAAACTGCAAACATTTACCAAAATTGTATTGTAATTCTATAAGCGAAATGACTGCTTGTCCGTCTCAGGCTGTTTTTACAGCTATGGTAAAACTAATTTGCATCAGTCAACTTTTGTAAAACATCAATAATATCATCCATCTTTTCACTTGCACCACTTACTTCCTGGGATATATTATTGACATCTTCAGCATTGTTTTTTAAGCTGTCAGAAGCTTCTGAAATGGACTGTATCAGTATATTTGTAGTAGCAGATGATTCAGCTAGGCTTTTTTGAGTTCTCTCAGCCAGCTTTCGTACTTCATCGGCAACTACAGCAAATCCACGACCATGCTCACCTGCACGAGCAGCTTCAATAGCAGCGTTAAGTGCCAACAGATTTGTTTGTTCGGCAATATCTCCAATAGTTGCTAAGATAACTTTTGTATCATTAGCATTGCCAACAAGTGATTCAAGATTCTCTACCATTTCATTTTCTTTATAGGAGATAGAATGGATACGATCAACAATGGAATTTATTACTTCTTTGAAATCTGCAATTGTAGTGTTGGTTATATCTTCGATTGTAGCATTGAGATCTTTAGCGGATTCTGCGATGACTTTATTAGAGTTATCATTTTCTTGTCGCATATCTTCTAAAGCTTGACCGAGATTATTTATATTTTCTAAAAGATCGGCCATTTTTGCTTCAACCTTGATGTCACATCTAACATGGAAGTTTCCGTTAGCAAACTCTTGTAGTGTGTTAATTGCCTGATCTAAGTTCTCCTCAGAAGAATCAATCATTTTATTCATGCTCTCTCTAAGTACATGAACATAAGGTGTACTACTATCTGCATTAATACGACAAGAATAGTGACCTTTTGCTACTTTGTCTGCAAGTAGAACCATCTCTCCCGCTACTTTTGTATCGTTAAGTATAAGTTGTTCATATTTTTTAAGAAGTTTATTTAATGTAGCTTCTATCTCATCTTTCGTATTTTCGTTTATATCTACTTTATTTCTTTCAAATTCAATGAGTTCATCAATTTGTTGAAGTAGGTTTGTTAGATTGGTTTTAGATTGAGACATGTTTAAAAATACCAAACTAAGCGCAAACACAATTAAAGCAACGGCTATTTGTAGGATAGAAGATGTTGATAAAAGTAATGTTCCTATAAGTAAAACAAAGCCGACTGATAGAATAATATTTTTTTGTAATTGTTTCATTGTCATACCTGCTTATTGTAATGTTTTATAGAGATTTTCTGCTGCTGCAATTTCTGCCTTGGAGGGCTTTCTTCTGCAAGACATATATGTTATGGCTTGTCTTACTTCATCATACATTGGGTACACTGTAGCAAATACCCAGTAAAAACCGCCATCTTTTGTTTTATTTTTGACATAACCGGTCCAAATTTTATTTTGTTTAATGGTTTCCCACAGGTCTTTAAAAGCTGCTTTTGGCATATCTGGGTGCCTAACAATATTATGTGGCTTTCCTATCATCTCTTCAACTGTAAAACCGGCAATTTTACAAAAATCATCATTTGCAAACAGAATAGTTCCTTTACTATCAGTTTGTGAGACTAAGAAATCGTTGCTTTTAAGAACTGTTTCATTCATTTTATTGTACCTTTCTATTAAAATTTTATTTAATTATAAAAAATTATATAACTTTTATTTTAAGATAAATTTAATATTATAGATTTTATTGAAAAATATAATAAAATATGAACAAAAGTATATTTTTTATTGTTGCGTAAGCTAATTAATGTAATACGATTAATTACTTAGAAACAGAAACTTATCAAACATACAACAAAGCTTAAAAAAGTGGGGTACACGGCAACAATGCTTACCATCAAATAGCTAGTTAGGCTATAGAGTAGGAATCCGCCCCATAAATTTATGAGGTGGAGTATCAATAAACAAAAATGGAGAAAGATAAAAATGATTAAAAAAATAACAACAGCGTTGCTACTGGCGGTTTCGCTCTTTGGATTTGAGTCAAAATATCTTCCAAACATAGACATTGATACAAAATGCTCAAAAATACTCCATAAGTCGGCTATGGATATATGTTATAGCTATAAATGGAAAGCTCCAAAGCTTGCAGTGTATTCAATCACGGCGCAAGATATGAAGAAGCATCACTATAAAAGAAAAGGTTTGACATTTAAACCAGATTATCAGGTGCCAATTAAATACAGAAGCTATACAAGAGATTACTCTCATACCGGTTTTGATCGTGGTCATAATGCCCCCAATGCTGCCTTTTCATACGATAGAAAACTTCAAAAGGAGACCTTTTTGCTTAGTAATATTTCTCCTCAAAAACCACAACTCAACAGGAGGCTATGGGCTAAAATCGAGAGGTTTGCCCGCATGCAAGCTTCTTGGCACGGTAAGGTCAATGTTGTTAATGGAACTTGCGGAAGTTTGGGGCATATTAGAAATGGAGTAAATATACCGGCATATTGGTACAAAATCATTTTCTTGCCAAGTGGTAAAACAGTGAGTTTTCTTTCCCCAAATACAAACAATGGAATGTCAAAAGCTAAAATTAAAGATTATATGTCAAGCTTGGATGAGATTAAAAATAGATGCAACATCGGCTTTGATTTAAGATGAGACACATTAAAAAAATAGAGTTAAATTTTATCATGTTTGACATATCTGTCGATATCAGACTTTCTAAACATCTCTTTATTAAGCGAAAAAGTGATGATAATAAGGCTCCTATTCGATCGTTCATGTTTAAAACAAGAGAAGGGTATCAAGAGTTAATTCGATCTGCTGTTTCTCAATACAACATACTGGACTATCCAGATAAAAGTAAAATTGTTTTTGTCTTTGAATATAATGATGAAAAATACTCCGTCCTATTGGCTGTTGATAAAAGTAAGAATACAGAGCGTCCCCTTGTGACTGTAGTAACTGTTGAAAAAATAGGTTCAAGGCATTTTGGAAGAAGAGAATCTTTTCATATGGAGAGAATCAAGATTTATTCTGATTTCATTTTGACTCCTTCGTTTCTAAGAGATGTTGAGGTGAAAATAGGAACCTATGAAAAAAAATATGCAGTATATAGAACCGTATTTTTCAATAAACTTGCTAATAGATTTGGTTTTGATGAGAAGGTTGACCAAGAAAGACTTATTAGCTCAATAATAAGCTCAGTTGCGAAAAAGAAAACATCCCCATTTCAAGAGTGGGTAATTTTTTCGTGTAATGGTAAGAAATATGCAATTATGGTAAGCATTGAAAAAGTATACCATGGTAATTTTTACAAAACTGCAATAATTTTTGCTGATTTACGCAATAAGGTTAAATCCGATAATAGAGGATATGTATTTTACAACAGAGATAAAATTTCTCAAAGTAATATCGGAGTTGGAATTATGCAAAATGACTTTAAAAAGCATAAGCAGCCCAATATTAAAACGAAGATAGGCTTAACAATAAAACAAAAATCGAACCACAACAAAGGTAGTGATTAATATCCTGTATATTAGACAAAAACATAAAATTAATCAGAAATAATTAGAACTTCTCTGCTGTTGATCTGTAGTGTTCTAGTCAGTATAATACAAAAGTAAAATAAAACAGAAAAGGAAATTAAATGCCAGAAACAATAGCAATTTTTGTATTCGCAGTAGTAATCATTGCAAAAGGTATAAAAGTTGTCTCACAAGCAGATATGTTGGTAATAGAGAGGCTTGGAAAATACAATAGAGTTCTAACAGGTGGTCTAAAAGAAGGTGAAAAAGTCAAAATTGCTTCTATACAAAAAGGGAAAGCAATATTAGAGAGATAAAAAAGATGAAAGAAAAAAACAAAAAGTTGTTAGAATCACTTGGAATATTTGCAGATATTGATTTAAAAAATATTACAAGAGTAGGTTCTTCGCGCACAAGAGACGGATGGTGGCTGAGAATTAGCAGAGATGGTGAAACAATATCAAGGGTCTTTAGTGATGATGATTTTGGAAATCCTTTTTTGTCTTTACAGGCGGCAGTAAAGTTAAGAGAAAAGTTTAAACCAAAAAAAACAACATCCAATACAGGATATATGTCACTTTTTATTTCAGTTTATAGCAAAAAGAGCCCTATGCTTAGGGTCAGCTATAAAAATGAAGCAAAAGCTTTTAATATTATGGATTATGGCTATATTTTCGCACTCAAAGAGGGAATGCAATGGCTTAACAATAAAGATGAAACTCTATATAATAAAAAAATCAAATTAAATATAGACAAAGGATTGACGTATTTAAATAAGAATATGGATCAAAAAAAATATTTAAGACTTTTGGAAAAAACATTTTTGTATAAAAAAAGTGATGGTGATTATTATGTTCCAAAAAATAGAAGAAGGACATTGTTGATTCTGGCAAATCAACATTCTCAAGTGATAAGAAAAGATATATCTTTTACTTATAGCGAATATGTAAAAAATACATTAAAATATGTACGAAAAGCAGGTTTTGATTTTCAAGTAGAGAATGATAATTTTAAATATGACAAAGACGATTATTATGCAGTTGTTTTGGCAGAACACAATACTTCTTCTAAAGAGTTTTGTTTTAGAGTGCGTAAGCTTGTCGATTTTTCTAAAAAAGAATTTTACACCATTAAAAAATCAGCTTCTTTTTTTAAAACAATTTACAAAGATAACCCAACTGTCAAAAAAGACATTATTAATATAATTCCTGATTTTCAAACAAAAGAAGAGTTTGACAAGTATTTGCATGATGAAAAAGTTAAAAAGATTGCCGAAAAAAAAGAGCTGCTAAGAAAGAAGAATGCCAATAAAAGCAATGTTGAGTACGCAAAACGCAAAGACAAACAAATAGGCTATATTTCTAAAATAATTCATGATTACGATAGATTAATCAACTGGTTGTCAAACGAACACTAAAATTTTGCACTAAGAAGTAAAAAAAAGTTACAATTTGAAACTTAAACCACCTCTT
>NZ_SDID01000022.1 GCF_009192995.1 Sulfurimonas indica | reverse complement strand
GTTAATGCGTACGGGTGGCCAAGTTGATGCGTATCTACAATGCCATTTCTCAAGCTAAAGATAATAAAAAAACATAATATTTTATGATTTATTTATAATAATATCATACAACTCTGTTAACTGTTTTTCTTTATCAAACTTCTCTTTTACTTTTTGTATGCCTGCTTTTTGCATCATCCCATACACTTTTTTATCTCTGTAAAGCCGATTAACTTTTTCTGCCAAATCTTTACTGCTTCCATCAAATAAAAACCCATCAACACCATCATCTATAATTTCTAAAGGACCACCTTTTGCAGTGGCAACAACAGGAACACCTGCAAGCATCGCCTCAATGACTACCAGACCGAATGTCTCATGCTCTGTTGCTAAAACGTTGACATCAAAAAGTTGCATATGTTCTGCAACATCTTGAGTAAATCCTGTAAAGACAACTTGTCCTTGCAAGCCTAAACGCACTACTTCATCTTGCAGCTCTTGCAAGTAACTCTCTTGCATCGCAGCACCAACTACTAAAAGCTTCATCTTTGGGTTCTTTAAAAGGTGTAAGGCTTCAATGACCTTGTACTGTCCTTTTGGCTTCTCTATCCTGCCAACAATGCCAAGAACAAATGTATCATCTTTTATATTATATTTTTCTCTCAATAGTGTAACTTTTTGGCTATCAACTGTTTTCTCTGCAACTCCAAGATAAACTCTTTGAATTTTAGGAGAACTATCTTGTGGTATATATTTTCGCAGTTGTGCTGCAACTTCATCAGTCACAGCATGAATAAGAGCAATATTTTTATAAACCCATCTATGAAAGAAATCATCTTTAAAGCGTGTCATTCCCATGTGACGGCTCTGCACTATCTTTGGCTTTCTTTTACTGAAAACTTTAGCTAAAACAACAGTGATACTATCTTTATTCCAGTGAAAATGGACTATATCAATCTCATTTTCATCAATAATTTTAGCAAGCTTCAAAGCTGGAAGTAGAGGGAAAAATTTACTTCTTTTGACTCTTTTTCTGGGAATCTTTCCAAGAAAATTATCAAGCTTGCTTTTGGGGGCAACAACAACATTACAACTACCCTCTTTAGAGAAATTTTCATAACAACTTGCCACAAACATCTCAAGTCCACCAAGTCCACCTGAAAGACAGACTTCTAAAATATTTTTATTTTTCATAAAGCTTTTCTAACAGGCTACACATTGTTTCAAATACATCTTCAACAGATGGCTGTGTATATTCCAGATTAAATACACACTCATGCTTCTCTTCACGCGGCCAGTAACGAAACGGAGGTATCTCAAAAAATATCCCAACAGTAGGAATCTCTAAGGCTATTCCCATATTTCGCACACCTGTATCATTAGAAACCAGCATTTTACTGTTTGCTAAGAACTGCATCACATCTTCTATAGGGAGTAGCTCTTGCAGTCGTACATTCTTCCGCTCTTTGAGCGGTTCATAGATATCAAAAAACTTCTCATCCTCACCGATACCTTGCAATATCACATGCTCATATTCTGGAAATTTTTGCGACATCTTATCTATCAAGGCAGAAAATTTCTCTGCAGCCCAACACTTACTTTTTGCAGATGCTCCGGCAAAATAGACTATACGGTTTTGAATACTATTTTTTGGATAAAATTTCTCTAATCCATACCGGAGAGGATAAGCTGTTTTTGCTCCCAAAACATTAAGTATATGCTCCACAGAGAGTGCTTCAACGACAAAGTCACTTCTGAGTGTTGCTATATCAAAGAAAGCCCTTCTAATTGCTCTGTAGGGATAGCCAATTTTGAGCTTGGCATTTGAAAGTGCAACAACCAATAAAGAGAGGGTACTGTCTGTCAAGTCAAAAATAATATCCGGAGAAGGAAGTTTTTTGGCTTCTTTAATACGCGTGAACAGACTTGTTTTAGAACCATCTTCTGCATATCTGCTAACGACATGGATATCATCAATCAAATCCTCTGGTATTCCATACATATAATGTTTAACTACACTTAAAGTTATTTTGGCGTTTGGAAAAAACTTTCGAAGTTCTATCAAAAACGGACGAATATTCATAAAGTCCCCAATCGCTGCATGACGAATTACGGTAATCCTTTTAATATCTTCAGGATCTTTATCTTTTAAATACTCTTTTGCCCGTTTCGATGCAAAAGCACTTCCTCGCCTAAAATTTAACTTCAAACCAACACCTTTTTTAGTATAATGTCTATTATACAAAATAAATAATGAGAACTCTATGAAATATATTATCTCTCCTCAATATAAGGAGAAATTTGAACACTTTTTTAAAAATATCCAAAACTATTTTCATACCCAAACAGACAACATCCATAAAGCACGTAATGAACTAAAAGTCATCCCTTATGAAGGTGTCTCTACAGTTGTAAAAGCTTTTAAAGTTCCAAATATCATTAATAAAATTGCTTATACATTTTTTAAAGATTCCAAAGCAAAAAAATCCTATGACTACTCACTCAAACTTGGTGACTTTACACCTACGCCCATAGGTTATATTGAGTTTTTTAAAAACGGTCTTCTAGATGAGAGTTACTTTGTCAGTGAGGAGTTTATCTATGACTTTACCATTCGTGAGCCTCTCCTAGAAAAAGACTTTCCCAATAGAGAGAGCATTTTTAAAGCCTTTGCCAAGTTTACTCTTGCTCTGCATAATGCAGGAATATTTCATGAAGATTACTCTCCTGGAAATATTCTCATCAAAAAAGAAAATGGCAACTATACTTTTAAGATAGTCGATGTCAATCGTATGCGTTTTTTCACCCTCTCCTGTGATGAGAGAGCCAAAAACTTCTCAAAACTCTGGGCAAGCGAAGAGGCGCTTACAAGCATAGCAACAGCCTATGCAAAAGAGTACACAGAGTGTTCTGACTTTGTACAAAAAGCACTGCACTACTCCCTGCAGAACAAAAAGATAAAAAATTTCAAAAAAAGACTCAAAGGAAAAGAGATTGATTGGTAATATATCTGCCGTAGTACTTGCTAAAAACAATGAAACAACCATTCAAAAGACCCTTCAGGCGCTGCAAGATTTTGAGGATGTAGTCGTTTATGACAATGGTTCAACTGATAGAACCATGGAGATTGCAAAAAGTTTTACCAATGTAAACTTAATAGAGGGCGAGTTTAGAGGTTTTGGCTGGAGTAAGAACAAGGCGGCAAGTTATGCCAAAAATGAGTGGATTTTAATCGTTGACAGTGATGAAGTTATTGATAAGAAGCTGCGTGAGGTACTTGCTACAAAGAAACTCGATGCAAACACAGTTTACATTCTTAACTTTCGTGCCTTTTACAAAGACATAGAAGTAAAACACTGCGGTTGGAACAACCAGAAGATAAAACGACTCTACAACAAAAGTGTAACAAAATACAATGACAATGATGTCCATGAAGATATCATTACAGAAGAGCTTCAAACGGAGCTCTTAGAGGGAAATATGCTTCACTACAGCTACCAAAGCATCGAGCAGTTTGTTAATAAAGCCAATACCTACTCTACCCTCTTTGCAAAGAACAATGCAGGCAAAAAGAGCTCCTCACCCGCTAAGGCCTTCTTTAACGGAGCCTACTCATTTATCAAGACCTACTTTTTCAAACAGGGATTTCGTGACGGATATGTAGGGCTTGTTATCGCATACTCACATATGGTGACAAATTTTTACAAGTACATCAAACTCTATGAACTAAACAAAGAGCTAAAAGGCAAGTAGTTCTTGCTTTACTTCCTCAAATATCACTTTTCTTTTACTCTCATCAATAGGTAACATATAGTGCTTTTGCAGTTTTGCATCCCCTATACTTTTCCATCTTGCAGCACTTGCAAATTTGCTGTCACCAAAAAAGGTTATTGTAGGACACCCCACTAAAGAAGCCAGATGATATGTACCTGTTGAAGTAGAGACAAAAAGTTTAAATTGACTCAGCAACTTTGCAAAGGTGACAATGCCATCAAGTGAGAGGTAAAAGACAACACCCTCACCCATGAGACGGTTTTGCATCTCTTCATAAAGCTCTTTTTCATCAGGACCGAAAGTAAGCACGATCTGATACTTTTTATCACGTAGTTTTACACGAATGAGCTCTTCATACTCATCAAGGTTCCAATTTGCATCAGATGATCCACCAAAACCAACATGAAAAGCGATAACATCGCGTGTAATGTCATAATTTGCACAAAAAACTTCATAGACCTTTTTCGCATCATCAAAATGTAAAAGCGGCTTTGGAAAATCGAGTGAAATGTCTGAAAATAGTGCCTGCGTGAGCGCGAGATTATACTCAAACTCAGCCATCTTGACTTCACTGCGCCGCTGCACCACTCTTTTGTTGTAAAAAATCTGTGCGATTTTAGTAGCAGGAGCGATGCGTTTTGGTATGCGTGCAAAAAACTGAGCCAGAGCCACACGTGTATTTGAAAAGAGTGTAACAGAAGCATCTATCTTAGCAGCTTGTAATTTTTGTGAAAGTGCAAAGAGAGAACTTTTACCATCATCAACTATAACCTCATCTATAAAATCACACGTCTGGGCCAAAGAGCGATTAAGTGGAGCTACAAGGGCTATGATGCGGTTTTTTGGACTATGATGCTTTAAGACATAAAAGCTTGGCAGTGCCGTTATAAAGTCTCCGAGCTTATCTGTTCGTACAACTAATATATTCATATGACTATTTTAACTTAATATAGCTATAATTGCACTTATGAAAAAACCGTTTTCCTGGGATGATTATTCCGACCAACCAGCACTACTTCAAGACAGAACTTTTAAAAAATCGATGCGTAAAAAAGAGTTGCCATCCCTACTCTACACTTTTTTAAGTGCACTTATTTTACTGCCACTTTCCATGCTTGCTACCCCTTTTATAAAGAGAAAAGAGATAGAGTCAAAACAGTTCTTCTCTTTAGGCATTGACTTCCAAAGAGATGCTCACGCAACAACTGATATGATAGAAGAACTTGGTGTAGAGAGTATCCTAACACGCTTTAAACTCTGGGAAATGGAAAAATTGCCGCAACTAAAAGAGTTTCTCTCAAAGTACAAAAATAAAAAAATAACCCTGAAAATTTTACAAGATAGAGAAAATATCGAAGATTTAGCACTTTTGAGAGAAAACCTCACGCAGATATTTCAAGAACTAGACGATATCGTAGATATCTTTGAAATCGGCTCAACCATTAACCGCGCAAAGTGGGGCTTTTTTTCTGTCAGAGAATATCTCGCATTTTATAAAGTGGCTTTCAATCTAAAACAAAAGCAGTTTCCGAACATTAAAATCATCGGAAGTGATGTGATTGATTTTGAATTTCACTACACTGCCCATACACTCTTTAACTTTTGTAAGTGCAAATATGACGGTATTGCAGCACTTTTATATGTTGATAGACGGGGCGCACCGGAAAACACACAACTAGGATTCTCACTTACCGATAAACTCGCTCTTTTAAGTACTATGGTATGGCTCAGTCCAAAGACAAAACAGGAGCTTCACATTACAGAAGTAAACTGGCCACTCAGTGGTACAGCACCCTATGCACCAACAAGTGAATATGAGTGCGTGAGCGAAGAGGTTTACGCCAATTATATGCTGCGTTATTATCTTTTAGCCTTTGCAAGCCAACAGGTTGATTCTGTATCATGGCATCAGCTCATAGCTCCTGGTTATGGTCTTGTAGACAATCGAGATAGCATCAAAAAAAGAGAAGCCTTTTATGTTTATAAACAGATGATACAAACACTTCAAAATGCCCAATTTTTACGTCTTGATATTAAACGGGGCTACTATATCATTCAACTCTGGGTCGATGAACAACTCCTACAGATTCACTGGTCACTAAAGCCTACAACACTCAAAAATGAAGATTTTTTTGAAGTCTACTCTAAAACTGGAAAACGTTTAAAAAATGAGATTTTAGATATCAATGACTCTCCTATCTATATCTTCATCACCAAAGAGGTTGGTAAAAAAGTCAATGCAAGTGAGCGTATAGAATGAGAATCTTAGTTATCCTTCCAAACTGGCTTGGTGATGCCATCATGGCGACACCGGCTATTGAGCTTTTGGCAAAGAAACATCCTAGTGCGAGATTTACCTTTGTTGGAAGTTATGTCAGTATTGAAGCACTTAAACATCATCCACTTTGCCAAAGGGCTGTCGTTGATGAGACAAAAAAAGCTTCTTCACGTCTTATGGCTACCTATAAATTTGCAAAAAAGTTGGGTGTTTTTAATCTTGCTGTCACATTTAGAAATCAACTCCACTCTTCACTTCTACTCTATTTTACAACTACAGTCCTAACCATCGCTAGAGAGTCTTGGCATTCACGATTTTTACTCTCTCATACACCAAAGATAGTGACAAATCAACATCTTGTGGAGCAATATTCTCAGCTTGCTATGGTTAATATAAATGATTTTACCAAAGATGAAATCCCACCGCTCAAACTCTACATCGAGCCTAAGAAGTTTGGCAAGCCAATGCTTGGCATCAATGCAGGAGCAACGTATGGAAGTGCCAAAAGATGGTATCCTGAACGCTTTGCTGCCGTGGCAGCACACTTTAGCAATAGATATGACATCATCATCTTTGGTGGTCCAAATGAAGTGGAAATGGCAGCAGAAATTGAAGAAAATCTCAAAAAACTAGGTATTACCAACTACACAAATTTAGCAGGAAAAACTACCATTGAAGAACTGTGCAGTAATATCGGAGGATGTTCACTCTTTATAACCAATGACAGTGGTCCAATGCACGTTGCAGCTGCTTATCAAGTTCCAACTGTGGCCATTTTTGGTCCGACAAAATATAAAGAGACTTCACAGTGGATGAATGAAAAAAGTATTATTGTTAGACATGAAATGGATTGCAGTCCATGTATGAAAAGAGAGTGCCCACTAGAGCATCATGAGTGTATGACAACGATTACAGCCTCTGAAGTTATCGAGGCTGTTAATAACTTGGATCTAAAAGTTTAAAAACCTACTTTAAATCCGACATACCAGTACGAATTATAATTAAAATCTCCACCTGTAGAAGAGTACCCTTTGTTTGCTTTGTAGTTTGTATCCATAGAACGGTATCCTAGCGTTATTCTACCATTATCGATAATCTCAATATCATAGCTTAAACGATACTCTAAAAAGCTGTCTGCATCACTAAATGAGAGAACACTTGGTGCATAGTAAAGTTCACCATTTAAGTACATTGGTACGTAGCTGTTTGCTGGAATTTTATATGCAAACTGTAAACCTAAAGGTACTGATGTAAAGTTTTTTGTAAAGTTTATTTTTGCACCCATTCCTACTCGCATACCTTGATTACCAATTGGTCTCATCATCAAGAAGTTTGCTTCAAAATATGGGTCTAAATTTACTCGCTCATTATCAGAGTGTTTCTCATCCGCATTTAAAAACTTTGCACCTACGAACATTGTATTTGGTTCTACAGCTTCATTAAACTGTCCAACATCGAACTGTCCGCTTACTTCTAAATCTTTATTATTGATATTGATCTCACCCGTATTAAGAGCAAAAGCTGTTAATGCTGTTGCACCAAGAAGTGTAATTTTCTTTAACATGTCTTTCCTTGTATCTTTTCTATAGTTTTTGTTGTACTTTTGCCATCGACAAAGTCCACAAGTTTTAACTCTCTAGCAAATTCTGTACCGACTACTTTTTTACCTTCATAATCACCGCCTTTGACCAAAACATCCGGTGCTATCATTTTAATAAGCTCATAAGGTGTATCTTCTTCAAATGGCACTACAAAGTCCACTGCTTCAAGTGCTGCAAGTAGGTATGCTCTGTCCTGGGCTACATTTACAGGTCGTGTTGGCCCTTTAAGACGTGAAACCGAGGCATCTGAGTTAAGTCCTACTATCAAGATGTCTCCAAAACTCTTTGCAATTTGTAAGTACTTTACATGCCCTACATGCAAGATATCAAAGCAGCCATTTGTAAAAACAACTTTTTTCCCGTTTGCCTTATAACGTTTTACTATTGCATCAATCTCTTCAAAAGTTTTTATGTGTGCATCAGAAGTACTTTTATGAAGACTTGCTTCATACTCCTCTATCTCATCAATAGTAACCGTTGCACTCCCGATTTTTCCAACGACAACACCAGCAGCCAAGTTTGCGAATTTTGCTGTTTCATCGATGTTTTTTCCAGCTGAGAGAGCATAGGCTATAGAAGCTATGACCGTATCACCTGCACCTGTTACATCAAAGACCTCTTTGGCAACTGTTGGAAATCTTTTGAGATCACTGTCATAGATAGCGATTCCATCTTCAGAGAGCGTAATAAGTGAAATCTCTAAATCACACTCACCTTTTAGTTTTAAAAGTGCCTTTTTAAGTGAAGCTTCATCATTTATCTCAATGCCTGTTGCAAGCTGTGCCTCTTTTTTATTTGGTGTGAGCAGTGTAGCTCCACGATATTTTGAGAAGTCACTCCCTTTTGGATCAACAAGGACACGGACACCTTCTGCTTTTGCGGCTTGTATGATGGCCTGCGTGAGAGAAGGAGTCAAGACACCTTTTCCATAATCAGAAAGAATTACAGCATCGAAACTTTTAATATCCTCACGCAGAGATTTCATGATACTCTCTACAGAATCTTCTGTAATATCTTCTTTACTCTCTTTATCATAACGAAGTATCTGCTGGCTTACGGCAATAATACGGCTCTTCTTTGAAGTTTTTCTATCATGCTGCACTATAAGTTTACTTTCATCAACAGCAATATCTCGCAACATTGCACGCAGTTCATCACCATTGGGATCATCCCCTATAACACCAGCAACACTCACACTCGCACCAAGAGCTTTTAAGTTGTTGATAACATTTCCTGCCCCACCAAGAACTGTTGTCTCTTTTGCGATGTCTACTACCTGTACAGGTGCTTCAGGAGAAATTCTCTCACAACTCCCCCATAGGTAATGGTCTATCATCAAATCCCCAACTACAAGGATATTTGGCTTTGCCTCTTTTAATATATTCATTCTACTACTTTACTTCTGTTTCATAGATACGTTTAATCTCAGGAACATACGCTCTTATTCCCTCTTCCATCTCATATGCCGGCTCATATCCGAGATACTCTTTTGTATCTTCAATATCAGCTTGTGTAAAGAACTGGTATGAGCCAACATACGGATTTGGAATATATTCACATTGTGCATTTGTTCCTAACTCACGTTGTAGTATATCTACAATGTCTTGGAAACTTCGTGCTTTTCCTGTTCCTACATTATATACACCACTCTTTTTTGGATGCATAGCTTTAATATTTGCCTGAATGATATCTTCTATATAGATAAAGTCACGCAGTATCTTGTCGCTTCCCTCAAAAAGACGAGGATTTTTACCAGCAAGCAGTTGATGTCCAAACTGCAGTACCATTGAAGCCGTTGTATTTTTAAAGTACTCTCTAGCACCATATACATTAAAGTAACGAAGTCCCACAATGGCGATGTCTGAAGATTTCATATAGTCATTTGCAATATTGTCCATCATCACTTTTGAAAAACCATATACATTATTTGGCTCTTCGTGTCCTACTTTAAAAACATCACTACCACCATAAGTTGCTGCAGAAGATGCATAGATCATATTTGCATCATGTGCCACAGCAAGATCAAGTAGGTCTTTAAATGCATTGACATTTGTCTTTATCATCAAATCCTGCTCTAGTGCAGTAGTATCGCTGATAGCTGCTTCATGAAAAATATAATCAAATTTATAGTTGACTTCCAAGTCTAAAAGCAGATCTTTATCATTGATATCACCACTGATAACCTCTCCACTAAAGCCTAAAAGATTTTTAAAATGTCCAAAGCTTTTCAGGTTTCCATTACTTAAAGTCTCTCCACTTCGAAAACTGTCAAGTACGACCACATGAGCTTTTGGATGATTCTCTTGAAAGTAAAATGCCAGATTTGAGCCTATAAACCCAGCCCCTCCGGTAATCAATATTGTTTTATCTGCTAAATCTTCATCAATGTATCTCATTTTCTCATCCATAGTAAATTAATTTTAATAAAATGATACCTTTAAAATGATTAACAAGTATTTAAGACTTTACCTATTATAATGCATATGAAACTTTAAATTAAGGAAATAAAATGAAAAAAATCGTAATTGCTTCAATCGCTACTTTAGCATTAGTAACAGCTGCATCTGCTGCAGTAAATGGTAAAGCATGTGCTGCATGCCATGGTGCTAACTGGGAGAAAAAAGCTATGGGTAAATCTAAAGTTGTTGCTGACATGACTCACGCTGACATTGCTGCTGCACTCAAAGGTTACAAAGCTGGAACTTACGGTGGACCAATGAAAGGTGTTATGAAAGGTCAAGTAGCACGTTACTCTGATGCTGATTTAGAAGCTTTCGCACAAACTATCGGTAAATAATTATTATTATTTCACTTTGAGTTACCCTTTTGGGTAGCTCACCCTTCCTCTTTTTTAAAATCTCTAATTTTATTCTGGTCTATACTCTTTTTTACGAAGAGCCTCTTTTTTCTTTGCTTGGGCACGTGCCGCATCATTTAACTCATCGACATCATCAAACAGTGCTGAATTTAAAAACTTCTCTTTATCATCAAACTGCCCCTTTTTGATTGCCCACATCAATGCAACAACTGCGATACTTCCCAAAAATACCGATACTCCAAGCATCATACCAATTACCCAACTATCCATTTCTAGTCCTTATATCCTAATTTTATTCGCATTGAGTTCCCAACAACAAGTAGTGATGAAAGACTCATAGAGATTGCAGCAATTAGCGGAATAATGTACCCGGCCATCGCAAGCGGAATTGTGATGCCATTGTAAAGTAAAGAGAGACCAAGATTCTCTTTTATCATTATAAAGGTGCGTTTTGAGATTTTAAAGCTATCATAGAGTGATGCAAATGTATCGTTTAAAAGTACAACATCACTGACCTCTATAGCAATATCACTCCCATTACCCATAGCAATGGCAATGTCACTGCTTGCAAGTGCTAAGATATCATTAACACCGTCACCTGCCATCACAACAGTTTTACCCTCTTTATGCAGGTTTGCAATGTAGGTGGATTTATCCTCTGGAGTGAGTTCTGATTCATACTTTTCAATGCCGACAAGCTCTGCTACTTTTTGTGCACTTTTCGTATGGTCACCAGTAAGCATAATAACTTCAATACCCATCTTTTTAATTTTTTCTATAGACTCTTTTGCATCCTCACAAGGCATATCAAAAAGCTCATACTTTGCCAGTAATACACCACCATAAGCAAAATAAAATTCACTGTGTTCACTGCTACTCTCTACATCAATCCCTATAGCACGCATAAGTTTGGCATTACCACCTGCTAACATCTTACCATTATACATTGCCGTAATTCCCTGAGAGGCAATATTTTTGAGGCTCTCCACCTCATAACAAGAGAGATTTTCATCATAGATGGCACTTGCCACTGCTTTTGCAATAGGGTGTTTTGAGTTTAAAATTAAAGAGTAAAGCATAGAGGTGTCAAACTCTTTGAATATTTCAAATTGCACGACTTCAGGACGTCCCTGCGTAATGGTCCCTGTCTTATCAAGAGCCAAAACATCTGCCTTTGCCATGGTTTCCAGTTGAGCTGCCTCTTTAAAAAGTATGCCTCTCTTGGATGCGATGGAGAGCCCTACAAGTGTTGCAACCGGAGTAGCAAGAGCTAGTGCACATGGACATGCAATGACAATCACAGAGATGGAGATCATAAAGGACTGTTCAAAGTTATGGGAGTAAAAATACCACCCGACAAAAGTAAACGCTGCTAAAAGCAAGATAATTGTCGAGAAATATTCACTTAGCTTGTTTGCCAACTGCTGGATTCGCGGCTTGTTATTCATCGCATTTTCAAGTAGTGAGACAATATTACTCATCGTTGAGTGTGCATAATCTTTTGTGACTCTATATTTTATATCCGCATCGATACTGACAGTTCCACTGATAATGCTGTCGCCTTTTTCTTTAAAAATCGGTTCACTCTCTCCGGTGAGGCTTGACTCATCAAAACTGCCACTGCCCTCATACACTTCTCCATCAAGAGCAACACGTTCTCCACTTCCAAGAAGTACTATCTCACCCTCTTTTATATCATGAACACTTTTTGTGACGATTTTTTCATCTTCTACGACTTTTACATCACTGACAAGATGCTGACTCATAATATCAAGTGTATCTGCAATACTTTTTTTACTAAGGACTTCTAAAAACTTTCCAACTAAGACAAAAGAGATTATCATCGTCACAGAATCAAAATATGCCTCTCCACTTCGAGTAAGGGTAATGTAGATGGAGTAGATATAGGTCAGAAGTGCACCTGTTGCAACAAGGGTGTCCATATTGACCGTTTTTGTCTTTATACCATAGTACATTCCTCGAAAAAACGGCCATCCACTGTAAAAAAGAACAGGCGTTGCAAGAACCCACTCCCCAAGATTTAAAATATGTTTCACATCAGCAGATATTCCAGTGAAATATCCGGCATACTGTGCAACCATGATTGTCATCATATTCATCGTTGCAAAGACAGCAACTGCAATGCGAAGGTAATAATCTTTTCGCTCTTGATTTGCTTTTTCTTCCTGCAGACTTGCATCATAAGGGTAGGCATTGTAACCTATGGCACGGATCATATCGATAATCTCGGAGAGTTTTACAACATCATCATCCCAGACAATTTTGGCTTTGTTGTTTGTGTAGTTGATATTTGTAGCAATAACACCATCCATATTGATAAGTGCTTTTTCATTGAGCCAGACACACGCAGAACAGTGAATACCCTCAATAATTAAAGATACTTCAGAGAATCCATCTTTATTTACGGTCACAAAACGTTCATAAAATGCCGGTGCATTAAAATTACTGGAGTCTTCATACTGCTCTTGAGGCGGTGCGAGTTTTTCACTCCCAAGCTTTTTGTAAAAACCATTAAGTCCCTGATCACTTAAAAGATGAAAGACACCCTGACAACCATTACAACAAAAGTAATGTCCATCATCTTCTATCATTACATCTTGCATAAATTCCAGATGACAGTGGTCACATTTAATCTTCTTGGACAACTTGAAATTTCCCCAATGTTCTATTTTTTTTGAGTTCCTGCCATGGACGTACATAACCGTTCATACAGATATACACCCCTGCTATCTCTTGCGTCTGGGCAAAACCTATGGACATTCCAAGATTAAAGCTCGCTTCTGATTTCTCGATAGAGTAAGGCTTCATAGCTCCCGTGAGCACTATAACTCTGTCATCAAAGATAGCATCTAAGAACTCTGCCGTCTCATCAATCGTATCGGTACCATGAACGATAACAAATTCAGCTTCCTCAGACTCTGCAATGATACTTGCAACTCTTTTCCTATCTTCTATATCCATATCCAAACTGTCTTTATAGACAACACCAGCGACCATAAAATGATGTTTGATTGAAGCCATAATCTCATCGATAGCGTCATTATCATAAGGGACTTCCAAAACTCCCATCTCTTCATTGTACCGTTTGTTAAATGTTCCACCACTGTTTAAAATAAGCATATTTACTTCCAAATCTCATCTAATTTTTTTACAATTTTCGTAGCTTTTGACGCTTGAACTTTTCCGCTCTCATCAAAAAAATAGGTCTCACGCAGTCCAGCACTCTGCCCTGCTTCAATGTCTCGCTCTTTATCGCCTATCATAATAGAGTTTTGCAAATCCAGATCAAACTCATCTACTGCCTCACGCAGCATTCCAGGTTTTGGTTTACGACATGCACACTCACCTGATAAATCCGGATGATGTGGACAATGATACACCTTTGTAATTTTGATGCCTTTTTGCTCAAAAACTTCCAACATCCACTGCGTGAGCTTAGTAAACTCTTCTTCGGTATAAAAGCCGCGAGCAATACCTGACTGATTAGTTACAATAAATATCAAATAACCTAAATCCTGATAGTGATGGCAGAGATCAAAGATACCATCAATAAATTCAAAATCTTCTATTTTGTAAAGATACTCTTTTTCAACATTGACAACACCGTCACGGTCTAAAAAAAGAGCTTTTCTCTGCATCTATGCACCTACACCTTCACCAAAGGTCTCTTTCTCAATTATATCACAAAGAATATGACCGATTAGGATATGTGACTCTTGAATACGTGGTGTAGAATCTGATGGTACAATGAGTGCGACATCTGCCATCACGGCCATTTTCCCACCGTCTCGACCGACAAGGGCTACTGTTGTGATGCCTTTTTCTTTTGCCACCTCAAAAGCATTGATGATATTTTGCGAATTTCCAGAAGTTGAGATACCAAAAAAGATATCACCCTCTTGTCCCATACCTGCAAGCTGACGAGAAAAAACCTGGTCATATCCGTAGTCATTTCCTATCGCAGTCAGATTAGATGTATCAGTTGTCAGTGCTAAAGATGGAATGGAAGGTCTGTCAAACCCATAACGGCCAACAAGTTCTGCAGCAATATGCTGTGCATCGGCAGCACTTCCGCCATTACCGGCTAAAATTGTCTTTTTATCCGTTTTATAGAGTGCTACACATCTGCGTGCAACATCTTCTATTTTGTCCAAAAGCGCATCATCTTCATATATTGCCTGCTTTGTCTCATATGATTTTTTAATTTGATCTTTTATATAGTTTTTCATCTGTTCTGCCTAAAAATAATATCTGAAATAATAGCATAGAATTGGTTATAAAAAGGTGTTTGGAATAGAGAGGGAGTAAATTTTAAAAGGAGCAGTAACCAAAGAGAAAAACTCTTTGGTTACAAGATGTCAGAAGAAAAAACTAGTCGATTTTTTCTGCTTTTTTAACATCATAAAGAATGTCATCCATTGGGTGACGATACATTGGCATTGCAAGACGTTTTTCATCAAGTACGTGACCGATGAAACCGATTGAACGACCTACGATGAAGAATGCATTAAGAGTACCAGACTCAATAAACTCATTGATATCTTCTTCAGAGTATCCAAGAGCTCTCCACATATCAACCATTAAGATACCGATAGTACCATCAACGTTAAGAATAAGGTTCTCTTTTTTACTTGTAGTAAGTGCTTCAACAGTTCTTGCATAGTCAAGTAATGGAGTACTTGGGAAATGCTCTGCTGCATAGTTCATAAGACCAGTTACACGAAGGTCTGGGTTCTTCAACGATTTGATACGGTGACCGATACCTGGAATTGGCACACCCTCTTTTTTCATGTATGATAAGAACTCTTTTGGAGAAAGGTTGTTATCATCAGCATATTTGAAGTATTTTGCTGCACCATCAATAGCACCACCAAAACGTGGACCAATTGTTAAAAGACCAGTTACAAGTGACTCAACAACAGATTTTCCAGCACGCGCTGTTACTTTTGCATTATGTGCACCAGAAACTGCTGGACCATGGTCTGCAACAGTTTTGATTACAGTCTCAATGAAGTCTGTAGCCCATTTTGGATACTGTTTTTTGAACCATAGAAGTGAAATAACATCACCGATACCTTTACCAGTATCTGGAGTAGCAACACTAGAGATTGGGAAACCAGCATATGTTGCCTCTTCACCACGGTCATCAGAGATTGTACAGATAAACTGTTTAGGACGACGTACTTTTGGTACGATGTTGATTTCAGGCTCTTCAATCTCACTGATAACACCTTCAGCTTTAAGTCCTTCATAAACCTCTTTGATTTTTGCCGGAAGATCATTGAATGTTGCAGGTACATGAATACCAGCTTCAGCCATAGCTTTGTTTTTCGCTTCAGCAGTCTCTCTCTCAGCATTTGCAGATGCACCTGCGTGACCGAATTGAACACCAGAGTCATAGTACTTAGCGATTGTACCGATACACCATGCGATGATTGGTTTTGTAATTTTTCCAGATTTAACTGCTTCAATCACTTTGTACTCTTCAGTACCACCAACTTCACCAAGTAAAATCATATATTTTACATCTGGGTTCTCTTGCATACGAAGTAAGTTGTCGATGAAAACTGAACCAACAAATCTATCACCACCGATTGCAACACCCTCAGCGATACCATCAGCATTGATAGCGATGATGTTTGAAAGCTCATTAAAAAGCCCACCTGAACGAGTTACAAGTCCACAAGAACCTGCACGGTGAAGTTTAGAGTTGATGATGTTCTCAATAGTACCACCAATATTTGCAATTTTGAATGCACCCGGAGCAATAGCACCAACAGTAGCAGGTCCAATTACAACAACACCAAGCTCACGTGCGTATGCATTCATACCACGAGCAAGTCTCTCAGGAATACCTTCAGCCGTGATCATGATAGTCTTGAAACCACCAATGTTCAGTGCTTCCATAGTTACATCATAAGCAGTTCTAAAAGATGCAAAGTTTAAAAGTACATCAGCTTGTGGCTGAGCAGCTTTTGCTTCTGCAGTACTTTTGTAAAGTGGGATCATAATCTCATCGCCACCCCAAAAGAACTTCTCAAATTTGTTTCCACTTGTAGGAGCTACGATAGCTGCAACAGATGGTGTCTCTCTTTTAATTGTATAATCATAATCAAGCATTCTTTGGATTGCTGTTTTGTTGTTGTTCCAAAAAATTGCTTGTGTATCTCTAGTAAATAATTTTCCCATCTCTTCTCCTTACTTCTCTTCTAATGCCATACGTACAATATCTGTAACGTGTGTTTCTGGCCCATAAACGTGAATTTCAAGACCTAATCTGTCAGCTGCTTCTTTGATGTCTTTAAGACCTTTTTCATAGTTTGGTCCACCACGACGAACGTAGATTTTGATACCAACATCTTTCATTTTATCTGCATACTCTTCAAATGCTTGAATGATACCTGTAAATGTTTTCGCAACATCAGTAAAGTTTGCAATCGCACCACCGATGATTAAGATCTTATCACGACCTTTTGGATCTTTTTCACGAGTCATAAGATCTAAAATAGTCTCAGCATAGAATTTTGTCTCACCAGTCGTTGGACCACCTGAGTACTCACCATAGTTTGCAAGATCTTCGATACCTGCGAAGTCAGCGATAGTATCAGCATATACAACTGAAGCACCACCACCGGCAACCATAGTCCAGATTCTAGCTTCTGGCTTAAGAAGTGTAAGTTTGAGTGAAGCACCAGTTTTTGCATCAGCCTCTTCGATAGCTTCAACTTCCGGAGATTTCGCTTCCATACCAAATGCAGTAGGATACTCTACATCACCCCACTCTTCTACCATCATGAAACCTGCTGTATCATCAAGCTTAGCAACCATATCTAAAAGCTCGATTTTTGACCCTTGCATTACAAATGGGTTAATCTCAAGGTAAGCAAAGTTAAGCTCACGGTATGCTTTAAAGAAACCGATTGCAAATTTTGCGAAGTTTTCTTTATCTTCTTCTTTTACATCTGCAGGAATGTTTGCCTTGATTTTCTCAGCAATTTCTTCTTCTGTAGCAGTAATTGGGAATGCTACTTCAGTAACTTTTTCATCCCAACCTTCTTCAACTTCCATACCACCTTCAGCTGACATATAAAGAACATCTTCATCACCAACACAAGTAGCAGAGATATAGTATTCTTCTGATTGATCATGTGGAGTAAATGGCTCAACAATGAAGTGAGTCAATCTATCTACTTTAGGCTCACCAGTCGGAGTGTCACCATCAAAAGAAAAATATACTTCAACATCTTCTTTTGATTTTTCATCAATCCAAGCCGCTGCTTTTTCTAAAGAAACATCACCAGGTTTTTGATCTTTAAAAAGTACTAGTCCGTTTTTACCACGTTTACCAAATAACATATCCGGTTTTGCAACAAGTGGCTTCTCTTTTAACCACGGCTTCTCTTTTGCAGCTTCAAGCAACTCAGCACCTGAAGTTACTAAAACTGTTTCATATGAATAAGTAAAATCTGGAAAATATTTATCCCAGTGTTTTGCTAAAATTGACTTTGCGTCGTATTCTCGTATCGCTTTTTGAGCCATAGAAACTCCCTATTTTGATATTTGTGGGTAATTTTAGCATAAACTCATTTAATAAATATCTTTGCCTTAGCTTAACTATCTAAATGCTTTGTTTATTGTTTAATTTAGTAACAGTGGCTTTGTAAAGGGTTTTGTTTTTGTAACGAATAGTTACACTTTCTTGCTTCGTACTCTGAAGAGGAATTGCATTGAGTCTATTTTGAGTGCATTTATCGATTCCATAAAAACGCAAACGCTTTTGCATTTTTGTATCTGTACTTACACAGCTATAACCTTGGCTTTTGAGTGTCTGTGCCAACTCTTTTGCTATATGCATATTGTAAGCAAAGTTCTTTTTTGGATCATCTAGGAACAGATAGAGCTCTTTATTGAAAAAGACAAGAAGGGTATTGAATATCAAGAGTATAAAAGATATAACAAATATCGCTCTGTAAGCCTTTCTATTCTCTTTTAAACGTACTCTATAAGAGCTTGCAAAAGTCTGTGCTGCAAGTGGAAGTGCAACAATAAGATAGGGTGCGAAATGTTCAATATCTACTCTTTGACGAAAAGAGATAAGAAGCGAAAAAAGCAGTGCCGTTGCAGCAATATACCAGAGTTTGTCACGTTTATCTGCCAAATAGCGCCTGTAAAGTACATAAAACAGATAGATAAAGATGATAGGTGTAAAAATAGCACTGTAAACACCTATAGTATCTAAAAAGTGACCTCGTGGAAAACCATATATATCAAACCCATACAGGTAAGAAGATAGGATGAAAAGTCCAATATTATAGATAAACTCTTTTTTCTCTTTGTGAAAAAGATGATAAAAAGCCAAGCCTAAGAAGAGATAGACAAAACCGACATCCACTAAAGCATAAATAAGAAGAAGTAGGTTCATAAAAAACTTTGGAGTTCTCTCTTCTAAGTAGAGGTACAGTAGTAGTCCAAAGATGATAAATCCCGCATGATTGACCATTATAGCTGCACTGACAACACCAGGCAGTAATACAAAAGTCAGAACAAGCCAAAGTCTGTTTCGCTCAGAATTCAAATAGCGTTTAGAGATATCATAGATAAGAAACGCACTGGCAATGTGCATCATTATAAAAGGAAAGCGAAGTCCAAAATCATTCTGTCCAAAAAGAGCTAAAGAGGCTTTGACTAAAAGCTGTAAAAAAGAGAAGTCACCATAAAGCAGTGAAGCCTCACTTGAGGCTATTGAGATGTGTGATGTCTCAAAAAAAAGTACGAAAGCATCTATTCCTAAGATGAGAAATAAGATGAGTTTGTACCTCATAGTTTTAAAAAGTTTCCTATCATTTCATGCCCATATTCACTCATAATTGATTCTGGATGAAATTGCACTCCATAGATATCTTTACCTTTTATTTTGAGTGCCATTATCTCTTTATCATCTGTAGAGTAGGCTTTTGGCTCAACGATATCAGGGAGTCTGTTTTTATCTACGATGAGCGAGTGATAACGAGTGGCTATAAACTCTTGTGGCAGGTCTTTAAAGATTGCACACTCACCGGTTTGCTGCATCTTGGATGTTTTTCCATGCATCATATTTTTTGCACGGACCACATCTCCGCCAAAAACCTGAGCAATACTTTGATGCCCCAAACAAATCCCTAAAATTGGCACTTTATCTTTAAAATGACGAATCACATCAAGCGTAATCCCCGCTTCATCAGGAGAAGCAGGACCGGGAGAGATGATTATTTTTTCAGGGTGGAGTGCTTCAATCTCTTCTAAAGTCATCTCATCATTACGAATAATTTTTAAATCAGCACCCAACTCTCTACAATACTGAACAATATTATATGTAAAACTATCATAATTATCTATCATTAAAATCATATTCTCTTCTACCCCCTAAACAACCCCTAAATTTCGGGATTTTAAAAAATCATATACTTTTACAAGCGGGTAATTTCTACCCTATTTCTACCTCAAAACTGTTTATAGATTGCTATTATACATTTTCTATGATTGTTTTTGGATAAAATAACGGATGTAGTCTCTACTTATACTTTATTGATTAATGAAACCTTTCCATAATTTCCTCACATCTAACCGGCTTCGAGAAAAGATAACCTTGTCCAAGATCACAATTTGCTTTGCTAAGAAAATCTTCTTGTTCTTCTGTTTCGATGCCTTCAGAAACTACTGTATATCCAAGTGTTTTTGCCAGCGCAATAATAGCCTCTATAACAATATTATCAGAACTCTCTTGCGCTATACCATCTACAAAGGATTTGTCTATTTTGATGGTATCAACTGGAAGTTGTTTGAGATAGGACATAGAGGAATACCCTGTTCCAAAATCGTCAATGGAAATTTTAAATCCATGATCTCTGAAGTTTTGTAAAATACTCATGCTAGCAACAGTTTGTTCCATAACGAAGCGTTCAGTAATTTCAATTTCTATTTCACTTGGTTTGACATTATGTCGTTTAAGTATGGCTAAAAAGTTCTCTAAAAGGTTAGGCTCTTTAAACTGTAAACTAGAAACGTTAATAGCGATATATTTTATTTGTGTGTTCGATTGATGCATCTGCTTAAATGCTTTACATGATTCCTCAAAAACAAAATATCCGAGTGTAATGATTACTCCGTTTTCTTCGGCAACAGGAATAAATTTATCAGGAGGAACGTTGCCAAGAGTCGGGTTTTGCCATCGTATAAGTGCTTCTATTGAAAAAATACTGTTTGTACTAAGCTTGTATTGTGGTTGAAAAACCATATGGAACTCATTATTTTGTAAAGCACTACGAAGCTCCATATCAATATTGAGTTTATATTGTATATTTTGAGAAAGTTTTTTTGTGTAATAGCGAACATTGTTTTTTCCTGTTTCTTTAGCAAAATACATCGCACTGTCGGCATGTTTAACCAGTGTATTTACATCTTCTCCGTTTTCTGGATAGATGGCTATGCCAACACTTGCAGTAGTGACAAGAGAATGTTCATTTATCTTAATTGGTTCTGCAAGATTTTTAATGATATTTGTAGCCACTATGGCCGCATCACTTGCAGATTCCAGATTTTCTAAGATGACAACAAACTCATCTCCACCCCATCGCGAGATAAAATCGCTATCTCGAAGTGTAGCTTTAAGCCTCGATGCAACACCCTGCAATACTTCATCACCTATGTCATGTCCGAGTGTGTCATTTATGATTTTAAATCGGTCGAGGTCTACAAACAACACAGCTAAAATAGTTTGATTTCTTCGAGCTACTGCTAACGCATGAAATAAATACTCCTCAAAATGAGTACGGTTATAGAGCTCTGTCAGAGCGTCATGGTAAGCAAGATAATCAGCTTTTTTCTGTGAAGTTTCTAACTCTCTAAGATCAGTTTGCACTGCAGTATAATTAGCAACATTCCCTTTATCATTCGTGATTTGTTTAATTGTTGTCCAGACAGGGATTAACTCTCCTGCACTACTTATATTAACAAGCTTTCCTTTCCATATACCATTCTTTAAAAGCTGATTCCAGAGATCTTCATAAAAATATTTATCTTGCGCTCCTGATTGTAAAAAACTAAGATTCTTTCCTTGGATTTGCTTAAGCATATATCCGTATATGTTTGTAAATGCTCTATTGACAGAGACAACTTTTCCCTCTGCATCGGCTATGATAATAGCTTCTTCTGTATTTTCAAAAACTGTAGCTGCTTGCACTAGTTTTTTATTTTTTTCTATATAAGCTGTAATATCAAGTTTAAGAGCAATATAATTGACAAGCTTTCCTTCTATAAAAACAGGAACGATGGAAGCTTTTTCATATAAAATTGTACCATCTTTTCGTTTATTTATGAATTGCCCATCCCATTTCTCACCCTTTGCTAGCTTAGTGTTGAGCTCTTCATAAACATTTTCATCTTGGATATCTGATTTTAATATTCTTGGATTTTCCCCAAGTACCTCTTTGGCTTTATATCCAGTCGCTTTTTCAAATGTTTCATTGACATAGATAATCTTTCTTTCTATATCTGTTATCACGACAATATTGTCACTGTGTTCTACAGCGTATTTGAAAGCTAAAAGTTCTTTCTTTATTTTGATTGACTCAAGATGAGAGAGAATCAGTGCAAACAAAATAAAAACTGCAAAAAAGAAAAAAGTATTCAATAGCCATGTTTGGTACTGCAAACTTTTTTCATAGTCACGTGTAATATGAAGTTTAAGCATTTCAATTTGCTGATAAAGAGGATTTATTTGAATCTCTTGTGAAACTTCTTTGAGTGATTGGAGTGTTTGAAGCATCACTTTAGAGTGTCGGTAAAAAGTATATAGATATTGTTTTTTTTCATTATTTGCAATGATTTTAAGTTTATTGAGTTTTTTATCTATAATTTTTTTATCAATATAGTCACTTGAAGCATATCTTAAAATATAAAAAAGTGTTTCATTTGTTAGATTCTTTGCTTGAAGTGAAATTTCAGAAGCATCTGAAATAGTTCTCTGCAGATCAAAAAGAAAGTGCGAGCTGTTGATAAGAGTAGAGTTTTGTGCTTTAAAATATTCTAAATCTTCAACTTTCTTTTGAAAATTTTTTGAGATATCTTTTAGAAGAACAGAAGTGTCTGTATTGTATTTTTGCAAATCACTGCTTACACGTTTAAGTATTTGATGGAACTTATTTTCTTGCTTATCGATTTCATCATAATTCGTAAACTTGTTTGTAGTAAAAGTGAAACTGTAAAGTTCTTTGTCTATAAGTTGCAGAGTTGTTATTTTGTTACTTTGTAAAGCATAATGGCTCATACCCTCTTTTATTTTATATCCAGTAACAAACATAATAAAAACAAAGAGGATAAAGATAAAAAGTATAAATGTAGTTCTGTCTGTCTGTTTAAATTTTTCTATCATCAGGGCTCAATATTTTTAGGAAGTTCACCATTGAGTGATTTTAAGAAAGCTACTATCTTTGAAATCTCCTCTTTGGTAATATGACGGCCAAGTTGATACTGAGACATAATTTCAACAGCTTCTTTAAGATCATACGTACGTCCATCATGAAAGTAGGGCGCGGTTCTTGCAACATTACGAAGCGAGGGAACTTTAAAGAAATATTTATCTCTCTCTTTATGAGTAATATTATATCTTCCCAGCCACTCTGAATTCGTTTCGTTAAAAATACCGAATTTATTATACAGATTGCCACCAATATTTTCCCCATGGTGACAGCTTGCACATCCTTTAGACTTAAAAAGCGCATATCCCTCTTTTTCTTCCTGAGTAAGAGCCTTGCTATCACCTCTTAGATATTTGTCAAAGCGAGAATTTGGTGTGATAAGCGTTTTTTCATACTCTGCTATGGCATCAGTAATATTTTGTTTTGTAATACCATCATCATAAATTGCATCAAAAAGTTTTTTATATTCGCTTTTTCTGAGTTTTGCTACGACCTCTTTAAAAGAAGAAGCCATTTCAATAGGATTTTCAATAGGTCCTGCAGCTTGTTCTTGTAAATCTTTTGCCCGACCATCCCAAAACTGTCGAAAATTAAAATAGGCATTATAGACAGTAGGAGCATTAATTGTTCCCTCCCGCCCTTTAATACCAAAAGAGAACTTGAGTCCGTCATCACCACCCTCTTCCAAGTTGTGGCATGTTGCACAACTGACAGTGTCATCATGTGAGAGAATAGGATCAAAGAAGAGTGCTTTTCCAAGTTTTACCTTCGCATAATTGACTTCTACAGTTTGCGGTAATGGAGTAATGGGCTCACTCGCCATTAAAGTTGAAAATAGCAATATACTTATTAATTTATACATGATGTTATTATACCGCATAGGAGCTGAAACGATATTTATTACAGATTGTCGCACTTGATTGTTGAATGGGCGGAAGTTTGTTTAAGAAAATGGTGTCAAGAGAGAGACTTGAACTCTCGACCTCCGGCTTATGAGACCAGCGCTCTAACCAGCTGAGCTACCTTGACATCGTTTAAGAGGCTGGAATTATACATAAGTTCATCTTAGAGTTTTATAAAAGTACAAAAAAGTTTTATAATGCTTTTTCTATCGCTTTTTGATCAAATCCACAAATCCATCTGCTTCCTATTAAAACAACAGGAACACCTCGACAACCATGACGTTCACAATCCTGTGCTGCTTTTGTATCTTTTGTAATATCTATGGCTTTAAATTTTATACCGTTTTTTTTGAAGTACTCTTTTGCAACACTACACCATTTACATGTCGGAGATGTAAAGAGTACTACTTTTTTCTGTTTTTTACTCTCCATAAAGCTTCCTCCTTGATTTCTTTATGAAATTATAGATACTGTTTTCTTTATAGTAAATAAAGTTTCATAAAAATATTTAGAAAAGTTTAGTCACTAAGACTAAAAGGATTGACATATTCTCTTTTTTTTTGTATTATCACACTTGTAATTTAAAAGAAATTAGGAGGATAATTAAATGAATTTCAAACCACTAGGTGATAGAGTATTAGTAGAGAGAGTCGAAGAGACAAATACAACTGCAAGTGGAATTATCATCCCTGACAATGCGAAGGAAAAACCTTCACAAGCAAAAGTAGTCGCAGTATCAAGCGAAGTTGAAGATGTTAAAGAGGGTGATGTTGTTGTATTTGGCAAATATTCTGGAACTGAACTCGCACTTGAAGGGAAAGAGTACTTAGTGCTTGAGACATCAGACATTCTTGGCGTAATCGCATAATAATTTAACAATTATAAAATTTAAGGAGATATCAAATATGGCAAAAGAGATAATTTTTTCAGATAATGCAAGAAATAAATTGGCACGCGGAGTTGAGAAACTTACAGATGCAGTAAAAGTAACAATGGGACCACGCGGTCGTAATGTTTTAATCCAAAAATCTTACGGAAGTCCTGTAATCACAAAAGATGGTGTTTCTGTTGCTCGAGAGATTGAACTTGCTGACAAACTAGAAGATATGGGTGCACAACTTGTAAAAGAGGTAGCATCTAATACTGCTGATGAGGCTGGTGATGGAACAACAACTGCAACAGTTTTAGCAAATGCTATCTTCTCTGAAGGTCTGCGTAATATCACTGCAGGTGCAAACCCTGTTGAAGTAAAACGTGGAATGGACAAAGCATGTGAAGCGATTTTAGAGAACCTAAAAGCAAGTGCAAAAACTATTAAAGATAAAAATGAAATCGCGCAAGTTGCTACAATCTCTGCAAACTCTGATGCACAAATCGGTGAGATGATTGCTGAGGCTATGGAGAAAGTCGGTCAAGATGGTGTTATCACTGTTGAAGAAGCAAAAGGTATCGTTGACGAGCTCGATGTAGTTGAGGGTATGCAGTTTGACCGCGGTTACTTAAGTCCTTACTTCATCACAAACACTGAGAAGATGACAGCTGAGATTGAAAATCCTTGGATTTTACTAGCTGACAGTAAAATCGCATCACTAAAAGACCTTTTACCAGTGTTAGAGCAAGTACAAAAAACAAACCGCCCACTGCTTATCATTGCTGAAGATGTAGAGGGTGAAGCACTCTCAACTCTAGTTGTAAACAAACTTCGTGGTGTGCTGAATATCTCTGCTGTTAAAGCACCTGGTTTTGGTGACAGAAGAAAAGCGATGCTCCAAGATATCGCAATCCTTACAGGTGGTACAGTAATCTCTGAGGAGACTGGTCATACACTAGAAGGTACAACTATTGACATGCTTGGTCAAGCTGCTCGTGTAGTCATTGACAAAGACAATACTGTTATCGTTGATGGTGCAGGAAGTAAAGAGGCAGTTGAGGCTCGCATCAAAGAGATCAGAACTCAAATGGAGACAACTACAAGCGAGTATGACAAAGAGAAACTCCAAGAGCGTCTTGCAAAACTTTCTGGCGGTGTAGCAGTTATCAAAGTAGGTGCTGCAACTGAGACAGAGATGAAAGAGAAAAAAGACCGTGTTGATGATGCACTCTCAGCGACAAAAGCTGCTGTTGAAGAGGGAATCGTTATCGGTGGTGGAGCGGCTCTTGTTCGTGCTGCTGCAAAAGTAACTGTTGATGATTTAGAGGGTGACCAAAAAATCGGTGCTGAGATCATTTTACGTGCTGTAAAAGCTCCGGTAAAACAGATCGCAGCAAATGCTGGTTATGATACAGGTGTTGTTGTTAACGCTATTGAGAATGCTGACAGCGAGACAATCGGTTTCAATGCTGCAACTGGTGAGTATGTAGATATGTTTGAAGCTGGTATCATCGATCCACTTAAAGTTGAGCGTGTTGCACTTACAAATGCAACATCAGTATCAAGCTTACTTCTTACAACAGAAGCAGCAATCTTTGAGATTCCAAAAGAGGGAGCTGCTGCACCAGACATGGGAGCAGGTATGCCTCCACAAATGGGAATGCCAAGTATGATGTAACTGTCAAAAAGTGCTCTTTGAGCACTTGACAGTATACTCTCTTTTATCTTTCACTTAATCCATTCAAAGAAAAATCCTTTTAACTCCCTTTCATCATAAAACTATGCTAAAATACCCTCATCTTACATTCAAAGAAAAATATGAAAGAAAAAAAGATATCACTAGTTCTTGGTAGTGGTGGTGCAAGGGGCATCATACATATTGGTATAATCAAGTGGCTAGAAGAACACAACTATAAAATCAAATCTATTTCCGGTTGTTCTATGGGTGCACTTATCGGTGGTTTTTACGCTGCCGGGCGATTAGATGCATACAGTGAGTGGCTGCGTGAGATTGATATCTTAGATATGCTTAAACTTCTTGATTTTAAAGGAAGTGGCGGTTTTGTTTCCGGTGAAAAGCTTATGAAAAAGCTCCAAGAGATTCTTGGAGAGCATACAATAGAAGAGCTGCCAATTAAATTTACAGCGGTTGCAACAGATATAGATACACACAAAGAGGTCTGGATCAATGAAGGGCCTCTACTGAATGCCATTCGTGCTTCTATCTCACTTCCTATGTTCTTCACACCCTATAAATATAAAAACAAAAATCTTGTCGATGGCGGTGTATTAAATCCGGTGCCTATTGCTCCGACATTTCATGACGATACAGATTTAACCATTTCTGTAAATCTTGGAGGAGAAGCAACACTACATCCACTTATAAATAATAAAAATAAGGACTCTTCTATTTCAAATACCTTTAAAGAGTACTTTGGTAAATTATCTTTACCTGATAGTTTTACAAAAGAAAATAATATCTATATGGTTGCAAATAAATCCTTTGAAACTATGCAGAGTAATATTGCTAAAATGAAACTGGCAGCTTATCCTTCAGATATTGAAATAGACATTCCCATAAATTTATGTGGGACATTTGAATTTAACAAAGCAGATAAGCTTATAGAGTATGGCTATAATATCTGCAATACGATTGAAGAATTAAAGGAATAAGAATGCAAAATCCGTTTGAGAGTGGACAGATAAAAAATTATCTGCTACTCTATGCAAGTGTTGTCGTTATTATGGTACTTTTTTTCATAGCAACAACACTCTTCAATGAAGACAAAGAGGTAAAACAAAAAGAATTCAATACAGAACCTGTTGCCAAAAAAGAAAAAAATGTGACAGTTGAAAAAAAAGTAAAACCGAAATTTCAACTGTTAGAGAAAGCTTACTAGGCTTTACTCTTTTGTAACGATATAGAGCTGTTCGTGACCAAGACGCTTTAAAATATCCATCACAGAGACAAAATCCTGAAATTTGGACTCTTTATCACTTCTGAGGACTACTGTCTGTTTTTTTGAAATAGTAGAGAGTTTCTGTTCTAGTTGCGTGAGATTTACCTGCTCTTTTTCAAAAAAAATCTCACCTTTTGCATTGACATATACGGTGACCTCTTTTTGTGTATCTTCTTTTTGTGTTGCTTTTGCTTCCGGTAGATCAACAGGAATGACACCTTGTTTTATGAATGTTGCAGTTGTCAGCACCATAACAAGAAGAACGAGCATAATGTCGATAAAAGGGATAACATTTATCTGATCAAAACGCTTGAAGTTCTTTTTTTTACATCTACTCATTTACTGCTTCTTCGTTTGCTATATCAAATTTTGTAAGTATACGTTCTACTTTTCTCAGCACTATTGTATAGGCAATAATTGCCGGCATCGCCACAATAAGACCTGCCGCTGTGGCTTTAAGTGCTAATGCAAGGCCCATCATGATTTTTTTCGCATCAACTGCACCGATATCACCTAAAGAGTAAAAAGTAATCATAATCCCAACAACAGTTCCCAAGAGCCCAACATATGGAGCATTTGAACCAATAGCACTGATGATACCTATATTGTCGGTCAAATCAAGTTCTAAATTATCTCTATGTTTATAATCTTCTATACGTACACTTTTATAAAACATCATTCTCTCTATAAAAAGCCATAAAGTAACTACACTCATCAGTGCCAAAATTCCCATTACGCCATAATCAAGTGCCTTTTCCGCATACTCTATCATTGAACTTGTTGTCTGCATTCTTATCCCTGTAGTTTTTTAAATTTTAATTTTACTGTTGTTCCAACATTCGGTGATGAATCAAAAATCAATACAATACCATTCTCATCACAAAATCTCTTGACCATGCTTAGCCCTATTCCAAAACCTTGCATATCTCTGTTTATCTGATAGTAGTTGTCAAAGATACCTAAAAGCTCTACCTCATCCATCCCGATTCCATAATCCTGAACAAGCAACATATCATTTTCTATTTTTATATCTATCTTTTTCGAACTTCCTGAGTATTTTACTCCATTATCAATCAGGTTGTCAATTACCTTAGAGAGTCCAATTTTATCCATAAAAAGCTCACAAGAAGCTAATGATAGATGAAACTCCATATTTGGGTAAATCTTTTGTATGAATTCTACCCGTTCTTTGACAAGTTCATCTAAAAAAAATTTCTCTTTTATCTCCTGTTTTGTCTGCATCTTAATAAGATAATCGAGTTCATTATAGCGCTGTTTTAACATATTACAAGCACTCTCAATACGTTCTACTCTTTTGAGCATTTTTGTATCGTTCAGGTTCTTCTTTAACATTTGGGTATTAGTCACAATCGTACTTATAGGTAAATTGAGCTCATGCAATGTCTCTTTGGAGAGCATCTGTAGATTTTTTACATAGGCTTCAAGTGGGTCAATCGAGAGTTTAGAGATGAACAGTGCAGAGAGAATGACCAAAGCAAAAACAATAATCCCTAAAAGCAAGAGATTAGAAACTGCCAAAACTTCAAGAGCATAATACAAAAGCAGTAAAAACAGACTCACTGTCAAAAAATAAAAAACAAAAATATTAAACCGGAGATTACGAAACAAGTTTGTATCCTATGCCTCGGACATTTTCAAACTTGAGTTCAGGGAGCAGTTGCTTGAGACGATTGACATAAACACGAAGCACGCCGTCACTGCCACCTTCTGCACTACTCCACAACTCATCCAAGATCAACTCTTTAGGAACTGTTTCATTATAGTGTTTCATAAAAAGCAGAAGCAGTCCATACTCTTTTTTAGAAAGATTTAGCTCTTCTCCTTTATAACGAATACGCTGATGCACTTCATCATGACACAGCTCTCCAGCACATTCAGGTTCATGCTGTTTCACTCTTCGAAGCACTGCTTTTATGCGCAGTAAAAGTTCATCCATATCAAAAGGTTTGGTAATGTAATCATCACAACCATTTACAAAGCCCTCTTCTAGTTTTGACTTTTCTGTGTGTGACGTTAAAAAGATGGCGGGTGTATTATCATCTGCCTCACGCAGGTCTCTTAAAAGACAAAGCCCATCAATGAGAGGAACATTGATATCTAAAAGATAGAGATCAAACCTGTTTTTATAGGTAGCATCAAGGGCATCCTGTCCATTAGGCACATGAATCACTTCATAATCAGCATCTTCAAGCAAGTCCACTATTGTCTCGCCAAAGAGCAGATCATCCTCTAAAAGCAGTATTTTAATCGACACTCTCAATAGCCCAAGATAGAGTTTCACCTGCATACATAGGTACTACATTTGAGTACTCATCCGGTACAACAAAAGGACGTTTTTCTAAGGTTACCTCTTTAAACTCCGGACAGATACCGTAAATGCTCTGTGCATTGTCACTGACAAAAGTCTGCAGGTTATCAAGCTTATCAAATTGCTCAAAAATCTCACACAGAAGCTGCAGAGCGATCGGTGCAGTAAAGACACCTGCAGCACAGCCACAAGACTCTTTTTTATGACGAGGATGCGGCGCTGAGTCTGAACCAAACATCACTTTTGGATGTGCTTCAAGTGCGATAGATAATAGTGCATCCAAGTCTTGGGGACGTTTTGCGATCGGTTTACAAAAAAGATGTGGCTGCATCATGCCACCCACAACATCATCTAGTGTTAAAAGAAGGTGATGGACTGTAATTGTTGCATAGAGATTATCATACTTATCAAGCATATCAACGGCTGCTTTTGTCGTAATATGCTCCATAATGATTTTCAAATCTGGAAAGTTCTTCGCTAAAAGCTCATAGATAGACATAAATTCAGCCTCTCTGTCCATGACAAAGCCATCTGTCTCACCATGAACACACAGTGGAATCCCTAACTGGCTCATTGCTTCAAGTGTTGGACGCATCTCTTCGATATCAAAAGAGCTCACACCACCTTCAGAATTTGTCGTAATTCCTGCCGGATAGAGCTTGATTGCTGTAATCTCTTCTGCTACATCCGTTAAAAAGTTTTTATCATAGTTTTGATAAAAGAGTGTCATATAAGGTTCAAAGTAGTCATTTGGTACAGCTGCAATAATGCGCTCTTTATAGGCAATAACATCCTCTTTTGTCGTTACAGGAGGAACAAGGTTTGGCATTATAATGGCACCACTAAAAGAGTATGCAGTCAGTGGAGCAATATTTTCAAGCATTACACCATCACGCAGGTGTAGGTGCATATCAAGTGGCATTAAAAGCGTATGCGTTTTCATCAAAGAGTCCTTAGATTATCATTTAGGCAATTATATCGAAGTTGCAATTAAATGCCCCATAAATAGACATCAATAAATGCGATAAACATCCCTAAAAATGCCAAAGATCTGTAAAGGTGCGAGAGTTTCACAAAAGGTTTTCCATCAATGAAAATACCGAGTTGTACAGCAGAAACAATCAAAGATGAAAGTATAAAGAAGAGATAGGCAACAATGACAACGACGTACCAAGTTTTATGTGTAAACCCATATGCAAATAGAGCTATTACAGCTGCTAAAACGATGACATTTTGAATAAGCATATTTGTATTTGGTTTTTCCTCTTTTTTATAGACACGGGCAATCTTAAAGTATAAAAAAGAGAATAAAAGGGCAAAATAAAAAAGCATAGACAGCATTCCTCAAATAATTTTGAGAGAATTCTATCCAAATAATATTAAGTAATGTTTATTATAAGCTTTCTTTAGCTTTTAAAATAAGCTCATTAATTACTTTCTCATAATGTTTTGCTTCCGCTGCATCTGTTGATTCAAAACGCGTTACAAGAACCGGAGTTGTATTTGATGCACGGACAAGTCCCCAGCCTTTTTCAAAGTTAATACGTACACCATCTACTGTAATGATATCTTTGATAGTAGGGAAATCTACAGGCGGATTTTTGAGAAGCTCTTTGATTGTATCCATCAGTTTAAACTTCTCTTCTTCTGTAGTTTCCACTTTTATCTCTTCTGTAGAGAACACTTTTGGCAATTTTTCAAGTTCAGCATCCAAGTCAATGCCCTCTTTTATGAGCTCTAACATACGCAGTGTCGCATAGATAGCATCATCATAACCAAAATAGCGGTTTTTAAAGAAAATATGCCCGCTTACTTCACATGCAAGATCAGCACCTGTCTCTTTCATTTTCACTTTAAGATTTGAGTGCCCTGTTTTATACATAATGGCTTTTGCACCACGGCGAGTCAGTTCGTCATACATCACTTGAGAACACTTCACTTCACCGATAACCGTCGGCTTCTCCATCTTCATAGAGTATAGAAGTGCCATCATATCGCCTTTGATATTGTTCTTATGTGTAAGCACTGCAATCCTGTCTGCATCTCCATCGTAGGCAAAAGCAATATCACCCTCTTTTTCTAAAAGAGCTTTCACATCTTCTAAGTTGTGTTCCACTGAAGGGTCTGGATGGTGATTTGGGAATGTTCCGTCCGGCTCAACATAGAGCCCTTTTGCATGCAGTTCCAATCTATTAAAAATATCTTCTGTGACAACTCCTGCAACACCGTTACCGCAATCATATACGATGCGCGTATCCATCCCTTTAAGATGTTGAAATGCATTGACAATAAAGTCAATATATCTTGAAACTGCATCAATTTTAATGACTTTTCTCTCAGTTATTTGAGGCATATCCATAGCCTCACACTCACGTCCAAGTGCATAGATATCATCTGAGAAAAACGGTAGTTTATCTATGGTAATTTTAAAACCGTTATACTCACTTGGATTATGACTCCCTGTAATCATCACAGATGCAGAAGGTGTGATGCCATCCCACTCCTGATAATTTGTAAAGTAATTTACGGGAGTTGGTACTAGCCCCATATCAAGCACAGTTTTTCCACCGGCATTAAGTCCCTGCGTGAGGTATTCAAAAAAAATTGGAGAGTGGCTTCTTGCATCATAACCGACTGCTACATACTCACCATCTATTTTATCAGCCAATGCTCGGCCAATACGTACAACACTCGCTTCATTTAACTCTTTTTCATAGATACCACGGATATCATACTCTCTATAAATACTCAAAAATATTTCCTTGAAATTAATTACGCAATAATACACTGAAGTTGATTAAAAAAAGATACTATGCTTTGATATCCAAATATGAAGCTGGAGAAAAGTTTAATTCTGAAAGCTGATATTTGCATCTTTGACCTCTTTTTAGCTGCTTTATAGAGCCAATATCGGCATATTTCAAAAGAATTTGCAAAAAAAGGCAAAAAAGTTTGACTAATTCTATAATTCAGCTATACTGTTGCCAAGTGAAAGATGAGGCGTGAATTCATCTTTAGTGTGATTTTTGCTCTACCCGTGTTAAAACCTCCTAAAGACTTCTCCAATTTTTACACAAATTTATATACAAGGCTACACAATGGCACAATTAATGGACGGATCAGTTAAATGGTTCAACGATGAAAAAGGTTATGGTTTTATTCAACAAGACAATGGTGGGAGCGATGTATTCGTACATTTCCGTCAAGTAAACAATCCAAATGGTGGAAGAGTTTCTCTAGCAGAAGGTCAAAGAGTTACATTTGAAATCGGTGAGGGACAAAAAGGTCCTCAAGCTGAGAATGTAACTCCACTTTAGTATCTCCCTAAACCCCTGCTTTAAGGGGTTTGAGAACTTTCAAAAACAATATAAGACAACAATAAGACAACATCTCCCCAAACTTTCAACTATATTTACAAAAATACACACTCTTTTAAAGTAGCTATTAAATAATATAAAGAGCAGCACTCTTAATTACAATGATTGATTAATTTTATATATGTAAGTAAATTATGCGGCATCTTCAAAAGCTAAGAAATTTGCTACTTCTAAAATTGGGAAAATATATCTTGCTTTTTGGGAGTTTCCTATTCTTCTATATCTAATAGGTAAGGTATTATTTCGCCCATTCAACCAATAAATGCAATTTCCACCTCTT
>NZ_SDID01000021.1 GCF_009192995.1 Sulfurimonas indica | reverse complement strand
TTTTTACTTTTTAGTGCAAAATTTTAGGATTCGTTTGACAAAATATAACAGAGGTGACAAAGGGCTACCGCTGTTGTATAGAATATGGTTTGCTTTTTTTACTTCTTTTTAGCTCTATTATGTTGAAATTGTCTGATAATATCCTGCTATAAAAATAGATGCAGATCTCTACTACTTTTCTATCGCCTTAAAAAACCTTATTGATAATGCTTTAAAATATTCTTCCAATAGACCTATAAAAATTATTGCAGATATAAACAGCCTCAAAATCATCAGTAATGGCTTAGCATTGAGCAAAGAGTTAGACTATTACTGCAAACTTTTCACACAAGAAAATAACTCAAGAGAAGATAAAGGCTACGGTCTCGGACTGAATTTAGTCAAAACTATTTTAGAAAAACATCATTTTCAACTTCAATACAAACACCATAATGGCAAAAATATTTTTAGTATTATTTTTGGGTATTCTACAAACCCTATGAAATAGTAACTTTAATAGAGAATCCCCTAAAAATAGGAATTTCTTAAAATATTCTATTAAAGAGAACGTAACACCACTTTAGTCCTTTGACTAAGATATAGGCTTCTTGCCTATATCTCCTTTTTTTTAATGAGTCGATAGCACTCATTCGCAATTTCCAACTCTTCATCCGTTTGTATCACTAACATTTTTATATTTTTCAGTAGTGTATTATCCATTACAGCATCACGAATCTCTTGAGAATTTTCTCCTATGCCACCACTAAAGACAATGGCATCGACATTTTCAAGTAAAACCATATAGGCACCTATATATTTCTGGATTCTACGCACCATGATATTAATGGCTAGTTTTGCTTTTTCATCCTCACGCAGGAGTATCTCACGTAGGTCATTTTCACCACATATTCCTAAAAGTCCGGACTCTTTGTTGAGAATATGTTCTATCTCTTTTGAGGTTTTTCCAAGAGAGCGCTGCAGATACAAAACTATCTCTGCATCGATATCACCACAACGCGTCCCCATCACAAGTCCTTCAAGCGGAGTAAACCCCATCGAGGTATCGATGCTTACACCATTTTTTATAGCACAGGCAGATGCACCGTTTCCAAGATGGAGTGTAATGATATTTATCTCACTGGACTCTTTTTTCAGCTCTTTTGCAGCCTCTTTAGCCAAGTATGCGTGCGAGGTACCATGAAATCCGTAACGCCGAATTCCCTCTTTTGCATACAGTTCATATGGTAAAGCATAAAGATACGCCTCTTTTTGCATACTTGCATGAAAAGCTGTATCAAAAACAGCAACTTGCAAAATATGTGGAGCCTTTTTCAGTGAGATTTCTATACCTATTAAGTTTGCAGGATTATGCAGTGGTGCCAAAACAATAAGCTCTCTAATTATATCAACGACGCTCTCATCTATAATAACACTCTTTTGAAGTTTCTCTCCGCCATGCACGACTCTATGCCCTATGGCATCCAAAGTCTCAAAGTCTATATTTAAAGCGTCCAATGCCTCTGCGTGAGATGCTATGTCTGTATCACTCTCCCCTATTCTCTCAATAGTTTTCGAAAAAAGTAGGGCTTTACTTGGGTACTCAAAAATCTTGCACTTCAGTGATGAGCTTCCTGAATTTAAAACTGCTATCTTCATGAATCTTGTGCTGCCTGAATAGCTGTAATGGCCACGGTATTGACAATATCTTCGACCAAACATCCCCTGCTTAAATCATTGACCGGTTTTTTAAGCCCCTGGATAATCGGCCCAATAGCAATTGCACCACTGCTTCGCTGGACTGCTTTATAGGTATTGTTTCCAGTATTTAAATCCGGGAAAATGAAAACCGTTGCTTCTCCTGCAACCTTGGAGTCTGGCAGTTTTATACGTGCAACGTCTTTATTTATTGCAGCATCATATTGGATAGGCCCCTCTACCAACAAATCCGGTCGTTTTTGCTTGACAATATTGGTCGCCTCTCGTACCTTATCTACATCAGCTCCATGACCACTCTCCCCTGTAGAGTAAGAGAGCATGGCAACTTTTGGAGTAATGCCGAAAGTTTTAGCAGTATCTGCAGAAGCGATGGCAATATCTGCCAACTCCTGTGCATTTGGGTCTTCATTGATAGCGCAATCTCCATAGACCAAAACCTTTGTCTCAAAACATATAAAGAAGACGCTCGATACTATAGAGACATTCTGTTTTGTTCTTATAATCTGCAGTGCCGGTCGCATTGTATCTGCCGTTGAATGAATCGCTCCGCTAACCATTCCATCAGCATAACCACACTCAACCATCATCGTAGCAAAGTAGCTCAAATGTGTTATGGCATCACGTGCTTGCTCACGTGAAAGCCCTTTATACTTTCGTTTTTCATAAAATTTCTCAGCAAACTCATCCAGATATGCAGACTCCAAGTGATTTATAACCCTTGCATCTGAAAGATTGAGCCCAAGGCGCATTGAGCGCTCTCGCAGTTCATCTTCATCGCCAAGCAGTATAATATTAGCAACACCACGTCTAAGAACTATCTCTGCAGCACGCAGAATTCTCTCATCACTTGATTCAGGTAAAACGATTGTTTTTTTGCTTGCGTGAGCCATTGCAAAAAGTTTATACTCAAACATCTGCGGTGTCATTATCTCACTATATGTAGAAGCTATTTTCTCTTCGATTGCCCCAATATCTACACTTTCATTAAAAAGTCCCAGTGCGAGAGCAATCTTTCGTTTCGAGTTGACTCGCAGACGTGAATGTACCTTTAAGATGTTTTTTGCCGTATTGAAGGTATCACTTTTTACCGAGAGTATCGGTATCTTAAAGCTCTCCAGTCCATCGATGAGCTTTTGAATATTTGGATGTATCTTCATATCAAAAGGAAATACGATTGCAGAGATATTGGGATACTTTGAGGAGTGCAGTGCACCATAAAGCCCTAAAATAATGTCAGACCTGTCAGCAGGAACAATGACCAGATCATCCTCTTCAATATGTTCTAAAAAGTTATCCAGTGAGAGTGCTGCAACTTTCATAGCTCTGATAATACGAAGCGGATCATGTTCGCCTAAGATAATACTCTTGGCATGTAAACTATCCATCACATCTTCAATGGTTGGAAGATTGAGTTCTTCTAACTCTTTTAAAAGATAGGTTGTATATTTTGTTTGTGCAAAAAGTTTGTGAAGTTTTTCTAAGTTCTCTTCTTGAACACGATTGACAAAAGTTGCAAAATGGATACAACCAACAGAGCTAGAGTGTTCATTTTCTATCAGTACCTCTTCATATACCTCTTTGGGTGTTTTATCTTTTGCACTGATGATATTGATGTAGGGCGCACCAAAATTTTGTGCGATTTTAACATTTAAATCATATGATATTGTCGAAGTTAAAAAAGATTTGCGGATTCCCTCACACAAAACAAAGTCATACTCTTTCTCAAGCCTTTTAAACTTTGCAATAAGATTTTCTATAAGCTCACTTTCTCTACCTTGTGAAATAAGCTCTTCTACCTCAGCAATATCATAAGCAAAACAGTCCTCATATGCGATATCAAGATTGTAACGCTCTAAAATAAAAGAGATATCACTGTCACGAGTCTCACGTGAGTAGATTATAGGACGGAAAAAAGCAACACGATGGAGATTACGTTTGAGTATCTCCATCATCCCCATAGAGACAAAAAGCGTACCCGCGTTTTTTTGCTGTGCTGCGATATAGAGCGATTTTATCTTCATAAAAAATCCTTAGTGTATAATTCTAGCAAAAAAAGGCAATATTGTGACACCAAAAAAGTTAATGATAAGCAGGTATGAGGCATTTGTGAGAAAAGATTGGGAATATTTGGCTCGGACCTCTACTTCACAAAGTGTCGACGAACTAAAACTGATGCCAGATCTTGAATGGCTCAAACTTGAAGTGTTGCATGATTATGACAATATTGTTGAGTTTAAAGCCTACTACCGTGAAAATGGAAAAATTGGTGTTTTACATGAAAAAAGTTACTTTATAGAAGAGAGTGGCAGTTGGAAATATCAAGATGGTGAACTTTTTAACGCCAAAGTAGAGAGAAATGAACCATGTCCATGCGGTAGTGGGAAAAAGTTTAAAAAGTGCTGCGCTATATAGACCTTACAAAAAGATAACTCTTTTTCACAAATCCCTCTTTCTCATAAAGCCTATGTGCATCTTCTCTTTGCATACCGGATGAAAGCACGATATTTTCACATGCCGCTGTTTTTGCATAGTCTTGCAGATACGCAAGCATCATCTTGCCATAGCCTTGTGAGCGAAATGATGCATCAGTTACAAGATCAAAGATATAAAGATGTCGTTTATGGTATAAGTTTGTCTGTACGGCAACACCTGCATAAGTAACAAGCTGTTCTTTTTCAAAAAGACCTATCATCTTATACTCCATATGACGCATATCATAAATCAGGTCTTCAAACTCATCATAGCTAAGCTCACGCAGTTGTTGTAAAACATCATAAACAGGATAGAGCTCTTTTAGTGTCATTTCTCGTATTTGCATTCAGTATTGTAACAAAAGCTTCATAGAAATAGCCTCTTATTTATAAAAATATAGCTATATTTTCAGGAAAAAAGAGGTTAGAATGAAAAAACTCTCCTACTTTTTTATTATCACCACCCCAACAAACTAACTCAAATTTTGAGTTAGTTTGTTGGGGTGGTGATAAGTGACTGCAGCGCAAAAGACTCCTCCAACTAAAATAATCATCTTTTAAACAACTCTTGGATATAATCGCGAAAAATTTATCCAAGAGAAGCTTACAATGGTAACAGTACAAAATCTTACAATGCGATACGGAAACAGAACTCTGTTTCAAGATATCAACTTAAAACTTGACCGTCATAAACGTTATGGACTTATCGGTGCAAACGGTGCCGGAAAAACAACTTTCTTAAAAATCCTCTCAGGTCAAATCAATGAGTATGAGGGTGAAGTTATCATCCCTAAACAAAACAGAGTTGGTGTTTTAGGACAAAATCAATACGCTTTTGAAGATTTTACTATCACAGATGCAGTTCTTTATGGAAACAGACGTCTTTATGATGCCATCAAAGAAAAAGAAGAGATTTATATGACAGGGGACTTCGAAGATGATGCAGTTAACAATCGTCTTGCAGAGTTAGAGACTATCTGTGTTGAAGAAGACCCGACATATGAGTATGATGTAAACATTGCAAAGATACTTGAAAATGTCGGAATTCCTGCTGAAAAGCATAATGAGCTGATGAGTACACTTGACTCGGCGGACAAATTCAAAGTCCTTCTTGCACAGGTGCTTTATCCAAAACCTGATGTGCTTTTCCTCGATGAGCCGACAAATAACCTTGACATTGAGACTATCAGCTGGTTAGAGCATGAACTGCAGCGTCATGAGGGAACTATGGTCGTTATCTCACACGATAGACACTTTTTAAATGCTGTTGTAACAAACATCCTGGATGTTGATTATCAAAAGATCCGTGAGTTTACAGGAAACTATGATGACTGGTACATTGCAGCAAATGTAATGGCGAAACAGATGGAACTTGACAATGCCAAAAAGCTCAAAGAAAAAGAACAGCTTGAAGCTTTCGTTCGCCGTTTCTCTGCAAATGCTTCAAAAGCAAAACAGGCAACATCACGTCAAAAGCAGCTTGAAAAACTCAATATCGAAGAGATCAAACCATCTTCTCGCCGTGACCCGTCTATCGTGTTCAAAGCAAAACGTGTTATGGGTGATGAAGCACTTGAAGTCAACCATATTTGTCACGCTTATAGTGATAATGAAGTACTCAAAGACATCACTTTTAAAGTAAATCCGGGTGAAAAAATCGCACTTATCGGTGGTAACGGTGTGGGTAAAACGACACTGATTAAAATCCTTATGGAAGAGATGAAGCCAAGCTGTGGCGGAGAAGTAAAATGGGGTGCTACAATTGAGAACTCTTACTTCCCACAAGATACAGCAGACATCATTGAAGGCAACGGAACACTCTATGACTGGTTGCGTGCATTTGATCCAAAACGCGACATTGCAGAGATTCGTAACTGTCTTGGTCGTATGCTCTTTAACGGTGAACAGCAAGAAAAATCTGTAGAGTCTATCTCAGGTGGAGAAAAACATCGTATGATGCTTTCTAAAATGATGCTTGAGGGTGGAAACTTTTTAGTTCTTGATGAGCCTACCAACCACCTTGACCTTGAAGCGATCGTAGCCCTTGGTGAAGCACTGCACAACTTTGACGGCAATGTTATCTGTGTCTCTCACGATAGAGAGTTACTTGATGCATTTGCAACGCGTATCATTGAGCTGCGTGAGGATCATACTTATGTTGATTTCCAAGGCAGTTATGAAGAGTTCGCTGAGGCTAAAGAAGCTGGTAAGATCTAATCATGCCTGCTTACCGTAATTTTTTAGGACTTGGAATTGCAGGCAACTTTGCCCTGCATCTCGCACAAGCCGGAGAGCTTGAAGATTTTAAAGATGTTATTACTGAAGATGAGGCAGCACCGAAGGGAATCTTCCCTTTTTATCTGCCATGTGCAAAAACAACATCCACTGAACGCCCACGTGAAATTCTCTCTACCTATCCACTCTCAGCAACTACCATTAACTTACCAAAAGAAAATGTCAATGTACAAGCAGAACCTGAGGTTGGACTCGTATGTGAGATAGAGTACGAAGATGGCAAAGTAACAAATATCACTCCAAAACAATTTGGCGCATATAATGACTGCTCTATCAGAGTTGGAGGTGCTGCAAAAATCAGTGATAAGAAAAACTGGGGTGAGAATTCCAAAGGACTTGCAGAGAAGCTCATTAAAATTGATACATTTTCAGAGGGTGGCATTATGGATAACTACAGTATCTGTAGTTTTTTACGTCGTGATGGAAAACTCCATGCTTATGGGGAAGATGTAGAGCTAAATGGCTATAGCTATTTCTATAAGAAACTAACAGACTGGATAGCCAATCAAATCAATACCCAAGAAGATTTTGGCCCGCTTGAAGATATCAAAAGTTATATCGCATCCTGTAGTAATCCTACAGAGCTTATCATCAGTATTGGTGCGACACGGTATACACCTTACGGAGAGAGTACCTTTTTAGCATCCGGTGATGAAGTTATCGTAACGCTTTATGACCATACACAAGAAAATATTGAAAGCCTTACGCAGGATTTACAAAATGGCCTATATGCAAAAGAAAACAGAAGCGTCTTGGCACAAAAAGTCATCTAAATGAGCAGAGGGAAAAAACTTGACATCTTCATCGGTGCAGATATCGATGATGGCTGGGCAGAAGTCCAGAGTCCACGTAAAAGCCAAGTGGTTTCTGAAGTCCTAGCACCGCAAAAGCATCTCTTACACTTTGCAAAAGAGAAACGTCGAGGCAAGACAGTAACGCTTGTAGGACCTTTTGAACTGCAAAAAGAAGATGCCACAAAACTCTTAAAACTACTCAAGAAGAAACTTGGATGTGGTGGAGCATACAAAGATGGTTTTATGGAGTTTCAAGGCGAGTTGAAAGAGAAACTACGCCCTCTTTTGATCGCAGAAGATTTCCGTTTTAAACAAGGACACTAAGAAGCGTTACGATGTACCTCTTCATGCATCGGTTTTGTTGTTGCCGCACTTACATTTGAAGTGATGATGTACCTGTCACGTCCACTCTCTTTTGCCTCATAAAGCATCTCATCCGCACGTGAGATAAGTATCTCATCATCTAAAGCCTCATCAGCTATACAACAGACAACGCCTATGGAGATCGTAACAAAATCAGAAACCTTTGACTTTTCATGTCTCAGCTCACGACCGCGTACAGCATCACAAATCTCACGGGAAAGTTTTGCACTGTTTGACTCATCTGTTTCACTCAGCAATACGCCAAACTCTTCACCACCAAGTCTAAAGACATAATCGCTTGGACGCTTGAGTGTATCTTTTAAAACTTTTGCAACGGACTTGAGTGCGAAATCTCCTTCAACATGTCCATAAGTATCATTGTACTGCTTGAAGTAGTCGATATCTAGCATCATAAACGTAATGTATGTTTTGTTTCTTTTTGCACGTTTGAGCTCACGTTCGTAAACAAAGTTAAAATATCTTCTGTTATGCAGATCTGTCAAAGAGTCCGTATAAGATGCATTTTCAAGTTTTTTGTTTGCAATTTTTAATTTTTTCGCTGCAATTTCTAGCTGCGTATGGTCCTTTTGAATACTTCTAAAGACATAGAGTAAAACAGCAAGTATGCCCAAAATAACAACAGAGAGAATAATTCCAATACGCAGCATCATAGTATGATAAGTATGTAAAAACTTCTTTCTCTCATAATATGCCACACTCACTTCATAGTTGATAAGCTTTTGCAGTACCCTGTGAATATATGCTACTTTTTTTTCCAAAGTGTTTATAGAGATTTTTGTAAGGTCTTTACCATTCTTTGCAGCATAGAGGATCTGTTGAAAGTATCTGTTCGTTGCTTTTATCTCTAGATTTGTATACTCAACATACTCCATCTCCTCTTCACTCTTAAAATGAGATATATAACTTTTCCATTTTTTATTGATCTCATCTAAAGAGTCCTCAAGATTAAAAATAATCTCAGAAGTGCTTATCTCTTTGCGTGAGGCTTTGTAGAGTGTATCTGCAAGTCCATTATGATATTTTTGCAAAATTTCATTGAGTTCTGTTACAGGAACCAAGGAACCAAAATAGAGGGAATCGATATTTCTTTTCATGGCATTGACATAGGTTGTTCCCATGATAGCAACACTTATAAGTCCAATAGTAATGAGTAAGAAAAGAAATAAAAGCTTACTTCGAAGTTTCAGTGCTTCAATAAACTGCATACGGCTCCCTCTGACAATAATAAAGCATATCTTGTGCCAATTTTATGGTAGAATTTCACCAATTTAAATAAACCAAAAAAATTGTTATAAAAAGAGAAAACTATGGAAGCAAAAGCAATTAAAACAGAACGTTACTTATCACAAGAAAAGATACAAAAGCATCTGCAAAATGTAGAATACATCATTATGGCAGCCCCTGCACCGGAACACTTTAAAGATACACCGATTCATTTCACTATTTTTCTCAATACTGCAGATACTATTCCTGCTGATATTCAAACAGCTATCCTAAATAAATTTCGAGATGAACACAAAATAGGTGAACCGGCAGAACTTTTGAGTCAAATTATGCCGGTTGGTTTTGCCATCAGTAGCTCTCAAGATACACCTATGCCAATGTTACTTGTAAAACCAGAAGACCAGAGAACCATTGCAAATGTTCCGATGCATGTTATGGATTTTCTTGCTGATTCTGATGAGTTTTTCGAAGCAAAAGAGAAAAATCTCACTGGATGGAGCTACTCTTACGAAGTGTAAGCTTCCATCTCTTCTATCTCTTTTTTTATCGCTTTAGAGAGGTTCTTAGCCCCTTTTTCTGTCACTAAGATATTATCTTCAATGCGTATGCCTATTCCTCTGTATTTTTTTGGAACTTTGCTATCTTTTTCATCTATATAAATACCCGGTTCGATTGTTAAGACCATACCTTTTTTAAGAGGAACCTCTTTGCCTTTTTTAGTTTTGTACGGAGCCTGATCATGAACATCAATGCCCATCCAGTGTCCTATTCCGTGAGGAAAATACTTTTTATGACATTCTTTTTTGAGAAGTTTTTTCACCTTGCCATGCAAAATTCCAAGTTTTACCATTCCCTCGCATAAAAGCCTCTCGGCTCTTTTTTGCAAACTGCTTCGCATGACTCCGGGTTTTACCATTTTAATTATCTCTTTTTCAACATCTAAAACCAGCCCATAGATCTCTTTTTGCGCTTTTGTAAATTTTGTTACAGGAATCGTTCGTGTTATGTCACTTGCATAGTAGTTATACTCACACCCTGCATCGATGAGAATGAGTTCATCTTTTGTGAGTCTTGCACGATTATCTATATAGTGCAAAGTATTTGCATTGTTTCCTGATGCTACGATGGAACTGTACGCATCACTCTGTGCCCCATATTTTTTAAACACATACTCCAATTCAGCTTGAAGCTCATACTCATAGTGCAGTTTTGATGCCTTTTTCATCGCTCTGTGGTGTGCTTTTTTTGTTATGTCAAGTGCCTTTTTTATAAGTGCTATCTCTGCATCTGATTTAATAAGACGCATCTTCTCAATCAGACTTGCCGCATTTTTAAAGGTATCTATCTTTTTGGCATAGCGTTTTAAGAGCTTGACTTTAGAGTAATCAAGTTTAAAGTCATAATAGAGTCTCTGTTTTGCTTCTAAAAATTCTTTGAGTTTCAAGGGGAGCTCACTATACTCAAATACATCATCGACAATAAAGATCTCTTTTGCCTGTTGTTGCCCAAGTCGTTTTCCATTCCAAAGCTCTTCATTGGCATCTTTTTTGTGTACTAAAAGATATATTTTTGTTTTTTTCGCCTCTTTGACAAACATCAATGCTGATTTATCTTCAGTAAATCCTGTCATATAGTAAAAATTACTCTCTTGTCTGTAGGGATATTCTGTATCGTTTGAGCGTGTTTTTACTTCAGCACTAAATAGCACAGCAACAGAGTACGGCTTTAGTTTTTTGGCAAACTGTGTACGTCTCTCTTTATATTCTTTCTCTTTTATCATTTACAACTTCCTGATATCCATTGTATCATCTCATCCAAGCTCTCACCGAGCAGTTCATTTAAAGCGACAACTCCACTTTGAGCATTAGCTCTTTGTGTCTTTTTCTCTTTACTTATATGCTTACTTGCGATAATTTTTGCCGTTTTATTATCAATAAGTGAAAATGTAATTGCAATTTTTACAAACGACTCTTTTTCATCTTCACTATAATATTGTGAAAAATCATCCACTCTGCTCTCTAGTGTATAATCACTGCGACTGAAAGATTTATGATTATCTACTGTTTGAAAGATATTTGCACTCTGGAGTGCTTTTACTATCGCATCACTGATAGCTCTGTTTGGATTTTCTGCCCACTCTGATCGATTATATGCGAACTCTTTGTATTTGCCGACAACATACTTCATCTTTTTGCTCATCAAAGAGCTTTTTACAAAGACCTGTGCAACTGTCAAGGAACTTTTTTGACAAGAGCTTTTTAGACTTTGTGCTGTTTGGATCTCTGTATCAATCCTGTACTCTGTTATTGACGGATATGTTGTCGAACAGGACGCAAAAAAAAGCACCATAAAAGCTACTACGATATTTCTCATTTTATCTCTCCCCCGGAGCAGTTTTTTCTTCTGTTTTTTTATAAAGTATATCAGAAGGATTACGTTTAAACTCCTGCAACGTATTTTCTACATCTATCATTACGTTTTGACTCTCAAGCATCGTGTTGTTTACTGTATGACTCATCTTCTCAAAGGTAATAGCAGAGTCCGAAAAAGAGACTGCCATATTTTTCATTGTGTTATCCATTCTAAAATACGTCCCTTTGATAGCTTCAAAAGATGCATTGATATTATCTTCCCATTCGATACTCTTTGCAACAAAGGTATCAATCTTAGGCATCAAATTATCAACTTTATAGGTGATATTGTCTAAATTATTCATAGAGCTTTGAAAATGTGTAATCGTTTTTTCATCAAGCAGCCTGTCAAGTTTATCCATGATACTTGCAGTTCGTTTTAAAAGTAGTCCAACCTGTTTTTGATTCTCATCATTGAGCAGTTTTTGTGTTTTATAAAGCGTTGCAGAGAGTTGCGAGGAGACATCCCCAAGTGAGCGTTCAAAGTGCTCGAAAAAGGAAGGAGTTGTTTTGATAACCGGATACTTTTGCCCCTCTTTTGCTTTGAGTGGCGGCGCATCATTTTTTCCCTGCGTGAGGTTAATGTAAGTAAGTCCCGTGATACCCTGTGCAGTTAGTTTTGCAACACTGTTTTCTTTAATTGGTGTGCTTTTTAAAATATCGACCGTAACTTCTACCTGCTCTGTATTTTTTGGGCTGATTCGCAGTCGTATCACTTTTCCTACTGTAATGCCTCTGTATTTTACAGGTGCATCAAGATTAAGCCCCAAAACAGACTCATCAAAATAGATAAGGTACTTTTGCGTCTCTTCATCCGTTGAGGGTTTTAACATCCAGTATGCAAAACCAAACATTAAACCAAGTCCTATTAAGACAGAGAGACCAATAAGTGCATAATTTACTTTATTATTCATTTCATTTTCCCAAAAAAGCTTTCTATAAAATCATTTTTTACATTTGTCACTTCTTGGAGTGTTCCTTCATATATAATCTTTTTGTTGTCAATTATAGCAACTTTATCCAAAGTATCATATATTGACTGCAGATCATGACTGACCATAACAATCGTAAGCCCCAACATATCACGCAGTTTCAGTATCAAACTATCAAACTCACGTGCCGATATCGGATCGAGTCCACTAGTTGGTTCATCTAAAAAGAGTAGTTTTGGGTCCATTGCTAGTGCACGTGCCAATCCTGCTTTCTTACGCATACCACCACTGATCTCTGAAGGGTAGAGATTTGCATCTTCTGTTTTTAAACCAACCAAATTGATTTTAAATCGTACTATCTCGTCTATCATTTTTTCTGAGAGCTCTGTATATTCAATCAAAGGTAGTGCAACATTCTCTTTGAGTGTCAAAGAAGAAAAAAGTGCACCAAACTGAAAAAGTACACCCCACTGATGCCGCAAGCTCTGTGCGTCTCTCTCACTGATAGTCTCAAGTCTCTTGCCTAGCAGTTCAATGGAACCACTTGTAAACTCTTGGAGTAGTACCATCTCACGCAGTAGTGTTGTTTTTCCACATCCACTCGGTCCCAAAAGTCCATAGATCTCACCCTCATTGATTGTAAGGTTAAGACCGTCATGGACAATTTTATCACCAAGAACAGTGCGAACATCTCTTACTTTGATGAATTCCATTTTATATTCCTAAATTTGTAAATGCGATGGAAAAAACCGCATCACATACAATGACCGCAAAGATGGACTCAACAACACTTTTGGTTGTATTAAATCCTATGCTTTGCGTATCATCTTTTACCTTAAGCCCTCGGTAGATCCCAATAGCAGCAATCAAAAATGCAAAGAATGGCCCTTTTACGATTCCTACATAAAAATGCTTCGCAGCAATAACCTCACTAAAACGGTCCATAAAAAGCTCCATTGTGATGTTCAGGTCAATATTTGCAACAATCAAACCACCAAGCATCGCCATCATATCTGCTACAAAGATAAGAATCGGCATCGTTATCACAAGTGCGATGATACGAGGAAGTACTAAAAAGGCAAAAGGCTCAAAGCCCATCGTCTTCATTGCATCAAGCTCTTGTGTTATCTTCATTGCCCCTATCTGTGCCGCATAGGCCGAACCACTACGCCCTGCAATAACAATAGCAGTAATCAAAGGTGCCAATTCACGAAAGATAGAAATTCCCAGCATATCAACGATGAAGATATTTGCTCCATAGATTTTTAGCTGGTAAGCTGACTGATAGGCCACAACAAGACCAATTAAAAAACTTGTCAGTGCAATAATTCCAAGAGCCCGTATAGCACTCTCATTTATCTCAAAAGCTATCTCTTTAAAACGAATATTTTTGAGTGATGTTATATAACGCAGGTTCGTTGTAAAAAGCTTTCCAAAAAAATGTAAAAAAGAGAGAAGCCCGATGTAGTAGTTATAAAATAACTCTCCTGTTTGTTCTAAAAAGCTCTTCTGCTTTCTTGGTACAGACTTATGAGAACTTTTCATATTCTCTTTGATGAGATTCAAAGTATCTTTTTGTGTTGTATCTTCTAAAAGTAGAGTAACTGCTATCTCTTTTTTTGTGAAGTATTTTTCCAGATTATAAATAAAGAGCGCCCCGGCAGTATCAAGAAATGTCACATCCTGAAAATCCAGTTGCAATGCATTGAAAGAATATGTTTTTACATAAGCTAGCGCTTTTTCTATGTTGGCAATTGTATAGAGTGTAAGCTCTCCTTCAAAAGTGATGAAGAGCTTATCATCATGGAGGTCGATAAGAGGTTTTTTACACATCGAAATGTTTTAGAAATCTCTCTCTAGTAATTTGTTGACTTTTAAAATTGTAATAATTTTATCTGCCTGTTTTCCAACACCATCAATGATAGTATCATCACCGTTTATAGTATCAGGTGCCGGACCGATATTCTCTTTTTTGATACGAATCGCCATTGTAAGTCTGTCAATCACAAAACCGGCAACATCATCCCCATGACGCATAACGATAAAACGAGTATCTTCTCCATGTTTTTTTGCAGAGAGCCCAAATTTGAGACGTAGATCTATAAGCGGAATAACAGCACCACGCAGATTAAAGACCCCAAGAACATAAGGTGGTACCTGTGGTACTCTTGTCCATGAAAAAGGTTTGATAATCTCCTGAATTGATAAAATTGGTACTGCATACTCTTCATCGCCTATCATAAATCCTACAAGCTGTACAACATCATCGAGCTGTTCTACTACGCTGTCTTGCTGCTGGGACTGTTTGTTAATAATATCTTTTAGTTTATCACTCATTATAAGAACTCCGCTTTAAAGTTAACATTTCTCTGTACAACACTTGCCAGATAATCAGACGAATATGGTTTTGTAATATATTCAACCATTCCGGACTCAACTCCACGCATTCTGTCAGCTTTACTTGTTCTTGACGTAACAGCAATAAGAGGAAGATTTTTGTATCTGTTATACTTCTTGATTTCACTTGCAAGCGAATAGCCATCCATTCTTGGCATCTCAATATCAATAAGCATAGCATCAAAGTTATAATCACCTGATTTCAAGATACTCAGAGCCTCTTGTCCATCACCTGCTTCTACAAGTGTCATACCCATAGGTTCGAGTGCTTTTCTCATGATTGTTCTGTCTGTTTTGGAATCATCCACAATCATAATGACATAATCACTCGCCTGTGATTTCTCTTTACTTGCACCGCCCTCTTGTGCTTCTGTCATTGTTGTAGCTTTAACATTTTTAGCGATATCCATGAGTGCAACAACATCCACTATGAGTGTCACACCACCATCACCTCTGATTGTCGCACCGGCAATACCTTCAATACCTTTGAGATAATCTCCAAGTGACTTGATAACGATCTCTTCTTGACCTACAAGCGTATCAACAATAAGTCCTAGTTTTGAAGTCCCAAGTCCCAGTACAACAACATAAGCATGTTCACTTGCATCCAAGATACGTTCTACCTCAAAAATATCTCCGATATGAACAAGAGAGAGTACATCATCACGCAGACGCATAACGCTTTTCCCCTCAACCGTATAGATCTCATCTTTGGAGATTCTAACCGTCTCTAGAACCGAAGCGAGTGGAATCGCATAGTGCTCTTCTTGAACACCAACTAAAAGTGCCTGAATAATCGCAAGTGTTAGAGGAATTTTTAATTTAATGGATGTACCCTTGCCTACTTCAGAATCGATGTCGATGATACCATTGAGTTTCTCGATGTTTGTTTTTACAACATCCATTCCAACACCACGACCACTTACATTCGTAACAGCTGCAGCAGTTGAAAATCCCGGTTTAAAGATAAGCGCAAACGCCTCTTTATCACTCATTGTATCAGCTTCTTTTTCAGTGATGATACCTTTCTCTAAAGACTTATTCTTAAGCATTTCAGGATCAAGCCCTTTACCGTCATCATCGATTTGAATGACAATCTGGTTTCCTTCGTTGTAAGCTTTTAGTGCGATGGTTCCTGTCTCCGGTTTTCCTTTTGCAACACGTTCCTCCGGAGCTTCAACGCCATGATCACATGAGTTACGGATAATATGAACAAGCGGATCACCAATCTCTTCAACGATAGACTTGTCCAGTTCTGTCTCCTCACCAGAGATGACAAGTTCTATCTTTTTGTTCAGCTCACGTGAGAGATCACGGATCATACGAGGAAATTTGTTAAACACTTTTCCAATAGGCAGCATTCTTGTTTTCATAACGGCAATTTGAAGGTCCGTTGTTACAAGTGAAACAATTGATACAACCTGATTGAGCTCTTCTAAGAACTCTTCACCCTCATAACGCTCTTCAACATCATCATTGATTTTAATCAGTCTGTTTTTTGCAAGAACAAGCTCACCGATAAGATTCATCAGGTGGTCAAGTCGTTTTACATCAACACGAATCGTCTGTTCAACCTGAGCCGGAGCTTTTCTTGCAGGTGCAGCGGCCTTTGGTTCCTCTTTTTTCTCCTGTTTTACAGGAGCTGGTGTTGGAGCCGGAGCTGGTGTTACTTTTTCTTCCTCTTTTTTCTCCTCTTTTGCCTTTTCCTCTTCTTCATCAGGATTTGGCATTTGCGGTACCTTTTCGCCTGCAGCTATTTTTGCTTCACGTTTTTTTCTATCTTCTTCCTGGCGCTGTGCGAGAAGTCTCTCTATCTCTGCTTCGACCTCTTCAGGAGACATATTTTCATAATCTATCTCCTCTTCATCATCTTCAGAACTGCTCCCTTCTTCTGAAGCAGCATTTTCTTCTTCTCTACTCTCTTCTTGGGCAGATGCTGCTGCAGTTGGCGTTTCAAATTCACCGCTTCCACCTGTTATCTTGTCAAGTCGAGCAACACACGCTGCAACATCGATGCCGCTATCACTGTTTGTATCACGAATCTGCTCTAAAAGTTGTTTCATTAAGTCAACAGACTCTAAAATAACATCCATAATATCTGGAGTAATGGTCAGCTCACCATGACGTGCACGATTGAGTACATCTTCCATATGGTGTGTCAAGTGTGTCAGTACATCAAAATTTAAAAATGAAGAAGCCCCTTTTACAGTGTGTGCAACACGAAATATTCCGTTTAAAAGATCCAAATCTTCCGGATTTGATTCCAATTCCACCAAATCTTCATCAAGTTTCTCAACCAGTTCAAACGCTTCTACTAAGAAATCTTGTAGAATCTCTTGAAATTCATCCATATTTTATACTCCTATTTCATATGTGCACGCACAACACGCGACACTTCATCATAAAATGAAGAAGCCTGAAACTTCACAAGGTAAGCTTCCCCTCCGGCTTCTATTCCTCTTCCTTCACTAAAATGATCACTAATCGAAGAGTTAAACACAATCGGTATATCGTTAAATCGTGCATCGTCCCGTACATTGGCTGCAAAATGGAAACCGTCCATTCGAGGCATCTCCACATCAGAGATGATGATTTTTAGCTGCTCTTTGAGGTTCTCTCCATACATCTCATAGAGGTCATTGAGTTTTGAGAGTCCCTCCTCTCCATCCATCGCTTCAACCACATTAAAGCCCATCTTCTGCAATGCATCTTTAACGATCTTTCTTGCCGTAGCACTGTCATCGAGAACCAGTGCCAATCCATGAAATGTCGTAATCTCCTGCGGTGCATTGTCTGTATCGGGTTCATAGAGTCCAAGATCCTGCACCACGCTCTCCAAATCGAGTATAAGCAAAACAGAATCCCCCTCTATTTTTGTCACACCGGTGATCTTGTTTGCATCAAGACCGCTTGAAGAGCTTATGAAGTTTGCCGGTTCTATATCGCTCCATGAGATTCTTCGGATTCTTCTTGCTTCATGAACAATAAAACCAATAAGTACATTATTAAACTCAGTAATAATGACACGGGCATTTTTCTTTGCATCTTCAGGCTCTTTGATTCCCATCCATTTTGCCAGATTGACAACTGGAATCACAACCTCACGCAGATCAAAAATACCTTCAATAAACTCTGGTGTTCCTGGAAGTTCTGTTAAAAAAGGCACACGGATAATCTCACGCACTTTTGAAACATTGATACCGTAAATACCTTCATATACTTTATCTTCTTCTTGTTTTAGTATACGAAAGTCAACAAGTTCCATCTCATTGGAACCGATTTTTAGGGAGTTATCATCCATCTTTTACATCTCCTTGGAGAATTGGTGTTCTTCTAACAATTCTTTATCGTGCTTCGATTTTACAATAAAATATCTTTGATTGCAAGCAAAAGCAGCTAGGTTAATATAAGTAAAACTGCTAAGTTCAAAGCTTCTATTTTGGTGAAAATGCCCCTCTACAAAATAGTCACATGCAAAGCGATTTGTAAAACGGTTTCTGATGAAATCTTCAAACCAAGAGAGCTCTTTACAATCATCTTTTTTATCCAAATGTGCTTCGATTTTGTTGATGATGAGATGGTTTAATGCGATATCGATGTATTTTAAAACAAAAAGAATGAAAGGATTGCGAATCAATGCCGTATATATTTTATACCCAAGTTTTCCATCAAAATCACCGTGAGCCAGACAGACTTTTTTATCATCAAACTGCAAGGTTACAGGTTGGAGTGCGAGAGGAAAGATTGTAATGTTTTCAAAGACAACCTTGAGATTAAAGTCATGATTGCCTTCAAAGTAGATGACCTCGATCTCCTCTGCTATTGCATCAAGCAGTCTTATCATCTCTTTATTCTCTTCATAGGTATAATCAATGAGTCCAAAGAGGGCATCAAAGATATCACCCATTAAGATAAGTTGTGATGGTTGAAGTTTTTTTGAGTGGATATCTTTTATAAGAGCAAGAAGCTCTGGTCTATGTAGTGAGTAGTGTGCATCAGAGATGATGTAGGCACCCTCACGCAGCTCTAAATTATGGGACATAGGCTATATCGGGGATGCCCATCTTCTCATCAAGCCCCATCACAAGGTTGGCATTGACAAGAGCTTGTGATGATGCACCACGCATCAAGTTATCAATCGCAGAAGCGATAAAGAGCAGAGTTCCTTTTTGTTTGACATAGATATCACAAAAGTTTGTCCCTGCTACATCTTTCATCGTTACAGGCGTCTTACTTATACGAATAAAAGGCTCCTCTTTATAATACTCACGCAAGAGCATTTGGGCATCAAAACTCTCCTCTACCTGAATGTAGATAGAACTGATCATACCACGTGTTACAGGTACGAGATGCGGCACAAAATTCACCTCATCAAACTCAATTCCAAGTTTATTTGCAATTTCTGGTGCATGACGATGCATTAAAGGATTGTAAGCAAAGAGATTGTCATTGACATTGACAAAGTGCGTTGTATCGCTCAGTTTTTTTCCAGCTCCGCTCACACCTGTTTTTGCATCTACAATGACAGGTGTGCTTGGCACTCTTTTATCCATAAACGGTAAGAGTCCTAAAATGGCAGAAGTTGGAAAACATCCCGGATTGGCAACAAGTTTCGCCGATTTCAACTCCTTACGGAAAAGCTCCGGTAGACCATAGACTGCGTGAGAGAGATTGGTAACATCCGTATGCGGACAGTAAAACTCTTCATAGATATCTTGCGGCAGACGATAGTCGGCCGAGAGATCAACAACTTTGACACCTTTTGCAATGAGCGGCTTAACATAGGCCATCGCTGTTTTATGCGGCAGTGCCAAAAATATCAGATCACAGGCAGCCGCCATTGTATCTACATCTGCACAGTGCACTTCATCTTCACAAACTCCACTGAGTGAGGGATGAAGTGCATTGATAGTTGTACCACCTTCTGAATTTGCAATATAGACAAGATTGAAAATAGGATGCTTGAGTAGCATCTTGACCAGTTCAAGTCCTGTATAGCCTGTTGCACCAACAACGCCTACATCAATTTTATTCGCAGTCAAAGATAATCTCCTGATACTTCACTTCATCTATCTCAAACTCTTTCTCACCACCAGGAAGACGTACCTTGACCTCATCACCCTCTTCTTTACCTAAAAGCTGTTTGGCCAAAGGTGAGTTAAATGAGATAAGCCCCATATCCGGATTACTCTCAGCACCACCGACAATCGTATATGTTACCTCTTCATCACTCTCCATATCAGTCATCACAACAGTTGAACCAAAGCTCACTTTTGAGTGTGCCAGCTCACTAGGGTCAACGATCTGTGCATTCCCAAGTATCTCTTGAAGTTCTGCCAAACGGTTATCAATATTTTTTTGTTGCTCTTTTGCTGCATGATACTCGGCATTTTCTTTCAAGTCACCATGTTCAAGTGCTTCTTCAATTGCCTTCACAACAGCAGGACGCTTCACCTCTTTTAAATCTTTTACCTCAGCCTGAAGTTTTTCATAGCCATATATTGTCATCGGTTCGACATTTTGCATAATTGTTCTCTTTTTTGCGTAATTATACCAAAATATAAACAAAATCCCCCCCCCATTTAACCTTTGCTTAAATTAAAAATCTATATGATTGTTTCAATCTTAAAAAAAGGCAAGATAATGGCTTATAATAACAGCAATGAAATATTGTTAGATACAAAAGCCTTTCTCGTCTCCGAGACGGATGAGAAAGGCATTATCCGTTTTGCCAATGATGAGTTTTGCAAGTATGCCGGCTACAGCGTACAAGAGCTCATAGGTAGACCACATAATATTGTGCGACACCCCGATATGCCCAAGGCGGCATTTCAAGATTTGTGGGATACCATCAAACAGGGAAAACGGTGGAGAGGTTTTGTCAAAAACAAAACAAAAGATGGCGGCTATTACTGGGTCTTTGCAACAGTCTACCCTTTCACCTCCTGTGATGGCTCACGAGGCTATATCTCATGCAGAAGAAAAGTCTCTGAGATGGAGAGGGACAAATATGAAGCACTCTACAAAGAGATGCGAGCGAAGGAAGCATAGATGGAATTTTTAAAATATGTAACGATTAAAAACAAACTGCTGCTTAATGTTGTCATTCCTATTGTAACTATCATTATTATGGCATCTTTGGTAATATCCGGACACATCAAGCAGAGTGAAAAATATGCCGATTATAATGCCATTGTCAAGCTTGATGTAACAATCTCCTCACTTGTCCATGAGACACAAAAAGAGCGTGGAGCAACTGCGGGATTTTTAGGCTCAAAAGGGAAAAAGTTTACTAAACGACTCCCTGCACAACAAAAAAATACAACCAAAAAGATTAAAGCATTAGAGGCACTCCTCCAAGAAAGTGAAGTAGAGGCGCTTTTAAATGATGATGTTAAAGCTTACTTTCAAAAAGCGATGGCAGAACTCAAGCGAATTGAAGCTATCCGCTCACAAACACTCTCTCAAAGCATCAGTGCTCAAAAAGCGATAAGTTACTACACCCACATGAATGCCCTGTTTTTAAACTTCATCGCCAAAACATCTCAACAGGCTGCCGATGCACAACTTACATTTCGCACCCTTGCCTACTTTAACTTTTTAAACGCAAAAGAGCGAGCAGGAATTGAGCGGGCAGTAGGAAGTGCTACATTTGCCAATGATAAATTTGCCCCGGGAGCAAAAGCTAAAATCGCTTCACTTATCTCTGAGCAAGACTCCTACATGGAGAGTTTTCAAACACTTGCAACCAAAGATGATGTTGCTTTTATGCAGCAAACTCTACAAGGCAAAGCGGTAGATGAAGTCCAAAGAATGCGAAACATCTTGCTGAGTGCCAATGAGATTGGCGGCTTTGGCGTGAGTGCTACCTACTGGTTTGACACTATTACCAAAAAAATTAACCTCTTAAAAGATGTAGAGAACTATATGGAGAAAAATCTGCACGGAAGTGGTGCAAAAGAGAAAGCCGCCATAGAACTTGCAAAAACCATGGCACTCCTGCTTCATGAAACTCAAAAAGAGCGGGGTGCAACAGCAGGATTTTTAGGCTCAAAAGGGAAAAAATTTGTAAAACGACTCCCTGCACAGCGAAAACTTACCGATGCAAAAATGGCAGCCTTCAGTACCTATTTACGCCATTTTAATGCAAACAGCTACTCAAAAGAGCTGCAAAACGCTCTTAAGAACGCAAAAAAAGAGCTTGCAAAGATTCAATCTATTCGTAAAAAAATCTCTGCACTCTCCATCAGTGGCAAGGATGCCATTGGTTACTTTACCCATATGAATGCACTCTTTTTAGATACCATAGCAACCGTAACACACATTCCACAAAGTGCAAAAACAACAAGAAAAATGGTAGCTTACTATGACTTTTTGATGGCAAAAGAGCGCGCTGGAATTGAGCGTGCAGTGCTTTCAAACACCTTTGCAAGAAACAAATTTTTGCCGGGCATGAAAGAGAAGTTTGTTAAACTTATAACAGAACAGGCAAGCTTTACACAAGCATTTCGTGCAGTAGCTGATACAAAAACGAAAAATTACTACAAAAATCATCTGCGTGGTAAAATTGTAAATGAAGTGGAGCGTATGCGTCGTATTGCACTTGATGCAAACACTATCGGTGGATTTGGCGTGAGTGCTACCTACTGGTTTGATACCATCACACAAAAGATCAATCTGCTGAAAAAAGTGGATGACCACTTGAGTGCGCAACTTGTTGCTACAGCATCAGAGAAATACTCATCTGAGAAAACAGCACTCTATACCTATGTGGCTGTGATGATTATTATTATCTTCTTAACAGGAGTTCTCTCTTACCTTATCTCTAAAAACATCTCAAACTCTGTTGAGAAAATCAGCTATGGAGTAAGACAGTTCTTAGAGTTCTTAAACCGCCATCATAATCTTATAGAGAAAATTGAGCTTGATGGTACCGATGAGATGGCAGTCGTTGCCAAAATGGTCAATAAAAATATTGAACAGATAAATGATGGCATAGAGAACGATATGCTCTGTGTGGGTGAAGCAATTTTAACACTCAACAAAGTTGAACAAGGATACTTCAACTGCCGTGTCTCTTCAGAAGCAACAAACTCGCAGATTCAAACATTGGCAAACACTATCAATAAAATGCTCGATACTCAAGAGCAGATAATGAAAGATATTTTAAATGGCCTTGAAAAATATACAAACTACAACTATCTTGATTCCATTGAACTCGATGCTAAAATAGGTGGAGAGACAAAAGCGGTGGTTGATGGCATTAATACTCTTGGAGAGGCTATTCGCACCATGTTGCGTGATACTTTTGAAAGTTCCACCCAACTCCAAGAGCAGTCAGAGCATCTTCAAGAGAAGATGAATCTACTTAGCTCTTCAGCTCAAGAGCAATCAAAAATGCTTGAAGAGACAGCCCAATCTGTTGCACATATTACACAATCTATAGAGGAGACTTCAGAGAAAGCGCATGAGGTGGTATCGCAGTCAAATGACATTAAATCTGTTGTACAGATCATCACAGATATTGCAGACCAGACCAACTTGCTTGCACTCAATGCTGCCATTGAAGCTGCTCGTGCCGGTGAGCATGGTCGTGGGTTTGCAGTTGTTGCCGATGAAGTGCGAAAACTTGCAGAGCGAACACAAAAATCACTCACAGAGATCAATGCAAACATCAATATATTAAGTCAGTCAATTATGGACATTGAATCAAGCATACAAGAGCAGACAACAAATGCCTTGCAGATTAATGAAACAACCGAAGAGGTAGATAATGCAACCAAGCAAAATGCCCAAACAGCGCATGATGTAAATGAAATAGCCAACAGTGTCAAAGATATGTCATCTCAAGCACTACAAAATATTCAAAAGAACAAGTTTTAAACTCTCTGTAAAAGAGAGAGATTAAACTCTATTGTCTCATTTTGACAATAGAGTTTGATAATACACCCTTCTTTTTCAATCTCCTCCACTAACTTTACTTCACACAACAATACCATCCGCTCCTGCGTAAGCGGATCATAGACCTGCAACTTTTCATCTTCGACAAAAAAGATGCGTCCACCGCCACAACCATCACCTATGATGCCTTCACAAACAAGCGGCGAGTTGAGATCAAAACCATGAGTCATCTAAACAATCCTCACGTGCCTCTTTGATAAACTCTCTGTAGTCACTACCGTTTTTATCTATTGCCTTATACTCATCATAGGTATAATTTTTAAAAGTCGCATCATCAAGACAACGGCAGAGTTTTGTAGAGTTTTCATCTCCACTACAGTGAGAGAGCATCTCTTTTTTCTGACTCTCTTCCCAACCGATATAAGAGTTATAATAAGGATAGAGTGCCCAGATGGCAAAAGCAATGGTAAGCACAATATTGACAATATACTCACGCTTTTTTGTCTCAAAATACTTTTTTACATCATAAGAGATTAAAATCACAAAAAATATCTCTAAACCTATGTTAAACCAGTCACTCTCTAAAAAATCAAACAATTTTTTGCTTCCTTATCTCTTTTATTGCCTCTGCACACATCGTCAGACCAAAGGTCGCAGTCACACCCATAAAACTGCCTTTGGCTTTCACCTGTGCCTCTTCTGATGAAAATATCACTTTGTATTTCTTTTTAAAACCTCTTTTTTTAAGCTCATATCGAATCTTTGAACCAAATTTATCACCATAGCTCTTCCAGATATCGCCAACTTGTACTTTTGTAGGGTCTAAGCGTTTCGCACTTCCAAAAGAAGAGATAAGTTTTTTATAACACTTTTGTGCAAGAGCAAGTTTGGCATTTCTATCATCAATAGCATCAAGAACTAAATCATATGGTTCAAAATCAAACGCCATAACCCACGCTTCATCAATACGTTTGTTAATAATTTTAAGTTCTGGATAGTGTTTTTTAAGAGCCTCGACCTTTACCTCGTTCTCATGCAATTCCGACCACATCTGTCTATTTTGATTTGACTTGTCATAAGTATCAAAATCAACTATCGTGATGTTTTTCACGCCACTTCTATAGAGACAGTCTAAACAGAAGCTTCCAACACCACCAACGCCTAAAAGTAAAATATTGGCATCTTGCAGCTTTGCAAAATCATCTTGCAGAACAAGTTTTATACGATCATATTTTCCGCTCATTTAAAGCCACTCTTGCAATTTTTTCATACTTTTATAGGCACTTAGATCCAACATAACCGGTGTGATAGAGATAAAACCGTCACGAATCGCTTCATAATCACTCATACCCTTTGCTCCCTCACGTGCTCTAAAGTTCAACGGATGTAGACCAAGCCAGTAGTGTTCTTCTCCACGTGGATTTCTATGAATCTCTGCCTCACTGGAGTAAACTCTGTACCCTGCATAGGTTATCTTCATCTCAGCCTCTTTTTTCTCAAAAGGAATGTTAATATTTAAAAACTCTCTATCACCTAAAGGAAAGCCATTTTCTCGTACCTGCGTGACAACTTTTTTAATTGTTTTTTGTGCCAATGTAAAGTCACCCTTTGGATTTGTAAAGTCCATAACCTGACTTATGGCGATGGATGGAATGTTATGAAGCACTCCTTCCATCGCTCCAGCAGCGGTACCTGAATAGGTAATATCTTCACCCATATTAGAACCACGGTTTATACCACTTACTATTAAGTCTGGCTTTTTATCTTGAAATATTGCACTCAGTGATAGATAGACACAATCCGTTGGTGTTCCATCTTCAAGTTTAAAAAAGTTCTCCTCAACCCCGATAAAGCGAAGCGGCCTTGTTAAAGTAAGAGAGTGTCCACACGCAGATTTTTCATTTGCAGGAGCAACAACTGTCACTTCCACATCATCAAGCTCACGCAGAGCACTTACAAGACTTAAGAGTCCCTTTGCCTCATATCCATCATCATTTGTTACTAAAATTGTATACTTTTTATTCATGACGATATTTTATACAAAAAGAGGTTAATTCTGGTATAAAATATGCTTAAGTACTAGGTATGAAACTACTATTTGCATTTATTTTACTAAAAAGCTTCTTATTTGCTGCAGACATAGAGACAACATACAAAGAGCTCAACCAAAGAGTCGATGCTGTCTCAAAAGAACTGACACCCGAAGAGAAGCTCTCGCTTTACTATCTTATACTGACAACGCATGATAAGATTACATCTTCACTCTCAGTCGATGAATCCCAAACCAATAAGCTCAAATCAATTGAATCAAAAACACTCAGTGTACTGGACCAACTCTCTAGCAAAAAAAATCTAGACAAGAGAGCGCTTCAAGAGATAAGAACGCTCTATCTTCAAATGAATGAAGAAGCACAAAAGCTTATCAAAGAACAGGCAAAGAAGACCACTGCAACACCCAAAATCGTCTATAAAGATAAAATAGTCACAAAAACATCTTATCTTTACAGTGCTCTTTTTTCATTTATCACACTGCTACTTGGTCTTTTTACAGGATATCTACTATTTAGAAAAAAAGCGTCTACATCTGCCGAAACAACACCATTTTCTCATGAGATCCAAGAACAAAACAGACAACTCCAAGAACAACTCATCTCCGTTGAAGAAAGCATAAAAACAAAAAAAGAGCAGCTTGAAAAAGAAAAAAATGATATCAAGTATGAAAAGAGTGCTTTGGAAGAAAAAAATAAGCAGCTTACAGAAACGCTCGAGACACTAAAAGTCGAACAAGAACAGCATATCAAAGAGTTAGAAGAAAAAATCCAAAGTATTCAAAAAGAGAAAGAAGAAGTCTATCAGGAACTAGAAACATTGCGAAAAGATAAAGAGAATATTTCTGAAGAGAATTTTATCTTTGATGAAAAACTCCAAGGACTTCAAGAACAAAGCAAAAATATCTATCAGGTCTTAGATACCATAGCAGATATAGCAGACCAGACAAACCTGCTTGCACTCAATGCTGCAATCGAAGCTGCACGGGCAGGTGAACATGGTCGAGGTTTTGCCGTTGTCGCAGATGAAGTACGAAAATTAGCAGAGAGAACACAAAAAACACTCTCTGAAGCAAAAGTAGAAATCTCTACTATTGTCGACTCAATTTCAACGCTCAAAGAGTAAAACTTGACAATAGAGCGACTCTTATTGTAAAATTATGATATCAAAAAAGATATTAGAATCTTTTTAACCTTTCCCACATTCAAAATCCCAAAAAATTAAGGCAGTCATACTTATGAGTGAAAACAGTTCATCACAAGCACGTAAAAATTCAAAACCTAACAATAAAAACAATAACTCTAAACGAACACATACACCTGTAAAAGGTTCAAGTGTTGAAGAACTTCGTACAAAAAGTATCCAAGAACTTGTAGAGATGGCAACAGAGCTTGGTATTGAACAACCAAATGAACTCAAACGCCAAGATGTTATCTTTGAAATTTTAAAAGCACAAACTGCTCAGGGTGGTTATATCCTCTTCTCTGGAATTTTAGAGATTATGCAAGACGGATATGGTTTTATCCGTTCAATTGACAAATCTTTTAATGAGTCTATCAATGATGCTTACGTTTCAAACACACAGATTAAACGCTTTGCTCTTCGTAACGGTGATGTTGTAACGGGTCAGGTTCGTCCTCCAAAAGACCAAGAACGTTACTATGCACTTATCAAGATTGAAGCGGTAAACAGCTTACCACCAGAAGAGAGCAAAAAACGTCCGCTTTTTGACAACTTGACACCACTTTACCCAGAAGAACAACTCAGATTAGAGTACCGTGAAAAAGGGCTTACGGGTCGTATGCTTGATCTGTTTGCACCTATCGGTAAAGGGCAGCGTGGACTTATCGTTGCACCTCCAAGATCTGGAAAAACAGAACTTTTAAAAGAGATAGCTCACGGAATTACGGCGAATCATGCTGAAGTGGACTTAATGGTTCTGCTTGTTGATGAGCGTCCTGAAGAGGTAACAGATATGGAACGTAGTGTAAAAGGGGAAGTTTACAGCTCAACTTTTGATATGCCTGCTAAAAACCATGTAAAAGTTGCAGAGATGGTGATTGAGAAAGCAAAGCGTCGTGTTGAGATTGGCCGTGATGTAGTAATTCTACTTGACTCTATCACACGTCTTGCACGTGCTTACAATACTGTTACTCCATCAAGCGGTAAAGTTCTTTCAGGTGGTGTGGATGCAAACGCTCTACATAAACCAAAGCGTTTCTTTGGTGCAGCACGTAACATTGAAAATGGTGGAAGCCTTACTATCATCGCAACTGCTCTTGTTGACACAGGAAGTAGAATGGATGAAGTTATCTTTGAAGAGTTCAAAGGTACGGGTAATATGGAAGTGGTTCTTGATAGAAAAATCGCAGACAGAAGAATCTTCCCTGCCATTGACATCCTTAAATCTGGTACGCGTAAAGATGACCTGCTTATTGGAAAAGATACACTGCAGAAAGTATTTATCTTACGTCAAATGCTTCATAAACAAGATAATGAAATCGAAGCACTGAAATTTATCTACAACACTATGGGTAAAAAAGCTACAAACGAAGAGTTTTTAGAAAGTATGAATACAGATAAGTAAGAGTAACCTCTTCTTATCGCTCACGCAAGATAATATCTACAATATCATCCGCTAACATTATTCCTGACTTATACAACAGCTGTGTCGACGGATCTTTAAAGATGAGTGTTGTCGGAACCTGTTCAATATCGAAACGATGTACCAAAGACCCACAAACACCACTATCTATATCTAAGATAGAGACTTTAGTAACTCTGTCATGTACCTCTTCAAGTTCAAATTCCATCAATTGACAGGCATCACAAAAGGTTGAACCAAATTTCAGTATAACCGTATGTCCTTTTGCAAACTCACGCTCGATTATCGCATCAAAATCTTCTTCATCTATCTCAATAAACGGCATTTTTTATCCTTTTAGGTTTTTTACGAGATTTTTAAAGGCTTCGCCCCGCTCTATAAAGTTTTTGTACATATTAAAACTTGAAGCTGCAGGAGAAAAAAGTACAATATTTTTTGCTACATATTTTGCTTTTTCGACACTCTCGTGTAAATCATATAGGTAAAAAATATTTTTTTCTCCTTTAACGTCCTTTATTTTCTCATAGATTTGCTTACCTGTATCTGAAAAGCAGATAATATTTTTTACACCACTCGCACGTAAAAACTCTGCAAGCGTATCATAACTCACACCCCTGTCATAACCACCTAAGATGAGCGTATCGACATCTTTTAAAATCTTGACCGCCTCCATTGTCGCTTCGGGAATTGTCGCAATGGAGTCATTGATATAACTGACACCATTGACACTGCCTACATATTCAAGACGGTGTGGTAGTGTTTGAAACTCACGCAGACTCTTTTTATATGCGGAAGCGTCAATATCCAATACCTCACGTAGCTGTTCTAAAATCTGCAAACTTGCATGGTGGATATAGCCCTGTTTTATATTAAAAGTGCACGGATAAGCAAGTTTTTTATCAAAAACATTATAAAAGTGTTCAGCCTTTACAAGCTCTTTGTTAAAAAACTTTTCTCGGTTTTCAATATTTGTAATGAAGCTATCTTCTAGTTTTTGATGTAAAAAGATATTGAACTTTGCTTGATAATAGTCTGCTTCACTTTTATAATAGTCCAAATGCTCTGCAAAAAGATTTGTTAAAATTGCAATATGCGGAGAGTAATTAATATGGTGGAGTTGATGTGATGAGAGCTCCATGACAACTTTTGTTTTTTCATCAATATCTTCGATAATTTCTAGTGGAGGCAATCCGATATTTCCACATAACAAACTCTTTTTGCTAGCATTTTTCAACATTGCATCAATGAGTGTTACTAATGTACTTTTACCTTTTGTACCGGTAACTCCAATGATTTGTGAGCCAAAATGTTTCAAAAAAAGCTCTGTGATGGATGTAAAATTGTAAGTATCATAATCGATGCCTAAATTATGCAGTGAAATTCCAGGAGATTTTATAATCAGCTCTGCATCACACAGTCTATTGAGATAATTTTCTTCATCATTGTAAGCTTTATCAACAATGATTATCTCTGTACGTGGTAAGTACTTTTGAGCAAAAGAATGAAAGGATTTTCCCTCTACTCCATAGCCAAAAATAGCTATCTTCTTATAAGCTGCTAGCTCAGAAATGAAGTTTTGCAACTTGCTCACGCAGCACCTCTTTAAACTTCTGTGGCAAATTATTTTCACCCTCAAAATCAACTCTCAGATTATAGGCTATCTCTTTTGATTGATAGTTCTGCAACAGTTTTGGCAACTGCTCTTTATCATAGCTTTTATACTTCTGTGTCAGGGCATAATTTACCTCATCATAGGTTCCCACACACTCAAAAGGCTTGACAGCTTCGCTCTGAGAAAGTCCTTCAAAGAGCTCACGCAGTTCCTCATCATCCAACATATCTTTACCAAATATCTCACGCAAAGTCACATCATCGATATAGTTACAAAGCATTATGTAGGTAAAGAGACACTTTGGACATTTACCACACCACATATTCGCTTTACTGCCAACATTACAGCTGCGAAATGTAAAAAAGTGCTCAGTAGCCAAGATGCTAAATAGTTTGGCAATGTGAATCTCATCCAATGGTCTTAAAAAGCTAAAATACTCCACATTATCCGTTACAAAGTTTTTGATATACCAGCGAAAATCATTTTCAAACTCAATCGATTTTGAGTATTGATGATTAATCTTTTGACCGTTATAGATGATGTTCTCTTCATTGGCACTTGACTCATTTGAAAGTACTATATAGCGACTTTTATAAAGCAGTCCAAGCCAGATGGAGATAAAACCAACAATAGATGAAAATGGTATATGCCCGTTCAGATAGCCTCGCTTGTTAAACTCTAAAATCTTCTCTAAATCAAGTTCACGTTTTAGCACAATACTATTATCTGGATGTTTATCTAAAATTGCCTTGGAGGCTTTGATAGGGTTCATAGAAAAAAGAAGTGAATCAGGAAAAACATCACGCAAGAGCTCATAACTTACAAGTGAGTCTTTTCCTCCGCCTATTGGGATGATGGCACGTTCCTCAGTTTCTCTCTCTATCTTTGTAAACTTCGGCTCATCTGCAGTAATAAACTCTACCAAGTCATCCTGTGTGACATTTATCTTATTTAAGTAGATAAACTCACCAAGACCATTAAAGTAGAGCTTAGCAAACCACTCTTTTTGCTGCTGCGTGAGATACCCACACTCAATATAAAACTCTTTTGGAACGGCAATTTTATAGTAGCTGATAGCCTCAGCAAGACCGATATGAAAGACAATAGTCTCCATATCAAAATCTGTGCTCATTTTTACATCTTTTTTAAGTGCAATGCGATGATAAAATGGTGTTACTTTCTCACCCTCACGCAACTCATAAAGAAAATGAAGTGCTATTTCTTCATCACTCTCTACAACCTTATAACTTTTATATATAAATTGATTATTTTCTTCTCGTAACTGCTCAAAATTTTTCATAATTGCCATTTTTAATTTAATAGAGATATTATAACTTAAGTTGGTAATGAGGGAGGTAAAATGAGGGCTGGTTTACCCTCTTCTAGAAGAACTACTGCCTGAACTTCGTGTTTTGTTGCGTGGGCCACCACTTCTCCCACGTCCTCTGCCACCACCTTTATTAATTGGCTCAGCTTTGATGTTTGGATCTGGTTTAAAACCTTTAAGCCACACTTTTGGGATATCTTTTTTTATCAGCTTTTCTATGTTTTTAAGATAGTCATCTTCATCAATACAAACAAGTGAGAGTGCTTCACCCTCATTGCCTGCACGTCCAGTTCTACCAATTCGATGCACATAATCTTCACTCACATTTGGCAACTCATAATTGATAACATGAGGCAGTTGGTCGATGTCAATACCGCGTGCTGCAATATCCGTTGCCACAAGCACATGGACATCACCCTTTTTAAAGTCAGCCAATGCTTTTGTTCTAGCATTTTGTGATTTGTTTCCATGAATGCTAGCAGCAGGAATGCCATCTTTTTCAAGTTGGCCTGTAAGCTTATTTGCACCATGTTTTGTTCGGGTAAAGACCAAGACCTGTTGCCATTTTCCTTCATTTATGAGATGGGTTAAAAGCTCTCGTTTACGTCCTTTATCAACATGATAAACAGATTGAGAAACCTGTTCACTCGATCTGTTTTGACGTGCAACTTCAACAACTGCAGGTGACTTTAAAAGTGAGTTTGAGAGTTTTTTTATCTCATTTGAATATGTTGCAGAAAAAAGGAGCGTCTGCTTTTGTTTTGGCACAACATTAAGTACTTTTTTTATGTCATTGATAAATCCCATATCAAGCATTCTATCAGCCTCATCCAAGATTAAAAACTCAATCTTTCGCAAATCTATCGTCTTTTGTGAGAGATGATCAAGCAGCCGCCCAGGTGTTGCGATGACAATATCAACTCCTTTTTTGAGCTGTGTGATTTGTGGGTTGATTTTCACGCCACCAAAGATGACCGTTGATTTAAAAGGGAGGTGTTTCCCGTAAAGTGCTACACTCTCACCAACCTGAGCAGCAAGTTCTCTTGTCGGTGTTAAGATAAGTGCTTTTGGGTAGTGTTTACCTTTTGGCATCTGCTTGCGTGAGAGCAGTTCTAGTAATGGCAGTGTAAATCCTGCAGTTTTTCCTGTGCCTGTCTGTGCTCCGGCTAAAATATCTTTACCCTCTAAAATGACGGGTATTGCTTTTTGCTGAATTGGTGTCGGGCTGACATAGCCCTGCTCTTTTATAGCTTGTAGTAGTGGTTTTGATAAACCGAGTTTGTCGAATGACATATATTTCCATTGTATTAATATTAGACTTCTTTTGAAGAACTCTAATTCATAATAGCATAACTTAAACAACCTCGTGGTAAAATCACTTATTATTATTTAAGGAGCAAGAAGTTGAGAGAAGCACATGAAGTACTAGCGAGAAAATATCGACCATCCAATTTTGATGAGCTTATCGGTCAAGAGACCATCGCTCAGACTCTTTCTCTTGCTCTTGATGCAAACAGACTCTCACATGCTTATCTCTTCTCAGGACTGCGCGGGAGTGGTAAAACCTCTACTGCACGAATCTTTGCCAAGGCTCTCATTTGTGAAGAGGGGATGAGCCATCAGCCTTGCGATAAATGTTCAAACTGTGTAATGGCAAAAGAGGGACGCCATATGGACATCATCGAGATGGATGGAGCATCCTCACGTAAGATTGATGATATTCGGGACCTCATTGAACAGACAAAATACAAACCGGCTGCCGCACGCTATAAAATCTTTATCATCGATGAAGTCCATATGCTTACAAAAGAGGCCTTTAATGCTTTGCTGAAAACCCTTGAAGAGCCACCTGAATATGTCAAGTTTATCTTAGCAACGACAGACCCACTCAAACTCCCGGCAACAATTCTCAGCCGTACACAGCACTTTCGTTTTAAAAGCATAGCTACCAACAAGATAGTGGACCATTTGGCACATATTTTAAATCTTGAAGGTATCAGCTTTGAACATGATGCTTTAGAGATTTTAGCACGAAGTGGGAGTGGCAGTCTACGTGATACACTTACTCTGCTTGACCAGGCCATCATCTACTCAAAAAACCATGTCGATGTGCGAACGGTTACGGATATGCTCGGACTTGTTGATCCAAAATTCATCTCTGAGCTTTTTGATGCTGTTTTTGCAAAAGATTATGCAAAACTTGTAGAGTACACAAAAGTGCTTGAAGATTATGAATCCGAGATGGTAGTCGATGAGCTTATCGCCTTTTTAAAAGAGAAGATGTACCATCAGGATGCCCTCTTTTCAACACTTGTTCTTGACAGATTCTTTAGAATTTTAAGTGAATCAAAATATCTCTTTAGCATTAATGCAGATGGTTCTTTTGTGCTGAGCATGATATTTTTCAAGATGATTGAAGCACTTCGTATCCGTGAGATTGACCAGATGATAGAGTCATTTCAAAAAGATGTTCCTCGTCCTGATATCCTCACGCAAGAAACAACCCAGACAGCACCACCTGTAAAGATAAAACTACAAGAGAGTACACCTGAGATGAATGGTGTAGTGGCTACACAGCAAGAGAGTCTTCAAGAAGAAGTCCCAGCTGAACCAACACCTCAAATCGTAGAAGAAGAGAAAAAAACAGACCCTGATTTAGAAATATTCCAAGAACTCATCGCAAAAATCACGGATAGAAATGCAGCGCTTGGAGAGTGTTTTAAAGCACAAATTCATTTCATCTCTTTTAGTGACAACACACTTACTTGGGAGAGCTGTGCTGATGAAGAGTGTAAAAAAGCACTGAGACATGGTTATGGTGTCATTAAACAGCTTGTACGTGAGACTTTTGGTTTTGAAACTGTTATCAAAGGTGTGCCTTGTTCAAAAAAGATAGTAGAGCAAAAAAAAGAAGTACAAAAACAAGTACAAGAGAGCATGTCTAACGAGCCTCAAGGTGCACAAAGTGCCTCAACTATTGAAGATATAGAAGCAGGCGGTGCAGCTAGCTGTGTAAGTAACTGTGATGAGCCTTCTGTGCAGGATGAAGTGGATGGAACAAACATTACAAAAGAACCTATGATAGAAAAGGCCATAGAACTGTTTGAAGCAAAAAAAGTGACAATCCAGTCAAAAATTTAATCAAAAAAGAGCTCACAACAAGAGAGTCCCTCTCTATGACAAAACTTTAAAATTTCTACATACGGTGTTGCATTGCGTTTTTTAATTGTTGCAAAGTGTGCTTGGGAGATTCCAAGGAGTGCTGCTATATCTTTATCATAGACCTTTTTTCTTCCGTCTTTTGCCAGATATTCTCTTAAACTTTCAATAATTGCACGAAAATCTTTCATCTACTGCTCCTGTAGATGAAAATATAACGCAAGAAAAAAGAGAAAGATAAAAATATTGCATTATGCTATTTTTTTGCAGACTTTTTCTCTCTTTGATAGATTCTTTTCACAAGATTTTTAAGGAGAAGAGAGAGTTCTAAAAAGTCTATATAGTGTATGATTTTTATCTCTGCATCATACTCTTTTGCATCTATTTTTTTAAGATATTCACTTAAGGACTCTATATCTTCTTTGAGTTTACTATAAAGTCTGTAAGCCATAAAAGCGACAATTCCAAATGTAAGTAAAAAACCAAAGGCTATAAAGAACCACTGCATATTTTCATTTATTGATGCAGTGTGCAAGATGATATAAATAAAGAAAAAAAGAAGTAAAAATAACGAGGCGACTTTTAGAATAAAATGGAAATAGATATCTTTAAAAATTTTTAACACAACTTGTAACCAACGCCTCGAACTGTTTGGATGTAATCTTTACTTTTATCTGGATCTATCTTTTCTTTGAGTCTGTTGATAGCGACATTAACAGTTTTGTACTGATAGTTTTCACTGTCTCCCCAGACATTTTCTAAAAGATAATCACGCTCAAGTACCGAGTTTTTATTCATAATAAACTCTACCAAAAGATCAAACTCCAACTTGGTTACTTCAACATTTTGCCCATCAACCAAGACCTCACGTGTACTTTTATCCAATACCAGATCACGGAATGTAAGCTTTCCTTCATGGTGTTTTTTGGATGTTCTTTTTAAGATGGAGCGTACACGTAAAATGAGCTCTTTCATATTAAAAGGCTTTGTGATGTAGTCATCTCCACCACGTTCAAACCCCTCTTCGATATCTTCATCTCTGTCTTTTGCACTTAAAAATATGACAGGGACATCCAGCCCATCCTCACGCAGCTCTTTGACAAACTCACTTCCCTCCACCCCAGGAAGATTTCTGTCCATGATGAGCAGGTCGATATCTTCTTCATCAAGAATCTGTGCTACTGTTTTCGTATTTAAAAATCCAATGATATCAAAACCCTCTTTAGCAAGGTTGTACTCTAAGAGTTCTAGTAAATCCTCTTCATCTTCTACAATGACAATATTTGCACTCACGTTCACCCATCCTTTTGTGCTTCTTTATGAAATTGTAGCAAAAAAACAGGTTTACCCACTTATAAACCTGTATTTTGGATATTGTCATCAACAATCAATGTAATACTGTCAGATGTTGCATCATTTGAATATGTATATGTTGTACTCGTACCATCATCAACAGCACTCTCTTGTGTCCAGCCTGTTGTATCAACATTAACCTGATCTGCAGCATCACCTGTAATTTCGAGTGTATTGTTGGTATCTGTCATATCCAGTACATCATCTAAGGAGAGATTATCTAAGATATGATCTCCCTGACTTAAATCAATTTTTTCGATATTCATTATCGTATTGTTCAGTGTATCAATATTACCGAAATCTATGGAATCATTTGCATTTAAGATAAGTGTATCATTGCCACTGCCTCCATCAAGTAGGCTGTCATGAATATCATAGACTATCATATCATCACCACCTCCGGCAGATATCATATCATCACCGGCACCACCATCAAGAAGTTCACTGTTCTCATTGCCAATAAGCGTATCATCTCCAGCATCACCAATTAGTGAGTTCCCATCATCTAAAAGTAAACTCGACGTTCCGTCTGCATTTGCCTGATATGTACCAGTCTGTGAAGTTCCATCACTATAGTTGATAGTGACATTTACACCTTGCAGTCCAAAATCTTCACCTGTATCACCGGCACTCCCACTGATATAATCTGTATCGACACCAAACCAAAAAGCATCACCTTCACTAAAACTGTTCTGTGCGAAATTAACTGTCAGTGTCTGACTTCCATCAGGAGCATCAAATGTCACATCACTGCTATCAATTCCAACTGTACTAGCCCCTATAGAAGGAGCAGTCGATCCACTTCCACTTGTATCAAAGTAACCCTGTGGCAATGTAAATGTTATTGAGTTTATTGCTGAACCATTGAAAGATCTTTGAAATTCAAAACCAATCTGATTATCTTGATTATACGTGCTACCGGATAAAACAGTTGCAAGAACAATATGTGTAGCTGCATTGTTACTGTTTTGACGATTTGCGATAATAATATCATCATATGCCGTACCACGGATACTGTCACTGTTTTGCAAAGTAACATTCGCTTTTGCACTATCTGTTACACTTGCATCAGTATTTGAAATTGTATATGTAACAGCTTCACCATTTGCAATATCTGTAAAAGTTATGCCAGTGTTGTCACTATTGATATCTGTTCCATTATCTGCAACTACATTTGTTACTTTCATGTCTGATGAAAGTGTATCATTATGTATCAATGCATCATAAGCAACACTCACACTGCTGCCATCTGTAGCATTTGTAATGATATTATCAACGTTAGCATCAATATTTGCAACATAATCAAGGTTGATTGTTAAATCTATGGATTTTGTATCACCATCACCGTCAATTGCAGTAATTGTAAAGATCTCTTGCTCATTACTTACTGTATCGTTTGGATTAATTGTATAAATATACTCTCCTGTATTAAAGTCAATATCAAGTACTCCACCTCTATTTGTTGTAATACTTTGTTGAGCATTATTTGCATCATATACATAGCTTACTCCATCTACAACTACAGTGTCAATATGTCCACCGTCTGCACCAAGGATAATTCCTGTATCAGCACTCCCGCTGACGATAGATGCATCCCCTTGTACTATGCCTTCACTTACCGTATCAAGCAGTGTCTGTTTTAGATCCAATGCATCAAGGACTTGAACAGCGTAGGGCTCTGTATCTCCATTCGCATTTGTATCAGGATATGCAATCGGTGTTAAAGAGTCTAGATTCACACTCTCTGTAATACCGATACCAAAAGAGATATCTACATTATTATTTGTTAAGAAATTTTCCCAGTCTGTCTGCAGAGCTGCATCAACTTCATGTCCACTGTTTGGCTCACCATCAGAGATAAAATAGACCAATGTCTTATCTGCAGCAGGTGGGTTATATCCATTCATTGTTGCATTCAATGCATCATCATAATATGTTCCTCCGTTTGGAGTTATATTATCAAGATAAAGATTCGCATTTTGTTTATCATCTACATACCATGCTGACTCATTGACATTATCGGAAAAATCAACAAATTTAATGTTTACATTTCCTAAGTCATCATACGAATCGAACATAGATTTTAATGCCTCTTTTGCTATATCCATACGCACTTGATCCGCATTAAAGTTAGCATCACCAGCCGCATCACCTTCTAAATCCCATGCCATACTTCCTGAACGGTCAAGAACGATGATAAGATTTGTTGTCTGTGCACTCGCAGAAGTATCTTGAATATTTTGAACAACATCACTGCCTATTGGTGCATCATCAACAATATTTACATTGAGTTGTGCTGATGCACTTTGTCCGGTCGCATCTGTAATATTATATGTAAAACTCTCAACTACATTATCACCATTGAGATTAGAACTTGTCAATGTATACGTATAATCTCCAGTAGCAGCATCGACAACTAAAGTACCATTACTTGTATTAACTGTAATCACTCCATTACTTGCACTCGTGCCATTTATACTGTCAACAGTTGCACTGCTTCCTATACCCAAATCATTTGTAAAGAGATTGCCTGTAGTAACTTCTGCATCTGAAGATGCATCAGTTCCATTTGCCAAAGCACTCTCATAAACAGTTGCACTATCATCAACACCTACAATAGTTGCATCATGATTAACAGTAAAATCTGCACTTGAACTGTCACCATCGGCATCTTGTAACTCATATGTAAATGTATCACTGATACTCAATGTAGAATCTACATTGTAACTTAAACTATCTACTCTGATTTCACTGTTACTTGCCGGGTCAATCACAATATAGCGAATAAAGTCACTACCATTTGCCGGTGTTTGATTACTAACGACATCTAAAGTATCATTCCCATTACCGCGTTTTGTTCCCGAACCAACTAATTCACCAAGTTCATTATACGCATACCAGTCAACATTTTCATTATTACCGAAATTACTAAGTTCCAATGTTGCAGTAGATGTTTTACCATTGACATCAAAGACAAGATATTCATTACCATCCACTTTAGTGTCACTACTTCCTCCATTGACACCCAAGCCACTATTATCATCAAAATTGACATTTGCTGCATTACTTGCAGTAAGGAGTGATAAATCCAGGTTTCCGTTTGCATCAAAAGGATCACCACTGTTAATACCATAATAATCTATCTTTGCACTGTCCCAATCTGCTTGATTTGTTCCACTCACACTACCAATAGCATAAGCAGAGTCATAACTATAAGTACCATCTTGATTTAGTGTCAATGTACCATTGTCAGTATCAATGACAATATTTCCATTACCATCAAAAGTGTTGTATGTAGTTCCATTATATGTCACAGAAATAATAGAAGTAGCGTCTTCTCCTAATGTATCAGCTTGAACATCATTACCACCATCACCATTTATGACATTTCCATCAGCTGTACCACCAAAGCCTACACTATCACTATCATCAAGGGCTGTCGGTGCAGTATCTCCAACGTTCAACTCAATTTTTTGCCATACAGAATCACTGGCTCCATCGCTTGCTTTATAATAAAGATAATCTTGTTCTACTTGTCCATCAGTTGTATGATTAAGTACCGGTGCAGTATATGTAAATGTTCCATCACTATTCATAACAACAGTCCCACCAAGAGCCGTTGTAAAGGTAGATGAACCATCAACAACTTGCTCATTTAAACCATTAGCATCACTAGCAACAGAAACAACACTAATAGCATCACCCTCTGCATCACTATCATTTGCTAAAACAGAAGTAGCATTTAAAGTCGAACCTTCAATCACTGAATAAGTATCTAATACAATAGTTGGGGCATCATCTACAGGCGTTACTGTGATATCGAGTGTATCGCT
>NZ_SDID01000020.1 GCF_009192995.1 Sulfurimonas indica | reverse complement strand
TAAGAGGTGGAAATTGCATTTATTGGTTGAATGGGCGCATTTATTGGTTGAATGGGCGGAAGATTAACCAAAGTTGTATAACTGTTGTATATTTTTGAAGTTTTTTTTTGAAAGTCCGTATTTTATGGGGTTTATAGATGGTGGACCCTCTGGGATTCGAACCCAGGGAGGTATGACCCTCGCCGGTTTTCAAGACCGGTGCTTTCGACCAACTCAGCCAAAGATCCACGCTGTAAAAAAAATGTTGATTATAAAACTGGAGGTGCCACCCAGATTTGAACTGGGGATAGCAGCTTTGCAGGCTGCGGCCTTACCACTTGGCGATGGCACCAGTTTCAGTTTTTTCATCATGGTGCCCGGGGCCGGACTTGAACCGGCACAGTATTGCTACCGGGGGATTTTAAGTCCCCTGCGTCTACCAATTTCGCCACCCGGGCATCGGGTGTCTCTGCATTTTATAATTCGTAATAAATGGAGCGGGAAACGAGGTTCGAACTCGCGACCCCAACCTTGGCAAGGTTGTGCTCTACCACTGAGCTATTCCCGCATTGTCGCTTACAATTTGTAAGTGAGCCGGAATTATAGCGATTTTATTTTCATTTGTAAAGAGTTTTTAGCTAAAAATAGCAAAAAAATGCTATAATCCCATCAAAATTATTATATTGATATTTACTTTAGCTCTTAAGAGCTTAGCTTTAGTGACCTAAGTGGTCTTAGCGTAGATGAGGGGGATTACTCCTAACATCGTAATTCATAGATGAAGGTCTCCTTCATTTTATGAAATAAAATTAAGGATATTTATGAGAAGTGATATTATTAAAAAAGGTTTTGATAAGGCACCGCATCGTTCACTGCTTCGTGCTACAGGACTTAAAGACGAAGATTTTGACAAACCGTTTATCGGGATCGCAAACTCTTATATAGACATTATTCCAGGACACTTTTTTCTTCATGAGTATGGAGAGATAGTCAAAGAGGCTATCCGTGAGGCTGGTGGCGTTCCTTTTGTATTTAACACGATTGGTGTTGATGACGGGATTGCTATGGGGCATGACGGTATGCTTTATTCTCTCCCTTCACGTGAGATTATTGCGGACTCGATTGAGACCGTGATGAATGCACACAAACTTGATGCGATGATCTGTATTCCTAACTGTGACAAGATTGTACCGGGAATGATTATGGGTGCACTTCGCGTAAATGTTCCTACTATCTTTGTATCAGGTGGTCCAATGCCAGCTGGTCATACAAAAGATGGTACACCAATTGACCTTGCAACGGCATTTGAGGCAGTTGGTCAGTTTAATGATGGGAAAATGAGTGAAGAAGAGCTTAAAGATATCGAATGTAATGCTTGTCCTTCAGGTGGAAGTTGTTCAGGTATGTTTACAGCTAACTCTATGAATACTTTGTGTGAAGCGATGGGAATCGCACTTCCGGGTAACGGAACTGTACTTGCGATGACACCTGAGCGTATTGAGATGGTAAAAAAAGCGGCTAAGAGAATTGTTGAACTTGCGAAGATGGAAAACAACGAGAAGTATAATTTCAAAAATATTTTAAATGAAAAAGCAATTCACAATGCCTTTGTAGTAGATATGGCAATGGGTGGAAGCTCAAACACAGTTTTACATATGCTTGCAATTGCACGTGAGGCTGATGTAGAGTATAAGATAGAAAACATCAATAAAATCGCTGAAAAAGTCGCGCATATCGCAAAAATCTCTCCATCGTTAACAACTGTTCATATGAAAGATATCGATGATGCAGGTGGTGTAAATGCTGTAATGAAAGAGGTAAGCCGTAGAGGTGAAGATATCTTACATCTTGATGCACTTACAATTACCGGTGAGACTCTTGGTGAGCGTATCAAAGATGCATACATCAAAGATACTTCAATTATTCATACAAATGAGAATGCCTACTCTCCTGTTGGTGGTCTCTCAATTTTATTTGGAAACTTAGCCGAAGAGGGAGCCGTTATTAAAGCTGCCGGTATAGTGGATAGTATGCGTCACTTTAAAGGTACGGCCATCTGCTTTAACTCACAACCAGAAGCGATTGCTGGTATCATGGGTAAAAAAGTAAAACCTGGTAATGTTGTCGTTATTCGTTATGAAGGACCTAAAGGTGGTCCGGGTATGCAAGAGATGTTAGCACCTACCGCACTTATTCAGGGTATGGGACTCGGTGAGACAGTTGCACTCATTACTGATGGACGTTTCTCTGGTGCGACAAAAGGGGCTTCTATCGGGCATATTTCGCCTGAAGCTGCAGAGGGTGGACTTATTGCATTAATTGAAGATGGTGATGAGATAGAGCTTGATGTTGATAAGCATATTTTACGTCTGAATGTAGATGATGAGACTATCGCAAAAAGAAGAGCTGCATATAAACCATATAAAAATGAAGTGAAATCAAAATGGTTGAAACGTTATCAACTGCTTGTATCAAATGCATCAAATGGTGCAGTATTAAAAACTGAATTATAGGAAAGATTTTGAGTGCAATAGCAATAAAATATAATGAAAAAATAGTAGATCTACAAACTGCAGAGGAGTTAGGTCTGAGTGGTGAAGAGATAGAGTTAGATAATTCACCTGAAGCTTTAGAGGTACTGCGTCACTCAACAGCACACCTTATGGCTCAAGCGATTAAGTCACTTTATCCTGACGCTGAGTTTTATGTAGGGCCTGTTGTAAAAGAGGGATTTTACTATGACTTTAAAACAGATGCTGAGATTGGTGAAGCAGACCTTAAAAAGATAGAGAAGCAGATGCTCTCGTTTGCAAAGAAAAAGTTTCCTATTGAGCGTTATGTAATCTCTAAAGAAGAAGCGCGTAAAAAGTTTGCAGATGATCATCTGAAGCAAGCTGTTCTTGATATGATTCCTGATGAAGATGTAAGTATCTATAAACAGGGCGAGTTTGAAGACCTTTGTCGTGGACCGCATCTTCCAAATATCGGCCTTATCCGCTACTTTAAGCTAACAAAAATTTCTGGTGCATATCTTGGAGGAGACTCTAAGAACGAGATGCTTACGCGTATATATGGTATAGCTTTTGCAACAAAAGATGCGCTCAAAGCCCATATGGATATGTTACGTGAGGCAGAAAAACGTGATCACCGTAAGCTTGGAAATGAGATGAAACTCTTTACTTTCCGTGAAGAAGTTGGTGCGGGCTTTCCTATCTGGTTACCTGCGGGTGGAAGATTGCGAGCTCGTTTAGAATCACTTCTCTTTAAAGCTCACCGTAAGCGTGGATATGAGCCGGTTCGTGGTCCCGAGATGCTTCGTTCAGACCTCTGGATGACATCAGGGCACTATCAGAATTATGGTGAAAATATGTACTTCACAAAGATTGATGATATCGAGTTTGGTGTAAAGCCGATGAACTGTGTAGGGCATATTAAAGTCTATGAGGATGAGTTGCATTCATACCGTGATTTGCCGATTAAGTACTTTGAGTATGGTGTTGTGCATCGTCATGAGATGACAGGTGCACTACACGGACTTTTCCGTGTACGTGAGTTTACACAAGATGATGCGCATATTTTCTGTCGTGCTGATCAAATTGAAGAACAGATCATTGAAGTTGTGGACTTTGTAGATAAAATCATGTCCACATTTGAGTTTGATTATAAAATGATGATCTCAACGCGTCCTGATAAAGCAGTTGGAAGTGATGAAGTGTGGGAAATCTCTACAAACGCACTCAAATCTGCAATGGAAAAACATGATCTTCCTTATGAGATAGATGAGGGTGGTGGAGCTTTTTACGGTCCAAAGATTGATATCAAAATTACAGATGCAATCGGTCGTGAGTGGCAGTGTGGAACAATTCAGTTAGACTTTAATCTTCCCAAACGTTTTAAGCTTGAGTATAATGGTGAGGGCAATGATAAGATTCAGCCGGTAATGATTCACCGCGCAATTTTGGGCTCTTTTGAACGTTTTATCGGAATTTTGACAGAGCATTATGCGGGAGAATTCCCAATGTTTATCGCCCCTACACAGGTGGCAATCGTTCCTGTTGCAGAGAGTCATAAAGAATATGCTAAGCTTTTATCAGATAAACTTATCGATATTAATGCCGATAGTGAAATCTATGCGAGGAACGATTCTTTAAACAAAAGAATCAGGACTGCAGAAAAAACTCGTGTTCCTATGATAGTAGTCATTGGGGATGAAGAGATAGAAAATAAGACAGTCGCAATTCGTGACAGACGTACTAGAGAGCAGTACAACATGAGTGAGGAAGATTTCCTTCAACTTATACAAACTAAAATAAATGAGGTAAATTTTTGAGTAAAAACAAAGACCGCGTCATCATGAATGATGACATCCGTGTTCCTGAGGTAAGATGTAATGTTGATGGTGGAGAGAGCTTAGGCATCATCTCTACTGATGAGGCTATGACAAAAGCAAATGAGTTAGGGCTTGATTTAGTCCTCATTGCACCAAATGTAAAACCACCTGTTGCTAAGATCATGGATTATGGTAAGTTTAAATACCAAGAAGAGAAAAAACTCAAAGAGCAGAGAAAAAATCAAGTTAAAATTGATGTAAAAGAGATTAAACTCTCTGTGAAAATTGCAGAGAATGATATCGCTTACAAAGTAAAACATGCACGTGAATTCCTAGAAAAAGGAAAACATGTAAAATTCAGAGTATTTTTACGTGGTCGTGAGATGGCTCATCCTGAAGCTGCCCGTGAGGTTTTAGAACGTGTTTGGCCGATGGTTGAAGATATTGCGACGATGGAGAAGCCTCCAAAATTTGAAGGGCGCTACTACAATATGTATGTGGTTCCCAAAAAGTAATACTTGATAAATATCATTTTTTAATATTTCTCAATAATGTATAATGTCCTTTTCAAGAGAGAAAGGGCATTATGAAAAAATCTTTTGTACTACTTCTATTATTAGGAATTTTTCTACAGCTATTTGCTACTGATTCTAAAAAACTTACAACACAAGAGTTTCCACAAACTGAACTTAAAAAGCAAAAAATGCAAATTGCTTCTATGGTTGCCAAAGAGCTTTCAAAAAATCTTCCACAAAAAATTGATACATATACAAGTTTAATTTCCATTACAAATGAAGATGCAACACTTGTTTATACTTTTGAGATTAACAGTGGTGCCAAGAGTGATGCAGCAATCATAAAAGAAGATCACTCACGCATGCAAAGAGCAGTGACAAAAGGTGTATGCCGATCCTCAAGCAGGTTTTTAGAAGCCGGTATCAACACACGTTATATCTACAGAAGTGCAAAAAGTAAAAAAAGGCTCTTCGTCTTTAACATTACGCAGGCCCAATGTGAGAAATCCCAATTATGACAGGTGTAGAGTGTCTTTAAAAGAGATAATTCAGTCACAGGATTTTTTTAATTCTTTAAATGAGACGGAAATTGATCTGCTTTGTGAGATGACAACACTGCACTGTTATGGTGAGAATTTTATTCTCCATTATGAGAACAACCATACGAAAGAGTTACTTTTTTTAGTTTCAGGACAAGCGCGTGCCTATAAGATAGATAAACATGATAATGAGATATTTTTATACTATATATATGAAAATTCGATGATATCAGAGATATCTGACCTGAAAGCTACAACATTATATGCTTACTCAAATGTAGAACTTGTTGAAGAGTCACAGATATTAAAAATCAACTATAAAAGATTTAAAGAGAAGTTTTTGGATGAAAATATACTCTGTCAAGCGCTCACGCAAGAAATCGTAAAACGCTCTTCCCAATTGCAGTCGCTGATCAATCGAGAGTTCATTTTTGATGCAGTCTCAAAAGTAAGTATGATGCTCTATGATGATTTGGAGATGTTTAACAAACTTAAACGTCATGACATATCTTTAATGCTGCATATTCAGCCTGCGACACTTTCACGAGTACTCAGCAGACTCAAACGTAATGGTATTATTGATATAATACACGGTAGGGTTGCCATAAAAGATGAAGGGGCACTCTGTGAAATTTACAAGGATAAGATAGATGACTAAGATAAAACTACTCGGTGCTTTGATTTTTGTTTTATCACTTGTACTTGCTTACTATTCCAAATATGTTTCTGCACAAAATGAAGTAAATTTACGACTTTTAAAAACGATAAATGAACAAAAGGCTTTTACGCAGGAGATTTCTAAAAATATATTTTATATTTACAATAATAGAGATGCTTCAACTGCGCAGCTTGATGAGTCTATAAAACGATTTGTTGAGAATATGAATCATAGAGAAGAGATTTTAGATGAGGTTTTATCTGAAGAGATACAAAACCAAACAGATAAAATAATCAAAGAATGGAATCATTTTTATCTTCTCGTACAACAGTTTCGAGACGCTAGTAAAGTACAACATAATGCATATACAAACATTCTTTTAGAGAAGCTTGTCAAAGATATATATGCGGCGAATTTAACGCTTGTCGTGGAATTTAATAAATTGATCGAAATGCATAAAAAATATTTTGACAACTTTATGTATATCAGTAAGTTTGTTCAGATTTTCCTGTTTTTACTACTTATTATCGTACTTATCTATTTCTTTACACAATTAAAAGATGTTATAGGATTTATCCAAAAATTTTTAAATACCTCTAAGAATATTGTACGAAAATCAACGGTCAAAGAGGTTAAGCCCATAGATACGAAGAGCAGTGTTGCAGATATCTCAAAAGCCACTGATAATTTCAACTATCTTGTTCAAAAGATTGATGATTCCATAGAGTATTCAAGTGCTTCTATTGAAAACGCTTCTAACTCTTTAGAGACAATAGAGAAAAATATTGAAGATCTGCTTGATCTTGTCAGTACAATGGATACTCAAAACTCCTATGACAAAGAGATGATTACAAAAGAGGATATTCTTATTGAAGCACTTGAAGAGTTAACGACTTCATTGCAAAAGCTACAAAAACTTAAACAAAGCCTTCAAAACTTTAAAAAATAAAATTAGTTTTATATTTTGACCTGAGTCAAATTTTTAGACCTTTTATTGTATTACTATTTTCTTATCATTTGGGGAAAACTCTAAAATGAAAAAGAAGGAGAATAAAATGTCTAGTCATTTAAGTAAGCTGGCTTCGCTTATTGTTGGGACATCTCTAGCAGCAACAGTTGCATCTGCTGCTATTGGGGGAGAACTGCAAAAAGTGATGAAAGCAAGAGGACTTACAGAGAACGATGTAATTCGTGCTGCAAAAACTTATACGCCATCAGGTGGGAGAGATGAGTTTATTGTATTTAGTTCTGGTGGGCAAAGTGGACAGATAATTGTTTACGGTGTTCCAACTATGAGAATTTTAAAGTATATCGCTGTATTTACGCCAGAACCATGGCAAGGATATGGATATGATGAAGATTCTAAAAAGATTTTACGTCAGGGTAACATTCGTGGACGTGAAATAAACTGGGGAGATACACACCACCCTGGTCTATCTGAGAAAGATGGAAAATATGACGGGAAATGGTTAGCGATCAATGATAAAGCCAATCCTCGTATTGCTATTATCGATTTGCATGACTTTGAAACAAAACAGATTGTTGTCAATCCGGTTTTTAAATCAGAACATGGTGGTTCATTCTTTACTCCTAACTCTGAGTATATCATTGAAGCATGTCAATATGCTGCGCCGTTTGACAACAATTACCATCCAATCGAAGAGTATAAAGAGACCTACCGTGGGGGTGTAACTCTTTGGAAATTTGATAGTAAAAAAGGACGTATTAAGCCAAAAGATTCTTTTGTACTTGAACTTCCTCCATATATGCAGGATTTAAGTGATGCAGGTAAAGGTGTCTCTTATGGTTGGGGCTTTACAAACTCATTTAACTCGGAAATGTATACAGGTGGTATCGAAGTTGGTATGCCTCCATTTGAAGCGGGTATGTCAAGAAATGATACTGATTTCTTACATGTGTATAACTGGAAAAAATTAGCGCAGCTTGCTAAAAATAAAAAGAACTATAAAATGATCAATGGAATTAAAGTAATTCCAATGGATGTGGCAGTAAAAAATAACTGTCTTTTCTTGATTCCAGAGCCAAAGTCACCGCACGGTGTTGATGTTTCACCAGATGGTGAGTATATTACAGTTTGTGGTAAGCTAGATACACATGCTTCAGTTTATAAATGGAGCAAAATCAAAAAGCTTATTAAAAGCAAAGAGTATGCTGGTAAAGATCCATATGGAATTCCAATTCTTGATATGAAAAAATCACTTCATGGTCAAGTAGAGTTGGGACTTGGCCCACTACATAACCAGTACTCAAATGTTGATGGTGAGATTTATACTTCACTTTACGTTGATTCACAAATCGTAAAATGGAACTATAAAACACTCAAAGTTTTAGATAAAGAGAATGTTCACTATAACGTTGGACACCTTTGTGGAATGGAAGGAAAATCTGCTGACCCACAAGGTAAATATATTATCTCTTTAAATAAACTTGCAATTGACAGATTTGATCCTGTTGGACCACTGCATCCACAAAATCACCAGTTGATTGATGTAAGTGGTAAAAAAATGGATTTACTTGTTGATATGCCATTACCATTAGGTGAACCACACCAGGCAGTAGCTATTCGTGCAAGCAAACTCCATCCTGCAGTTCGCTATAAAATGGGTACAAATACAAAAACTGGTAAGCCACATGTTGGTAAAACATTAGCAGGTCAAGAGAGAATTGTTAGAAAAGGTAACAAAGTAACTGTTTATGCAACACTTGTAAGATCTCATATTAATCCTGAGAGAATTACAGTAAATAAAGGTGATATTGTAACTATTTATTTAACGAATCTTGAACGTGCACAAGATGAGACACATGGTTTTACAGTTGATAACTTTGATGTTCACGCATCACTTGAACCAGGGGAGACTGCTGAGTTAAAATTTAAAGCAGATATAGAAGGTGTATTCCCTTATTACTGTACAGAGTTCTGTTCTGCACTTCACTTAGAGATGATGGGTTACCTTATGGTTAAAGACCCTAATAAAAAATATGTAAGTGCACAAAAATTGAAAATGAAAAAAATGTCAAAAGCTGAGTTAAAAGCTGAGTATGACAAAACAGTTGCGGTAAATGATGCGACAGATGCGGTTATTCAGTCTGTTGTGAAATTTTTAAAAGAGAATCATTATGAAAAATACCCAACAGTAAAAGCACTGGTAGAAGATGCACTTGATCAATATGGGAAAATTCCAGGTCAGAAGAAAAAATCTGATGCAGCTGTAAAAGCTGGTGATTATGAAAAAGCTGTTCTGTTTGAAAATATGATCTGGCAATATATGGTTAAAACTGCGGATGTTGGTATTCGTGCTAAAGACCTTCTTGTAAGAAAAGTTGCAACACCTCAATCTCCTGCAGCAGCAGCTGGTGAGAGAGCATTTGGTGAAGGTGGATGTGGTGGATGTCACGTAATCGGTAAAGTGTCATCAGGTCCTGACTTAACAGGTGTTCTTATGAGACATGAAAATGCAGAAAAATGGGTAAAAGATTTTATTATGAACCCAGCATCTAAATATAAAGATCCATATGTTAAAAGCATGATTGATTACTTTAATCTAAAAATGCCTAATCAACATATGAGTGAAGAAGAGACGAAAAATATCATCGAATACCTCAAATGGGTCGATGAAAATGCTAACTTATTCTAAAAAGAGTAAGGTTCTACTTTTACAGAGGGAGGGGCTCCTCCCTCCTTCCCCATTATATATTGACATATATCATTAATTTTCATACAGACTTTCGATACAATAAGTTTAGTCTATAATTAACTTTACAATTAATTATAAAAATAGATTTTTATTAGAATTCATATAAGGAAACACTATGCACCCTAGTTTAATCAAAGCTAAAATTTTTGCTACTTTAGCTCTGCTCATTTTAACATTTTCGTTTACACTGCCTATGATCGCATTTCATGGAACGTTAAATAAAATAGATGCAGGGAAAGCTGATGAAATCTCATCATTTAGCAAAACAATTTGGAATCTTTATAATCAAGGAAGATATAAGAGTGTCACTACACTAAAAGAGGCTCATAATAATTTAGAAAAGATGATAGAGAGTGCCTCTGAGATTGGTGTAGCATCACTGCCGATTTGGGCTGTATCACTTGAAGCACCAAACTATCCAAAAGAGGCTTTTCCACAGGGAATTCCTGTTTATTTTCATTTTGACGGTTACAGCGGAGAAGTTCATGAGATGAATACAATCAACCACTATGTTGGAATGGACCCAATGTGGGTTGGTGGTCATTTTGAGCGTGCTATTGGTATCTATGCACTTCTGTTTCTCTCTTTAGGAATTATTCTATTCATTGCATATGATAAAAAATATTTGAACTATATTATGCTTATTCCTGCTGCACTACCACTTATCTTTATAGCCGATTACTCCTATTGGCTCTATTGGTTTGGACATAATTTGCATGATTGGGGAGCCTTTAAAATAAAACCTTTTATGCCTACTGTTTTTGGAGATGGGAAAATCGCACAGTTTACAACGCACTCCTATCCAACAATTGGTTTTTATATGCTTGTAGCGGTCAGTTTGCTCAGTATTCTTGCATTTTTCGCAAAACAAAAAGCATTTAAAGAGATGGAAGCAGAGAAATAAGATGAAATTTTTAGCACTTGCATTTTTACTTCTTAGTGTTACAACATTAAGTGCAAAGAATGTACTGCAAGATGCTATTGACAGAGCACCGGAAGGCTCTATTTTAAAACTGCCTGCCGGAGTTTATAAAGGTTCTGTAGTTATAGATAAACCACTCTCGATTATTGGTGAGGGTGAGGGAGTCATCATTGATGGTGAGGATAAGGGCACGGTTATAAAAGTGACAAGTTCTTATGTGACGTTAAAGAACTTAAAGATCATAAACAGCGGTAACAGACATGAGAAAGTTGATGCTGCAATCTCTGTTAGTGATGCTTCACAATGTGAGATAAGCCATTGTACTATCGATGATTGTCTTTTTGGTATTGATATGCAGATGGTGCATAACTCTTTAATTGCTGATAATTATATCAGCTCAAAAGATGTAGCCCTTGGTCTACGTGGAGATGGCCTTCGTTTATGGTACTCCAATGATAATATTATCAGAGCTAACTCGTTAGTGAAATCACGTGATATGGTTATTTGGTATTCACATGGCAACGAGATAGTGGATAATTATGGCAAAAACAACAGATACTCTTTGCATTTTATGTATGCAGGAAAAAACCTGATAAAAAATAACAAGTATGAGCTAAACTCCGTCGGTATCTTCTTTATGTACTCACAAGACTCCATTGCAATTGGCAATGTCGTTAAAAGTTCTCAGGGTGCAACGGGAATGGGCATAGGTCTAAAAGATGTCTCAAACTTTACGATCAAAGACAACACGGTTTTATACTGTGCACAGGGGATCTATATCGACAGAAGTCCCTTTGAGCCGGGTACTCACAACTGGATAGAGAACAATAAGATTTTATATAATTCAGAAGCGATGCATTTTCACTCACTGAGTGAAAATAATATTATAAAGAACAATATCATTGCAGGAAATATTGAAGATATTGTCAATGACAGTAGAGGTTCAAAAACAAATGAGAACGAGATAGCTTTCAATTACTGGGATAATTATGAGGGCTTCGATAGAAACAATGACGGTATCGGTGATACACCACATAAGGTCTATCAGTACGCAGACCAGTTATGGATGTATGATTCGGATGTAAAGTTTTTTTATGGTTCACCGGTGATTTCTCTGTTTAATTTTTTAGCAAAACTGGCACCGTTTACAAAACCGCTCTTTTTGATGGAAGATGATAAACCACGTGTGAGTAAAATATTTTAGAGAAGGGAAAATAGTATGGCAAAAAAAGTACAAACTGATAGAAGAGAGTTTATCAAGTACTCTACTTTGGGAATACTGGGACTTGTATTAGGAGGTGGTGTTGTATTTAGCCCCTATGCACTTTATGCTGAAAATAGATTGCGACCGCCTGGAGCAGTACCTGAAAAAGAGTTTTTAGCACTCTGTATCAAGTGTGGACAATGCCTTCAGGTGTGCCCTTATCACTCCATTGAACTTGCAGATATTGCACAGGGCCATGGCGTTGGAACACCTTATATTGATGCAACAAAGCGAGGATGCTATGCATGTAATGCCGTACCATGTGTTTTAGCATGTCCTAGTGGAGCTTTGGATCATAGCTGTGAAAAAGCAGAAGATATTCAGATGGGTATAGCTGTTTTAGAGTTCCCTGATAAATGTTTAGCAATGAGCAATACGCCTGTTCCGGATAACTATCTTGAGCCGATGAAGGAATTTACAGAGTCTGTCAATAATGTAACAGAGTTGGAGCTGCAACTGCTTGATAGAATGAGTGGATATGAGGGAAAAGCGTGTACGCTTTGTGCTGATATCTGTCCTGTTCCAAATCCTCTGAGTGCTATCTCTATGGTTAGAGATAGTGGTGGTGGAAACAAACCAGAGATTTATGATGGTTGTATTGGTTGTGGAGCATGTGAAGAGATATGTCCGACACAGACACCGTCAATTGTTGTAAAACCACGAGTAACATATGAAGAGTATTATAATAAAGCATAGGAAATGAAAATGAAGAGTTTATATTTAGCATCGTCTTTTATATTGATTGTAGGTTTTAGTGCGTGTAGTGATAACTCGCAGGAGAAGTCACAAAAGCAAAAGGCAACACAAACTGCGTCAGTTACACCAAAGATAGAGATTGTGCAAAATAGTGATGCACATGCGATAAAAGTAGAACAAAAGAGCAGAGATAAAACAAAAGGAAGCTCATACTATTATGACTACGGTGAGAAGAGCGAGTATGACCAAAATGCACAGCCGGCAAATAAAGATGCTTCTGTCAGAGTACGTCCAAGAACAGCCATCGATGCAAATATGAATGTACGTTCTCCCTATGAAGAGGTACAAGTTTCTATGCTTGTGAAAAAACTAAGCAAAAATTTTATAGTGCGATGTTCTCCTTGTCATAATGATTATGCAAACGGGATTATCGGACCATCTCTTTTAGAGAGAGATGCTGACTTTATCTATGGGAGGATTCAGGATTTTAAGACCGGTAAAAAGTCAAATCCTTTGATGAATGACCTTATCAATATGATGAGTGACGAAGAGATAAAAAGTATGGCAAATGAGATATACAACTTTAACAAAGAAATTAAACAGATGAGGAACAAATAATGAAAAATATAATTGTAGGAATTTTGACACTGATTATTTTTGGTCTGATGGCATGGACAGCCATGCATGGCGGTGCATATAATGGTGGAGAGCATGGTAAAGTTATTGCAGACCTTGGTAATAGAACAGCTGCGCAAACAGTTACAGCAGTTGAAGAAAAAAGTGATAGAGAAAAAGAGGCTGAGGAGCTGAGTGCCCTACGTGAGAAGGCCGGAAATATCGGAGGCTTTAAAGTAAGTGATGCATATAAAAGTAAATGTGCTTCATGTCATGGTGTTGATGGTAGCGGAATGCAGTATGGGAAAAAACTTATGGGACCGAAACTCTTTGGACAAAGTGCGGACATGCTTTATAAAAAGCTGGATGATTTTAAATCAGGTCGTAAAGAAAATATGGTTATGAAGGGATTGTTACTGCATATGTCCAAAGATGATTTGAGAAAGTTTGCTGATGAGATAGGAGAGTTTCCGGCTCGTGCAGAGGCACTGAAAAACGAACAATAAAAGAGATTATAGGATAAAACGATGGATAAGTATAACAATAGAGAAACGATAAAAAGAACTACATTCTGGTCAACTTTTTTCAACAAAACAAGAGATGGGAAAACAGTTTTCAGTTATCGTATGAAGCGGTGGATACTTGTTATTGCAATCCATCTGCTTTTCTTTTTATCGTTTGCTATTGATATACAGACATTGGAAGGAACCCTTAACGGCTCACGTTTTCTAGGTTTCCACCTGATTGACCCTTTTACGACCTTAGAGATGTTGATGGCTGAGCATTATCTCCATATAAACATCATTATCGGAGTCAGTACGATAGTTATATTTTATCTGCTTATTGGTGGAAGAACTTACTGTGCATGGGTATGTCCATATGGCATTCTCTCCGAGATTGGAGAGAAGTGGCACAATACACTTGTCAATAAAAAAATAATAAAGGACAGAAAGTTCGACCATCGTATCCGTTATGCATTTTGGACAATTTTCCTTGTGTTGTCTGCAACAAGCGGTTATCTTGTTTTTGAGACATTTAATGTTGTAGGTATTATGAGCCGTGCGATTACCTATGGCTGGAGTTTGGCACTTATCTGGGTCCTTGTAGTACTGGCTTTTGAGGTCTTTTTCTCACGTCGTGCTTGGTGTACTTATATCTGTCCTATTGGAACGACTTATGGTATGATAGGAAAAATCTCAGCTCTGCGAGTTGAATGGAATGATAATTGTGACCACTGTATGGTCTGCCATGATGTCTGTTTTGAGAATCAGGTGTTAGAGATTACAAAAGCAAAATATGATAAACAAAGAGAAGAAAAAGGGATAACAAGAGAGTATATCACAGGTGCAGATTGTACACTTTGTGGTCGCTGTATCGATGTTTGTCATGAAGATGCTCTCAATTTTGACTTTAGACTCAAAAGTTTGGTGTAGATATGATAAAAGTAAATAATATAACAAAGAAATTTGGTTCACATATCTCACTTGAGAATATCAATTGTGAGTTCAATAAAAATGAATCAATCGCTTTAATGGGTGCAAATGGAGCTGGAAAAACTACGCTTATCCGCTCTATCATGGGCTACTATCATCCAGATGCAGGAGAGGTGCTTATCAATGGAAAGAGTCCTATAAAACAGCGTGTTGAGGTACTTAAACATATCAGTTTTGTCCCTCAGCTTCCACCTCCAATCAAACTCAGTATCGAAGAGTTGATGCAGTATATCTCCGTGAGTGCAAATGTCGATAAGGAGCTCATTAAACACTACGCCAATGAGATGAAACTTGATATCAATGCAAACCTAAACAAGTCCTTCTTTAAACTCAGTGGGGGGATGAAGCAAAAGCTGCTTATTGCCATCTCTTTGGCAAAAGAGAGTGATATCATCATTTATGATGAGCCTACGGCAAACCTTGATCCAAAAGCACGAGATGATTTTTACAGACTTTTGAAGCAGAATGAAAAAGAGAAGGTACTACTCTTTGTAACACACAGGCTTGAAGAGGTAAAAGATTTGGTAAACCGTCAAATCTATATGGATTTGGGAAAAATAGTTTCGGATGAGAGATTTTAGATGAAAAATTTATATTTAATAGCCTATCTTGATTTAAAAGAGTCGATTCGGGCAAAATGGTTTCTGGTTTACTCCTTGGTTTTTGGCGGACTGATTGCTCTGTTTTTTATAGCAGGAGTAACTGAGTCACAAGTGATGGGTTTTAGTGGTTTGAGCCGACTGCTTTTGATGTATATTCAGATTACGATAGTAATTTTGCCTATATTTATCCTGATAACAACGGTACGTTCAATATCAGGAGACAGAGACAGCCACATTTTAGAGTATATGCTCTCTTTTCCAATTTCACTCAAGCAGTACTATTGGGGGAAAATCATAGGTCGTTTTATCACAGTCTATCTGCCGGTGATTTTTGCGATGATAATCGCTGTCATTTATGGAGCTTTTAAGGGTGCTGATATTCCATGGAATATTTTCTTCTTATATACAGGACTTCTTTTTGCGATGAGTGCAACATTTTTAGGAATTGCTTTTTTTATCTCTTCATTTGTCAAATCATCTGAAGTAGCACTGGGGATTGCTTTTTTTATCTGGATATTTTTGCTTGCTTTTATTGATATTGCACTCATTTCATTGATGATGCAGCAGCGTGTTGATGAAGGGCTTATCATCTTTATCAGTTTGATTAACCCTATGGAGATTTTCCGTGTTGCTGCTATTTCACTTTTTGATCCGGAACTAACAGTTATGGGACCTGTGGCATTTTATATTTTGGATTCGGTATCGCAAAGTACCTTTGTGCTGCTCTCTATAGGGTATCCACTTCTACTTGGTTTGCTTTTTGCCTTTTTTGGGTACAAAATTTTTGAGAAAAAAGATTTGGTTTAGGAGATGAATATGAAAAAAATAACTACTTTGCTGTTACTTGTTGTCAGTCTGCTTTTTTCTTCTGAAATGAACTATGATAAAAACACAACGGGGCTTGTACGGCATATGAAGGTCTACAAGTATCCAAAATGGGCTGCAAAGATAGAGCTTGCAAGTGGAGAAGATATATATTTTATATCACCTAAGTCCATGTTTGAGTTCTATTTTAGACCGGGGAAATGGCCTGAGTTTAACATCAAGAGTGAGAGTGACTTTAAAAACATCTATGTAACGGACTATGCTACTGCAAAAACAGTCAAGGCAAAGGGTGCTTTTTATGTCTATGGAAGTAATGTTACATCACCTGCAGGTGATGATTTAGTACCGTTTGATTCTTATAAGCGGGCTGAAGAGTTTTCAAAGCTACATAACGGAAAGCGAATTTTTGGCTTTAGAGAAATAAGCCGAGGGCTTATTAACTGGCTAAATGACAGCCTATAGGAGAATGAGATGATAAAACCGACACCGATAGATGAAGAGATAGTGTTAGACCCAAAGCGTTACATCGTAAGTGAAACGGATGAAAAAGGCAAGATTACCTATGCCAATGACTATTTTCAGGAAGTTTCCGGCTACAGTGAGGAAGAACTCATTGGCAAGCCTCACTCCATTGTACGTCATCCTGATATGCCAAAGGTTGTTTTCAAGCTTCTGTGGGAGACGATAGGGGCTGGAAAAAACATCAATGCTGTTGTTAAAAATCTGGCAAAAGATGGAAGGTACTACTGGATATTTACAGAGTTTGAGATCCGTAAAGATACTGATACAGGGAAAATTATAGGCTATCATGCTTCACGGAAGAAAATCTCACGCCATGTTATTGAAATCATTGCAGATCTCTATGCAAAACTTCTTGAGATTGAGAAAAAAGAGGGTGTAGAAGCGAGTGAGAAGTACCTTGTTGCGTTTTTAAAAGAGAAGGGTGATGATATGGAGTTTGCAGATATCATGGAAGAGATTCATAAATTTTACTAAAACTTCAAAAGTGATAAAAGATGAGAATACTTCTGCTGCTTTTTCCCCTTCTCTCATCTTTAAGTGCCAATCCATTGCAAGAGGCAATAGAGAAGGCCAACCCACACGCAACCATTAAACTTCAAAGTGGACATTATAAAGGCAACATTACTATCAACAAGCCTTTAACTATTCTAGGAATGGGTGAGGATGTTATAATCGAAGGGGACGGTAAAGGTAGTGTTATTACCATTACAAGCGCTTTTGTCCATCTGAAAAATCTTACAATTAAAAGTAGTGGAGAGCGTATGCATATGCTTGATGCTGCCATCTCAATGCATAAGGTACATAAATGCAGTATAGTTGCTTGCAGACTTGAGGATGTGCTTTATGGTATTGATATGGATATGGTCAGTGATTCTCGTTTTGAAGATAACTATATTACATCAAAGAGTTATGATATACCGCTTCGTGGTGATGGACTGAAGATGTATTACAGCAGTAAAAATCTCATTAGAAACAATACTATCGAGAAAGTCAGAGATATAACGCTTAACTATTCACACAATAATAGCTTCATAGAAAATAAGTTTACTGCAAATCGTTTTGCAACACATCTCTCCATGAGTAACGGGAATATTTTTAAAGGCAACAGCTATAGATATAACTCTGTAGGTATTATGCTTATGGGGGCAAAGGATACAAAAGTCATTGGCAATAGTATAACGAGCTCAAATGGTGCGGCAGGTATTGCTGTGATGATAGGTGCAGTTGCCAACTTTTTATTTCAGGATAATGTAGTGCGTTATAATGCCAAAGCACTCTATATAGATGGCAAAGAGAAAGAAAGAGGCATGAAAAGATTTATTATCAATAATGAGATAGCTTACAATGGTGAAGCTTTTCATTTTCATGCTACGATAAAAGATAACAAGATAACAAGAAACAGAGTTTTTGGAAATATTGATGATGTTGTCAAAGATATCAGTGGGAGTTTTGCAGATTCAAACATCGTAGAGTATAACTACTGGGATAGATATGCTGGGTTTGACAGAGACAAAGACGGTGTTGGAGATACACCCTATAAAGTCTATCAATATGCAGATGCACTCTGGCATTACAACAAAAAAGTGAAGTTTTTTTATGCAAGTCCAATTATGACACTGCTAAATTTTCTCTCACAACTAGCGCCTTTTATAGAGCCAAATTTGATTTTAGTAGATAAAAAACCTATCTACCAATCTCTTTGACTCTTCTAACAACTTCTTTGTAGTCAATAATTTCCTGGCCCTCTTTAATAGCATCTTTTGATTTGTGTGCTGAGAACCCATAGGCCATAGGAGTAATGTTCTCTGTATCATAGAAGGCTTTGCGTGCATCTATCCACTCTCCAGTGTCAAGATCTGTAATCCAGATGACTGCCTGACCTGCCCACTCAATATGTTCTTCATCAAACCAGAGTACCATACAGCCGATATCATCAAACATATAGACTTTGTTTGTTTGCGGATTAATGACCTGTGTAGTATTGTGTCTATCGCTGACAACCATGGCACAGCGTGCACACATATCTCTGTCATAGTGAACTTGACGGGCATGGGTATCTGCTTCTTGTTCACATCCTGTAAAGGTAAAAATGGTAAATGAGAGGCTTAATAATAAGATAAACAGTTTCATAATTAAATCTTTTTTTATGTATTTTATCTTATTATATATTTTTAGGTGATGATTTAAATCAAGAAAAAGATGTGAAAAAAGGAGAGATTATATTAAAATCTTTCCTTTTAAATCATCCTCATTCAGTTTTTCACTTACATATTTGATAACGACAACTTTTTCTGTCTCATTGATAAACCACTCTGCGATATGTTCACTCTCTAAAGTATTAAGCTTGTCAAAATCAACTTCATTTTCAGGGATAATAAGATGAGAATGGCGAATAGGGTTTTTCATCTTTACAGCTGTAAAGATAAGCCAAGCAAGAGCAATGCCCCCGATAGTAAGACCAAGTGTCTCACGTGAGCTAATATCAAGGTAAAGCCCTGCAAATGTACCACCGATAAATGTAAAGAAGTATGCAGCAGAGTTCGCGATACCAAGTGCTGCCCCTTTCTGGTGTACTTTTGCAAATTTAGAGATCATTGATTGAACGAGTGGCTCCATCATATTAAAAGCGACAAAGAAAAAGATAACCGCTGTAATGAAAACTCCACTGGAGCTTGTAAGTCCCATCATTACAAAAGATGCAGTAAAGAGAACAATTGAGACCATAAATATCTGTTTAGGGATATTACGTTTTTCTCCAAACACTGCAGCTGGCCCCATTGCAATAAGTCCAGCTATCATTGCCGGTACATAGACCATCCACAGCTCACTCTTTTCCCAGTTAAATCCATACTCAGGCTGTGTTAAAAATACAGGGATGATAACAAATGCAGCTGTCAT
>NZ_SDID01000002.1 GCF_009192995.1 Sulfurimonas indica | reverse complement strand
TGTTAATGCGTACGGGTGGCCAAGTTGATGCGTATCTACATTTAAGTATAATCATTCAAAAGATGAAGCAATAAATTTACTAATAAGTGAGTATTTTAAAGTATGAAAAAAATTGCAATTTTAGGTGTTGGTAATATATTAGAACTTGATGATGGAGTTGCAATCTATGCAACAAAATATCTTGAAAAAAATTACACTTTTGCACCCCATATTGATATAATTAATGGTGGAGTAGAAGGCATTAATCTTTTAAATCTTTTTATGGAGTATGACTATATACTTATTCTTGATGCAATAGAAATAAATGATGCTCCAGGAAGTATCTACCACATACCCTCTGATAAACTTACAGGCTATGGATTAAACTCTGGTGGTGCACATGAAATAGGTGTTTTACAGTGTTTTGATATTTTAGAACTAATGGGAAAAGAATTACCACAATCAAGTGTATTTGGTATTGTTCCTGAAAAAATTGATGTATCTATTGATCTTACTAATACTATGAGAAAAGAATTTTTAATTTATATAGAAAAGCTCTTAGAGATACTTACTACAAAGCTCAACATCAAAATTTCAAAAAATAGTGAGCAAATAACGCTTGATGAAATAATTGAAACATTTAAAAATCCTCAGAGGTAGTGTAGCGTACTTTGAACCTAATATGGAAGTAAAATGACAAACTTTTTCACTACACTACTTGAGAAAATTGTGTCGTAGTTGTCATCCATAATCTTAAACTGAATGAATATTCATATTTTAGTGAATTTTATCTTAAAATGAATTAAAAACCTCTAGAATGCTCAATACTTGGGTTTGCAAAGATATCCAAAATAGCATCTAAACTCAATTTTTCATTTTCTTTCAATATCTCTATACCCATTTTTTGTAATTGGACTATAATTGTTTGAATATACTCATCCCAAACATTACGAATATTTTCTGTTAAAGAAACCTCGACTGATATAATATCCTCTGGCACAATACTAATAACTATGGTTTCAGCCATTCTCTCAGCCATTGAACAAATTTGCAGCATTTCTGCAATTTCTACTTCATTAGCTGTTTTTTTGACAAGTTCACCATCCAAAAACTCATCTGTTGTTTTTATACTTATTGCTCCTACTCTTTTACTCTCATCCGATGCAGTATTAACAATCATCACTGCATCAAACTCCTGCAATAAAGGCATTAACTTAAAACCAAGAGTTCCACCATCTACTATTTCTAATTCATCCTGATTAAAAAAATAATTCTCTTTTATATATTTTGCAGCATAAAGACCAACTCCCTCATCTTTAAAAAAAGCATTTCCAGAACCAATTAATGCAACTCTTTTACTCATTTTTTTCCTTCACTTTATGTATTCCATAATATGCTTGACCCAAAGATATATTTCCATCATTTACAGGTATTGTTGATGATATATAATAACGAATCTTTTTGGCATCAAAAGATTTTACAAGCTTATGAACTAAAAACTTATTTTGAAAAACACCACCACTGAGAATTACTGGAAGCTTAGGATAATATTCAATAATATCTAATATTATATTACATAATGTATTTAAAAATTTTGCAGCTATTATTTCTCTATTTGTTTCTTGCAGTATTTCATCCAACATTGGCTTGTAGTATATAGTATCGTCTTCTATAATATAGCTATAACTCTCTTTCGTATTACTTTCTTGCGCTAAGCCTTCCATAATCAGCCCGCTTTCTCCCTCATAACCTAAATCTTTAACAAATCCACTCAATGCATAAATAGCATCAAATAGCCTACCAATAGAAGAACTTGTTAGTGTATTTATCTTTTTTTGAAACATTATATAAAGTGTTTTTATCTCTTCTGGTGTAAAACTCTTTACAAGAGGATGTTCCATCGATAATACTTCTTCTATAGTATAGTTATCAAAGAGTAAAGAGAGCCCAACGCGTTTAGGTTGCTTAATTGCTTTTTCTCCTCCTAAAAGATATATTTCCTGAAGATGAAAAGCCCTTGTATATGATGTAGGTGAAGCAAGCAGTACCTCTCCTCCCCATAAAGTATTATCGTCTCCATATCCTGTACCATCAAAACAAAAAGCAAGAGTCTCTTCAGATAATTCATATTCAGCCATTACAGAAAGTGCATGTGCAAAATGATGTTGTATCTCTATTAAATTAACTTCTGGATTTTCTGATATATACTCTTTTGCCCATTGTGTTGTTTCATAATTTGGGTGTTTGTCACATACTATAACATCTGGTTTAAAATCATATACTCTTTGTAAAGTATCAAGTGACCGAGTAAAATACTCAAAAGCATTTAAGGAGTTTAAATCGCCAATATGAGGAGAGATAATAATATTATTTTCAAAAGCCAATGTCAATGTACTCTTCTGATTAGCACCAACAGCTAAAATTCTCCTCTTTATTTTATTTGGGTGATAAAAACTTTTTGGTCCATAGCCTCTTGCCAAACGTAAAAAAATAGTTCTGTCTGCTACATTCATTACAACACTATCATCACAGGCATTAATTATCTCTCTGTCATGTGTAACAATACCATCAACAACAAGAGGAAGTTTTTGTAACACCCCGTTTAGCTCAGTTATGATTGGTTCATCACTTATATTTGCACTTGTTGCGACAATAGGTCTTTTCATTTTTTTCAAAAGAAGCTCATGTAAAGGAGTATAAGGTAAAAAGACACCTATTCTATCAATACCCGGTGCTATCTCTTCAGCTAAAACCGATGTCTCTTTCTTTGTTACTATAACAATAGGCCGCTCTTTAGAAGTAATAAGTGCTTCATCTTTTTTCGTAAGTTTTGCAACCTTCTTGATATCATATAAAGAACTAAACATAACAGCCAAAGGTTTTGTCGGACGATGCTTATTTATTCTTAAAGTTGCTACTGCTACACTGTTTGTTGCATCACAAATTATATGAAAACCACCCAAACCTTTTAAGGCAATTGATGTACCAGCATCCAATTTTTCGATAGCTCTATCAAGGATATGATCATCATATTTTTGACCTTTATTGCTAATGTCTATAAATTGTAATTTTGGACCACAGTTATGACAACTTATTGGTTGTGCATGATAACGTCTGTTTTGAGGATTCTCATATTCGATTTGGCACTCATCACACATCTCAAACTTTTGCATTGAAGTATTTTTTCTATCATAAGGAAGTTCCTTAATGATTGTATATCTTGGCCCACAATTTATACAATTAATAAAAGGGTATTTGTATCGTCTATCTTTAGGATTATCAATCTCTTTTCTACAATCATCACAAAGCGAAATATCTGCGGATAGCATCGTTGATCGTTTAGATGCTTTAGAATCTTTAATACAAAAAGAGTTGTCATTCTTGACATCTATCTGCTTTTCTTTAATATCAACAATCTTAGCAAGTAATGGTGGGGATTCAAGAAGTTTTTTTATAAAGTCTTGAAGCGATTTATCATCTCCTTCTATCTCAACAATGACACCATCTCCACTATTGGTAACAAAACCATGAAGCCCAAATTCATTTGCTAAATTAAATATAAAAGGACGGAAACCTACACCTTGAACGATGCCATAAATATTAAGTCTAATCCGCTTTTTAAATATAGACGCCGCCGACAACTGCACTCTCCTTGCCAATTGGATAGTTTTTATTCATATATGGCGGTGTCATCTTAAGATTTCGTTGCATACGTGAGAAAAGTGACTGGTTTGCGAAATGTGTTCCACAAAGAATAATTTCTGTTGCTTTTGTTTTACCTTTAAGCTCACTCAAAATTTCATAAAAATAGTCTCCAAAACTTTCAAAAATTGAGTATGCTAAAATAACACTACTTACACCTGCTAATTGGTATGAAATAATACTTGCGAGAAATGCCGCATGGTCAAAACGGTTATCTTTCACATGAGTATCTATTTGAATGCCTCCCTTACCAACAAACTTCATCGCTTCAACAGAAACACCTTTCATATTTTCTTCATCTAAACCTAAAATGATTGCTACAGCTTCAAAGAGTTTGACATTCTCTCTTGTTTGCAATAGTTCAAGCTTTTTATAAATCTCTGGAAGTTTCTTTTTTAGATTTTCTATAAGCCTATCTGAACCCTCACGTAAAGAAGATATCTCGTCCAAGATATTTGAACTATCAAAATGCTTTGGAGGTACAATACGAAGTACATTTCTACCATCATAATATAAAAATGATGGTTCTTCATCAAAATACGCTCCTACACATTTTTTACCAAATAGATCATGTTCAGCGACAACAGACATAAAACTTCCCTCATCAATACTGAAGTATTTTTGCTTCTCATGATAACGTTCATTATCTCCTTCTAAAACATTAGCACCCATAACCTCTACACTGTCAAGGTGTTCCATCTTGTCAAAGAACATTGCATCACCCTGTGGTATTCCAGCATACTCCTCTGTAATACTTACAAGATTTTTAGCTCTTAAATTATGTGAAGGAAAGGAAATACGTTCACCTTCTGCAATAAATTGAATATCTTTGTTGAGGAAAAAACGCATATCTTGTTGAGAGTTGATTTCTAAATCGTAATCCATCAAAATGTCTGCATCACAGTTTTCATCTACGTCTTCATAAGCTATAAAGTCTATCCCGAGTTTTTGTAATTCTGTTCCAAGTAAAATTGTAAAACCATCATCTGGATACTTTACATAAGCCGTATTCGCTCCCCAAATATTTTTAAGTTCTTCACTTTTAAGCGTTACATGCATTATCGGTCGTTCTATACTTAGCAATGCATTAAACTCTTCTGTAATTAAAGCCAGATAGTCTGTAATTTTAGATGCATTAATCATCATTAATATAGAATGATGATTCTTATTTTGTACTGTATAAAATAATCTATATCCAAATGTTGTTTTCATAAGTAACTTTTTCTTATCGACTAAAGCTTTAGCTGCAACCTCAAACATTGTACGAAAACTACCAGCATCATTTGCATATCTTTCCGTTGTTTTATTAACTAATCTTACTGGAACTGCACAATTATGGCAAGAATTTAAAACATGAGACTCTCTTAGTCCAACACTTTCAACTTCTTTTTCACATTCATCACATGGACGAATAAATTTCCATGATGTATTCTCTCTTTTATAAGGGTATTTATTTAAAAAACTATAATTACCTCCGCAACAACTACAAGAAATAAATGGATAATAGTATCTACGGGAACTAACATCAAAAAGTTCTTTCTGACACGTAGGACAAAGAGCTAAGTTTAATGGGTATTTACTATCAAATTTTGCTAGCTTTTTTGGCTTGATTTCATTTTCACTATGTGATGAAGATTTTAAAAAAAGTGATGCCGGAAGCCTTTGTGCAAGTGAGTCAAGACACTCTTGAAGTCTTTCATGTTTTGAGTCAAAAGCACAAACGATTTTTTCATCTTGCATTACAATATCACTATTTATATCAAATTCTCTTGTAATTGCGACTATATAATTCATAATGTAATTTTGATTGGATGTAATACTTAGTTCAAGGACAAAAGCCATTTGATACCTTTAAGAAAATTTTGAAGAGGGTATAAAAAGAGAATAAAGCCTAAGCTTTATTCTCTTGTACGAATTTAGAACCACCAACAACAATAGTAATATCACCTTCTTTCCAGAAAATTGTACGCCATACTTGATAGTAGATATGAAACACAATCCAGGCAATAACAAGCCACATAGTCGTATGATGCACTATACGAACATCCATCACATTTACACCTGTTGCAGTAGAACCGACCATCCAAGATGATACAGGAAGTGTCCAATCTGTTACTAAGTGAAGCATCCACGGCCACCAGTTACCAATAGAACTGAGACCGGATTCTAAACCATGCACATAAAGTTGTAATCCTGTTAAAAGCATCCACGCAAGCAACAAATGAAAAATCAGAAAATAGACTGTATTGAAACTATCTGAATGTGTAGAGTCAAACTTTTTTCTTCTGTTAAGCGTAACGAGATTTAAAAGAACTTCCATAAATTCTTTTATATTGCTACTAGTTGGTAAAATCTTTTTATACGGCTTTTCAAAGCGAGAGAAGAAGTATAAATATGCGATTACTATACTACTTACATCAAAGATAATAGCAATGATAAAATGCCACCAGCGATTCCATGCCATTACATATTTTACTACCGCTGGTTCAGCAATCAATGTTGCATAATAAGGATGACCTATGTATAAACCAGTAACAATTGCACCAATCATACTAAATGCGACCACCCAATGGTTGAGTCGCATAAAAGCTGTCATTCTTTTAACCTGTTTATATTTAGGTTTCATAATTACTCCCTTAAATACTACACCCGGTATCTATTTTATAGACACCAAGTTCTTTACCTTTTGTATCAACAACATGCACTGCACAAGCAATACAAGGGTCAAAGCTATGGATTGTACGAATAATCTCTAATGGTTGTTCTGGATCAGCAACTTTAGTACCGATAAGTGATGCTTCATATGCACCCAAGCGACCTTTATAATCTCTTGGAGCTGCATTCCATGTTGATGGAACTACGGCTTGATAGTTAGCAATTTTTCCATTTTCAACTCTAACCCAGTGTCCTAAAGCACCACGAGGAGCTTCTGCCATACCACGACCTTTTGTATTTACACTTACTTTATCAAAGTCAAAGTCAGTCCATGTACTCAAGTCACCACTCGCAGTATTCGCAGCCAATTCATCTACCCAATCCATCATAACATCAGCCATAAGCTCTGTCTCTATTGCACGAGCAGCTGTACGTCCTACTGTACTAAAGAGTACAGATGTTGGCAAGTTTCCACGTTTTAAGAAGTTTGTTACATACTTTGTAATTCTCTCATCACCTTTTGCAACACCTACAACCATACGAGCCAGTGGTCCAACTTCTACACGTTTATCATCATAAATCGGAGATTTAATCCAAGAGTACTTTTCATCTGTTTTCAAATAAGCCATACCATCAGCATGCTTGTCAAGTCCAGTATATTTAGGAATCGTTTCTCCATCATATGGGTGCAATGGTTTATCACCTTCATACCATGCATGTGTAACATCTTCAGCAATTTTATCTGGATCAACTTCGTGAACCTTAGATAAATCACCATCATACACAACACCTGAAGGGAAAAGAAGTGCAGATTTATAAAAACCAGTATCATCAAGACGGAAATCACCATAAGTCATATAACTTAAAAGTCCTCCACCAGTTCCACCCACACCTTTACCTTTCATAAGTTCAGTAAATGTTGCACTACTATCTGTTGCCTCATCAGCATACATAGTTCCTGCCATATAAACATCTGGAAGATATGCCTGTTTTATAAACTTCGTACTCTCTTTTAAAAGTGATTTAAAAAGTGCTATACGAGCAGGATTTTGAATATCTTGTACACAAGTAACACCACCAACTACAATTGATTGTGGGTGTGGATTTTTACCACCAAAAATTGCTTGCATTTTAGCCATATCTCTTTGAATATCAAGAGCTTTTAAATAGTGTGCAACACCAATGAGGTTTTGCTCTGGTGTTAATTTATAATGTTTATTACCCCAGTAACCATTTCCAAAGATTCCAAGACGACCCTGTTTTACAAATTTTGCCACTCTATCTTGAATCTCTTGAAATGCAGGAGCTCCTGAAATATATGGAGAAGTACCAGATACTCCTGCCCATTTTTCAGCTTCAACTGCAGTTTTCTTTGGATCAGCAGAAAGAGCTGAAACAACATCAACAAAATCAAGAGCATGAAGATGATAAAAGTGCACAAGGTGATCATGAATATAGAGTGCACCCTGAATTAAGTTACGAACTAAACGTGCATTTTTAGGAATAGTAATATCAAAAGCATCTTCTACCGCCTCTATAGAGCGTTGATAGTGTGTACCCGTACACACACCACAAATACGCATTGCCAAAAGACCTGCATCACGTGGGTCACGTCCTTGAAGAATAGTCTCAATACCTCTAAACATTGTAGATGAAGAGTAAGCATCTACAATTGTATTATTCTCATCAATTACTGCCTCAATTCTCAAGTGTCCTTCAATCCTAGTAATTGGATCTACTATAATATGTTTTTTTGCCATTATACCTCTCCTCCATCTTCTTTCTTACCTGCCAATGCACTTGCTACTGCATGAATACCAATACCTATACCTGCTGCTGTTAACAAACCTAAACCAAACTCATCAACAGTTTTTTCAACACCGCCTGTTGGTGCTTTAATATTTGCATCTGCCATTGGGCGCTCATACGCATATTTATCCCAGAAATCTGGTTCAGAACAACCGATACAACCGCGGCCAACACCGATAGGCCAGTTAACACCTTCGTTATATCTAACGATTGAACAGTTATTAAATGTCATAGGACCTTTACATCCAACTTTGTAGAGACAAAAGTTGTTTTTAGCACCCTCATCACCCCACTCTTCTACATATTCACCAGCATCAAAGTGTGCACGTCTTTCACAGTTATCATGAATTCTATAACCAAATGCAAATTTAGGACGTAACAATGAATCTAGTTCTGGAACTTGACCAGTTAAAATATAATGAATGATTACACCAACCATATTTGCTGGGTTAGCAGGACATGCTGGAATATTAATAATAGGTTTTCCTTTAATAACGTCCATAACACCTACTGCTCCTGTTGGATTTGGAGAAGCTGCAGGCACACCACCAAATGTAGCACAAGAGCCAACTGCAACAATTGCAGCAGCATGTTTACTAACACGCATTAAATGATCATAAAATGTTTCTGCACTTGCACCAATAGTACCATATTGACCATCCATTTCCATAGGAATAGATCCTTCAACAAATAGTAAGTACTTGTCTTTAAAGTGTTCCATTGCATCTTCAAGTTGTTTCTCTGCTTGATGTCCAGAAGCAGCTTGGAGTGTTTCATGGAACTCTAAAGAGATAATATCTAAAACAATTTCATCAATTTTTGGCCCATCAGAGCGTAATAATGCCTCAGAGTTACCTGCGCAATCTTGAAGTTCTAACCAGATAACCGGTGCCCTATTCATAAGCAGTGCAGCATCTGCTACAAGAGGAGTAAAAGAAGCTGGCAGCATTAGCATACCTGTTACAGCACTAGCCCATTTTAAAAAATCACGTCTCTCTATTCCATGTGCTTCTAACACATCCTCTATATCCAACCTATTGTTTATAGGTTGCTGTGTCTTCAACTCTTCGACTCTTGCCTGACATGTTTGAAACAATTTGTCATAGTAAGCATCACCTTTGTTTGTTTCAACACGTGCACTTTTAGATGTAAAAAGCTTTTTTACACCCTCTATTCTATCTGCCATAGCCAACTCCTTTTTTACATTAAATGAATAATCATTCATTATGCTATCCTGATATAACTTAAACAGATATTATATTTTTTATTTTAAACTGAAAAGCAGCATTTCTTATTTTATTTTCGGACTAAATGAGAAAAATTAATGAGTAGTACAGACGGAACAAACATCAAATGTACGAAAGATAAAGAGCGCATCCTCTTTTGTTGTCCCTTTCATAGCAATTTGTACAGATGTTGGTTTTTCTATTGTAGAACTCCCAATATTAAACTGTGTAGGTGTAATAATTTTATAGTTTTGAATAATACCCTGTTTAATTTCTATATTATGGAGTAGTGGACCACGAGGAGCTTCCACTATACCCAGACCAGATGCTGAGATTTTTTTTATATCTGCTACATTAACTACTGACTCTTGTAAAATATCTATATTTTGAAGCAGTTCTTTTGCATAGTTAAGCATATATCCTATCTCAAACACACGTGCCATAACTCGTGAGTAAGCACTATCTTTATATCTTCTATGCATATTTTTTATAATAGGTAGAGAGATAGACATCATTCTAGCAAGTGGTCCTGTTTCATAATATTCATCTTTATAAAGAGCATTATAAGCATATGTATTTTCTTGTGGAGAATAAGCTTCTACTGTTGATACGTACTTGCTATCTACTCCAAAAGCTCTTGTTTGTTTTAATTTTGCAACATGCGTAAAATCATGCTCACCCATAACTATAAATCTATCATATGCTAAACCTTTATGATTCATGTCAGCAACAATTAAACTTTCTTCTAATAAAGTAATGTCTGATTGTATCTCTTTATTAAAATCTTTACAAGATTCAAAAGATAAAAACTTATCTAGTGCTATACCTAAACTCTCTCTTTCAAAAAATGATATAAGTTCATCTATATGATTTTGAGCCTGTAATATATCTATTTGTGTAGGATCACATGTTACTCCACCTGGAATCATATAAGACGAATGTGGCCATTGTCCACCAAAAATAGCAATGGCTTTTGCTGCTAAAGAGGCTGCATACGCTCCTTTTAGTGGTTTTTTTTCTAGGATGCTATTTGTCAATTTAGCAAGTTCTGGAATAATAACAATATAAAGCCATTTAAAATGATTTTGTATCATTTCCATAATAAGAGTAAATTCTCGAATTTTTTCTGCTTTTTCTGAAAGAATAATTTCACAACCTGCATTTTTGTAAGCATCTTCCAATGCACGTACAGTTGCCATTAAATGCGCATGCCCACATATACCACATACTCGAGGGCTAATAACCAAAGAATCAAGGGCATTTTTACCTTCAAGTATCGACTCCATACCTCTAAAATGTGGGAAAGTTACTGTTGCAAAATTAACTTTTTTCTCTTTTATATCAAAATATACAGATGCTTCACCCTCAATCTGTTCAATCAGTTGTCTTGTAATCAATTAGCTTTCCTTCTAAACGTTTTATATGAAAGGTCTTTGCAATTCCCGCCATTGTAAGATAACTTCTTTTAGGAACACCTAATGGTACATCTTCCGGTATTGACATATTGGTTTTTGTTTGAAAGAGTTCTGTTCGTGGAAAGTCGGGTTCGGTACATCCAAAACAGGGTGTACCAATTCGTGTTTTTGAGCTCACCTCATTCCAAAGTATTTTATTACATGATGCATGTGTCATAGGAGCACGACAGCCTTGTTCATAAAACAAACATCCCTCTTTCTGACCAAAACCTTTAGTATCAACCTTCCACTCAAAATATTCGTTTCGTGTACATCCATGATGTGCTAAATTACTATATAATTCTACAGGACGATGCAATTCATCAGTTATAACTGTTTGATCATTGGCAATCATACTTAATGTATACCCCATCCATTCAGGGTGAATGGGACAACCTGAAAGATTAATAATCCGTTTTTTATGCTTAAGAAGAGGTCCATTCATCTCTTCTTCATTAAATAAAATACCACTATTTCTATGCGAAGCTGCTTCTTTAAACATACCTCCAAAACTTGCACAAGTCCCTGCGGCAACGATATGTTTTGCAGTAGCTGCATAATGAGCAAGCATCTCTTTCATAAAAACACCGTTACGTTTCATCAATGGATCATATGCTCCTTCAAAGATGAGTACATCACATGAGAGCTTACATGCAGATATCTCTTCAAAACTATGTAATGCTTCCATAGCCGGATAGTAAAGCACTTCAAACTTATCCAAAAGAAGTGGCAGATAGGGAAGATTTAAAAAGGAGTGGGTATTACCATTACATGTAACACCCTGAAGCCAAAGAAGACGTGGCTTGTTATCTTGTTTTGAGTGCATTGTAAATATTTTGTGATATAGACTCTTTATACCACTCTAACGGTTCAGGCAATATTTTTTCTCCAAAGAGAAAAACCATACCTCCAAGATAGCCCATAAAGAGACCAAAAGCTGAAAAAAAATCTTGATCATGTAAGTCTCCATTTGCAACACCATCATTAAAAAACATCATCATTTCAGTTACAAAAGGAGAAACACATATCATCCCCTCACATCCATCACCAAACACTTCACGATTTGAAAGGTAAACACGTAAAAAATACTCTATCATTTCAGGCTTCTCATCCGCCATATTAAAATACATAGAGATTATTTCATAAATTTTTTCCTCTGTTGATATCTCTCTATCATTTATCTCACGAATCTGATTACCAAGATATTCCGAAATATATAAAACAAGCTCTTTTGCTAAAATATCTTTAGATTTAAAATAGTTATAAAAATTACCAACACTCATACCAACTTTTTCAGCAATATCAGGAATAGTTGTAATATAAAAGCCTTTTTCAGAAAAAAGCTTCAACGCAGCAGAAATAATTCCATTTTTTCTTTCTTCTTTTGTAACTCTTGCCATAAAATTCCATTTTATTTATATTGTGTAGATTATAGCATTATTTACAAAAAAACATTTTAAATATTCCCCAAGAACTCCTTAGTATCTTCTATTATCTCATCAATCGCTTCTGTAGCTTTTTTATACAAAACTTTTGAGTATAATGTATCGTCAATGGCTGGGCTTGGTTCCAGATTATTAAGTATTGAGTAGCGAATGCCCCCTCTAATGAACACATCTGTATTGATGACAATACCACTTGTCCCGATGACTATAAGCATCTCACAATCATCTAGCTCTTTATACATATCTGCATATTTTGGTGCTGCTTCTCCGAAAAAGACAACATTTGGTCGCAGTAGGTGTGAACATCTCGGACAAGCGTCATAGACCTCACGCAGCTTTGCATAGCCGATGTCATCCAAAAAACCACAGGCTTCACATCGTACCTCACGCAAGAAACCATGCAGATGCAACAGATCTCTACATCCTGCTCTTTCAAACATATCATCCACATTTTGCGTGATAATGGTAATGTCTTTTGGATATTTTTTCTTAAGTTTTACTATCTCATGATGTGCTCTATTGGGTTCTTTGTCTTGAATATCTTCACGTCGTTTATCATAAAAGGCAATCGTCTCTTCATAGTTCCAGTCCAAACACCCCACAGAACAAATCTCTTCTATCTTATAGTTATCCCAAAGACCTCCACTGTCTCGAAAGGTTGATATCCCACTCTCGGCACTGATTCCTGCACCTGAAAATATAACTACTTTTGCCATTTTAAACCTCCTGATAGTGAACTGTGATCGTATCTTTCTGACCTGCCTGAAGAGTTTTAAAATCATCAAAAGCATTGGCACTCTCTATGCAGACAAACTCTTTGTAAGCCTCATTTTTCATACCACTCATTTGTGAACATTTTTCTATCCATGGATTCCACACGATAGCCGAAGCAGAATTCTCTGCCAAAATCTCTACTCTTCTCTTGCCATCACAGAGAAAAATCTTACCTATAGCCCCTTCATAGACTCTATCAATTTCACTTTCAATAATTATTGGCTTATTCTCTACATATCTTTTCTCACGCAGCGTATCTAAAAAAGAGATACCTTCCAAACCACAAATGGTTACATTGGCAATATCAGATACTTGAAAATAGCTATGAAATGCTTGCGTAAGAAGGAACTCTCTACTATCACAGTTATGTGTAGTCATAGAGATAGTGAGTTTTTCAGAGATACGAAACACAACATCCAAAACAAATTCATAATCCCAAACTTCTCGACTCTGGATACTGCTTTTTAACTGCAGATGTACCTCTGTGAGCTTTGGAGTTGGTTCTTCCACTGAGATAAGTTCAAAAAGCATTACCCTTGCAAAACCATGCTGAGGAAGTGTTTTATCAAGGTTTCCAAATCGTGGCCAACAAAGCGGTATGCCACCGCGAATAGCTACACCTTCTTTAAAACTGCTCTCATCACTCAGCCATAATAAAGATTCTCTCCCTTGTGCCAAGTACTCAAATATATGCGCACCCTGCAGTGTTATCTTTGCGTGAGCTGCTGCATTTGAGATATCAAGATATTCAAATCCATTCTCAAAAGAGCATAGCCCATACATAACTAAACTCTCCAGCCTTTCATTTTATGCCACTTCAATGCATAGATTAGAATAATAAAGTAACAGAGTATGCCAAAGAGGTAAGCCTCTTGCATATTCCCTAAGGTTTGTGCGATACGTCCAAAGGCAAGTGGAAGCAGTGCCCCACCGGCAATGGACATAATGAGCAATGCACTCCCTTTAGCGGTATGTTTCCCCAGATCTTCTAATGCCAAAGGCCAGATAGTCGGCCAAACAAGAGCATTTGCAAGTCCTAAAAGGGCTACAAATACCAAAGAATTTGGTAACAACATAATACCACTCCATCCCCACAGATAAGAAGATATCGTTATATCGGTTGTTGAGGAAAACACTACTCCAAAAAGTAAAATGATACCACTAAGCGCTGAATATGTCAGTGCCTTTTCCTGGGAGAGATATTTTGGGATGAAAAGGACCCCAATGAGATATCCCAGAACCATAAATGCCATTGTATAAGAAGTAAGTGCAGTTACATTTTGCATCCCTATACTCTGTGCATAGAGACCTATGGTATCTCCGGAAATCACTTCGATACCGACATAAAAAAAGAGTGCAACAGCACCTAAGACAACACGAGGAAAACCAAAGATATTTTCATCATCATATATATCTTCCACAAACTCTATCTCAGGGAGTGAGGAAAAGAGAACAAACAGGGCCAAAACAGTTAGCATAACAGCCATAACAATATAAGGTTTTACCAACTGTCCGGCCAATGCTACTCTATCCATACCGCTTAAGTCTGTACCTATTTGCATATCTGTAAAAATCAAAGCCGTAAAGACGATGGGAGCTAAAACCCCTGCACCTTTGTTGATAAGTCCCATAATGCTTATACGCATTGCAGCAGACTCAATGGGACCGACTAACACGATGTAAGGGTTCGATGCCGTTTGAAGGATTGTCAGTCCCGTTCCAAGTGTAAAGAGCGCTGTTAAAAATATGCCAAAAGCAGCTGCTTTTGCAGCGGGAATGAAAAGCAGTGCTCCAACAGCCATCACAAAGAGACCTAGTGCCATTCCCTTTTTATATCCTGTCTTCTCTAAGACAAATGCCATAGGCAGTGCCATAACGGTATAGGCGATATAAAAAGCAAAGGTCACAAAAAGTGCCTCAAACTCATTGAGTGTACAGATAACTTTTAAAAAGGGAATAAGTGAACCATTGAGCCATGTTACAAAGCCAAAGATAAAAAAGAGCGTTCCAATGACGAGCATCGGTATAAGTGTTGATTTTCTAGCCATTTTTAAGTGCCTCCAAGTAGCGTGCCACTCCGTCTTCATCATTGGTATGCGGCAGAACGATATCTGCTTTTTCTTTGACACCCTCTTGTGCATTTGCGACAGCTACAGCACTGTTTGCCAGTTCAAACATGCCTATGTCATTGTAGTTATCTCCAAATACGGTCAATTTGTTTAGATCAAATCCGGCTGCTTCACTGACACTTTGTATGCCATGGGCCTTATCAGCATCTTTATGTAAAATCGTCAAAAAATGACACCCCATATAGGCTTCAGGAGCTAAAATATACTTGAGCTCCTCCCCAAAAAGAGCTTTGATATTTTTCTCTAACTCTATTAAAATATCCTCATCTGCCATATAGATGATTTTAAAGTTATTCTCCATTGCTCTTAAGCTTTTAAACTCATGTGTATGGTTATCATTTGAGTAACGTTTAATGATCTCACTCTGATAGCCATTGAGTATTGTAGAGTAGGAAAATGCCTCATTGAGTTCATTATCTACAAGTGAAAGAACAAAGGGGTAAATACCAAGTTTTACCCCCTCATCTATGATAGCATCACCTGTTTCTTTGTCTACAAACTTCGTATCGATGATCTTTTTATCCATCGTTGCAATGAGTGCACCATCAAGCAGTATCATCGGAGCACTTACAGAAATGCCCTCTAAAAACTGTGCTGTTTTTTTGTAGGTCCTTGCAGTTGCAATGCCTAAAATGGCATCATTTTCATAAGAGTTCCAAATTTTTTTAGTATAATCACTTACAGACAAATCAGAACGCAAAAATGTATGGTCTAAATCAGTTATATAAATATTTTTCATGAATGTAGTATAGCAAAAAGAGGAGCAAAAATTGCAAAAAGCAGTCGTTACGGGAGCAAGCAGTGGGATTGGCAAAGCTATCACACAGAGACTCCTTACAATGGGGTACTCTGTAATCGGTATCAGTCGTACAATCACCTATGAAGCATTTTCTCATCAAAACTTTCAGGCAGTACAAGCAGACTTAAGCCAACCTCACGCAACGCAAGAGCTCTGCAATATTTTACAAAAAGAGGATACTCATATACTGATCAATGCTGCAGGTTTTGGAAGATTTGAACCACATGAAGAACAGAGCTCAAAAATCATAGAACAGATGACCCATCTTAACCTTACAGCTCCTATGCTGCTCACACATGCCACTCTACGATCTTTAAAAAAAAGTGGCGGGTACCTTATCAATATCAATTCTATAGAAGCCTTACGTGCAAGTAAGTTTGCAGCACTTTACTCTGCAACAAAAGCAGGTCTGAAAGCCTTTGGAGATGCGCTCTTTGAAGAGACAAGAAAAAGTGAACTGAGCATCACAAACATCAATCCAGATATGACAGAATCAAACTTTTATGACGAGCTACGTTTTAATGTCAGTGAAGAGGAGAATGAAAAACTACTTGCGAGTGATATCGCCGATGCAGTGGAACATATCCTCACTATGCGAAAAGGCGCAGTTGTAAGTGAATATACGATAAGAAGTTTGCAGTTTGGAATAAAGAAAAAACCTAAGAGCTAATGTCAAACTTTGCAGGAGCGTCGGCAACACCCGACTTTAAAAAGTTTATATTTTTTTTGATCTGTTGCATAGAGGCTTTTGTTTCATCTTTTTTAGCTTCAAGTAACTCTTTTGCTTGAGCAAAAAGAATTAATGCGCTCTCTATCTCTTTTGTATCACTCAAGTGGGGAAGATCTACTAATAAACTCTCTAATAGGGAAAAATCTTCTGTTGCAATAGCAACTTTGAGTTGATTAAGCCACATTTGTTGTCTCTCGCCACGCTTCTAATAAGCCTTTAAAAACATTTGTACACTCATCTAGTTTTTTACTTTCATCTTCTAACATTGCATCAAAGAGCAACTCAAGTTGGTATTCATACAAACCATCTAAATAAAGAGCAATATCACCACCTTTAAAGTCAAGAATAGAACGTAATTCATTCACAATAGCGATCGAGCGATTTAACCAATAAACTTTCTTTTCAATATCTTTATCTTTTATCGCTTTTTTTGCTTGAGCATTAAACCGTAAAACACCCTCATATAACATCTCAATTAACTTTGCCGGAGACTCAACTGAAACATGATTTTCATTATAAATATTATGTGCAACATTAGCATACATCTTAAATCCTTTTTTATCTTTTCTCGATGCCAATTACATCGGCCTTTTCCTCGAAAACCTTAATTATCTTGCGTATTTTGTGTATTTACCATTTGGATAAATGCATTAGCAGAGTTATTCAAACGAGCAATCAGTGCATCATACGCACCCCACTGTTTTACCAAGGTTTCATATCTGTTATCCAATCTCTCGATTGCATCCAGTCTACGCTCTTCAAGTGTAGAGATTCTGTCATTTAAATCTGTTTGAAAACTATCAAGTGTTTTATTAAAACCAGTATAGGCATCTACTTGTGTATAGAGCTCCGCAAATGCTCCATCAATAGCTGTTGTCGTACCATCTCCATTGTCAAAATTACCACCGGTAAAAAACACCTCTACATTGGCTGCGTTCTCATCAAGTTTTTGATTTAAAACATCCTTATCAATACTTAACGTACCATCTTTTGCAATATCAAATCCATAGTCATAAATAGTAGCAACTCCACCACCTATCTCATCCATAGCCATTCTCAATGCTCTTTGCAGACCTCTGATTGTACTGTCTGAGGCAAAAATCCCTCTCTCTTGGGCATCTGTACTGTTTTTTGTGAGTGACTCTAACTCTTTCATCGCATCATTATATTTTGTGACAAAATTATCGATTTTTTCCATGATAGCATCACGGTTTTGCTCGACTTTCACAGTAGAAGTTCCTAAACTTTTAAGTGTAATATCGTAACCTGTAATGAGATCAGTTATATTATTAGAAGTGCGTGTAATTGCCTGTCCATTATAGGTAAACTGAGCATCAACACCTGTCTGGACAGCTGTTAAATCATTTGTCAATTGTGTACCTGAAAGATTTCCAGAATTATCTGTAATAGTAATATCTTGTGTAGTTCCAGTATCTACAGAACTTAAAAAGAGTCGATAATCACCACTTGCAACCTGTACAATAGTAGCATTCACTTTATCACCGGCAATATCATTGATAGATTTTTTCAAATCCTCTAAAGTTGTTGTATCTGTATAGTCTATCGTAAAATCTTGTCCATCAATATTAAGGTTCAGACTTCCTGCAGCTGTTGCTATCGTGTCAGTAGAAGCAGTAAAAGAACCTGACTCTTCTATCTGTTTTGTAGCAAGCTGTGTAACATCAAGTGTAAATTCACCAATATCACTGTTTGCACTCGCTGTCATTTCAACTGATGTACCATCGACAGCTACAGTTCGCTCATCATAGAGTGTTGGTGATTTTAAAGCATAAATATTATCTACTAAATTTGTCATTTTTGCATCAAGAACGCTCAATGCAGCTTTTTCATCATTTGCCGCCGCAATTTCTAAATCAATAGGTGTTATTCTTGCAGCTTCATCTGCTTGTCGTAATTGATCTAAAACATCTTGCGTTAAAACACCTGATCCAAGGCCTAGTGAACTTATTGCCATTTTCAATCCTTTGAATAAAAACCTTGTCTTTATTATTTAATGACAATATTATCGGCAAAATTCTAGATATATTTAATTATTTAATATGGTATTAAACTTGCTAGATTCTTTCTAAATCAAACAAATACAACAAAGGTATTCCTGTGAGCATACTGCACCTAATCGGTAGAGAAAAAGAACTCTTTAATGATGATATTACTCTCTATGACAAAGAGCTCAGCACCATTGTAAGCAATTCCCGCTTTTTAGTTCTTGGAGGTGCTGGAAGCATTGGTAGTGCCGTTGTTAAAGAGATATTTTCTCGTAATCCAAAGAAACTTCATGTTGTTGATATTGCTGAAAACAATCTTGCTGAACTTGTTCGAGATGTTCGCAGCTCTTACGGCTACATCGATGGAGAATTTGCCACTTTTGCACTCGATATCGGCAGCCAAATATATGATGCTTTTTTTGAAAATGATGGGAAATATGACTATATTTTAAATCTCTCGGCACTCAAACATGTCCGCAGTGAAAAAGACCCTTACACGCTGATGCGTATGTGTGAGGTCAATATCTTCAATACTGACAAAACTCTCAAGCAAGCAAGTGGCAAAGGTGTAAAAAAATACTTTTGTGTCTCAACAGACAAGGCAGCAAATCCTGTCAATATGATGGGAGCAAGCAAGCGGATAATGGAGATGTTTGTCCATCGAAACTCGCTTGATATCGAAGTTTCTATGGCTCGTTTTGCCAATGTCGCTTTTAGTGATGGTTCCTTGCTTCACAGCTTTAATATGCGGCTTGAAAAAAAACAACCTATTGTCGCACCAAACGATGTAAAACGCTATTTTGTCACACCAAAAGAGAGTGGTGAACTTTGCTTGATGAGTGCACTTTTTGGCCAAAACAGAGATATCTTTTTTCCAAAACTCAGTGAAGCCCTCCACTTGATATCTTTTTCGGATATCGCTGTAAAATACCTCAAAGAAAAAGGGTATGAACCTTATTTGTGTAAAAGTGAAGATGAAGCCAGAGAGCTTGCAAAAACATTACCTCAAAAAGGAAAATGGCCCTGTCTTTTTACAAAAAGTGATACAACAGGCGAAAAGGATTTTGAAGAGTTCTTTACTGACAATGAGACTCTTGATATGGAACGATTTAACAATCTTGGTATTATCAAAAATGAGCTTGATTTTGATGCAGAAAAACTTCAAGATTTTGAAAGTGAACTTGAAAAAATGCAAACACAACACACGTGGAGCAAAGAAGCAATCGTTGCAGAGTTTTTCAAACTTCTACCAAATTTTGAATATGAAGATAAGAAAAAATATTTGGACGGAAAGATGTAATGCAAGAAATTACTGACTTTATTCATAAACTCTATAACACAGAAGCATTTATCCCTCTCCATGAACCTCGTTTTTTAGGTAATGAAAAGAGATACCTCAATGAATGTATAGACTCTACTTTTGTCTCTTCTGTCGGCAAATTTGTCACACGTTTTGAAGAGGAGTTTGCCGATTATGTTGGCAGTAAATATGCTATTGCCTGTGTTAATGGCACATCTGCCCTCCATGCAGCTTTAAAGCTTGCAGGAGTAACGCAGGGAGATGAAGTCCTCACGCAGGCTTTGAGTTTTATAGCAACAAGTAACGCTATCAGTTACTGCGGTGCAGAGCCTGTTTTTTTAGATGTAGATAAAACTACTTTAGGCTTGAGTGTCAAAGCACTGCAAACTTTTTTAGAAGAATATTGTGTTATCCAAAATGGTCAGTGCAAAAACAAAAAAAGTGGCAAAACAATTAAAGCCTGTGTACCGATGCATACATTTGGACACCCTTGCGAAATTGATACTATAGCCTCTCTGTGTAAAGCATGGCGTATCACACTGATTGAAGACAGTGCTGAAAGCCTGGGAAGTTTTTATAAAAACAAACATACGGGGACCTTTGGGAAAATGGGTGTTTTTAGTTTTAACGGTAATAAAATCATCACTTCAGGCGGAGGCGGTGTGATTGTAACAGATGATGAAGCATTGGCAAAACATTTAAAACATATCACGACAACAGCAAAGGTACCTCATCAATGGGAATACATACACGATGAGATAGGCTTTAACTACCGTATGCCAAATATCAATGCAGCACTTCTTGTCGCCCAGATGGAACAGCTTGAGAGATTTTTAGCTGATAAAAGAGCCTTGGCAGAAGAGTATAAAAAGTTTTTTGAAAATTTTGACGATATAGCATTCATTCAAGAGCCACAAGAAGCACAAAGCAACTATTGGCTCAATGCCATCTCTTTTGAGAATCAAAAACAGAGAGATGTTTTTTTGGAATTTAGCAATAAACATGGAGTTATGAGTCGTCCAGTATGGAAGCTTTTGAGTGAACTTACTATGTTCCACGAATGCTATAACGATGGACTGAAAAATTCTAAAGAGTTACAAGAAAAAATAGTAAATATCCCAAGTGGAGTAAGATTATAATGAAAGAGATTCTACTTATTGGTGGTGGTGGACACTGCAAAAGTGTCATTGATGTCATAGAACAGGAAAAACGCTTTAAGATAGCCGGTATTATTGAAAAATTTACAGGAGAATCTCAAGCTGTTTTAAACTACCCGCTAATCGGCTGTGATGATGATTTGGAGGAGTTACGCAAGCGTTATAAGTACGCTTTCATCACTATTGGACATATAAAGTCAAACTCTGTTCGCATCAAACTTTTTGAAAAGCTCAAAGCCCTTGATTTTACTATTCCAACAATCATCTCTCCTCTTGCCTATTGTTCAGAACATGCAACAATTGGTGAAGGGACAGTTGTTATGCATCACGCCCTTGTAAATGCAGGTGCAGAAGTTGGAAAAAACTGCATCATCAATTCTAAAACACTTCTAGAGCATGACACTATAGTAGAAGATAATTGTCATATATCAACAGCTTCCGTACTTAATGGTAATGTCCTTGTAAAAGCCAATAGCTTTGTCGGGAGTGGTGTAACTACAAAACAGGGAATCATTTTGGAAGGATTTATAAAAGCCGGGAGTCTTGTAAAATGAGTGTTTTTATCATTGCTGAAGCTGGTGTAAATCATAACGGCAGTATAGAACTTGCTAAACAACTTATCGATGTAGCCAGTGATGCCGGTGCGAATGCAGTAAAGTTTCAAACATTTAAAGCTGAGAAACTTGTCAGCAAAAGTGCTAAAAAAGCAGCCTATCAGCAAAAAAACATGCAAGAAGAGGATGACTCACAGTTTGAGATGCTTAAAAAACTTGAACTCGATACTGCAGTACATCAAGAGCTTATAGAGTATTGTCAAAGCAAGAGCATCATGTTTCTCTCCACGCCTTTTGACTTAGAAAGCATAGAACTTTTAAATGATTTGGATTTAGAAATTTTTAAAATTCCAAGTGGTGAAATCACTAACCTGCCCTACTTGCGTGCTATTGCTAGGCTTGATAAAAAAGTAGTCCTCTCAACAGGAATGGCAACAATGCAAGAAGTAAAAGATGCTTTTCATGTTCTTCTTTGCAACGGAACAAAAAAAGAAAATATTACCATATTACATGCAAATACAATGTACCCAACACCTATGGAAGATGTAAACCTGCGGGCAATGCTCAGTATTGAAAAAGAGCTTGACGTAGCCGTTGGCTACAGCGACCATACCCTAGGCATCGAGGTCCCTATAGCAGCTGTTGCAATGGGAGCAAGTGTAATAGAAAAACACTTTACCCTCTCACGTACACTGCCTGGTCCTGATCATAAAGCCTCTTTAGAACCAGATGAGCTCAAAGCAATGGTACACTCCATCCGTAATATCGAAAAAGCACTTGGTTCTTCTGAGAAAAAACCATCTCCTAGTGAAACACCAAATATCACAGTAGCACGTAAAAGTATCGTTGCGGCAAAAGAGATTAAAGAAGGGGAAGTTCTCCGCGAAGACAATCTTGATGTCAAACGCCCCGGTAGTGGAATCAGCCCTATGAAGTGGGATGAGATTCTAGGAAGTATCGCACAAAAAAATTATGCCAAAGATGATATGATATGAGAAAGATAGCCCTCGTTACTGCAACGCGCGCAGAGTATGGATTGCTAAAGCCTCTGATTAAAAAAGTTGATGCTGATGCAAATTTAGAACTACAACTCATAGTAACTGGGGCTCATCTCTCTCAAAGTTTTGGCAACACTTATGAAGAGATAGAAAAGTGTTTCACTATCAGTGCAAAAATACCTCTTCCCCTTGAGGAAAACAGACCACAAAGTAACTCTTTGGCAATGGCCAAACTGCAAACAGAGCTTACACAAACACTTACAGAACTAAAATCTGATATAGTTGTTATCTTAGGAGATAGATATGAGATGCTTAGTGTCGCTGCAACAGCTACAATACTGCACATTCCAATAGCACATATTCATGGAGGGGAAGTAACACAAGGAGCAATGGACGATGCTCTTCGTCACGCAATTACAAAACTGTCACATCTTCACTTTACTGCGACACAGGAGTATAAAAAAAGAGTCTTACAAATGGGTGAAGAACCTTGGAGAGTACACAATATCGGGGCACTTGGTATTGAAAATATTAAAAAACTCAAACTTCTAAACAGAGAAGAATTTGAAGAGTCCATAGGTATAAAACTCAAAGAAAAAAATCTACTTATAACCTACCATCCAGAAACACTCGCTGCGCTCTCTCCAAAAGAACAGTTTCAAGAGCTTCTAGATGCACTTGAAGACCTTGATGATACACTCCTTATTTTCACCAAAGCAAATGCCGACACAGGAGGTACTATCATCAACTCTATGATAGATACATTTATCAGTGAACATACCAATGCTATTGTTTTCACATCACTCGGGCAACTTCGATATTTTAGTGCCATACAATATGTTGACGGAGTTATAGGAAACAGCTCAAGTGGTATTTTGGAAGTACCTAGTTTTCAAAAACCAACTATCAATATTGGTAAGCGTCAAGAGGGACGACTCCAGGCAGTATCTGTTATCAATGTTTCTATTGATAAACAAAGTATTCAAAAAGCAATAGCACAGATATATACACCAACTCTGCAAGAAAAACTGCAACACAACATAAATCCCTATGAATCTTCCCATGAGACATCACAGCAAATTATAGAGGTTTTAAAAAGTGTTTCCCTGCAAGATCTTTTAATCAAAAAATTTCATACCATAAAGGACTGTAATGAATAATTATACAAATATCTTACTAAGAAAAAACTCTAGCATTAAAGAGGCTTTGGAGGTAATAGACAAAGGTGCTATGCGTATTGCCATCGTACTTGATGAAGATGAAAAAGTTGTAGGAACACTGACCGATGGCGATATCCGTCGTGGACTCTTAAATGGTCTTACTCTTGACTCTAGCATAGAAGGACTTTACTTTAAAGAGCCAACTTTGGCAAATATCAATGACTCAAAAGAGCTCATTGTCCAAAAAGCCATTCGTAAACAAATCTATCAAATTCCCATCGTTGATGATGAAGGAAGACTTGTCAAGATAGAAGAGCTCTCAAACCTCTTAAAAACAAATGCAAAAAGCAATCGTGTCATCCTAATGGCAGGAGGCCTCGGTACAAGACTCCATCCCCTCACGCAGGATGTACCAAAACCACTATTAAAGGTTGGAAACAAACCTATTTTAGAGACCATTATAGAAAATTTTGCAAAGTATGGATTTGTAAATATTACTATCAGTGTCAACTATAAAGCAGAAATGATAAAAGAGTATTTTGGTGATGGTGCAAGTCTTGGCGTAAATATTGAATATATCGAGGAATCAAAACGCTTAGGTACAGCAGGGGCACTTTCACTTATGCAAGAGAGACCACAAGAACCATTTTTTGTGATGAATGCTGATCTGCTTACAAATGTCAACTTCGAGCATCTACTTGACTTTCATATGATGGAGCACTCAGTAGCAACAATGTGTGTTCGAGAATATGATTATCAAGTACCTTATGGTGTCATTGAAACAGACGGAAGTAAGATCATCTCCATCAAAGAGAAACCTGTACACAAGTTTTTTGTCAATGCCGGTATCTATGTACTCTCTCCACAGGTTTTTGAATATATTCCAAAAAATGAGTTTTATGATATGCCAACACTCTTTAATGATATCATTCAAGATAAGCTCAAATCTATCTCTTTTCCTATTCATGAGTACTGGCTCGATATTGGACGCATGAGTGACTTTGAACAGGCTCAAAATGAATATGGAGAGATCTTTTAATGCTTGATGGTAAAACTTTTTTAGCTGTTATTCCTGCTCGAGGTGGTAGCAAACGCCTTCCTCGTAAAAATATCTTACCATTAGCAGGGAAACCCTTGATTACATGGAGCATTGAGGCTGCTAAAAAGAGTAGGTATCTTGATGAAGTAGTTGTCTCAAGCGATGATAATGAGATACTCTCAATAGCAAAACAAAATGCTCTGCAAGTTATTAAAAGGCCTGATAGACTAGCCAATGATACAGCTAGCAGCATAGATGTTATCAAACATACCCTGAATATATTTTCCAGTTATGACTATGTTGTACTTCTACAACCGACAAGTCCCTTACGTGAGAAAAAACATATAGATGAAGCGATTGAATTATTAGTTCAACAAGAGGCTGATGCTGTCATATCTGTTTGTGAGGTCGAGCACTCTCCATTATGGAGTAATACTCTTGGAGAAAACAACAGTATGTCAGGATTTTTGGACCAAAAATTGCTAAATTTACGTAGTCAAGAACTCAAACAGTACTATAGACTCAATGGTGCAATTTATATAGCAAAAACAGAGCTACTCTTAACACAAGATACATTTTTTTTAGAAAAAAATATTTATGCTTATATTATGCCCCAAAAAGAGTCAGTAGATATAGATACACAACTCGATTTTGATTTTGCTACATTTTTAATTCAAGGAAAGTAATGGATAACTCCTCAATCGAAACCCAAGCGCAAAACACCTATAAAAATAATATGCTTTACTTCCAAGCAGAATATCAAGGTCTTTATAATCAACTTACAGCCTTTGAAAATGCACTGCAAAATCAATACTACACACCAAGATATGAGCTCGAATATAAAGAAGAAGGTTACTTTGATGTAGTAGAGATTGAGAGTGGAAAGTGGCTCTATAATATGGATAGCAATAAGCATGCGCAGATGGTGAAAGAGCATATTGATTTTTCCAAGAAAGACAACCTGTTTGAAACTTTTAGAGATCTTTCCTTTAGCGAAGAAATGCTTCAAAAATATGAAAAAATGAACCCTTTGGAATCTGCAATTGTCACAATTGCACCTATTGTAAACTATACAAATCAGTTTGCGAACAAAGATACAACGATGAAAAAACTCTATAAGTTTATTTTTATGGGAGTAGGGCTTGGTCTCCATCTTACGAAAGTACATGAGAAAATCAATGCTTACACATATTTTATCGTAGAAGATGACTTGGAACTTTTTTATCTCTCTTTGTTTGTAACAGATTATAAGGCGTTGACAAACAATGGTGCGACACTCATCTTCTCTATCTTTGACGATAATGATATCTTTCGCTATAAAATCCAGGCCTTTTTAAGAGAAATGCCTATCTATAACCATTACCTAAAATATTTTCAACTATTAAGTCATTCTACTGATAAGCTCAAAATTATCCATAGTGTGATCATCTCACAAGATTATCTCAAGTTTCCGCACTCAGCTGTTATGCAGATATATTTACGTCCACTTGATTATATTAAAGATGGATATAAATATGTAAATATTGAAGCTCTCTCCCAAATGGCTCTTTTACAGAAACATCCTGTTCTTTTACTCGCTGCAGGACCATCACTTCAAAACAACATAGAATGGGTAGAAAAACATCAAAATAACTTTACTATCATTGCCGTTAGTGCCACTATGGGTCTTTTAGAAAAACACAATGTAAAACCGGATATTCTCATTCATGTTGACGGATTTCAAGCGAGTATGAAACACCTTGAAAATGTTAAAAATATTGATTTTTTCAATGACGCCATTGCTTTGTTTGCCTCTTTTACCTATCCAGAATTTGCGCAAGCTTTTGAAAAAGAGAATGTCTATATTTTTCAAGCAGCAGCTACTATAAAAAAAGGGTATGGCCAACTTACAGCTTCCAATGTTGGCATTATGAGCTATGCACTTGCCGTAAAATTCCAAGCTCAAGAGTTCTATGCTCTTGGACTTGATATGGCGCTTGATGCCGACACAGGGCAAACACATCTATCTGAACATATTCACAGTAAAAAGCTTGATATTGACCATGTGCTTGACTTAGAAGAAAATATCAACTATCATGACACAGTACTAACCACCGAAGGAAACTTCCAAGATGAAGTACCAACAACACCACACTTTATCGCTTCTTTAGCAGAACTTCGTGGAATTTTGAGTAGACTGCAATCAGATGAGCAAAAAACATATAATCTCTCTAATGGTGCTGCTATTTACAAAGCAAGTCCAAAAAAAATGGAAGATATTAAACTTCAATATACACTAAAAAAACCAGATTTATCGCTTCAGGAGGCTTTTAAGAAGTTCTCTTCTATTGGTTTATCAAATGATGAGATAAAAATCATTCAACAAAGAGTTGAGCATGCTACAAATATTTTAAATCTTCTTGACTCTTTCCAAAAGAAAAACTTTAGCTCTCTTGATAAATTTCATTATGAGCTTCTTGGCTTGTTTATGGATATCTTAGCTGAAGATGGAAGAGATGAAGTAGGGGATACAGATAAAGTCATTAGTCTTTACATACAGATGGTCAGCGGATACATCTTTGATTTTATCAATACAAAAGAGATTGATAATCCAAAAAAACATATCAAAAAACTTAGTAAGCTGCTAACTACGCAACTGACTAGATTGATAACATATTATAAAGAGTATTTGGAAGATTTTTTAAAAGAGATAGAAAAAAACTAAGCCAAAAAGGCTTAGTTTTAAAGAAATGTTACACTTTACTACTGAAGTAGACGAAGTACATTTTCTAAAGAAACTTGCTCACAAGGCTAAAGCCTTGTTTTAGCGATTATTACTACTGTAATAATCTAAGCACGTTTTGTTGTACAGCATTCGCCTGACTCATTGCATATGAACCAGATTGTGCTAAGATATTTCTTTTGTTGAAGTTTGCAGACTCAGCAGCAAAGTCAACATCACGAATTTGAGATTCAGCAGCAGTAATATTAACTTGTGCTATAGAGTTATTTCTAACTGTAGATTCAAGTTGGTTTTGTGCAGCACCTAATTTTGCTCTTAGTGTATCGATTGTTGCAATTGCACCATCCATTGCACTGATTGTCGCTTCAGCAGCAGACTGAACGCTAACATTTGCAGAACCTAAAACACTTGATGCTGTCATAGAATCAATTGTAGTTTTTGTAACTTCACCCTCATAAGCACCAACGTGGAAAGTAAAACTACTATCTGTAAAGATAGATTTACCATTAAATTTAGTTTGTGTATTGATAAAGCTAGCAGAACTGATAAGACGATCAATCTCAGTTTGGATATAGCTTCTTGAAGCAGTATCTTGCGTATCATTGGCAGCTTGAACTGCAAGTGTTCTAATACGCTGAGCAATATTTGTATACTCTTGCAATGCACCATCAGCAGTCTGAATAAGACCGATTGCATCATTTGCATTTCTCATCGCTTGCCCCAGACCTTGAGACTGAGCTGAGAGTTTATCAGCAATTGCCAAACCAGCTGAATCATCAGCAGCACGGTTGATTCTTAAACCTGAAGATAATCTATTCAAACTTTTATCAAGCTGAATGTTATTCATTGTAGCATTACGCCACGCATCCATCGCACCGATGTTTGTGTTAATTCTAAAACCCATAATAAATCCTTTTCTATGGAAGAGTTAAAAACTCTTATTTTTTATTTATCTTTAGGCATCCTTGCCCGAGACTATAACAATATCGTCAGCCAAAAAAATAACTTTAGAAATTTTAGAAATTTTTTTTAATTTTTACAATTTTATATTTTTTAGGTACACTTCCACAATCAAAAAACAAATCACTATACTATATATAGGAAGAACGTATTGAACTTAATTATCGTCGAATCACCTGCTAAAGCTCGTACAATCAAGAACTTTTTGGGCAAGGGTTATGATGTAATAGCATCAAAAGGGCACATCCGCGACCTGCCAAAATCCCGTTTTGGAATCACCATAGATGAAGAACATCATCAAATCATTCCAAAATACTCTGTAGCAAAAGAGAATGCTCCAACCGTTAAAGAGATACGCGAAAAAGCCAAAAAGGCTGATACTATCTATATCGCGACCGATGAGGATCGCGAAGGAGAAGCTATTGGGTGGCATATTGCACATGCAATCAAAAAAGATCCAGAGGAACTACCACGTATTGTCTTTCACGAGATTACAAAAGGTGCTATAAAACACGCTTTAGAGTCTGCGCGCAAGATTGATATGAAAATGGTAAATGCTCAACAGGCTCGTCGTCTTCTTGATCGTATAGTAGGTTATAAACTCTCTCCTCTTTTGGCCTCAAAGATTCAAAAAGGTCTTAGTGGTGGACGTGTTCAGAGTTCAACACTCAAACTTGTAGTAGATCGTGAACGTGAGATAAAAGCATTTGTACCACAAGAGTACTGGTCAATCGATACTGTTTTTAAAACAAACATCGATGCAAATCTCATCGTGCATAAAGGTAAAAAGCTCTCAAAACTCTCTATAGAGAACAAAGAACAAGCTGATGCAATTACAGCAAGTGTCAAAGCTGATGATTTTACAATAGCAAAGATTGAGACAAAACAGAGAAAAAGTTCGACGCCTCCACCATTTATGACCTCAACACTGCAGCAGACTGCATCTAGTAAGCTCGGGTTTACTCCAAAAAAGACGATGATGATTGCACAAACTCTCTATGAGGGTGTAAAAACTCCAGATGGTACATCAGGGGTCATCACATACATGAGAACTGATTCACTCAATCTCGCAAGCGAAGCTGTTGGTGCAGTTCGCGGCATCATTGAGAATCGTTACGGTAAAAAATATCTTCCGAAAAATCCGAAAGTTTATACGAAAAAAGCAAAAGGTGCTCAAGAAGCTCACGAGGCTATTCGCCCTACTATGCTTCAGTTTACTCCAGAGGTAGCAGTAAAATATCTTAAACCAGATGAGATAAAACTCTACCGTCTTATCTATGAGCGTTTTATGGCATGTCAGATGGAAGATGCACTTTTTGAGCAACAAAGTATCATCTTTAGAGGCAATGAAAATGAATACCGTGCAAGTGGTAGAAAACTCATTTTTGACGGTTTTTATGCAGTAACAGGTACAGAAGACAAAGATAAACTCCTTCCAACTCTCAAAGAGGGTGACAAAGCAGAGATTCAAAGCATCAAACCAGAGCAGCATTTCACGGAACCTCCGGCACGTTACTCAGAAGCTAGTCTGATTAAAAAGCTTGAGACCGAAGGTGTTGGTCGTCCATCAACTTATGCACCGACAATTGCAACACTTTCAAACCGTACTTATGTGACGATAGAGAAAAAACAGATCATTCCTACAGAAGTTGCTTTTACTGTAACAGAGATTTTAGAGAAACACTTTCCTAACATTGTAGATATCAACTTTACGGCAACAATGGAGGAAAAACTCGATGAGATTGCAGAAGGTAAAGAGGATTGGCAAAAGCTTTTAATTGACTTCTATGAAGAGTTTATGAAACAGATAGAAGAGGGAAAAGAGAAGATAGTATCACTTAAAGTTGCTAAACCGTTAGGGCGTAACTGTCCTAAATGTGGTTCGGAACTGCTCCTTCGCTCAGGTCGTTTTGGCCAGTTCATCGCCTGTAGCGGCTTTCCTAAATGTAAATACACAGAGCAGTGTGATGAAGAGGGGAACCCGGTAGAGAAAAAAGAACAAACCGCAGAAGACAAATGTGAGAAGTGTGGTTCTGATATGATTGTTAAAAACGGTCGTAACGGTCAGTTTTTAGCATGTTCTAACTACCCAGAGTGTAAAAATACAAAAAGCATAAATGTTGAAGAAAAGGTAAGTGAGACACCTTGTCCTGACTGTGGTGGAAAAATTTCACTTAAAAACTCACGTAGAGGACCTTTTTGGGGATGTGAGAACTATCCTGATTGTAAATTTATCTCTAAGTTTGAACCAACTACTATCAAATGTAAAGAGAAGGATTGTTCTGGTGTTTTAGCACCACGTACATACAGAAACAAAGAAGTATATGAGTGTGTCAAATGTAAAGCACGTACTCCACGCCAAGAGATAGACGAGCAAAAATAGTTATGAAGATAGGTCTGCTCTCAGATACCCACTCTAAAATCAACAAGGCAAAAAAAGCCCTTGATTTTCTTGTAGAAAATGGAGCTGAGTTTATCATTCATGCTGGTGATATCGTTGAACATGAGATACTTGAGCTTCTAGCAAACTGTGGTAAACGCTACATCGCAGTCTATGGAAATAATGATGCTCATTTAGTGCACCATCACAACAATTATCATCTTGTTCAAGAACCTTACTATTTCAAACTTGCAGAGACTACTTTCAAACTAATGCATCTTCCATTTTATATGACACCTGATGCAGAAGTTATCATCTTTGGACATACACATCAGTTTGAAGTAGAGTTTAAAGGTGGGTCACTTTATCTTAACCCCGGTGAAGTTTGTGCAAGGAAAAAAGCACTCTCGGAGTGTGCCATACTTGAAGTTAAATCAAACAAATTTATAGTAAACTACTATACTCAAAAGAAAAAAGATGAGTTTTCTCTCAAGAAGAGTTATGAATTTAAAAGGTAAAAATAGTGGATAAAAAGATATTTTTATGTTCCATCTGTAATATTAACAGCGGTACATGTAAAGAAGATTGTAAATTTTGTTCACAGAGTGTCCGCTATAAAGCAGATATCGAGCGTTACATACAGAAACCAATTGAAGAGATTCAAAAAGAAGCTATTGCAGCACGAGATAACGGAGCACTTGGATTTTGCTTGGTCACTGCCGACAAAGGACTTAACGATAAAACACTTAACTTTGTCTGTGAAGTGGCTCACGCAGTCCAAAAAGTTGCACCCCAACTACGCCTCATCGCCTGCAATGGGACGGCAACATTAGAGCAACTTCTAGTTTTAAAAGAAGCAGGTATCAAAGCCTATAATCATAATCTTGAAACCAGTGAGGCCTTTTATCCACAAATCTGTACAACACACCCATGGAGTGAGCGTTATGAGACTTGTCAAAATGTAAATAAAGCGGGTATGGTTCTCATCACCGGCGGAATCTTTGGTCTTGGAGAGTCCGAGGAGGACAGAATCTCTATGCTAGAGTCTCTAGCATCACTGAACCCTACTTCTGTACCGATTAACTTCTATCATCACAATGAAGCACTGCAACTCTCACCCAATCCGCTTACAGTCGATGAGGCACTCTCACTTATCAAGCTGACACGCCAGATGATTCCTCAAGCTCAGCGTATTATGGTTGCAGGTGGACGTGAACTTATGTTTGGTGAGCGTCAAAATGAGATCTTTGATGCAGGTGCGAACTCCATTGTCATCGGTAACTACCTGACAACTGCTGGAAGAGCAATGAATAAAGACCTTGAAATGCTAGACTCTTTAGGACTTGACATTGCTAAGAGTGTAACAGGCTAAGATTATGACACAAACTCTAAGCGATAACATTGTTTTAATTACAACAATATCGCTTATCATTATGTTCTCTCCTTTTATTGCAAAGAGTCTCAAGCTCCCTACTACCCCTATTGAGATCATCTTAGGCTCTTTACTTGGTTATGTCGGTTTCTTACATAATGAACACCTTTTTGACATTGTTGCGGAGCTTGGATTTTTATACCTGATGTTTATAGCCGGGACAGAGATTAATCTTAAAAACGTACTTAAAACACCAACACACACCATTAAAAAAGTAGCACTCTATCTGACTTTTTTATACCTCTTCTCCATCGCCTTTTCCATGCAGTTTCATCTTGGAAAAATCTTTATGGTGCTTCTGCCGCTTATCTCTGTCGGGCTTGTAGCTTCTTTGGCAAAAGAGTATGGTAAAACCCCGTGGATTACACTTTCGATGACCGTTGGTGGTATCGGTGAAGTAGTAAGTATCGTGATTTTAACAATTACCTCAGCTGCTCTACAGTCTGGTATTGGACTTGGGCTTTTTCAAACGATTATGGCGCTCATTGCCTTTATCTTTTTTATGTTTCTTATTTTTCGTGCGATGCAGCTACTTTTTTGGTGGTTTCCAAAGGTCTCACTCGCACTTATGCCACATGAAGATAATAAAGAACAAGATATTCGTCTAAGTATGGGTATCTTTTTTCTACTTGTCGGGGCTATGCTCTACCTGCATCTTGAGCTTGCATTTGGGGCTTTCTTGGCTGGTATCTTCATCCCAACTTTTTTTGAGCATAAACATGAGCTTCCTGAAAAACTCGCCTCTTTTGGTTTTGGACTTTTGATTCCTATCTTTTTTATTCACATTGGAAGCTCATTTAACTTGGATGCACTTTTACTTACTGGACTTATTGAAAAGGCAGTCATTATTACCGTTGTTATGATTTTGATGCGTGTTTTCGCCTCTTTGGTTTTTATCAAAGACTTAGGAGTTTGGGATTCTCTTTTACTTGGTCTCTCTCATGCAATGCCGCTTACGCTTCTTATCGCGATGGCAACACTTGCCTACACTGCCAACTCAATTGATAAACTACACTACTATGCCTTCATTTTAGCGGCCCTCTTTCAAGTCATCAGTGTTATGATTATGATCAAGCTCATTAATATTTACAAAAGTAAAGAAGAGCAAAAGAGTCTCGCATGAATCATCCGCTTCTTATTCAACTGGCTCATGACTCTATCATCGAAGTCCTGCAGTCAAAAAACAGTATAGATAAAAAGGCACTTTTAAAAGAGTATCCACTTTTAGGTGAAACACTGCCGATAACGCTTAAGATTTTTTTGGATGATGAACTACGTGGCTATTATGAGGATATGGCGCATCTCTCACTACTTGACAATATCGTAGTAGGAGCAAAAAAAGCGGCTTTTGAAGATATAAACTTCACGCCGCTTACACTCAGTGAGTATTTTGAAATCGAGATAGAAATCTCCCTCCAAACACCGGAGGGAGTTATCTCCCATAGAGCTTAACAGCAATGTTTAATATGGCACGCTATAGCATAACCGTGATTTAATCCAAGAGCAATACTTCCTCCACTCTCCTGTGTGATGTCACCTGCTACAAAGAGGCCTTCTACATTCGTCTCATAATGCTCATCATGGACCGGTTTGCCATCTTCTTCTTTGATGCCTGAGCTTGAAAGAAAAGCACTTGGTGTTGTCCCTCCGATTGCATAGATAACTCTGTCATAGATTTCCGGTTCAATCTCAGAAAAAAGTACTTTTATCCTCCCATCTTCTGTAGCTTCAAGCCCATCAATGTTTACACCTAAGATAGGACGGACTTCATTATGTGCTATAGCATTGGCGATATCTCTTTGATTTGTCGGATTTGCACGACGGAATGTCTCCCGGCGATAACAGATTGCCACATCATTGTTAGCACTCAAGTCAACTGCATACTCAACCGCACTGTCTCCTCCACCAACAACTAAAATCTTCTCGCCACTCCCACACTCATCTGTTGTATAGTTCACTTTTTTACGAATAGCAGGTGGAATCTTATAACTTGGTTTATTTGGTTTTCCCATACGGCCAATGGTGACGACGACATATTTTGCCTTAATGCTTTTTCCAGCCATATGCACTTCAAAATAGCCATCTTTTTTCTCAATACCTGTCACTTCAACATGCGTTTGCAACTCAACAGAGTGATTTTTAAGAATCTCATCAAAAAAATCGAGTGTTGTCTCTTTTGTACCATCTATAAAGTAGATATTGCCATCAAGTTCAACTTTTTGACCTTTCCACTCAACATCAACACGCTTGTTGTCTTTATAATACTTTCGTATGGTTGAATTATGATTTTCATCTTTTTCAAGAAGTATGATATTTCTCACACCCTGAAGATAACTCTCAACAGCAGTTGCAATTCCTGCAGGTCCTGCACCGACAATAGCCAATTCATAAATTTCATTCATCTATAACTCCTAGTTTTTCAAATCCCTCTTACTCTTTGATGAACAAGTTTAGCATATTTTAGAGTTAATGTCATATAACTATTAAGAAATCCCTAAATAAGCTGCTCTGGAAACTGCATCATAAACTTTTGTAGTTTTGGGGCAATGACAACTTGACAATATCCCTGCTGTGAATTAAGATTATAATAGTTCTGATGATATGGCTCAGCTGGGTAAACCTCACCCAAAGGACTTACCTCAGTTACAATTTTATCAGCAAACTCTGCTTGATGTTTTTCAATGGACTCTTCAATGACTTTTTTCTCATCTTCATTAGCATAATAAATAACAGAGCGATATTGTGTTCCTTTATCGGCACCCTGTTGGTTCAGTGTCGTCGGGTCGTGAATGACAAAGAAAATATCCAAAATCTCAGATAAACTTATAACATCTGCATCATAGCTAATGTCAACTACTTCCGCATGGCCCGTTGCACCGGAACAGACATTCTCATAGGTCGGATTTGGTCTTGCACCACCTGTATAAGCACTCACTGCGGAGAGCACCCCTTTTACATTTCTATAAACTGCTTCAATACACCAAAAACACCCACCACCTAATACTATTCGCTCTTTTCTCATGAATTACTCTCTTTTTTTACTTCATTATCTCCGCTTTGTGCTTAATGTTTGATACATTTTTTCCATTAAAGGTGTTTTTACAGCTTTGTTTTTTGCTATATATCCGCTAAGACTCTCTAACTCAGTACGTTTCTTGTTTTGAAAATCAAAATGCATTGATGTTGAAGCATCGGCTGGAAGTTTAGAAGCAGTATCAAGTGCTTTTTGCACTTCATCATCAATGTTTATTCCATAACTTTTTGCCACAGCTGCTATCTCCTCTAAAACTTCTTTTGTCTCATCATAGTGCTCTTTATAGATATATGCTATTGGCTTGTCATAGTACGATGTAAGTGTGGCAAATGCAGCAATGAAAATATACTTTTTCCATAGTGCGGTCTTTATATCATCAACAGTTTTATAACGCAATTCTGCTTTTTCAAAAAGTGAAGCTAAAACCTCAGCTGCTTCCTTGTCACCTCCAAAAACAGCAGCGAAAACCTTACCCTTTTTACGAATGACACCTGGACTCTCAATATGTGAAAGAATATATATCGCACCCTCAAGTACCCTTGCGTGAGAGATATCTCGCAGCTTATCACCGTTATCTACACCATTTGCAAAAGAGATAAGCAGACTCTCATCATTTATACATGGAGCAATACCTTTATAACTCTGCAGCAGATCATAACTTTTTACACAGAAGAGTACAACATCAAAAATACCCTCTGCCTCACGCAGCTCTCTGGCATCGATAGCCACATTCCACTCTACACTATCCTCTTTGACAGTAAGTCCATGCTTTTGAATTGTACCTAGATGCTCTCCTCGTCCAAAACCAATAACATCGATACCTGCTTTTGTGAATGAAGCTGCCAAATACCCACCAACACCGCCTAGTCCAATTACTGCTACTCTCATACTTATTTTCCTTTGAATTATTATATAATAGCATCACTAAAAAGGAGAAGTATGCCACGTATTGCAAGTGAAGATTTTTACAATAACGCAATTAAAAAGCATGGACTAACTCCTCAGGGGGTCTGCTGGCTGAGTTTTGCTCATCAACAGATTCGTTTTGATGTTATTTGTGAGCTGCTTCCGGATAATTTAGCCGAGTACTCACTTACAGATGCAGGTTGTGGTTTTAGTGACTTCTATAGCTACCTGCAAAACAATGGTAAGCTTCCAAACAAATACAGAGGTATTGACTCTCTTAATACAATGTGTGCAATAGCAAAGAAAAAAACAGACCAAGAGATACTTCACGCAGATATAACAAACACAGAAGTTCCTGTGAGTGATTATGTTATATGCAGCGGGGCGATGAATGTTTTAACGCCTTTTGAGACAAATCTCTTTATAAACAACTGTTTTACGGCTTCCAAAAAAGCTTTTATCTTCAATATCTTATGCGCAGAAGACAACTCACAAACATATAACTACCTTCCAAAAGAAAAAATTACAGAGATGGCAACAGCACTCAAGGTAAAAAAAGTTCTTCTGCGTGAGGATTATATCAACAACGATATCACTGTAGGATTTTTCAAGTAATGTGTGCAATTTTTGGAATTTTAGGTGAATATGATGATGCACAGGCAAAATATGCTCTTGGCAAACTCTCCCATCGTGGACCTGATTTTTGCGGTATCGAGCGAAGAAAAAATCTTTTTTTTGCACATCAACGCCTCTCTATAACAGATACACACACAAGAAGCCATCAGCCTCTCAAGCACAAAGAGATACTACTCTCTTTCAATGGTGAGATCTATAACTTTAAAGAGCTGAGAGAAGGATTAAACTTTGACTTTCAGACACAGAGTGATTCTGAAGTTATCATAGCCGCTTACCTTAAATGGGGAGTTTCCTTTGTAGAACATCTTCGAGGTATGTTCGCCATAGCCCTGCTCGATGGAGAAAAACTCTACCTTTTTCGTGACAGACTTGGGAAAAAACCACTCTTTTATCTCCAAGAGGGTAACAGTTTTTATTTTGCTTCAGAGATAAAGGCACTCACGCCATTTCTAAAGAAAAAAGAGCTCTCTTATGATGCGCTCTCTTCTTATCTGAGCTATCTTGCCCCTACTGCACCCCACACTTTTTACAAAAAGATTAAAAAACTCGCTCCCTCAGAGATGCTTACAGTAGAGAACAATCACGTTACCGTAAAAACTTACTATGATATCTTAAATACGCAAGCCAATCAAATTCACTCTAAAGAAGAAGCTATCACAAAGCTCACGCAATCTTTAGAAGAGTCTATAGCCTTGCGTCTTGAGAGTGATGCACCTATGGCAGCACTACTTAGTGGAGGCATTGACAGTGCGACACTGAACTTTTATGCAAAAAGATTCGGCAGACCACTTGTCAGCTATACTTTGGGATTTGAAAATTTCGGTAAATATGATGAACGCTCAAACGCTAAAGAGAGTGCAAAACTTTTAGGTATAGAAAATATCCAGATTGAACTGAGCAAAAAAGCGTATATTGACACAATCGACACTGTTTTTGAAACACTTGACGAGCCGCTTAATGACCCGGCAGCCATCCCACTTCATCATCTCTTTTCTCACATTAAAAAAGATGGCTTTCGAGTAGTTCTCAGTGGAGAGGGGAGTGATGAACTCTTTTTGGGCTATAGGCAGTATTTTGAATATCTTGAGATGGAAGCAGCCAAAAAAGTATTTCATAAAAACTGGCTCAAAAAATATTTTCGTTCCAACTTTAGTATGAATCGTGAGTGGGAGTGGTACAAGCGGGCTTTTGAAGGGGAGGTTATCTTTCGAACTTCAAGTGAAAAGTTTACCGATATGCAAAAGAACATCTTAATGAAGAGAAATATTCGTGACGGAGATGGGTTTTTATACCTCAAGCAAATGCGTGAGCGTTTTGAATCTTCATCACATTCTGATGAGTCTATCTGGTTTTCCTATGCAGACCTGCAACACTTTCAGGCAGAGCACTTTCTTGCAAAACTGGATCGTGTCAGTATGGCACACTCCATTGAATCACGTACACCCTTTTTGGACCATAAGTTTGTAGAGCTTCTCTTTAGTGTTGCACCCTCCCTTCGTTACCAAGATGGTATCACAAAAGGGCTACTCAAAGATATGCTCCAGGATAAACTTCCTCCAAATATTCTCTCACGCAAGAAAAAAGGATTCTCAAACCCTTATGGAGAGTATCTCTATAACAGTGGTCGTGTTGCGCTTATAGAAACGGTCAATAAACAAACAGGCATGTTTAAAGAGGAGATTTTACAAGAATACATTCAGCGTGCCCGAAGCGGCAGATTTAAACAACATGTATGGGGCCTTTATGTGCTCTCCCACTGGATAGAAAGAGAACTGCTGTGAAAAATATTGGGGAGAAACACTTCACCTATCTTATGCTGCTTGCAATGTTCTTTTGGGGTGGAGGCTGGACAGCACTCAAAATACTTACCTATAATCTTCCAATGGATGTCATTATATTTTGGCGATTTTTTCTGATGAGTCTGGCATTTTTACCGATTCTCTACTTTATCCGTATCCCATTCAAACTTGATATGCACAGTTTGAAGTATATCTTTGGCAGTTCTGTTTTAAACATCTCCTTTATGATCTCTTCTTTTATGGGTATCAAATATGGTTATGCAGGAGCCGGAAGTGTCATCATTACCACTTTTAGCCCTATCATGACCTTTTTACTTGTGGCCATACTTTTTCGTAAACGACTGCGTACTAAACAATATTTTGGACTTATTTTAGGTTTGATGGGTGGATATATTCTTTTAGAGCTGGGTGATTTTTCACACTTCTTGAGCTCATCAAATCTATACTTTTTACTCTGTGCTACAATATGGGCAGGAGTCACTCTTCTCTCGCAACATTCACAAAAACATATTCACCCTATCCACTACAGTTTTGCCATCTCACTTATTGCTACTATAGTGACATTTTACTATGCAAAAGATTCTGCGCCTCTTAGTGTCTTTCATCAAGGAGTAGAGTTTTGGAGTGCGATGATCTACCTCGCTGTCTTTGGACAAGCCATTGCTACGACTATCTTTTTTATTGCAAGTGGAAAACTAGGGAGTGAGAAAACCAGCTCTTTTATGTTTTTGGTACCACTTTTTGCACTTTTTTCTGCCTGGCTTATCTTGGACGAACCAATGCAGCTGCACATTATCATCGGTGGTGGGGTCTCTATGCTTGCAGTCTACTTTATCAATAAGAAAGAAAATTGACGATAAAATTAACCTGTTTAATGTATTTTTAACATCAATTACTGTAATATTTTTTATAAAATTTGATAATAAAAGGATTATCCATGAAGAAAGTACTTGTTTTAGGTGGTGGATTTGCGGGTGTTGATGCTGCAACATATCTTACAAAAATGGGTTACAATGTTACACTTGTAAGTGACAGAGAGTACTTTTATATCTACCCTACTTCCATCTGGGTTCCAACACGTGAGAGTGAATTCAAAGATGTTTGTGTAGACTTAAAGGAGTTGCAGCGTGCACATGGATTTGAACTTATTATCGATGCGGTAGAGGCTATCTCAAAAGCTGAGAACTCTGTGACCTTAGCAAGTGGTAAAGTACTGAATGATTATGATTATCTCATCATTGGTATCGGTGCATCCAAAATGAAACCAAAGGGTGTAGAAAATACTCTCTCGATCTGTGGTGCACCTGAGCAGGCTCTTGCTATCCGTGATGAAATTGACAAACTTATTGAAAAAGGAAGTGGAAAAATTGCTATGGGATTTGGAGGAAATCCTAAAGACTCCTCCGCAGTACGTGGCGGACCTGGGTTTGAACTGCTTTTTAATGTACACAACCTACTTAAGAAAAAAGGTATCCGTGATAAGTTTGAGTTGACTTTCTTTGCTCCGATGGCAGAACCAGGCAAAAGAATGGGACCACAGGCACTTAAGATGATGGATGTTTTCTTTACAAAACTAGATATTAACAAACACTTTGGCAAAAAGATAGTAGAGTTTGAAAAAGATGGTGTTGTTTTTGAAGATAACAGCAAACTTGAAGCTGACTTTATGATGTTTATCCCTGCAGGTGACGGACATGATGTTATCAAAAATTCAGACCTACCACAAAATGAGGCAGGTTTTGTAAAGACTGATGACACCTCTTGTGTTTTAAACGAAGACGGCACAATGAGCAACATCTATGCTATTGGTGATGTAGCAGCTCTTGAAGGCTATGACTGGAGAGCAAAACAGGGGCATATTGCAGAGGTCATGGCAAAAAATGCGGCCCATAATATTGAGCAACGCGATAGCGGTGGTTCAGATTTTAAAGGTTATAATCAACACCTTAATATTTTGTGTGTTATGGACAGTGGTGATGGTGCTGCTTTTGTTTATAGAGATGAAAAACGTGCTTTTATGTTGCCGATGCCTTTCATCGGACACTGGATGAAAAAAGCATGGGGTCTTTACTGCCGTAACTCCAAATTGGGAAAGATACCAAGAATTCCCGGCATGTAAAAATATATAACATAAATTAATATGTTTCATTTTGTTACAATATCTTCTTTTACCCCCCCCTTAACAAAAAGATATTTATTCAATAAAAATTACCTTAACTATTTGTTATAATGTCTCACTTTTATATAAAGCAGGAAAACATATGGCACTACAAAAAAGTCTCTCGAAACTTGATGCTCCAAAAAACATTACTAATAACGAAAAAGTTTTAGGTGCTAATGACTTTATTATCTCCAAGACAGATACAAAAGGTCGTATAATCTACTGCAATGAAATTTTTGCGAAAATGGCAGGCTACCCTCCTGCTGATTTAGTCGGAGCAAATCACAACCTCATCCGTCACCCTGACATGCCAAAGCTAGCATTTAAACTTGTATGGGATTTGATACAGCAAAAAGATGAATTTTTCGGCTTTGTAAAAAATCTTTGTGCTGATGGAGGGTATTATTGGGTATTTGCCTATATCACAGCAGATGTAGATACACACGGCAACATTGTAAGCTATACATCTGTAAGAAGAAAGATGCCACAATCTGCCATAGATATCATCACTCCTATCTACAAACAACTCCTTGAAGCTGAACATAGCGGCGGTGTAGAGGCATCACAAAAGATACTGGATGAGCTGCTTAAAGAACATCAGCTTGACTATGCAGAATTTATCATAAACTTACAATTAGGAGCTACCTTATGACTCTTTTTTCATTCAATAATAAGAGTACCAATGAAACAGAACTAATGACACAGATAGCTTCTGTACTCAGAGACGTAGAAAATGGCAAGCTCTCTTCGAGAGTTATCCTTGATAAAAAAGAGTCCCCGCTGGAGAAAATTGCCTGGAACATCAATAACTCACTTGATCAGATGGAGGTCATACTGCGTGAGACACGCTATACCATTCAAGCCATCACAGATGGAAAAATGTACAGGCATATGTTCCCTGAAGGACTTCACGGTGAATTTAGCGCAACTGCAAAAGAGATTCAAAAGGCCATTGCTTCTATGAAAGCAAATGAGCGTTACAAACTGATGGGGCTTTTATCAACAGAGTTTAATCAACTCAATGGTGGTATGAAAGGCAACCTTGATATGATTACAGCTGACATCAACAAAACAAAAGATGCTTTTGTAAGAGTAACAGAACTTACTTCTCATGCAACTGAATCAACAAGAGTCAGTTATGAAGCGGTCTCTGCAACAACTCAAGAGATTTCAGAGCTTAACAATCTTGTCGTAGATACAACACAAGCGATTGAGTTGATGGATGAAAATGTCAATGAGATTACCAATGTCGTTAATCTCATCAAAGATATTGCAGACCAGACAAATCTACTTGCACTTAATGCTGCCATCGAAGCTGCACGTGCCGGTGAGCATGGGCGTGGTTTTGCCGTTGTTGCCGATGAAGTACGAAAACTTGCAGAGAGAACAACCAAAGCAACAGGAGAGATTAGTATTACCATCCAAAATCTCCAACAACAATCAAGCGGTATCTCCGAAAATGCTGCAAACATGCGCAGTATCGCAACAAGTGCAAATGAAACAATGGATAACTTCTCTGATACAATGAGTCAGCTTAACGCTGATATGGATGCAACATCAAAAGAGTCCAATAAAAGCAGTTTCGCCCTTTTCCTTGCAAATTACAAAATTCATCACATCATCTTTAAATCAAATGCTTACTCTGCCGTTGTCAACGGTACAGTAACCCAGGAGTTAAAAAAAGATTCTCACCATTGTGGTTTTGGTTCTTGGTACTACAACCAGGGAATGAAAATCTTTGGAGACAACCAAACCTTTAAAAAGATACAAATACATCATGAAGAGTTCCATAATCTTATCAATGAAAATCTTGACTGTGCGCTTAGAGGAGGATGTATGGCAAAAAGTGATTCAAAAGATGAAATTGTCAATAGATTTAAAAAGGCTGAAGAGCACTCCAATATAATGTTTTCTCTTATGGATCAATTAGTAGAAGAGTTAGGTGATAACATCAATATGAGTAATGTTGTAGCCTAAAAAGTTTACTTTTGCGCATTCTTTGCTTCTTGAAGCTTTCGCTTTAGCTTCATCTTTCTCTTTGCAAGTTCGCGCATATCTGCTGTGGTGTCACTCTCATCCATAATCTCGACACCTAAAATTGTCTCAACACAATCTTCAAGTGTTAAAATTCCCTCAGTCTGATCATAATTATCTTTGACTAAAAACATGTGCTCTTTTTTCGATATAAAAAGGTCAAGAGCCTTACTTACCGGTACATTTTCATTGATAGCAAAGATATCTTTTCTTATCTCTTTGAGCGTTGCTTTTTTGTTTTTAAGCAGTTGTTTAAATATTCTTTTTGTCAACACCAAACCGGTTACATCTTCGATACTTTCATTGTAGACAGGAATACGGGAAAATTTAAATATAGATTCCTCTTTTTTCACAACCTCTTCGATAGTCATATTTTCATCGAGTGCAAAAACAACACTTCTTGGTGTTAAAACCTCTGAGACTTTGATATTGTCAAGATTGAGCATATTTTCAATAACATCAGACTCTTTTTCATCAATAACACCCTCATCTTCACTCATCAACATACTCTCGAGTAGCTCTTCTTTTGTAAGTCTATGTGCGTCATCTTTTCCTTTGGAAATTTTATTAGTCACCGCAAGTGTTGTTAAGATAATAGGATAGGTTAACCAGATAAAAATTCTAATAAAATAGGCTGCAAGCGGTGCTAATTTTTTCCAGTAAATTGCACCGATAGTCTTTGGAATGATCTCAGAGAGAAAAAGAATGGCAAATGTCAGTATAACAGAGACAACAACAACCGCATCATTTCCAAAAATTTCTGAAGCCTGAGCCCCAACAGCTGCTGCACCCAAAGTATTTGCAATAGTGTTTAAAATCAAAATAGAAGCAATAGATTTATTGATATTCTCTTTTTGAAGGCGCAATAGTTTACCGATTGATGGTCTCTCTTTTTCCAATACTGCTACATATGACATGTTTATGGAAAGAAGTACTGACTCTAATACCGAACATACAAAAGATATGCCTACAGATAATAGAAAAAATATGAGTAGCAATTCCAAGTTATATCATCCTTATAATAGTATAATTTTTGCAAGCCCTAAAAAGCTGAAAAAACCTACAACATCCGTAACAGTTGTCAAGATGACCGTACTTCCAATGGCAGGGTCAATTTTCAACCATTTTAACACCAATGGGATAACAGCACCAAAAAAACCTGCCATAAAAAGATTTATGATCATTGAGAGTCCAATGACCACACCCAGCATTGGCAAATTAAACCATGTCCAGGCTATCATACCCATCACAAGAGCAAAGATCAGCCCATTCATCAAAGAGATGGCTACTTCTTTTTTGATAGAACGGAATGCATCCCCTTGTGATATCTCACCAAGAGCCAACTGACGTACAACAACTGTCAGTGTCTGCGTTCCTGCATTACCACCCATCGAAGCGACAATAGGCATCAGTACAGCTAAAGCTACCATAGAGTTAATAGTGCTCTCAAATATACCGATGACCAAAGAGGCGGCAATCGCTGTTAAAAGATTGATACCAAGCCAATAGGCACGCTTACGCCCTGCTTTTAGTATATCTTCATCCTCTTCTGCTTCATCATCAACACCGGCTAGATTATACATCTGTTCTGTTGCATGTTCGTTAATTATATCATAGATGTCATCAGAGGTGATACGACCAAGCAAAACACCCTCTTCATTTACGACTGGCATAACAGAAACATCATATTGTTTAAAAAGTTCTACGACCTTTTTGATATCTTCTCTGTCATATGCCTTGATTGGTTCAAAGGACTCATCACTTTTTCCAATGTTCTCTTCTATTGTTTTTGAAAAATCAAAGATGAGTAAATCATCCAAACCTACCGTATAAAGAAGTTTATTATGATCATCAACAATAAAGAGGTTTTGAATATTTTCAAGTTCATTGGCCTTACGAAGACGTGCAAAACGCTTAATGACATCTTGAACAATCTCATCAGCGTGAGCTGTAAAGACTTCAAGCTGCATATAGGCACCAGCTTCATCTTCTTCATATTTTTGAAGCTGTGCTATCTCTTTTTTATCATCTTCAGCAAGTGTTTCAAAAACCTGTGATGCAACATTTTCATCAACATCTTCAAGCTCTTGCATAAACTCTAACTGATCATCAGATTCGAGTTCAGATACAGCTTGAGAGAGCTCATCCACACTTAAATTTTCAACAACATCATCAAAATATCTATCTGGAAGTGCGAGAGCTACATCACCAACAAGCTCTTTTGGAACGATTTTGATGGCTTGACTAAATTTACCATCATCCATTCCTCGTAAAATATTGGCGATTTCAGAAGGATGCATCTCACTGACATCGTGAGATGCTATATAGTTTTTAATTTCTTTCATGAGCGAAATTATAGCAGATAATAGCTATACTTTTGCTACTTTACTATGATTCATCATTTATCATATTTTGTAAGCTTGTTATAGCGGATCATACTGCGAAGCTCTTTCACATACGCATCGCCTCTTTCAGAATAATGCTTTAAGCCTTTAATAATTTCTGTAACGGGTTTGCCCTCATAGTTCATTTGTTTGAATGCTTTATAGCGTAGTGAAGATGAAAGCATAAAGTAGTACTGTCTGATTGCCTCATCAAGGTTGTCAAACTTTCTGACCCAGATCGTTCGCTTTCCACGTTTTTGCGATGCTGCGATTCTCTTTTGTTTCGAACTCGTACTCCAGACACCAAAGATATTGTTGGCTTCACGAAAAAATCGAGATGTACCCCATGCACTCTCCATGGCAGCCTGCGCCAAAGCTATACTCATAGGATGCGGCTTTAAAGCAATAAGAAGTTCTTTATCCGTTTTTACTTTATACTTCTTTTTCAGAGCTGCGATTTTTTCTTGATTTGTGTGGTTTTGTAGATCTTTTTTTACTTCAAGATACTGTTTTTGCAACTCTTTGTGCACATGTTCAATCGGTGGTACCAAAAGAGCAAAAAACCGCTTTTTCTTCTCTTGGACACTCATGTTTTTTGGTACTACATTAACAGAATAATGCTGCTGTTTTGCGAAACAGTTTGTCACTGTTAAACTACTCAAAAGCAGTAAAGCTGTCAATAAAATTTTCATTTTCTTCCTTTAAATTATAATAATGTAAAAAGATAGCCTGAAGAAGTTTTTTTAACTTTGTACTGATAGTACCCATCCAACTCTATAACGACACGATAATAGCCTTTATGCGTTCCCACTCTGATCTTTTTAAATAAAGAGTGTTTGATACTCTTCACATAACTTCCTATATCTGTCTCACGTTTAAAGTCACAAACTATCCTATGTGGTTTTGTCAGTAAAAAATCTCGTAACAACTTCTCTTTTGTTACTACATTTAGCTTTTTCCCATATGCATAAAATGTTATAAAATTTAATGATACAATTTTTTTGTACTGTGCTTTCTTAGGAGCAGGTCTCTTCTTTTTCTTTACAATGACAGATTGTTTACCTTCAGTAGAAGGTTCATAATAACTTTGAGAGATAAAGAGCGGCAGATGCCAATCCACTGCATTATGCAGCTGAATCTTTTTCGTTGCGATTGAGCCGTCAAGGTTTTTATACTCTACAGTAACACTCTCCAATATTCTTGCAGTAGAAGGAAATGTCAATGTAGCACGTTTGAGTGGTGGTGCTTTTTCAATCTTGCTCGATGTTAAGGGAATATTTTCTGCCGTATCAATCGGAAAAAATGGATTTTCTCTCGCAAATAAAAAAAGAGGAAGAAAAAGAAGGGCTAAAAAGAGTCTTATCATATAAAACACCTGTTTTTTGTAAACATTATAGCAAATTTATATGATTATTGTGCAGAAATTTCTTTCAATTCAAAATACTCACGCTGTAGTTCTGCATTCTCATTTTTGAGTCGTACAACTTCATCTTGAAGATAATTCTCATAGTCTTGCAGACCAAAAAGAACCTCTAGTGAATTTGTTCCATAAAAAATTATACCCAGATAGATCCCAAACAGGACTATCAAAATGAACAAAAGAAAAAACTTTTTAAGAGAAAGTCCCAAGTATCGCTGAGTTATACTCTCCTCGGTATCAATCTCTTCGTAAAGCTCCTCTTTGTTCATAAACTTCTCTTAGTTAAAAAGAGCAGATCCTAAATATTCACCATAGACTACTTCATTTTCAATCTCTAAAAGACGGTTATATTTTGCGGTTCTCTCACCACGTGCAGTTGAGCCTGTTTTGATCTCACCACAGTTAAGAGCAACTGCAAAATCTGCAATGAAAGCATCTTCACTCTCACCGGAGCGGTGACTCATAACACATTTGTAACCATTTCTCTGTGCAAGGCGAACAGTAAGCATTGTCTCAGAGACTGAACCAATTTGATTTGGTTTGATAAGAATCGCATTTGCAATTCCTTTTTGAATACCTTCATTTAAGATATTTGCATTTGTAACAAAAAGATCATCTCCAACAATTTGGATTTTATCTCCAAGCTTCTCAGTCATGAGTTTAAATCCATCCCAATCATCTTCACTCAGGCCGTCTTCAATAGATACTATCGGATATTTCGCACATAAATCTTCATAATAAGCAACAAGTTCAGCTGATGATACCGTACGATTTTCACTATCAAGTCTGTAGCCACCTTCAGTTACAAGTTCACTCGCAGCAACATCAAGTGCGATTGCAATCTGCTCACCAGGCTTGTATCCAGCTTTTTCAATTGCTTCCATTATGATTTGAATAGGCTCTTCGTTTGAACTTAGATCTGGTGCAAAACCACCCTCATCACCAAGCGCCGTATTGTGTTTTTTTGCTTTTAAAATAGCTTTTAGATTGTGATAAACTTCAGCAGAAGCACGAAGAGACTCTGCAAAATCTTCAAAACCTACAGGCATGATCATATATTCTTGAAAATCAACAGAGTTATCAGCGTGGCTTCCACCATTGATAATATTGAGCATTGGTGTTGGCATAACCATTGCATTCGCACCACCTAGGTAACGGTAAAGTGGTACACCAAGACTTTGTGCTGCAGCACGTGCAACTGCCATAGAAACACCTAGAACTGCATTAGCACCTAACTTTCCATAGTTTTGTGTTCCATCGAGTTCTTTCATCATACCGTCAATGACAGCTTGGTTAAACGGACTCATACCGATGAGTGCATCAGAGATAATACTGTTTACATTCTCAACAGCCTGAAGCACACCTTTTCCCATATAGCGATTACCACCATCACGAAGCTCTAATGCCTCACGCTTACCGGTACTTGCCCCTGAAGGAACGATTGCACTTGCTATTGTCCCATCACTCAAAGTCACTGTTGCTTTTACTGTTGGATTACCACGAGAATCCATTACTTCTATCGCACTTACGTTATCTATAAACATATATCTGCCTTCATAAAATAAATTGCCGTATTTTAACCAAATTCAATTAAAAATTTGTTTAGCTATTTCTCTTCTAGACATCCGCTTCAGCAATTTCTGAAGTATCCATGGTCATTAAAGAGCTAATCCCCATGGCCTGTTTGATTTTTTCTTCAATCTCATTTGCAAGTTCTGGTTCATCTTTGAACTTCGCTTTGACATTTTCACGTCCCTGTCCAAGCTTTGTCTCGCCATAACTAAACCAGGCACCGCTTTTATCAACGATATCGAGTTTTACACCATAATCAACAAGTTCACCCTCTTTTGAGATTCCCTCACCAAACATAATATCAAACTCAGCTTGACGAAATGGTGGAGCTACTTTGTTTTTAATCACTTTAGCTTTTACACGGTTACCAATCTGGCTCTCACCCTGTTTTAGGGATGCAATACGACGCACATCAATACGTACAGAGGCATAAAACTTCAGAGCATTACCGCCTGTTGTCGTCTCCGGAGAGCCATATCCCATCATACCGATTTTCATACGAATCTGATTGATAAAAATTACTGTACAGTTCATTTTGTTAAGCACACCTGTAAGTTTACGCAGTGCTTTTGACATCAAACGCGCCTGTACACCTACTTGCTGGTCATTCATTTCACCTTCAAGCTCAACCTTTGGAGTCAGTGCAGCAACAGAGTCAATCACAATTAAATCAATCGCACCACTACGCGCAATTGTCTCAACTATATCAAGTGCCTGCTCACCATAGTCAGGTTGCGAAACCAAAAGATTATCGATATCTACGCCAAGATTTTTTGCATACACAACGTCTAAAGCATGCTCCGCATCGATAAAGGCACACACCCCACCCTGTTTTTGACACTCTGCTGTTATCTGAAGCGCAAGTGTTGTTTTCCCTGAAGACTCCGGCCCATAAATCTCTACAACTCTTCCTTGTGGTACACCACCAATTCCAAGAGCCAAGTCTAAGCCAAGAGATCCTGTTGAGATTGACTGAATCGGTTCAATCTCTTTATCTCCCAAGCGCATTAAAGCACCTTTTCCAAAGGCCTTATCTATCTGCTTAATAGCCAAGTCTAATGATTTTTGTTTGTTTGCATCCATTTTGGACTCACTTATTATGAAATTTGGAGTAATTGTAGGTAAAAAAATCCTACCTATTCAAAAATATGTCATTTTGCCATATTTTTAAATAGAATTTTCTAGAAATATGCGAAATTCTAACGAAAAAAAGACAACTATGGTACCTCTTTTTCAAATGCTTCATAGATATGTAAAAGTTTTTCAATCTCTTTGACATCAAAAGCTTTTATGGCATTTTCAAGAGCTTCAAGATAACGTTTCAAGTCTTTGTCATTATAGCTCTCTGCTATCTCTCTAAGTACTGATGCAAAAGCTTTTATATCTTGCATATTATGACTTTTCACTGCCTGAGCTGCTAGTGGAGTTACCACGTTTAAGAGTTTTTTACAAAGTTTCTCACGCAAAAGAATCTCATGTAAATCTATCTTCTCTTGAGCTTCACTCTCAACAAGCTGATGTTTTAAAAAAGTTTTTATCACATCAAAGAGCTCTTCTTTATGAATGGGTTTACGCAAATATGCATCAAACAACTCTTTATCAACTTCTGTAAAATCCCCCTTGAGAACTGATGCGCTCAATGCAATGACAGGAATCTCTTTTTTTGCTTTTATGGCACGCGTTGCTTCATAACCATCCATTACCGGCATACGAATATCCATAATAATCAGGTCATACGCATTTTTTTCTGCCATCTGTAGTGCCTCAAGTCCATTTTTTGCACTATCAACAGCAAGGTTTGTATCTTGAAAATTATTAATAAGCAACTCTCTGTTATCATCAATATTATCAACAACCAGTACTCTTGCTTTTTCAAAAACTACTTTTTTTCTCTTCTTGCTTTTTCTCTCTTGAGGAAAAAATTTGTTCTGGAGTGATGCAATATCAATCCCAAAGAGTTTGATTATAAATTTTGATCCTATATGCTCTCTACTCTCTACACTAATTTTACCGCCCATCATTTCAGTCAATCTTTTTGAGATCGCAAGACCAAGTCCGGTCCCTCCATACTCTCTATTGTCCTGTCCGTCTTTTTGTTTAAAGGCCTGAAATATCTTCTCCAACTGATCTTTTGGAATGCCCACTCCACTATCTTTTACGATGATTTCCAAATCTACTTTCGATTTATATTCATCAATATTGGCTATCTTTACAATCAGATTGATATTTCCCTCGGAAGTGAACTTTACAGCATTGCCTATAAGATTAAAAATGACCTGTCTCAGCCGTGTCGCATCAAGCAAAAGACTTTGCGGTATTTTGTTGTCAATATCTATGTGTAATTCCAGACCTTTAGAGCTGATCGTCGGTTCAAAAATGGAGCCTACCTCATCGAAGAGCTCATAGATATTTGTCGGTACTTTTTGCAACTCCATCTTTCCTGCCTCTATCTTGGAGAGGTCTAAAATATCATTGATGAGCATCAGAAGTGTGTTACCTGCTGATTGAATCGTTTTTACATAGGATTTGAGTCGTTCCTCTTGAATCTGTTCGCTTAGCAGCTCAGTAAAACCAATAATTGCATTCATAGGTGTCCTGATCTCATGAGACATATTTGCCAAAAATTCTGACTTGGCTCTGTTTGCCTGTTCAGCAGCCTCTTTTGCCTTTTGCAACTCTTGTTCAGCTTTTTTACGCTCTTTAATCTCTCTTGAGAGTCTTGTGTTCCAATATAAAGCGGCAATTATCAGTATAATCAATAGTGTTGCAACTTGAAAGATCAAAGTATAGTCCTTTGCTTCATTCACAGTTACTGCAAGCCATCTGTTTGTTATATCTTGACGCTCTTGGTCTGTGATACTCTCTATCGCTTTATTGATAATGCCTAAAAGTATATGATTCTCTTTATGTACCAAAAATTTATGGTTAAATTTAAAATCTATCTTACCGGCGATATGTAGCTCATTTGGATAATATCTTCCGACATAATACATCGCTGTAGCCATATGCCCTAAAAATGCGTAGGCTTTCCCATCTTTTACGAGTTCAAGTGATTCTAAAATAGAGTTTGTAGGAATTATTTTGATATCTTTTTTATACTCTTTGAGGTAATTATAACTTGTAAAATATTTTGGTACTGTGATAACTTTGTCTTTTATGTCATCAATATTGTTGACAAAAGATTTCTCATTTTTTGTGACCAGTACAAAAGGAAAAGAGACAAATGTTTTTGATGTCAGTCCAAGGGAGTTTTCATAAGGGTTTTCTCCTACACCCGGAACCAAATCAATTTTGTTCTCTTTAAAGTTTTGAAGCACATCCGGCCAAGATTTTGATGGCTTATAAACAAACTGCAAACCTGTCTTTTTACTCAGCAGTGCCATATAATCGCCAAGCATACCACCCATATGATTGTTTTCTATGATGGAAAGAGGCTTCCAGTTTACTTCACTGTAACGCAAAGTTGGATGTCTTTCAATCCACTCTCGCTCCTCTTGCGTGAGTGTTTCAAGTCTTGTGTTTATTTTATTGAGCAGTGTTGCATCAAACCACTTATTAATGATTTGACGTTTTTCATTCTCTGTAATTGCATCGAGCGCTTTTTGCATGATAGAAAAAAGCAGAGGCTTCTCTTTATCGATGGCAACAGCTACTTTTGTTTGCATATGTGGAACTTTATTGACAACCTTCAGATTCGCTAGAAAGTTATGTTTAATGATATAGGTAGCAACTGCTATATTTCCAATATATGCATTGGCATTCCCTACAGAGACCTCTTCAAGTGCATCATTGTTCGAAGAGGTAAGCAGCAGTTTTATCTCCGGATGATTTTTACTTAACCACTCATGCAGATACGAACCCTCATTGACGGCAACGATTTTATCTTTTAGGTCAGCAAGTGTTTCAATATCATCTGTTTGCGTGAGAGTAATAATAACCAGAGGCATTGCTACATACGGTTTTGTAAAAAGAAGAAACTTCTCTCTGCTTGGTGTTTTTGCAGCACAGGCAAGACCATCAATCTTTTTTGAGCTCATGCGCTCCATAGTTTTGTACCATTTATCGGGAACTACCTCTATCTCAAGTCCGCTTTTTTGTGCGATAAGCTTTAAAAAATCTGCAGATATCCCTGTATGTTCTCCTGATGCATCCATAAAATCATAAGGTGCCCATGAATAGTCAGCTCCTAAAACAACCTTTGGATGCTCTTGTAAATAAGCTTTTTCCTGTGGAGTAAGTGCTAATTCTCCGGCAAAAAGCACAAATGGTAAAAAGAAAAAAATGAAAAAATAACGCATACTACACAATCTCTAAAAACTCATCAAGATGTTCTTGAAATATTGTAACAACAGTAGGATCAAATTGTTTACCGCTTTGCTCAATAATATAGGATGCAGACTTCTTTGCATCCCATGCTTTAGCATATACTCTGTCATGGTTCAAGGTATCAAAAACATCAGCAACAGCAACAATGCGCCCTAAGATATTGATATCTTCTCCTCGAAGCCCCTTCGGATAACCAGAACCATCCCAGCGTTCATGATGCTCAAGGGCTATGATATCTACTGCTTTCATAATTTTTCTTGAAGAGTTTCTTAAAAGTTCGTGCGCTTTTGTTGTATGTTTTTTGACAATCTCTAGCTCTTGTACCGAAAGTGGAGCTTCTTTTTGAAGTATCGCCTGAGGAACGGCTATTTTTCCAATGTCATGCATAGGCGCTGCATGATAAATAACCTCCTCATCGTCATCACTCAAACTCTGATGATAATGTGCAAGCAGTTTTGAGATCTCCGCTACACGACGAACATGTTCACTACTCTCATCTGAAACAGACTCCATCAGACCTGATAGTATATAGATCATCTCGATTTGATTTTTTTCAAGTTCAGTAAGTAGACGCTCCTCACTCAGTTTTACTTTCCTCTCTAAAGTAATATTGTGATACTTTAAAATCTCTTTTGCTGTATAGAGTTGCAGATGGTTTTTCACACGAGCTATAAGCTCTTCAGCCTGAAAAGGCTTTGTAATATAATCTACACCACCCACTCGAAAACCATGTGATATAGAGTCTATATCAACTTTTGCCGTTAAAAAAATAACGGGAATATCTTTGAGCTTCTCATGGCGCTTCATCATTTGGCACAGCTCAAAACCATCAATCCCCGGCATCATAATATCAAGCAGCACCAAATCAAATTCATTGTTTAAAAGCAGTTCATAGGCTGCTTCTCCTGAAGTAGCAAAAGAGAAGTCATAATTGTCTTCTTCTAAAATATTCATGGCTACCTGAATATTGTCAGCAACATCATCAACAATTAAAATCTGATATTTCAAATCCATCTTAACGGTCCTACTCTATGACATTTGTTTTTAGTATATCATATTTTCTACTTTAAAACCCTTTTAGTCCACTTTTATTCTTATTTGGTTACAATCTTTTTCATGAAAAAAACTCTTATAGCACACTCACCTGACGCCGATGATATCTTCATGTACTACGCCATTAAATTTGGCTGGGTAGGGATGAAAGATGTCACTTTTGACGATATCGCAAAAGATATTCAAACATTAAATGAAGATGCCCTTAACGGTATGTATGACATTGTTGCTATCAGTTTTGCGCTCTATCCGCACATCAAAGAGGAGTATGCACCTCTACGTACTGCTGTAAGTTTTGGGGAGGGTTACGGTCCAAAAGTCATCAAGAAAAAGGGGAGCAAACTCAAACGTAACTTTAAAGTAGCTCTCAGCGGTAAGCATACGACCAATGCGATGCTCTTTCGCATCGCCTACCCTGATGCACGCATAACATATATGAATTTTTTAGAGATTGAACAGGCAGTACTCGATGGTGCTGTTGATGCCGGTGTTTTAATCCATGAGTCGATTTTGACCTATAATGACGAGCTTGAAGTTGAGCGTGAGATGTGGGATATCTGGCAAGAACTCGCAGGAGAGGAATTACCACTTCCACTCGGTGGTATGGCAATTCGCCGCTCACTGCCGTTAAACAAAGCCATAGAGTATGAAAAAACACTTACTAAAGCTGTTCAGGTCGCACGTGATCATAAAGAGAGACTCTCAAAAATGTTAATCGAACGTGATTTGGTTCGCATTGATGCAGCAACACTTGACAAATATCTTGAGCTCTACGCTAATGATGAATCCATTACTCTAAGTCCCATCCAATACAAAGCAATAGATAAACTCTTTGAGATTGGCTTTGAACACGGTTTTTATGATACACTTGTAAAAATAGAAGATTATTTAATTCCAACAGAGTATCAGGAATTGAGGAATTCATAATGGAATCAAAACTCATAGAGCTGGGTGTAGAGACGTTTAAAATCGCTCTTTATTTGGCACTTCCAGGACTGCTTACCGGTATGCTTATCGGTCTTGCAGTCTCCATTTTTCAAGCAACAACACAGATAAATGAGATGACCCTCTCTTTCATTCCTAAAATTATCGGTGTTGTTATCGTTATCGTTTTAACAATGCCTTGGATGCTCAATGAGATGACAGATTTCTCTACGCATATTTTTGCTCTTATTCCTACATTTGTTGAGTAATGCAGACAAAATCTATTAATTTTTCCAAATACTCCTCTTTTAAAATAGGTGGAACGTTTGATGTAACACTTTTAGACAAACAGTCTCAAGCAGATGAAGTTCAAGACTACTATCTTATAGGGGCCTGTAATAATGTTCTCATCGGTGACAATCCACCCCCACTGATGATGCTTAGCAAAGATTTTGACTACATTACAGTACAAAACAATAGACTTATCATTGGTGCAGCCACACCTTCTGGAAAAATTGCCTCTTATTGCAAAAAAAACAATATCGCAAACTTTGAATTTCTCTCTCATCTTCCAGGGAAACTCGGTGGACTGGTTTATATGAACGCAGGGCTCAAAGAGTATGAAATCTTTAATCATCTCTTGAGTCTAAAACTTCTCTCTGGAACCTATAACAGAGATGCAATCAACTACGGCTATAGATTTACGAATATAAAAGAGCCGATTTTAGAGGCTACTTTTGAGCTCTCTTACGGTTTTGATGAAAAAAAAGTAGCCATGTTTAAAAAGATGCGTTCAAATCAACCATCAACACCAAGTGCAGGAAGCTGTTTTAAAAACCCTGAGGGAAATTATGCTGGCAGACTCATAGAAGCAGTGGGCTTAAAAGGAGTAATGCAAGGGGATATGTGTTTTAGTGAAAAACATGCAAACTTCTTAGTCAACAAAGCCAATGGAACCTATAAGGATGCTCTTTTTTTGATAAAAGAAGCACAACAAAGAGTTTATAAAGAGTTTGGCATACAATTAGAGTTAGAGATTGAGATACTCGACAGAGAGTATCTCAAAAATTTACATAATAATTAGAAACGAAGCATTAAACCAGCATAAACACCTGAATAATCTAAATCAACTTGTGTAGACCCATCATCGATTTTTACTTTTTGTGTTCTATAACCTACTTCTATACCAGGCTGAATAACATCAAAATCAAACGTATAATCTATTTTTGCACGGACATCATACATTGTATCTGTCCCATCTGTTATAGCTTTTACATCTGCCTCCAAACCAAGTCCAGTTGAAGGTATTTCAATTCTTCCCCTGACATAAACTAAAGGGATAACCGTTGTATCTGTTGTTGTATATCCTGAAAATCCCGTAACTGGACTTACAACAACATCACTTTCTATTACTTTAGCATCCAAGCCTAAATCAATCGTTGTCCAAAAAGTATTATCTAAAAGATTGTAGTATGGAATGATATCGTACTCTTTAATATCCATTGTAGTCGGTGCTGAACCTGGAATATTAATCCCATTAACTGACCCTGATGTAAGACCTTCATCGGAAATACTAACATACTCAAGTCTTATGTTAGGAATAATGAATATAGGATGCTTAATTAAAAGCCAAGCGTACGCTTCACTTGATTCTTTTTCTCTACTTGTATATGTACCATTTAAATGTAAAACACCACCGCTATCTGTTCTCTTTGCATATCCACTTGGCGTTTCTTTCCAAACACCTCCACCCATTTCAATGCGCATCATATCAGCACTTACAACTGTAGTCATTGCTGCAGCTAATGCTAATGTCGATAAGATTTTTTTCATATTCCACTCCATAAAGATATTAGAACATATTATATCAGACTATATTCGTTGGATTCTTAAATTATATGATTATGAGTAAAAAGAGGTATCTAGAGTTCAGGCTAGATACCTCAAAGAAGGAGAAATAAAATGAGACGATACTCATCTTACTTTCTTGCCACCAATGGCGGCAAGAAGTTCAATTAAGTCGGACACCTTAATTGTTGAAAACTTTAGTAATAGGAGAATAAATTACTTTTTAGCAGCTTCGATAGCAGCGTCGTATTGTGGCTCTTCAGTGATTTCTGGAACGATCTCTTTATAAGTTACGATTCCGTTTTCATCAATTACAAAGATAGCTCTTGCAGTAACACCAGCAAGAACAGAACCACCTAAAAGTACACCGTAAGCGTTAGCGAAATCTTTGTTTCTAAAGTCTGAAGCAACAGTTAATTTGTCGATTCCCTCAGCTGAACAGAATCTACCTGCAGCGAATGGAAGGTCCATAGAAACAACAGTAGTTTTTACACCCTCAAGCTCTGCAGCTTTAGCGTTGAAGTTACGAGTTTCAGTTGCACATACACCTGTATCTAAAGAAGGAACAACGATGATAAGTTGCTTTACACCTTGTGCGCCACCAACTTTAACATCGCCTAAACCATCTGAGTTTACAACTGTTACTTCTGGAGCTTTATCTCCAACATTTACTTCATTACCTAATAACTCTACGTCTGTACCTTTGAATTTAGTCGTTGCCATATTCAAATCCTTTTATTTTTTTTTCAACGCTAAACAAAGCGTTTTTGTTTTGATGTCAGAAGTATATTTTAAATCGGATAATATTTGTCTTATTTAAAAAAAGAGCAGATTTGTATAAGGTTCAATTAAGTTTTAAAGTTTGCTTTTTGGCGAGATGTCCAACGCTTCTAAGGATGAAAACATTCCTTCTTTATACATATCTACGGCAACTCTTCCTATCATAGCAGCATTATCCGAACAATATTGCAACTCACTGAGTAATAGTTTAGCACGATAGGGCTTTAAAAGCTCTTCTATTTGAGCGCGCAGGTAAAGATTGGCACTTGCTCCGCCAACTATGGCAAAAGTTTTTGGAGGATGCGATTTAAAATACTTTTTGAGCTTCATAATCAAATGCTTTGTAGCAATGTGTTCAAACGAAGCTGCTATATCTTTATACTTCTCTTTATCATCTCCTGCCTCTTCTACTGCTAAACGCACAGCATTTTTAAGACCTGAATAGGAAAAAGCGATTAAAGGAGATTGGTGTAATGGCACTGTAAAGCTATAAGCTTCTCTGTTACCATCTTTGGCCAACTCCTCTATAAGCGGTCCACCCGGATATCCCAGTCCCATCATTTTTGCTACTTTATCGAAGCTCTCACCAAAACTGTCATCCATAGATTTTGCGACAGTATCAATTTCACGCAGGCTTTTTACTTCCATCACCTGCGTATGTCCACCAGAAACTAAAAGCACAGTCAAAGGAAAAACTACCTCTTTCTCTATAAAAAGAGAGTAGATATGCCCGATAAGATGGTTCACGCCAATGATGGGAATACCCAAAGCGACAGAAACTGCCTTTGCCATCGTTACACCTTCAACAAGTGTTACTGCAAGTCCTGGTGATGATGTCACAGCAACGGCCTTGAGTCTGTCGAAATAAGGCTCACACTCTGCCAAAATCTTTGGCAGAGCCTCTGCATGAAGTCTGGCTGCCAGCTCTGGAACTACTCCACCATAGACAGAGTGTTCTATCTCTTGAGATATTTTTTTATGAAAAAGTAGTTTTTTGCTCTCTATCTCTGTAATAGCTATCGCCGAATCATCACAAGAGCTTTCAATACTGAGTATCACTGCATATCCCTCACAAAACTTCGTACTTCCCTATCAAGCAAAAACAGCTCGTCAATACTTTTGGGGGCTGTACAAAACTTTTCATACGCTTTAAGAATATTTTTACTGATATCCATAAAACCTATCTTTTTAATAATAAACTTCTCAATAGCTGCTTCATTGGCTGCATTGATTATCACTCCAAAATTCGGATTTTTTAATAAATCTTCTTTGATTTCCCAAATAGGATAGCGCTCTTTTTTTATTTTTCTGAATTCTAGACTGCCAACTTCCACAAGATCGATATGCGGTAGAATCACCGTATCCATCTTTGTATCAAGAGCATAGGCAATAGGAAGTTGCATACTTGCACCCGCAAAATGTGCTGTTGTAGAACCATCTTTAAAGTCTATCATTGCATGAAGCAGTGACTTGGTCTCAATAATAGCATCATATTCGCCTTCGCCAAAGAGCCACCTTGCCTCTAGGAGTTCAAACATTTTGTTGACCATAGTTGCAGAGTCAATCGTAATTTTTTGTCCCATCGACCAGTTTGGATGTTTTTGAGTATCGGCTAGTGTTGCATTTTCCAAGTCACCAAGGGGCCAGTCTCGAAATGCTCCACCACTTGCTGTTATTGTCATCTTTGTGACAGTTCGCTCCTGTAAGAGATACCAAAGTCCAAAATGCTCTGAGTCAATCGGCTGAATCTTTGATGTATCTATAAAAGAGCCTGCAGCGACTAAAGACTCTTTATTTGCAAGTGCTACACGTTTATTGCACTCTATTGCTTTGAGTGTTGGTCGTAATCCTAAAAAACCCACAAGTGCATTGACAACCAATTCACTTTTTGCAGCCTCAATGGTTTCTAGAATCGCCTCTTCTCCATACTTCACGCAAGAGTGATGAACAGATGATACATCCTCTTTATTTGCAACTACTACTACTTTAGGATTATGCTCTTGTATCTGTTTGTTAAGCAGGTCTATATTTCTGCCGCAAACAAGTACTTCAACATTGATACCAAATTTTTTTGCGATGACTAGGGTATTGACCCCGATGGAGCCGGTTGAGCCAAGAAGAACAAGTGAGGACAATTTAGACAAGTCCTCGAAGAAGCACTAACATAACAACACCGCCAAAAAGGTAACCGTCTACTCTATCCAGTACGCCGCCATGTCCAGGGAGTAGGTCTCCACTGTCTTTTACACCGGCTTGACGTTTGAGTAAGGATTCAAAGAGATCTCCAAATATAGAACTGATTGCCACAGCCAAAGAGATTAAAAAAGCAACTCCTAAATCTACAATAGAAAGACCAAAGAACATCCCTCCTGCAGTTGCAATGACAATACCTCCTACAACACCTTCCATCGTTTTGTTTGGACTTGTTTCACAAAAAGGTGTCTTTCCTATACTTTTGCCAACCGCATATGCACCAATATCTGTAAGTGCTACAACTGCTACAAGCCAAAGTAGTGCCATTACCCCATACTCTTCGTACATCGTAAACATAAAGAGCATACCGGCAGTCGGATAGATAAATGGGAAAAAATCCACCCATTTCAGCTCTTTGTTAAATGCAACAGCACCCGCATAAGCCACACCTGCTAACACAAAAAGGTCATCTCCATAAGGGTATATTCCTGCAACCAACCAAAGTCCAATAGCATATGGAAGCAGTCCATCTTTTTCTACCCCAAAAAGTTTTATGGCCTCTTTAAATGCCAAAATATAGATAGCACCAAAGAGAAGCCACATTAAAAAAAAGTTATCTATAAAACCAACAAGTAAAACACCTGCTAAAAGGGCTAAACCGGTAATAATTCTCTCTTTGTGTGCGCCAAACATACTCATAAAAATTCCTATTTTGTTAATTGTGTGATTATATCGTATCAGACTTTAATATCTAATAGATGCGTGGTTTCTTTGCTAACCTCTTCTTGTGTCTCTTCCTTGGAGTCAAAATGTTTGCGATCTTTTGTAGGGTTTTGGGACATCTCTTCGTCAGCTTCTTGACGTTGATGCTCACGGTCAGGATCAATTGCATGGTTCTCCTCTGTAGGACGCACCTCTTCTATCTCTTTTTGTTTTTCATTAGCAGCAGCTTGGGCAGCAATATTTTGTAGTTCAAAACGGGTATATTGCCCACCTTGCACAGGTGTGACTGCAGGTGTCATTTGATTTACTAAGATTGCACCACCAATAGGACCAACGGCCATCATATATCCTTTATTTTACTTTCGTAAAATTAAGGGAACCATCTACTATCTTTTTAACGATGCCAGAAGTAAATTCTGCCATCTACGATAACTCTGCGTTTCCCTTCCTTATTCTCTCGTATCTACCTCTATTGTTTTGTACTTATTATACAACACATTTGCACCATTTTGTATGGTGACCTCACGTCTTGGAGTATAATCGACCAAATACCTGTCTTTTGAAGTTGTTGTAAAATCAACACAAAGCCTTGCCGCTGTTGCTATGATATTTTGAGGAAGTTGCTGTTTGTCTGTATGAATGATTACGTGACAGGATGGCCTCTCTTTCATATGCAGCCAGATATCCCTTGCCTTGGCATTCTTTAAAAGCTCGATATTGCCTTTTTCATTTTTTCCAAGCTCTACTTTGTATCCTTCCACCCAAAAGGTCTCGATTGAGTCATTTGTTTTTACTTTTTTGCTTTGCTGGTGTTTTGGAAAGAGCAACTCAATTTTTGCCACATCCTTTGCCTCTTGTACCGTATGGATAAAACGTTTTGTATGTTCTATCTTTGAGCGAAGAGACTCCTCTTCAATATGCAAATGACGTGCACGCTGCTTTGCTTTTTTACTCTTCGTAAAGAACATCTCACTAATTGCAAAAGGTGTTACGTGAGGCTTATCAAGTCTTAGCTCTATCTCACTGCCATCGTAATCTTTCAGGAGTAGTTTTGTACTGTATGGTTTGATATTTTGTACATTGGATAGTATCAAATTACCATAGTGCTCAAACTGCTGTGCTTCGGCTTCAAGTTCCTCTTGAGAATCCAATCTATCATAGAGTTTCTGCAGTTTTTTAAGTTTTTTGTTCAGCAGTGCAATCTTTTGCTTCTTTAGAGACTCAAGTTTGCTATTTTGCTCTTTTTCATAGACTTCATATAAAAATGTTTCTACATCTTCTAAAGGGTACTCTTTAGCTACAAATGGTGCAGGCGGAACATCTAACAATTTCTGTCCTACACGTACCTCACGAAACGACGAAAAAAGATCAACATGACGCAACGCCTCTAAGACAATACCCTCTTCATCCAGAATAATTGCATTGGTATATTTTCCGGTAAATTCAAACTGTAAATAAGTCACTTCTTCTTTATAGGCCGATGCCAAAGAAGTTTTAAAACGAATAATTTTGTCACCATTTACAAGCGCAACATCCAAAATATTTGAGCGATTGAAACGTTTAGAGAGGATAACATCAAAAGGAGCATTATAGACCTTGGAGCGTGGATACTCACTACACTTGAATATAGAGGAGTTGGAGCGCTGCATATTAAAATAGAGTGTATCATCCTTGTCAAAGACAATTTTGACAATCGTATCACTTACTCTGTAAATGGCACTTATTTTTTTGAATTTTCGCAGATATTGTATGATTTGTTGCAGATGTGATAGTTTCATAAAAGTATTTTAACCTACTTTTTCATTTATATTTCAAAATTTAACATACTGTTTTTAAGAGTAGAAAGAAAAATACCCTTGTTTTTAATCAACTTCTCTACAAGTTCCTCTTTTTTCATTGGTTTTGCAAAAAGATATCCTTGATATATATCACAACCAAAACTCTCAAGTATCTCTTTTTGTTCCATATTCTCTACACCTTCTGCAACCACTTGAAGTCCAAGACTTTTAGCAATGATGATAATACTGTGAACGATCTGGCGTGTATCTTTCTCTTCTACAATATCGTCAATAAAGCTTTTATCGATCTTCAGTTCATCAATCGGGAGGTTTCGTAAAATGTTCATTGAAGAATAACCCGTACCAAAATCATCAAGAGAGATCTTCATCCCCTGTTTTTTAATATCTTCAAGTATTGCGATAACATGTTTTTTATCTTCAATAAAAACCGTTTCTGTAATCTCCAAAGAGATAAGTTCCGTTTTTATCTGAGATGCTGTAACTTTTCCAATGATACAACTTAAAAAATCATGTTGTGAAAACTGTTTCGCAGAGATATTAATAGAGAGGTGAAACTCTTTTTTTGCAGCCTGCTGTATCTCATAAACATCTTCAAGAACTTTTGAGATGATAAAGCGTCCTATATCTTTGATAAGACCTGTTATCTCCGCTATAGCTATAAATTCATCAGGAGGTACAAAGCCCAGAGTTTCATTGTTCCAGCGAACTAACGCTTCAACACCATAGATCTTCCCATCAATATAGACCTGTGGTTGATACACCATAGAGATTTCTCCTCTACTCAATGCCATTTTAAGCTCACGCTCCATCATTGCACTTCTTAAGTACTTCTCTTTGATGGCCTCATGGAAAATGACAAAACTGTTCTTCATCTCTTTTGCTTTATACATAGCAAGGTCAGCGTAGCGTTTCACCTCATCAAAATTCTTCCCGTCATACGGATATCTTGCTACTCCTATACTTGCTCCTAAAACAAACTTAAACTCATCAATGACAAATTCACCGGAAATTGCATGCAGTATCCCTTTTGCACATACTCCTATACTATCATCACTCATAAACTCCGTTATTAAAATAAACTCATCACCGCTATAACGGATGATATCACGGTGCTCCTCTTTTTTTGCAAGCGACATAAGCCTTGCTGCGATAATCTGTAAAACTTTATCTCCATACTCATGTCCAAAACTGTCATTGATACTTTTAAATCCATCCAAATCAATAAAAAATAGCGTATATTTCGATTTAAAGTTTTTTATCTTCTCTTCAATATAGTAACGATTATACAAAGAAGTTAAGGAATCACGAATGGCCTGTTCTTTCAATGTACGCTGTTTTTGCATCTCATTTCTATCAATCACACCGATAAGATAGTAGATGATAAACAGGATAAGGATATATATTGCTAAAAGAATGAGTTCTTGATTCAGATACTCAGCCCTTATAATAGTCAATGGTGTTGTAACAACTATCCACTCTTTGTATCGTTTTATATATTTATAACTACTGTATGATAGTTTGCCTGTAATGTAAGAAGTACAGGTTACACTTATTACTGCTTCTGAATTTTTCAGTTCTCTTAATGGCTTAGCATAGACTTGTTCCATTATTTGAAAGATATCGGCTAATGCTCTCTTGCCAACTGGTTTTCTATATAGATATTCTTCAAAATCATAAAACTGCAAGTAGTTGTCTTTATCACGTAAAATAAATATTTTATTAGCCCCAAGCAGTGAATGGATAAACTGATTTTTCTTACTTAAAGAGATACCGCTGGCAATAACGGCAACAACATCCCCTTTTTTATCATAAAGGGCTTTACGAATTGGGATAACAAGACTCTTGAGTGCCTCAAGATAATATGTCCTCCCAACGACCATCCTGTCACTCTCTAAAGCATCTAAAAAACCTTCCCGTGTCTTTTTTGTTTGTAGAAGGTTGGGTATCTTTTTTACATCAATATTACTCGTTGCCAAATAAGGAGTCCCGTCCGGTTTAAAAAGGCCGACCCCGGCCAGTGTTGGATTCAGTAAAAGCATTTGATCCAGCATCTTTTTTTCTTGCTGCGGGGTAAGATTATGATTTAAAATATTTTTTCCGACAATATCAAGAATCGTCTCATACTGAGAAAAAAGATTTTCAATATAGTAAGCAGTAGAGATAGCATATGTCTCTTGACGATCTTTATAAGCAGATATTTTTTGGTTCCACAGAGCATAACTGATAATAAAAAAGAAAATAAGCGATAGAACAACAATTGTATAATACAATTTCCAAATATCTCTTTTAAATATTTTCATTTCCACTCTTTTATATAATTGTTCATTATATACAATAATAGAGCAATAACATTTACAAAACCTTTAAACAAACTTATTTACTTTTCTGTTATAATTCCAAAAAAGTTACCACAAAGAGAAAAAAAGTGCATATACCTAAAGGTTTTGGAAAAAACTACTTTACACTAGCAGCCATACAAGCCTACATCTCATTAAAGAAAATTGTAGCACTCTCTAGTGCCGTATGCACACTTGACGGCAAACCTCTCAAGATAAAGATCAACTCTCCGCCTACAGCTTAAATATTTTCAACCATAACAACAAACAAAATAAAAATATTTAAGGATATCTATGCAAAAAAAACTACAACTTTCACTTATTACTGTTGCTCTTGTGAGCTCACTTCAAGCTGAGAATCAATATACACTTCAAAATATTGAAGTCACATCATCACAAGGAACATCTATTAATAAAAAGGATATTACAGATGATGTTATTGTTATAACAAAAGAAGAGATTGAAGAGTCTCGTGTTACAACACTCAATGAAGCACTCAATAAGCTTGCGAATATGGCAATGACACAAAACGGTGGTCCTGGTACATCTTCTTCTATCTATGTACGAGGAATGAGCTCAAAAAGAATCTTAGTTCTCGTTGATGGTGTCCGTTACAACAACCCAACAGCCATCGGAGCAGCAGCAGAATTTTCTCAAATTATGCTCAATAATGTAGAACAGATTGAGATCATCAAAGGAGCACAATCCGGTGTTTGGGGAAGTGATGCAAGTGGTGGGATTATCAACATAACCACATCTAACGCCAAACAAGGTTATCATGCAAGTTTAAATCTTGAATATGGTACATATAACACACTTCAAACATCATTAGCAGCATCATATGCTACAAAACAATATGATATGCTTGTCTCAGGAACATACTTTGATAATGATGGTTTTTCAGCTGCAGGACCAAAACAATCAGAAGCTGATTATGGAAAAAGATATGATGATTTAGGGTTGGAAAAAGATAGCTATGAAAATAAAACCCTCAATACAAAATTTGGCTATAACTTTACGGACAGTGACAGAGTTGAAGCTAATATTCAAGCGATAAACAGCTTTGTACATTATGATAATGGAGCAGGTACCGCAAATGATTCAACGATTCCAAATACATACCTACAAAACCGTTTCTATTCACTGGCACTTAAGCATCAAGACTCTCTTAATGATATAACACTACAGTATAATCTTTCTACTTTTGATAGAGAAACAGTTTCTCAATGGGGAAATTATTACTATAAAGGTTCTGTTAACGAAGTAAAAGTTGTTGATAAAATTGACTATATGGCAGATAGTTTTTTAAGAGTCGGTGCTTCTTATCAAAAGTTTGAGCAGACAGACATTACACCAAATATAGATAAAAGCTATAATGCAATCTCTGCTTATGCAACAAACTACAATAAAATCCAGATTTTAGCTGACAACAACACAATCATTACAGAATCTGTTCGTTATGATAACTATAACTCCTTTGAAAATGCATTGACAGGGAAATTTGGAATCAAACAATTTATTAAAGATGATCTCTATTTAAGTGCAAATATCGGTACAGGATACAATGCTCCGACACTCGGACAACTTTTTGGACAATGGGGAGCGAATCCAAATTTAAAACCTGAAAAATCTTTAACAGGTGATGTAAGCTTTGGAAATGACACACTGTGGATTACATACTTTCATAATGAGATTAAAGATTTAATTGATTATGACTGGACACTTGGATATATCCAAACAACAGGAAAGTCTACATTCAAAGGGGTAGAAATTGGTTATGAGGATTACTATTTAGATACTTTAGGTCTAAAAGCACTCTATACTTACCTTGAAGCAAAAGACAGTGATGGAAAAGCACTAGCACGTCGTCCACAAGCACAGGTTGACGTTCGTGCGACATACTATGCAACAAATAGTTTAGACTTTGGACTCAATGCACAATATATCGGTAAAAGATATGACAGTGCAGACAATCAAGGAGCACAAACAGGAAAATATACAGTCATTGATTTTGTGACAAATGTTAAAGCAAATAAATATGTTACATTTTATGCTAAAATCAATAACTTGACTGACAAATACTACCAAACTGTAGATGGTTATGAAACAGCAGGTAGAAGTCTCTACGTAGGGCTTAACGCGAAATATTAAAAAGGCAAAAAGTGAGTATAAAAACCTTTCTCCTTATCTTTATCTTTGTACTCACTGCCACGGCAAAAGAGAGAATTATCTCTCTGAGCCCATCCATTACAGAGATCATCTACGCTCTTGGTGCAGGTGATGAGCTTGTTGCTACATCATCCTATTCACTCTATCCAAAAGCAGCGCAGAAACTCCCTGTTATAGGTGGCTATACCCATCCAAATATTGAAAAAATAATCTCTCACTCCCCTACTTTGGTTGTAGGACAGAGCTTTAATACACAAACTTTAGAAAAACTCAAATATTTTCATATAAAGAGACTCAAACTCAAGCTAAAAACCCTACAGGATATAAAAAACTCTATTGCCCTTTTAGGTAAAACAATTTCAAAAACAAAAGAGGCTAACAAACTTCTAACAGATATAACACGTGCTATCAAAAATATAAAAAAAACAAAAAAACCACACTCCGTACTCATTGTCTATGGGCTTAAAGAGGATCTGCGCAGTGGTATCTATGTGGCCGGGGATGATATCTTCTTTAATGATATCATCAAGCTTACAGGCAACACAAATGCCTACAAAGATGACACCATCTCGCAACCAGTACTGAATTATGAAAATATCATTGCTCTGAACCCTGATCAGATCATCATTCTGCACTCTCACGCAACCGAAGCAAATGTCAATGTCAAACGTGCGCTTGCCAACTGGTATGCACTCCCGACAAATGCAGCAAAAAATGGCATGATCTCTATAGTAGATGAAGATTATCTTCACATCCCATCCCAAAGAGTAGCCTTTACCATTGAGCGGCTCTCACGTGAGATGCATAATGATTAAATTGCAAAACCTTTACTGTTTTTATGAAGAGCAGATAATTTTAGAAAATATCACACAGGAATTTCCAAAACATCTCAGTATATTGGGTCCAAACGGTTCTGGCAAGAGTACGCTTGCAAAAGCGATCTGTGCACTGACCCCTCATCACGGAGAAATTTCACTTGATGGTACAAATATCGGGAGCTACACTGCAAAAGAGCGTGCAAAAAAAATCGCCTACATCCCTACAAAACTCGAGTTTTATGATGAGTTTTTAACAGTTGAAGAGTTTGTTCTGCTTGGAAGATTTGCCCATAAGAAGAGCTTTTTTGACTACTCTGACAAAGACAGGAGTCTTGCAAAACAGTATATGGGACTTTTACATATTGCACACCTTTCCCATCAGACACTCAGTTCGCTTAGTTCCGGTGAAACTGCTCTTGTATTGATTGCTCAAGCACTTACTCAGGAGAGCCAGATCATTATCTTTGATGAGCCAACAGCAAACCTTGACCCAAAAAATGCAAAAATCATCGCCAGACACATCAAACAGTTACAACAAACACACCAAACAGTTTTAATAACACATGATATTCATCTGGCTCATTTTATGAACAATCCTGTACTTTTTTTAAAAAATCAAAATGCCCACTATTTTGAAACAGACTTCTTCACTGATGAAAACCTCAGCAAACTCTATGATGTAAGCATAAAATCTCTGGCGGTGCAGTATGATTAGAGCTCTGATCTGGTTCGCACTTCTTTCTATACTCATAGTCTCTCCCTTTCTTGGTGCGGTCGATTTACATTTTTGGGATCTTGTTCACACAGAGTCACTCAGTGCGCAGATCTTTTATGATTTACGACTTCCTCGAGTACTTTTTAGCTTTTTTGCCGGAAGTATCTTAGCCCTGAGTGGTCTGCTTTTTCAAACGCTCTTTCGGAACCCATTGATGACTCCTTATACTCTTGGAGTTTCAAGTGGGGCAACACTTGGAGCGGGAATTGCCATTAAATTAGGGCTTAGTACTGTTTTGTTTGGCATCGGGGCTGTAAGCCTTTTTGGATTTTTTGGAGCTATATTGACAATATTTTTACTGCTTTACCTTTCACAGTTTTTACGAGGCTCGCAGCAGAGCTCACTTCTGCTTTTGGGTATTGCCCTTTCACTTTTTTACACCTCGGCATTGATGCTTGTTTTTTATCTTGGTAACACCATTCAAAACGATATGCTGATTCGTTTTACGATGGGCTCTCTTTCTATCATTGGCTGGAATAACCCTCTTCTTTTAGGTATTATCGCTCTTTTACTAACGCTTACTATCTATGCTTATCGTTTTGAACTGCAACTTCTCGGTGTCTCCCAAGAGGGTGCAAAGCTCAAAGGGGTAGAGAGTAAAAAAGTCACACTTTGGCTTCTGCTTATCGCCTCTTTGGCTATCGGTCTGCTTGTGAGTATCTCTGGGCCTATCGGTTTTATCGGACTTATTGTCCCTCATATCGTTACAAAACTTTACCCACTTACGGTAGAGAAACGCATCATAAAAACAGCCCTTTTTGGTGGGTTTTTTCTTGTACTGTGTGATACTATTACACGTGCACTGCCAACACAAAGTGAGCTGCCTATTGGCATCATCACAGCACTCATTGGTGGACCGTTTTTTATCTATCTTATTATCTCACGAGTACGGTAAAATTATTAACTAAAATTATGTAATAATTGAAAAAACAAAAAGGTTTACTTATGCCAGAGATATCAAGACGTGGATTTTTAAAAGGTGCTGTAGCACTTGGTACACTGCCACTTGTTGCTAATGCAACACAAAAGGAGGCTACAACAGAGAGTCTGAAGTTTATTCATATTACCGACTCCCATATGGACCTCAGTGACAGCGATTCTGTCGATGCACTCAAACTTGCAGTTGCATATATCAACAAGAATCATCCTGATTTGGATTTTGTACTCTTTGGCGGTGACAACTTTAACAACAATATTGCAGGTGATAAAGATGCCATAGTTTATAAAAAGATATGTGACAATCTCAAAATGCCATACTACACAGTACGCGGGAACAAAGAGTCCTCTCCAAAAGGAGATGATGAGATAAACCTTGCAGCATTTCAAAAGATGTTTGTAGAGGATAGAGGTCTTACTATATCAGGAAAAGATTGGCTTTTGGAGAAAAAAGGTTATAACATTCTTGGGCTTGACAGCTGCAATGAGCATCAAAACAATGGGCGCTACACTGAAGAGACTCTCGCTTTTGCAGAGAAAACTCTTAAAAACGGCAAACCTACTCTTATTTTAAACCATCACCCCTATACTAACTACTGGGGAGGGAGTGAAGAAAAAGATATTCACAAGTATGTGCTTAACAATACAAAAGAGATACAAAAAAGACTCTTTGGATACAAAAATCTTCTTCTTACTCTCTCAGGTCATAAACACATCGACTCTGTAACAAAGATAGATAATGTTACAGTAATTGTCACACGTGGTTTTATTCGTCCGCAAGATCTCGATATGTATCCAATGCGCTATGTTGAGCTCTCAGGTAACACTGCCAATCAGAAACTTATCTATACTGCCTAGAAGTTATAAGCAAACAGAAGTCTAAAGTTGTCATTATTGAACTCTAGACTTTGGCTATATTCTTTGTTGCGTTCTATTACATAAATTGCACCTATTGTAAGGGCCTTATTATATTTGTATTTCGCAGCGATATTCTGTTCGATGATATGTGCTTTTACTCCACTTGTATCTGCTTCTCCTTTAAAGTCACCATAAGCATATAAGAATTTCAATCGTTTATAATAATAACTCACCGCTGCCATAATTGCATCTGCTTTCCTGTCTGCTGTAATCTCATCAAGTATCATACTGTCCATACTTGTAAAAAGCGTTCCTCCACCATAACCGCTAAAACTTTGTTTAGCACTCTTTTTGTTAGAACTGTTATAAGCCAAACGTAATCCAAGTTTGTTATATACTATCTCACCCATTACTCCATAGATATCTGCAGCTATTTGTGAATTATCCAGCTCTTTTTGCTTAAGATATTGACCATTGAAGTGTAAAAAAAGTTCTTTCTTTACGTTGATATGCGCACTGATATCAGTGTAAAAACTTCTGTTGGCAACCTTATCATCACCCTGTGCTATATCTTCTACGGAAGGATTGGAAAAATTATAATACCATGCAGAGATATCTAAAACTTTATTGGAAAAAGAAATCCCCATATATTGACTTCCATTTTTTCCTGTTTTAACCCATCCCTTGTCTAAACCTGCATCATTTCCCTGCCAACGCTGTAGATGACCAAACATAAAGTTCCAATGATTATAAAGATATTGTGCTGTATATGCCTCAAAACTATTGCCAACCATACGAATATCATCACTGTCCGCCAAAGGTGTATCAATTATCTGACGACCGGCACGCAATTCCAATGTTTTATAACTGTAATTAAGATATGCTTCACTAAGCTGCGTATAACTTCTGCTCGTACCTGAGAGCTCTTCATTATACTTCTGATTCTCACCTGAGAGTGCTCTAATATCATTTGTTGTTACCATTGCTGCCGCTGCACTTACCCCATGATACTGTGCTGTTTCATACTTAAGCATTCCACCAACTGCCGTTGCATAATTATTGACACTGTTTTTATTTTCGAAACCTGAGTAAAGTGTTCTAAACTGTCCTATAACTTTGCCATCTTTTACAACACTGTGAAGTTTCTCTACAATAGAAGGTTCTTTCTCTTTTACTTTTGTAATCTTCTGAATTGCCTTGTTTACAGAGTGTACTCTGTTTCTATTCTCATTTACTGCATAAAGACAACTGCTAAATAGCACTGTAAAGCCTATATTGATTAAAAGAATTTTCCGCATTTTCTTCCTTCTCTATCAATCTTGATAATTATTATCGTAATACTACAGTGAAAAAGTTTAAAAATTCTTGAAAATGATAATATTTATCAATTTATATTATTTAAACTATACTATAATTCCATATTCAGCAAAAGAGAGAAGATGGGTTACAGTAAATGGTTAGCAGAGCATGCTAAAAAGCATAAAACAATCATTGATAAGTTGATAGCTAAGAATCTGACAAAAAGTGAGATAATCGACTACTTTAACTTTGAAAATATGAAAGAAAAAGAGCCGGATTTCTGTCCACTCTATGCACAAAACAAAAAATGCCATGAGATTAAACAGCTTAACTGTTACCTCTGCTCCTGTCCAAACTTTCGATTTAGTGACAAGGGTATAAAAGAAGTAGATGACAAACTACTCTGCAGCTACTGCAACATCAATTCAAAAGATGGACGCCAAGCAGCCTACGGTGATAAAATCCATCAAGATTGCTCACGCTGCATAGTTCCGCATACAAAAGAGTATGTAACAAAACACTTTGACTTGGAGTGGAAGAAGATCATGTCTGTTTGTGAGCTTTCATCGTAGATGGGCATTAAAACTCCACTTACGCTCACGCAGGCACAACATCTTTTTCCCTCTTTTAAATTTACAGAACTTCTTGAGACACAAGATGGCATTATGGATACCACCTACATTGTACACAATCACAAAGAAGCATATATTTTAAAAAAGTATGAACGAGATATCAAAGAAAAAATCCTCTTTGATACGGAACTTTTACAAAAACTCAACGCTGCTGGTCTCAATGTCCCTCTTTTACTTGCACAAAACAAAGAGTGGTATCTTTATAAAAAGCTCAAAGGAGAGCAGCCAAAAAAGATACAGCTCATACATCTCCAAACGCTAGGAAGATTTTTAGCACGTTTTCATCAACACTCACGCCATATAAAAAACCAAAAACTCTTTATCAAAAACTATTCCTTAAAAAAAGTCTTGCGTGAGATCAAAACAAAGCACTACTTTTATTATAAAAGACTCTCCTGTCTTACTTCACTCACGCAAGTTTGTGAAGGCTTTATTCATGGGGATATCTTTAAAGACAACACTCTCTTTGATGGTAATAAAATCGCTGTTTTTGACTTTATAGACGGAGGATGTGGCAGTTTTGCTTTTGAACTTGGAGTAAGCCTGCTCTCTTTTAATCCTCACGCACGCAAAAGTTATACAACACTGCTTCTGAGTACCTATAATCAAACAGCACCAAAAAAGATAACTCTGCGTGAGATTGAGAGAGAAATACAAAACGCTGCAAAACTTTATGCACTTTTACGCATTTCACACCACTCTAACACTAACAAAGCAAAAGAGTTAGCAAAACTTTGGTAAAATTCCTCTATGCAAATAACAATCAACGAATACAATATGCAAAATCTTGAAGCCTTTAGCGAGCTGAAGAAAAAAGAGATTTCTGAGCTTATCAACGAAGCCCTTGAAGAGTACTTTATCAATGAAGAGAAAAAGCTCCTAGAGAAGAATCTAGCAGATGAAAATGCCATGACAAATCTGGACTTTGATGAGTTTTGGGATGATGTGGAGATATAAGTCCTTAATCAAGTAGAAGCCTAATTTTCAGAACCTCAAAAAGAGGACTAATGCAAGGCGAAAATTCGTAGCAGCTACTAGTAGCTTCAAGGGTTTTCAACGAAGCAGTAGCTCTCTTTTTGAAGTTCCCTTCGGGTGCTAAGCAAATGCCACTATTGCGTCGTTACATTTTCTTGAATTAGCTATGGCTAGTCCTGCAAAAATGTGCCTAGCACTAGAAGCATTTGCTTAGCACTGAAATTTGGGCTTCTACTTGACTAAGGACTTAATATGCAACACGGCGGTAATATTTACAAATATGCAAAAGAGCTCGACTGTTTAGCTGATGAAATTATTGACTTTTCTTCCAATATCAACTGCTATCAGCCTGATATCAGCTGTAATATATCTCAAAATATCATTACAAAATATGCAAACAGCGACTATCCAGATCTCAAAGAGAGCATTGCACAAAATTATAAAATCCAAACACAAAACATCGCGCTTTACAATGGTGCTACAGCTGCCATCTACGAGCTTATGAATGCACTCAAAGGCAAAAAAGTCTATCTCTATGCACCTCTGTATGGTGAGTATGAAAAAGCAGCCCTTGCAAGTAAAAAAAATATCTATAAGATAAATCGCATCGAAAGCATCGATGCAGAAGTAGAGAAAAAATCTATCGTAGTCTTTGTCAATCCATCGACTCCTGAAGGAAGTTTTTATGATTTGGAGGAGCTCTTTTTAGAGTGGAAAGCTAAAAAATGTACAATAATTATAGATGAAAGCTTCATAGAATTTGAAAAACATAAATCTTTGAGAAACCAAATAAATGATTACAAAAAACTCTATATCATTCAATCTTTTACAAAGTTCTATGCATGTCCAGGTCTTAGAATCGGTGCAGTTTTTGCTCATAAAAAAAACATCAAAGCGCTCAACACTCCACTTTGGAATATCTCTTCACTTGATGCTCTTTTTTTAGAAGAGCGCCTACATGATACAAGTTTTAAAGAAGCGTCTTACTTAATGCATCAAGAGCAAAAAGAGCAGTTGCAAAGCATCTTAAAAGCCTCAAAACTTTTTGATATTATTGTAGAGAGTGAAGCGAACTTCATCCTCACGCAATCATCTCACGCAAAAGAGCTTTTTGAACACCTTTTGGCACATAAAATCCTTGTAAGAAGCTGTGAGAGTTTTGACTATCTTAATGACTCATGGCTGCGATTTGCTGTAAAAGACAAAGAGGCTCACGCAAAGCTCCAAGAGGCACTTGGTGCATTCGCTTAGCATATTTGGCTCAAGCAGTGACGCCGGTAAATCGACACTCTCTTTTGCCATTACCTACCTGCTTCATAGACGTGGTATAAAAGTCGCTCCCTTTAAAGCACAAAATGTCTCTAACAACTCTAGTGTTACTGATATCGACAGAGGTGAGATCGCTATTCCTCAAGCCTTTGCAGCAGAGTCCATTGGGCTGCAAACGACACCACTTTTTAACCCTGTTTTACTCAAGTCCGGAGGAGAGAACAAAGCTCATCTTATCATCAATGGGCAAAGCCTTAAAGATACCGATGTCAAAGAGTACTATAAAGATCTTGACAAGCTCAAACCTGTTGCTAAAAAGGCTTTTAAAACTTTGCAAAAAGAGTATGAATGCATTGTAGCCGAAGGTGCTGGAAGTCCAGTTGAGCTCAATCTAATGGATAAAGATCTCTCTAATCTCTACATCGCCAAGAAGTTCAATACAAAAATCATCCTCGTAGCTGACATCGAGAGAGGTGGCGTTTTTGCTTCTATCTATGGAGTTTATAAACTCCTGCCCAAAAAACTGCGTAAGAATGTCATCGGTGTCATCATCAATAAGTTCCGGGGAGATATGAGCCTTTTTGATAAAGGCGTAGATATCATAGAGAAAGATTTTGGCATCAAGGCCTTAGGAGTTGTCCCTTATCTACCGTTTAACTTAGGCTTTGAAGATGGGGCATCCTTGATGCATTACAAACAAGATACACACAAAGCTATCATTAAAGTAGCCGTTATCAAACTCCCGCATATCTCTAACTTTACAGATTTTGAACCTTTAGTAGCAGACAAGGAAATCGAACTCAGCTTCATTACAAATCCAAGTGAAGCCCAGCACTGTGAACTCTTAATAGTCCCCGGAAGCAAACGTGTCTTTGATGACTTGGAGTGGCTGCGAAAGAGAGGCTTTGAAGAACTACTGCAAGATAAAGAGAGAAAACTGCTTGCTATCTGTGGCGGCTATGAGATGATGTTTGAGCGACTCTTTGATAAGGAAAGTGTGGAATCTGATAAAAAAAGTATAGAAGGTTTTGGACGACTAAGAGGTGACGTAGTGTTCCAGACTAACAAAGTGCTAACAAAGGGTTGCTACAATCTTTTTGGATCTATGTGCAGCGGGTATGAAATCCATTACGGCATAGCAAAGAAAAGAGCCACAAAAGCAAAAAACTTTTATGGTACTTTTGTTCATGGATTTTTTGAGAACAATACATTGCGTAAGAGAATCTTTTCTGAGATAAACCCTCACTATCAAGGCTATGATTTTCAAAGCTATAAAAAAGATACCATTGCAGAGTTTGCACAACATATTAACAAGCATATAGACCTAGATTATATTTTAGAGAAACTGCATGATACTGAGTAACCTTCTTATCGCTCTTTTGGCCTATCTTATCGATAAGCTATTTGGCGAATTTACTTTTATCAAACATCCTATTATTCTCATTGGGGATGTCATCTCCTTTTTTGAGACAAAACTCTACAAAGACTCAGTTGTTCGAGGAGTCTTGCTTGTCGTTGCTGTTTTAACTGTTATCTCACTTGTTAGTTTTGCAATAGCCACCTACCTGCAACTGCTTAATTCACTTGTCAATATCATCATAAGTGGGTTTATTGCCTCTATTTTCATAGCGCACAAAATGCTCTATGACTCTGTAGCAGAGATTCTCTACGCAACTAACAAAAAAGAGCTCCTTCAAATGTTAGTCTCACGTGACACAGAGAATCTTAGTGAGAGTGAAATCTATAAAGCTGCCATTGAGACCTATGCAGAAAATCTGAGTGATGGTGTTATTGCACCTCTTTTTTATCTCTCTCTTTTTGGACTTCCCGGGATTATCATCTACAAAACCATCAACACGATGGACTCTATGGTAGGGTACCGAAATGAAAAATATGAAAAGTTCGGTAAAGCCGCTGCACGCTTAGATGATTTTGTAAACTACATTCCCGCCCGCCTTACTGCTCTCCTGCTGATGCTTATAACGCAACAAAAAAGAGTTCTCTCCTTTTATAAGGAGGGTTCAAAACATGAAAGTCCCAATGCCGGACATCCCATTACTGCAATGGCTCTGTTTTTAAAAGTAAAACTAGGAGGCCCCACTTCCTATTTTGGAGAGCTCAAAGAGAAAGCTTTTTTTGGACAAGGAAGAGAAAATATACAGGCTGATGACCTGCAAAAAATGCTGTTACTTAAAAAAAAGATTGATTTTCTTATTTTTTGTTTTTTGCTACTTTTAGTTATCATTACACTATCTATACCTTAAGGAGAGAGAATGAAAAAACTAAATGTTTTACTCACACTGTTCTTGGCAGCTTTTCTTTTCTCTGGAATGTGGTCCGGGGAATCTAAAGATGATCTTCGCAAAGAGCGTCAAACGATGAATAAAGAGACTCTCCAATATCTCTATAAATATGCACCAGAGGCAAAAGCAATGATAAAAAGGGCCTATGGATACGCTACATTTAGTAATGTCGGTGTCAACCTTATTCTTTTTTCTGCCGAAGGTGGTTACGGAATGGCTCACAATAACAGAACCGGAAAAAATATTTATATGAATATGGCCTCAGGTGGTATTGGTCTTGGACTTGGCATAAAAGATTTCCGAGCTATTTTTATCTTTGCCAATAAAAAAGTCTTTGATGATTTTGTCAATAACGGTTGGGAGGCCAATGCACAGGCAGATGCCGCGGCCAAAGCAGATGACAAAGGTGGTGCGCTCGGAGCTGCTATCACAGTAGCACCGGGGATTCGCCTCTATAAACTGACAAAAAGCGGTTTGGCGCTCCAAGCTACGATTCAGGGAACAAAATATTGGAAAGATGGTGATTTAAACTAAAATGCAAACATTTAATATTTTTACAAATGAAACAGATACACTTCCAGAAGGGAAAGCCGACTTTATTTTATCTGCAAGTGTAACAAAAACCTGTGAGATAGAAGGCATTACACAAGCCGGTATTCCAGGGATGATTCCTCTTACGCCAACTCTTGATGCCGAATTTATCTCTACCCAAAAAGTTTTCTCTCTTGGTGAATTGGCAGAAACACCGACAGGTGTACCAACTCCGGCACTTATTACCCGAGCAGCACATAATCTTACACCCTTTTCAAGCATTGAGATTTTTGATCTGGGACTTGTAAAAAAACCGCAAAACTCTACACTCCATAACTTTGATATAAAACCCTCTGAGGCAATTAACAAAGGTGCCAATATAAATGCCAAGGAGATTTTCAACAAAGGTCGCCAAGCAGGTAAAACATATGAACTAAAAGGCAACTATCTTATCTTAGCGGAGAGTACTCCAGCAGGTACAACAACAGCTACTGCTTCAGCCCTTGCACTTGGATATGATGTTGCCAATGACTTCTCATCAAGCTTTTTACATGTTCCAGACAACATAAAAAAGGAGACGATAAAGCAGGCTCTTTCACTTTTGCGTGAAGATATGTCAAACTTTGAAAAATTAGATATTGTAAGTGATAATATGCTGCTTTTTTGTGCCGGATTTATCTTAGAGGCAAGTCGTCGTTTTCATGTAGTACTCGCTGGTGGGACACAGATGGCAGCCTGTCTGCTTATCGCTGATGCCCTGCGTGAGGATGTTTTGATGCGTGTTAAAGATGAAAATATTACCCTAGCCACAACAGCGTGGGTCACACATGATAAAAACTCAAATATTGCTCGTATTTTAGAGCAGCTCAGCTACAAACCTCACGCAGTTTACACAACTTTCTCATTTGCAGAGTCCCAAATCCCTGTTTTACACAAATATGATGAGGGAGAAGCAAAAGAGGGAGTCGGAGCAGGTGCAGCACTGGCTTATATGCTAAAAAACGATCTTGAGAATCAAAAAGTTTTGGAACAAATTGAGTATTTAATCTACACTATGTGACAATTCAAAGACAATCTTTAGCTACAATGGTAGAAAAATTTTTCACAGGGCTTGTCATGTTTCATTCAGTAAAATCAAAAGTAATCATTTCTATTTTGGGGCTTAGTATTGCCGGACTTGTCTCTATCAGCTACTATCTATCATCTACGCTTCATGAACTCTCCAATACAACTGCTAAAAAATCACTCAAAATGCTCAGTGAATCCATCTTTCAAACCATGACAACAAGTATGATGATGGGTGATCCAGAAATCGTTCAGGATGCTTTTAAACATGCCAGAAAAATTGATGGTATCGAATATTTGGATATAGGCAAATCAAAAGCAGTTATCGAAGTTTATGCCCCTGCAGAAAAATTTACAAATGATCCACTTCTTATAGATGCGCTTACCAACAAAACAACAAAAATTTTGGAGAAGGATATAAACAACCATCATACCATTCGTATGATAAAACCGATGATAGCAGAAAAACGATGTCTGCAGTGTCACTATAACGTAAATGTAGGTGATGCACTCGGAGCAATGGATCTTGTTATCTCCCTTGATAAAAACGATGCAGAAATTCAAAACACAAATATGATGCTACTCATCTCTCTTGTTGTAGCAGGTATTCTTTTTGCCATTCTTGCTTCTATCTTCTTTGTCAAAGAGATCTTTTCACCACTTGAACGACTCAAAGCAAAAATCGCCAATCTCGTCAGTGGTGATAAAGATTTGACAAAAAGACTTGCCTATAAAAAAGGAAATGAGTTCGGTGCGGCTGCCAATGAGGTCAACAACTTTATAGAGATGATTCAGACTACTGTAAACAGTGTCAAATCATTAGGTCACCAAAACAAAGCTATTGCCAATGAGATAGAGATGGCATCACATGTTATTCGCAAAGGAACACAACAAGAACAGGCACTCGTTGAAAAAACTAGTCAAAAAAGTGCAGCTATTCAAGATATCTTACGAGAGACAATAGAAGCTGCTACTGAAACCCAAGCAAAAATTCTCGCAGCAGAAGAGGAACTCTCCAGTGCCAAAGAGTCTCTAGATACTTTAAGCTCTGAAGTTACCAGCTTTGTAGAGACAGAAGCTGAACTGCATCAAGAGCTCTCTTCTCTTAAAACTGATGCCGATCAGGTAAAAGATGTACTCAACATCATCCGTGAAATTGCAGAACAGACAAACCTGCTCGCACTCAATGCTGCCATAGAAGCGGCACGTGCGGGAGAGCACGGACGTGGTTTTGCCGTTGTTGCCGATGAAGTAAGAAAACTGGCGGAGAGAACACAAAAAGGACTCAGTGAGATAGATATCAGTGTCAATACAATTGTTCAAGCCATTAATGATGTCAGCGATAAAATGGCACATAATACCAAAAACATTGAAGCACTTGCTGATATCTCTGCAGATGTCGAAGCAAAAATCAACATCACAACCGATGCGATGGACAACTCGACACAAGTTGCAAACAAATCAAAAGAGGATAGTCTTAAGATGAGTGAAAATCTCAAAGAGATTATTCAATATATTACCGACATAGAGACCCTCTCTACTGCAAATAAAACAAGTGTAGAGAGTATTGAGAGTGATCTGCAGAAACTTGTTGATGTTGCCTCCTCTTTACAGGCAACCATCAATGAGTTCAAAAGCTAGAAATTTTTAATGGGGGCGTCTTGGTCCCCGTCTATGCGTGTAGTTTTTTCGAAAACAGGACTGGCAGATCGCATACTTTGAATTGAGCGGCAGTGGAGCTGAACAGAGTTTACAAACCTGTGCAAGCTGTGTCTGTTGCAAAGTATTTTCTATGTACTTATTCAACACACCTCGATAACGCCGTGCTTTTTCTTCATCTACAAAATTCTCACCAAACCTGTAAGAGAGCCAAAGATAAAGAGATATCTCTTTGACCATATCTTCTGCACGCAAAAGTTCATCAGAAGTTTGTGCATGTGAACCCTGCAGGCGTGGTGGATGGTAGTAAACAGGTTCCTTTTTCTCCAACGCATGGATATAACTCTCATAGGCCTCTATAATATAGGCAGATTTCAGTGTCAGTGGTGCACATGCCAAATGATACTTCGTAGCGATATCCAAATCATATGAATCCACTATACGTGAGGCCTCAAGCATATCATCCAAACTTGCCGCATAAAATGGACCGTTAAATTCCATGTTTTTAATAAAAAAGCGTAAAATCTCCTCGAGCGAGTTCTCTTCCAAAATAGAGCTGACAAGCCTGATATGGTCAAGCGAGGCCATCACTTTAAACGGTGTTTTTATCTTTTTTGGCTCTTTTGCAAAATTTTTCTTTATAATTGAAAGAGCTTCTTTATTGAGTGCTCCCACATAGCCGTTTTCATGTAGACCGTATCGCCCTGCCCGACCGGCGATTTGTTGAATCTCTGAAGCAAAAAGATTACGTTGCGCAATGCCGTCAAATTTCTCAGCCTTTGAGAAGAGTATAGTCTTAATCGGCAGGTTCATCCCCATGGCAATAGCATCTGTGGCAACAAGGATCTGTGTCTCTCCTTCACGAAAACGTCGAGCCTCTTCACGTCTGACCTCTGGGGAAAGATTTCCATAAACAACACTCACACTAAACTCTGCAGAGAGACGCTGTTTGAGACCAAGCACATCTTTACGACTAAAAGCTATCACAGCGCTCCCTGCCTCTATCTCTTTAAAATCACACGGTTTTTCTAAGAGTTCAAGCGGATTTTTTCGCTCAAACTCTATGATCTCAAGCTCTTCTCCAAGATACTCTGCAAGGGCTATAATGGCATCTTTAACATTTGGTGAGCCTGTCATTATCACCTCAGATGCGGGTGCTCCAATAATGGCATTTGCCCATGCCCAGCCACGATCACGGTCATCTATCATCTGCACCTCATCGATAACACAGACATCCACATCCACATCATAGTTCATCATCTCAATCGTTGAACTGATATGTGTCGCATCATCATCAAGTATCTGCTCTTCTCCTGTTATCAAAGAAGCATCTATTCCCTTTGATTTAAGTGTCTCATACCCCTCTAGAGCAAGCAGTCGTAATGGTGCAAGATAGTAACCGGTATCTGCCTCTTGAAGTTGCTGCATTGCCGTATATGTTTTACCGCTGTTCGTCGGACCTATATGCAGTGTCAGTTTTCGTTGCATTCCCCGTGCAACAGGAAAAAGGTTTTTAAAATCACGAATCGTTCGTGCAAGCAGTTCCTGACGTTGTTTTTTAATCAACTCACCTTGGATGGAGTGTAGAAACCTTCGGGTAATCTTTCGCTTGATCTTCTCCGTGAGATGAAGTGTTCCTGGTAATAACTCCAAAACGAACTCATAGACTCTTGCGTGAAGCTCCTCCTCACTAAAGTGAAGCAATTCGGCATATCCTCTGCACTCCTCTACCAGCTCACACAGCTCTTCTAAAAACTCATCCTCATACTCTTTTTTTACTTCAATATGGACTGCATCAAAATTAAAACGCTTGGACTCCCATATCTCTTCTAAAAGTCCATCAAGTTCTATATGCAGTTCCAGATTGTAAGCAACTTCCAGCTCCGAATATGGCAGTGTAAGACGCTCATCTACAACAATAAGTACCTCTTCACTGTGCAGCTCTATCTCTTTGGCATCAATCTTCTGGGCGACGATACGCTTTAAAACTTTCGCACTCATTAAGGGATATGTTAGTGTTGTTTTAGGAGGTGAAGCTCGCAGGGAATCCAAAATCTCTTTTGTAGAGAGATATGCGTGAGGATATTTAAGCCCTTGTAAAAAGGCATCTATTTGCTGCTGTTTTTGTTCTACGACTGCTACTTTGTCCCTGCCTATGATTGCAACTATCTCTTCATAGGGATTGTCTTCTATGAACTCATAGAAGTAGGGTTTTGTATGCAGTGTTAAGATCTTATGAAAACTCTGCTCATACAGTTCGTATTTGAGTGAAGCATTAAACTCAAAACTGTTATCAAGATCAAAAAAACCCTCCAGCTCACGCTCGAGCTTCTCTTTTTTCAACTCAAAACGAATATATCGGAGCTTTGACTCCATCTTCTCAATCGTTATCTTCTTAGAGCGCACTGTAGAAAACACCTCACGCAGACGCAGTGCCTCTTCATCATTGACATCTAACTCTGCCAAGATAGCTTCAATCTTCTCTTGGCGATTAAAGTGTGGTTCATCTTTTGGCTTTTGGGACTTATAAACTTTTCCGTCTGCTTCAAAAAAGTGCAAGATATCCTGACGCATCGCACTCTCGGCTTCTGACCATATCATACGAAGTGTTTTGACCATCAGTTTTTTGTTATGCTCGATATCATAGATACCAAGTGCACTAAAAAGCTCGCTGAGTGTTTTACTCTCAACACGCTCTATCCCTACATCAAAAGGATCTCCATCAAAAAATTTTCGTATCCGCTGATTGATTTTGCTGTTTTTCTTATTTTTCTTTGCCATTATGTTATTGTACTTATCTTAACTTAAAAGTGCCACAATATAATTACACTATGAATTACCCAAATGAATGGACTCAAAAAGAGTTTTTAGAAAACAAAAAGCGTTTTGAAAAAGAGGGAAAAAAAGTAGTTCTTGTTGACACAGTTCTCTCTCCTATAGAAAAAGCCGATACCGTTACATACAATCCTTATGAGCTGAAAGAGTACCCAGAGGGAAGTGTTTTTGTCTTTTACTGTGATACAGGGAAAGCTACACTGGAGAGACTTCAAGAGTATAAAGAGAAGTTTCCAAAGCACCACTGTATCTCACTCAAAGGCGGACGTGGCTACTGGCGTAAAAATATGCAGCTGTTGGATGACAATGACACAGAGTAAAATTGACGAATTCAAAGCGTGCCTGCGTGAGGAACGCTTTTATGATGCGCATGAGGCACTTGAAGTACTCTGGTTCCCTCAACGTTTTGAGGCGACAAATGAGACAAAACTCCTCAAAGGCTTTATCAATGCTGCTGTAAGTTTGGAGCTTATCAAACGCGGAAGAGTAAAACAGAGCAAAAAAGTATGGCTGAACTACCTCAAATACAGACAACTTCTCTTCTCTATAGACTCTCCTTATCTCAATGAGTACTATAAACTCTCACGTACACTCGAACACATTCAAAGGGAATTAAATCAGTGAGAGAGTCAATTAATTTTCTCATTTAACAGTCACTAAATCTATCTCTTATCTTTAAAAAATCATCTCTATTATTAAGAAATATATCAATCAAAGTCGGGTCAAAATGTTTTCCCTTCTCTTCTTCAAACATTTTAAAAATATCTTCATCTCTCCAAGCTTTTTTATAGACTCGACTACTTCCAAGGGCATCAAAAACATCTGCAATGGCCGTAATCCTTGCGTATATACTAATCTCTTCACCTTGCAGACCTCTCGGATATCCACTTCCATCATATTTTTCATGATGCTCATAAGCAATTGTTGCAGCAATTTGCAAAAGTTCCTTATCAGAGTGTCGTAACATATCATAACCCAACGTTGTGTGTGTATTCATTATCTCTTTTTCTTCAAAAGTTAACTTCGAGGGTTTGTTTAAAATACTGTCAGCAATACCGATTTTGCCAATATCATGCATTGGACTTGCCTCTTTTAACATCTCTGCATAATAGTTGTCAATACCACAGTATTTTGCTAAAAGTTTTGAATACTCAGCAACTCTTTTGACATGATTACCTGTCTCTTTTGAGCGAATCTCACCGATGGCTCCCATGGTAAATATAATCTCTTTTTGTGTTTCACGTATCTCTTTATTAAGCGCTACAACCTCTACAACTCTTTTTTCTACCTCTACTTCCAAATACTCATTAATACTCTCTATCTCTTCTTTGAGCTTCTCTATCTTCTTTTGGTTTGTAATATTGTGTCGTAGAGCATGATAGCCTATATGTTTACCCTTTGCATCAAAATAGGGCTCAATATGAGCAAGAACCCAATAGTCACTCCCATCCTTTGCTCTGTTTTTTATCTCACCAACCCATCTTTTTCCTGCTTTTATTGTACGCCACAACTCTTCAAATAGTGTGTCCGGAACATCTGGATGGCGTACGATATTGTGATTTTTTCCAATAAGTTCATCTGCATTGTATTTACTTATCTCACAAAATGCATCACTTACATAGAGAATTTTTCCACTCAAATCAGTAGCTGAAAAAATAACATTTTTATTAAAAGAATCAAGTATATATTTTAAATCGATAGCACTGCTTAAAAAATCATCCTGCATACTCTTCCTTTTTACATCTATTCTATTATATCAAATATATCAAAAAAGTCTCTCTTTGACACCTCTCTCTTTTTCCTGCTTATACCAAGAGATCATTGCAAATGCCATGAATGCAATCAATGAAGAGCTTAGAAATAGCTGCTGGGCATAATACTCATAGATAAAGCCCGCTAACAGTGCTCCAAGAAGCCCACCCAAACCATATGTAATACCTGAAAAAAACTGCTGTGCAAGACTTTTGTGCCTGTAATTAGCAAAAAGGTAAGAAATTGCTGCAGAGTGAAAAAGTGCAAAGCTCAGTGCATGCAGAGATTGAGCAAAAAAGAGCACGCTCAAGTTTGTCGGATATGCAAAAATCAAAAACCATCGAATGATTGTTGCAAAGATGGTTATCTGCAGAACGCTCAAAAGATTAGCGCGAAGAAACCTTCCCTGAAAATAGAGCATTGCCACCTCAACGATAACACCAAAACTCCAGAGATATATTGTCATATCAAGCGAAATACCTCTGTCTGTCTCATAGATTGTAAAAAAGTTATAAAAAGAACCAAAACTCATCTGCATCAACAGCAGTCCTAACCAGAGTTTATAATCACGCAGAAGATGGATGTCATTTTGATAGTTCTCTTGGCTTTGTGATTCCTTGGCCACCGCAGTGCTTTGTACAAAGTAGGCAACTGCTGTCATGATTAGTGTCAAAACAAATAAAAAATTTAAAGCGACATAAGCAGATGACAAAAACTTCACAAGCACAAGTGCCACGATGATAAAACCAAGCGAGCCAAAGAGTCGCACTTTCCCATAACGCTCTTTACCAATCGAGTCCAAAGAGATAAGCTCAACATAAGGGAGTATCAGACTAAGCCCCACTCCAAGGCCAATGTTTGAAAGCAACAGAAAATAAAAATGCTCTAGCGAGAGATAAAAAGAGAATGCACTCACAGCGACTAAAACCAAAGAGCCATTAAATATCTTGGAGTTTAACTGCAATCCACGCATAAACAAAAACGGCAATATAAAACGAATAAGCGGTGCAGCAGCGAAGATAATCCCTATCTCACTGGCACTGTAGCCCACGCCGCTTAAAACCTTTGGTAAAAAGATAATATAGATACCGACAACAGAAAAATAAAAATAGTAAAAGATGCCTAGTAGTAAAATCATTCTAAAATTATAACCGCATTTGTAATACTTTTATGATAAAATACTTCCTATCACTAAAAACAAGGTGGAAATTATGTTACGAGAGATGAGTGAAAATGACTTCATCGTATCTAAAACAGATGCCAAAGGTCGCCTTACCTATGTCAATAAAATTTTTATAGAGATGGCAGAGTATACAGAAGCTGAACTTCTTGGAAAACCACATAATATTGTGCGTCATCCTGATATGCCAAAAACAGTATTTAAACTTCTATGGGAACGTATCCAAAACAAGCAGGAGATTTTTGCCTATGTTATCAACAAAACAAAAAATGACAATGCCTACTGGGTCTATGCCAATGTAACGGCTTCTTTTGATACAAGAGGTAACATTATTGGCTATTATTCGGTAAGACGAAAACCAAATCCTGAAGCACTTGCTCTTATTAAACCGCTTTATGAACAGATGGTTCAAGCAGAAAGAAGTGGTGGTATAGCTGCCGGTGAGAAGATCCTTGATGATCTATTACATAAAGAAGGAGTAAGTTACGATGAATTTATCATCTCTATTCAAAAATAAACAGTCCCTTGTATTGTTTGTCGCTTTAACTGTTGTTACCCTCTATGCTCTTGTTGCAAGCAACTATATTTTAGCTGCGCTTCTGCTTCTTGTTTTGGTCGCATCTCTTTTCATACCGACACAGAACTCTTCAAGTTCAACATCTAAAATCATATTAGATATTCAAAGGGTTCTTGCTCACGCAGCCAAAGGAGAACTCGAAGATCGTATTACAAACATTCCAAACGACAACTCTAAAAATGCAAAAATCGCATGGGCTCTCAACGATACCATTGACCAGCTCGAAGCTTTTATGCGTGACATTGCAACAACCATTGAAGCGGCTTCCAAAGGGAAAACATATCGTCATACCTATCCACAGGGGCTCCAAGGTATCTTTAAAACAACTGCCGTAAACGTCAACAAGGCGATTGCATCTATTGCCGATGGCTATGAGACAAAAATCCGAGGAGAGATGTCCGAAAAGTTTACTTCTCTTGGGGGTGGTGTCGCAAGAGGTCTTGGCATTATTCAGCAAGATTTGACAAGCTCATCGGAAGATGCAAGTGAAATTGTTGATGTATCCCAAAAAACTGCAAAGGAGTCTGCAGAATCACTCAGCAGTGTCTTGGAAATTGGCGAGCATCTGAACTTACTTGTAGAACTTATTGCCTCATCCCATGAAGGTATTGTCTCTCTTGAAGGCAGAAGCCGTGAAATCTCCGAAGTTATCGGTCTTATAAAAGATATCGCCGACCAGACAAATCTTCTTGCACTGAATGCGGCAATCGAAGCTGCCCGTGCAGGGGAGCATGGACGCGGATTCGCTGTTGTTGCCGATGAGGTAAGAAAACTTGCAGAACGCACACAAAAAGCGACAAATGAGATAGAAATTACTATCTCAACACTCCAACAAGAAGCAAACGATATGCGTAGCAACTCTGATGAGATCAGTAATATCGCTCAAGAGTCCAGTACGGTTATCAATGAGTTTGAAACAACTTTCAAAGATTTAAATCATCTTGCAGAAGATGCTTCAAATACAGCAATTAACATCCAAAACAGACTCTTTACAACGCTTGTAAAAGTAGACCATATTCTCTTTAAATCTAATGCATATTCAGCAGTACTCGATGATGATACAAGTAAAATCTTCCCTGACCATCACAACTGCCGTATGGGGAAATGGTATGAGGGTGTCGGTAAAGAGAGATTCGGTCATACCAAAGCCTTTAAAGAGATGGATGCACCACATGCTCAAGTACATGAAATGGCTTTTAAAAATATGGAATTTGTTCATAATGGAACTGTGATCAAGTATGACAATCCAGAGAAAATCATACAAAACTTTGCTACAATGGAAGATGCATCCGCTCTGTTATTTGCCAAACTTGACCAAATGTTAGTGGAATACAAAGAGAAAAAAGGGAAAGTTTAGATATTTACCTAATATTTACTTATAATTATTATAATTTCACATCTCAATTATGTTTTCCCCCTTTCATAAGCGAGACACATATACTCCTATAAATTTTTCAAACAGCCGAGTTTTTCCCCTTTTATTTCTCTTGGCTGTTTTTCTTTTAATCTCTCTTTTTATGTTACACTTCCTTTATGAAAATCATTTTAAGCACGCTAAACTCACGCTATACGCATTCAGCAATCGGTCTTCGTTATCTCTATGCAAATATGCAGGAGTTGCGTGAGCATACAGAGATTTTAGAGTTTAGCATCAATGATGCCCTCCAAAGTGTGGCAGAGAAGCTTCTTGATAACAATCCTGACATCATCGGACTTGGTGTCTACATCTGGAATGCAAGCCAAATCCATGAACTCATTCATATCTTAAAGAAAGTTGCACCCTATACTACCATCATCTTAGGTGGTCCGGAAGTAACCTACCTGCCCTTCCGTGTGAACTTTGATCTGGCTGATTATATTATCCAGGGTGAAGGTGATTTAGCATTCTATCAACTCTGCAAAGATATCAAAAACGGTACTGCCCATGAGCGTATCATCCGTATGAGCATACCCAACCTCAAAGCAATAAATCTCCCGTATGAGCACTACAGCGACCATGATATCCAAAACCGATATATCTATGTAGAGGTCTCACGTGGATGCCCTTTTGAGTGTGAGTTCTGTCTCTCTTCCATGGATGAAAAGGTCCGTGCATTTGATTTGGAGAAAGTTTTAGAGGAGTTTGAAAAACTGTGGCAAAGGGGAGCGAGAAACTTTAAATTTGTCGACAGAACTTTTAACCTCAACATGAAAACGGCCAACAGCATCTTGGACTTCTTTTTAGCCAAAGAACCACCCTATTTTGCTCATTTTGAAGTCATTCCAGACCATTTTCCAGAGAGTCTGCGCCAGAAGATAAAACGCTTTCCCCATGGAGCCCTGCAGCTTGAGATCGGTATACAGACACTCAATCTTGAGGTTGCAGACAATATCTCACGCCAACTCAAGCTTGATAAAATCAAAAGCAATATCGCCTTTTTGGAAAATGAGACAACAGCGCATATCCATTTGGATTTGATTGTCGGTCTTCCGGGAGAATCGCTGGAGAGTTTTGGACACAACCTTGATGGGCTAATGCGTCTGAGCTCTTGTGAGATTCAAATCGGCATACTCAAAAAACTATCAGGCACACACATTAACCGTCATGATATCAAGCACGGTATGGTCTACAGTGACATTCCACCTTATGATATCTTAAAAAACAATCAGCTCTCTTTCAAAGATATTCAGATTATGAAGCGTTTTGCACGCTTTTGGGACCTCTACTACAACTCGGGTAATTTCAAAAAATCACTCCCGCTTCTTTGGCAAGATGCAAGCGTTTATGAAAACTTTTATGCTTTTTCACTTTGGATATATGCCAAAACAGACTCCACATACAAAATCTCCCTGCCTCGCCAAGGCGAGTTGCTCTTTAGCTATCTCACGCAGGTAAAAGAGCTCTGCGAAGAAGATGTCGCCAAACGAATGCTGCAAGATATGATGAAACTCAAAGGCAGAGCCATCCCAACTTATCTCAAAGCTTATGCAAAAAACTTTCAAATTGAAGCCAAACTTGGAACTTCAGGATTTAATAAAAGACAGCAGTAAAAATAGATATATCTTAGTTATGCAAGAAGTCTATAGTATAATAAAGCATGAATTTTTTGACAAAGCTTCTCGTGATTTTTATCATATCTTCTTCCGTGCTGCATGCAGATCAGCTTATAGATAAAAAACTAGAAGAGCGTGCGCTGAAAAAATATGGCGTTTTTGCAAAAAATCGTTTTGCCGATATAAACACATCTTTACTGCAGAAACTAAAAAATGCTTCTACTATGAAAAAGCTCAACACTGTAAACACATGGGTCAACTTCATAAAGTATGCAAGTGATAAAAAAGTTTACGGTGTCAGTGACTACTGGGCAACGCTTTATGAGTTTATCGGCAAAAACAAAGGGGACTGTGAAGATTATACTATTGCAAAGTATTATATTCTCAAAGAACTCGGTATTGACCCACATAGAATGAAATTTGCTTATGTAATCTACAAAAGCAGACGAGGGAAAAAGAGTTCACATATGGTTTTGGCCTATTTTAAAGTGCCAAATCCAAAATCTAAAAATGACATTCTTATTTTAGGAAACAACAACAGACTTGTTCTTCCGGTATCTAAACGTCCTGACCTTATCAAGGTTATAAAGATGATAAACGGAGACACCGGACCAAAATCTAAAAAATGGAAGAAACTCGAAGCCAATATGAAAAGGAAAAAACTATGACACTATTTAAACAGATGGCATTGGCACTCTCACTGATGATAATAACAATTTTAGGCTCTGTTATGGTCATTAACTATAAAACAGCCAAAGAGGATATGGTTGAGAGTCTCTACCAGACTACTGTTAACAACATCTCCTCACTAACCAACAAAATAGCCCAAACCGGGGGAGAGCCTGTTATGATTACGAGTGTCATTGACTCAGAATTTGACAGTGGCTACTACAAACGCATAGAGTTCACCTCCAATGATGCAAGCTTCAGCTACAAACAAGAGGATAACGACCCAATAGAAGGTGTTCCTGCATGGTTTATCGATTTTGCAGATATCCACTTAAAGCCTGTTAAATCTGATGTAACATCAGGATGGAATATTATCGGAAAAGTCACCGTTGAAGCAGACACTGCAATCGTTTATGAAGCACTCTATCAAACATTTACAAAACTGCTTTATCTGTTTGTGATTTTCGCTACTATCTCTTTAAGCCTTTTAAGCATTATGCTGCACTTCATCCTCAAACCGCTCAAACGCATTCAGCATCAAGCTGAAGCAATCCTCAACAATGAGTTTGTTATAGAGACAAAAGAACCCTATACTACAGAGTTTAAAGAGGTCTCTCACGCAATGAACGCAATGGTGAAAAAAGTTGAAGAGATCTTCAATAAAGCAAATGAAGCAGCACAAAGAAACCGTGAACTCCTCTATAATGACCCTGTTACAAAACTCTTCAATCGCCGCTATCTTATGCTCAAACTTCCTGAACTACTACAACTTGAGACAAAAAATGATGGTGGATGTATTATGCTTATCGCCCTTAGCGGTGCAGAGATTCTCAACAAACAGCTCGGACGAAAAGAAGCCGATGCATTTTTTTGCTCTCTTGCAGATATCTTTAAAGAGGAATCAAAAAGCATTGACGAACATCTCATTGCTCGTGTGAATGGAACCGAATTTACGCTTATGTTACCAGACTGTGAATCTTTTCTCTCTGAATCAATCTCAAGAAATATCTTTGAGAGTTTTCTGGAACTTGCGGATGAATATGATATCAACACTAAAGAGGTCTATATAAACATCGGTATCTATCGATACAGACCGGATGTTAGCATCAGTGATCTGCTTACACGTGCTGATGATGCACTGATAAAAGCCAAAGCGGATGAGCAAAAAAATATCTATGTATATGAAGAGAACAATCATAATGCCCTTCCAAAAGAAGAGTGGCGTGCTATTTTAGAAGAGTCCATAGAGAAAAACTACTTTAGTCTGAAGTTTTGGGCAACAATGGATACACAGACCAAAGAAATTAATCATAAAGTCATGACCTTTACTATTGATGGCGGGAAAGATAAACACTTCTACTATGGTGACTTTATCGCACCGGCTATCAACCTTGGACTTGTTGGTAAAATGTACCTTGTAGCCCTCAAAAATCTACTTACCATCGATCATCCTGAGCTCAAAGACAGTATCTGTTCCATTCGTCTCTCTAATGAGTTTTTAAAAGATACAAAAGCATTTGATGAACTCTCTACACTCTTTTATCTCTATGCGAAAAAATTGAACTTCAAACTCTATTTTGAGGTCTCTGACAGTTTTGCATTACATAACACCGCAACAGTCAAAGGTTTTGTTGATCTTTTTAGAAAATATAATTTTGGTTTCGGTATTAATGCTTTCACAGGTGAGAGCAGTGATTTTAACTATCTCAAAGAGCTTAATCCTGAGTTTATCAAAGCAGATGTCACATTCCTGCTTGACCAGACAGAGGAGTCTATGAATGCGCTTGAAGTTGTAACAAAATCACTTGGCATAGAAATCATTGCAAGTTTTGTAAAAGACCAAGAAGAACTCGCAGCACTGCAAAAACTTCATATCTATAAAGTACAAGGTCCGATTACAGACAGTTTTTAGAACTATATTCCTCTTGAATTGAGCCCCTTTGTCAGAGAGTCGTTTATCTCCCTGACATAGTCTGGATTTAATTTCTCCAACTCTTTATCAAACTTTATGATGATACCTTTGTTTGTGTTGGGATGGCGACAAATACGCAAAAGTACCTCTGAATAGATATCAAAATCAGAATGTGTCCGGATTCCAAGTTTTGGATGAATATGCCCATGATATTTGATGATTAGCTCCAGTGCCTCCGCTAGTTCTTCAGTTGTTGCATGCTTATTGCGAATAACTGCAAGCAGGTCCTTTAGTTCATGTTTTGGCTTTGGCTTACTCGGTTGTATATAACTTTTTTTCTCTTTTTTTTCTTTTTTCTTTCCACTTGGAGTATAGAGAAAAAATGCTATTAAAATCCCTAAAATTACGACCAGACCCATTATGGATTTTATAAGAAGAACAATATCCATCACCTACTCCTTATTCCATGGTCTTCTGGCATAACGATTTAGATCATACAAACCGGCTTGAATTGGCTCTTCTTCAAAACTCTTTGTCTGAACGAGAGATAAAATCGTATACACCTGCCCTTTGTGTCTATCTTATTATATCGAATTGTTAAAATATAAAAGGAACAAGCCTTTTTGTATGTTTTTTATAGACTTCGTACTCTTGGCTGTGGTACTGCCACAGATGTTCTTCATAAAAAAGTTTTGTAAGCATAACACTCACTAAAACTATATAGAGAACAATTTCATAAAAACTAAAATAGATAAGCACTACACCTAACATTATAGTAAGAACAGAAAGGTACATCGGATGTCTGATATAGGTATAGATACCATGAGTAACGAGCTCACACTCCTCTTTGATATCTGGGCGAATATTGAAATTTCCTCTTTCATGTGTATTGATCGCGAGCAAGCCTATGATTACACCAGCTACAGAGAAAAACATACCTGCATAAAGATAATGCATCTTTTCTCCAAGGGGCAAAAGCATCAAAAATATAATAAAGAACTGTAAAAAAACCAATATTTTACTTTTCATCTCTTTCCTTTTATAATGCTCAATAATACCACAAAGAGCAGTGAAAAGGTAACTGTTACGAAAATGATTGCATAACCGGTTGGCAAATCTAAAAAGTAAGATGCCACAAGGGCAATAACGAGGGCAAAAGATCCAAAAAGTGTTGCAAAAGCAAAAGAGTTAAATCGTTTTTGCATCACTCCTGCATAAGAGGGCGCTATAAGCAGTGCAAAAACAACCAAAACTCCAGCAGACTGTACTGAAGAGGTTACAGTTACAGCTAGCATCACAAAGAACAAAAACTCTTTTTTTATCCCCTGCAGTCTTGGATAAAGAACAAACATAACAAGACTAACAGCACTGTAAAGAGCCATGCTTTTGTAAAAATCATTCGGTGATGTAAATAAAATATCAGCCGCACTCAGTTTTGAATAGAGTTCGGTTCCTTCTGAGCTTTGTGCCAAAACCAACATTATCACAGCAATCCCAAAAGCATACAAAAGACCAATGAAAGCCTCAATCTTTTCAACATTTTTCGTTGCCCATGTGATAATAAGTGCTGCAAGAATGGCAAAAGAAAAGCTCAGTATCGTCTGATAGCTTCCATCCATAAATGCAATACTAAGAGCCATCCCAATAGCAGCGAACTGCCCTATCGCCAGGTCTGTAAAAATCACACCTCGTCTGATAATCTCCAAACCAAAAAGTGTGTGAATAAAGACAAGTATAAAGGCCAGCAAAAATGCCGGCCAAAAAAGTTCTATCAGTGACATATTCGTTTCGCTATTGTGTCGTAAAACTTCTCTAAAGTATCACTCTCTTCTACTGCTCCGACATCATGCGGGATAACAACGACTTTTACGCCGGTTTTTGCAGCAATAAACTTTGCCGTTTTTTGCTCATGATAAACATCCTGTAAAATCTTTTTTATGCCATTTTCTTTTATAGTGTTAATGAGTGCAACAGTATGTTTTGAACTTGGTGCAATTCCCGGAAGCGGTTCGATGTTGCCATAGCTTTTAATGCTATAACGCTTTAAAAAGTAGTCATATAATTCATGGTACTCTATCACTTTTTTTGTTGTACACACTGTCATTTTTGCATCAAAACTCTTGAGATAGGCTTGCCACTCTTTTTCAAACTGCTCAAAATTTTTGCTATAAAACTGTTCTTTTTTTGGGTCAAGTTCTATGAGTTTTTGCTCTATCGCTTTTGCAATGAGTAAGATATTATACGGATCAGTAAAGTAATGCGGATTACCTTGTGCATGCACATCCCCATAAGCACGAGAAACAGAAGTCGGTACTTCAATCATCGCAATAGCGTGTGATATATCTAAAAATCCTTTTGCGCCGTTACGAATTTTTGGGTTGTTGGCATTTCTCAGCAGTGGGGGCAACCAACCTATCTCCAAACCTCCACCATTGATAATGAGTAGATCAGCTCGGCGAAGTTTGGCTATCAGTGATGGTTTTGGTGTAATAAAGTGTGGATCGTACTGAGGCGAAGCTAAAACAGTCACCTCGATAGCATCACCGCCTATCTTTTTTGCTACTGCACCAAGTGTCGCATATGTTGTATCTACTTTTAGCGAAGCAAATAGTACAGATGTTAGTAATAGTGTTAGTAATATCTTTTTCATTTTACTCTCCTAATAATCATGTGCACTATGTGCACCGGCTGCGATGTTTAAACTAAGCATCACTTCATTGATGTTACGTCTTTCATCATTAATGACTTTTGTTCTGTCATAAGAGTAAGAAAATCGCAGTCGTGACATAGGAAAGGGTTTATATTCTACCATTACACTGTACTTATCCAAACCACTCGTATCGACACCATTGTAAGAAGTCAAATCTGCTTCATTCTTTGTAATGGCGTCATAGCGAAAGCCTGCCGCATAGTTTTTATCATACTGATAGATAAGCTCACTATAGAGACCTGCCTGCGTATCACTCCTTGTAGCTAGCTCTTTTTCTCTGTGAAGATATTCACTCTGCCAAAGAAGAAACGAGTAACTCCCAAGCTCTTGGCGCAGTGTCAAGTCAAGGCCATAAACGTCTGTCGCATTTGTAGTTGTATTTTTTCCGTGCGCATAACTGATACCACCAAGAATGGAGAGCTCATCTGTTACATCAAGACTTGACTTAACATAGCCTACATAGAGATTATTACTCTCATTGTCGCCAAAACTTCTCGCATTTGTCCCTTGAAGTGCTTCTGCTCCAAACATCAAATAAGCATCAGTTGGGGCTATCCACTGCAGTTGTACACCAGGGTCACTGATGCCATCTGGTCCAAAAAGAGCTTTATAGATGATGGGCTGTGCATCAAAATACCAGGAGTGGTGGTGCTTGGAGTTTATACGACCGAAAGAGCTCTTAAATTTTCCAGCTTTTACTCTTAGATAATATGGAAGCGATGTTGTCTGTACATAAGCCTCACCTATCTCAAACTCATTTGGCTGCAAGTGGAAATAGACTACTGCCTCAAAATATGGATCGACTACAGAATGTAAAGCAACCTCTGCATAGTTAAGATTAAAACCTCTCTCTTTGTTAAATGGCATCGTTGCACCTGAGGCATCAATAAAGCCCGGAATTGCAAAGTTTTCATAGTCTCCATTTGCTACATCTCTGCCAACAGCAGACATATTTAAGATAAACGCAATATCTGGCAGATAAGCATTTTGTGAAAAACTTGCACTTCTATTTACAGAAGTACTCTCTTGTTGTCGGCTCAATGCATCAAGCTTCTCTTCTAGTTTTTGTGTCGTCTCTTTTTGTGCTTGCAATTCTGCTTTTATAGCATCAATTTCACTCTCTGCCATAAGTATTGCAGAGGCAAAAAGAGACAAAGCTAATATTTTTTTCATTGTCTGTTTCTCCGTTATAAAAATAGTTGTTTAATTGTAAAGTTTAGGAGAAAAAAGGAGGAGCTCTTGCGTGAAGTGGATTTTCAGACTGCTTATCATGAAGTGTTGTGAGTTGTGTGACGATAGATTCTCTGTAAATATCAAGCTGCGTGAGATATACAACATCAACAGGTGTATCTGCATGCGCAATGCTAGACTGAATCGTACATATCTGACAATCACTATGCTGCTTGAGATCATTATGATGATGCATCGTACCCATAAGTGTTGCAAGTACGAAAACAATACTAAGATATTTTCTAAGAAATCTACTTATCATAATGAAATGTTAACATAATTGGTATAAAAGAGAAGAATGGTGGACAGCACCAGTTCTATATATGCTCAAAATCCCTATATATAGGTGCTTTATCCATATCTTCTTTAAAAAAGGTAACATATAGGTAACACAATTATCTATTTATCACTCTTTTGCACTGTGTTTTAAACTTTGGAAGTCCGTTTCTTATGATCCATTCTACAATGGCAAGGTTAACGCCTTCATAATCATGAGCAATATATGTTCGTACATCATACATTCCCTTAATGTCTTTGTCATCAAAAGCACTCAAAATATCATCTGCATGAGACTGTTTGAGCTTGTTAAACTGTTCAGCTATTGCTGTAAGATGCATAAGAATTGCCGGCCTGTTGATAACTGCATCCTCAAGTGCACCGGTAATGCTTCCAGCTTCTTGTACTATCTGCTCTATGTATTCGATTTTCTCAATTATGAGATGTACTTTTGCAATGGATTCTTTAGACATATATCGCTCTGTCTATAATGAACTTTTTGGCAGTTTTTCCCATGCCTGTACTGTCTGCCAGGTCTACTTTTGTACCCAGTGCAACACTGAGTTCTTTTTCTATCTCACAGATACGCTCTATCGCTCCAAATCCATAGCGCGCTGCAAACTCTGGAGTAGCTTCTACAAGAATATCAACATCACTCTTTTCATCTGCCTCACCACGAGAATAGGAACCAAAAAGAGCCTTAATCATAAAACCCTCTTTTTGGTACTTCGTTTTAACACTGCTAAGATAGTTGAGTATTTGTTCTTTTTTCATATGGGTATTATATCATACTGCACACTCAAGAAAAATTTCTTCTATTGTATGCTAAAATACCTGTCGCACAAAAAGGATCTTTATGAAATCTTTTCTTATTTTTATTCTCATCACTTCAACATATGCTATTGAAATCACAGGCACATGGAAACTCTCAAGTAATGTAAAAAACCGTCCTTTTAAATGTTGCGCACTCGTTGCATATGGAACAACTATCAGATTCAATACAGATAAAACTATCAATATAATAAATAAGCATGGAATAAATGTTACTGGAACAAAGAAAAAATATACACTTAAAAAGCATGATCTAAACATATTTTTAGATAATAAACAAATAGGAATGCTGCCAAATTTTTTCCTAAATCATTCATCCAGTAATAAAACTTTTAAACTACATCAATTAAATAAGAACTGCTACCTTGCCGTAGATAAAAGGAACAAAAACAATACTTTTCAAATGTGCAAACAACATTAAATTTATTTACCGAATTTTTCCGAAACAACTCCAATATTACATCCGTTATCCGTTCCTATGTCCAACCCGCTACACAGAAATATTACTCCCCAATCACTTAGGATAGGTATTTAGGGCGATTTTTTACAAATTGCATATTCAATATATTTTTACACTGGAACAAAGGAAAATAATTTAACTACCATAAGCCTCTTTTGCATTAAAAACCTTGTCTTTTTATTTTTCCCTCTCTGGAAGAGCGTATAAGTGTATAACTTTCGTTTTTTTAGATAAAAAATCCCTAAATTACGATGTTTCAAGGCTATTTAGACTTATACACTAGCGTATAAGAGTTATACAAAAGTGTATAAGTCTGGAAGTGTAGGAAGATGAGAGTTATACAAAATGTATAAGTTGTATAAGTCTTGTATAACTCTAAATGGAGTAAGAAGATGCTTTAAAGTCCTATATATAGGGATATATATAAATATATTTATACAACTTATACACTTATACACCCTTTTACATGTCTTCTTTTTATATCCCTTTAGCAGATTCACTAAAAACTTGTTATAATTTTTAAAATGCGAGGAATTATTATGACTAAATCATTAAGTATCACGAGAGGATTATTTTCAGCTTTTGCAGGCTTGATTTTAGGTTTACTGATTGCTATCAGTTATGAGCTATACAATGGCGGGATAATGATTGCAGGAGAATATAAAGTTTACTACTGGGCAGATGTATTTGCATACATAAAAAATCTCTTTTAACTTTCGGACATCCTTGTCCTGTACTGCCAACCTCCATGTCGGCAAGGTACTAAAATATATACCTGGTATGATTACACCAGGTATATAATCTACATGCTATTAAAAATTTTGGTATGCTTTCCAATATCAACAAAGACTAGTACACCTTGAACTCTTTTATATACAACAATTAGGTCACCGGCAATATGAAACTACCTGCATCCAATATGTTCTTTTAAGAGCTTATGGTCTCTAGCCTCTTTTGGCAGCTGTTCCCCTTGTAAAAGTAACTTGATGTAAGTTTGCAACCTTTGTAACTGTTTACTTGCTAATCTTACTTTATTATAACTTTTGCTATACTTCCGTGTCTTAAAATATTTAAACATGCTTACCTCCCTGTATCTATGTTTAAATGTAAATTGGTTGTCGAGCTGGAACTCGACGACTAAATTTTTAAATCCGTTTATAGTTTTCTACTGTGCACCTCCCATCATAAATTCAATACATGTCATATCCAAAATAAAAGTTCCTAAAAATATTAAATCATATTCACATTCACTTCTACTATTTATCCAAGCCATAATTATTGTAAATATTCCTTGTCCTTTAATCTGTCGCCTTCTCTTCATATTGGAAGTATGAAAAAAGTAAGTTTACTTATTTTTTATTTTCTATATTTACGCTAGAAACGCTTTTCTCTTTTCTTGCGTGTACTTATACCCATAAAAACGCTTCTAGCGCATCTATGGTTTACTCAAATATTCCGTTCTATCGATTTTTGTCGATATTAACATCCCTGTTGCTATGAGATGGTCTATTTTTTCCCTATTTAATCCTCTTGTATTGACTGCCGCAGATCTCTTTATTTTTCCATTTGGTGATTTGTCTATTTTCTTATAAAGTTTTTGCACATAATCATCTATTTTATAGTTCAATTTATCTGCTTTATCAAAGAGACTTAGTAACTTATCACTTCCCTCTCTAAAAATCTGCATGATTTCAAGCGCTTCATAAAAATACTCTTCTGGTATTTCAAGCATATTATCACTTGCCAAAATATCTATCTTTTTATATGCATTATTAAAAATATAGCTAATGAGCATAAACTTAAGCACATATGTTCCAAGTCTCACAGATGATGCTATCTCCTCTTCTGTCTCCGTATAAAATGCATCACTTGAATATGCATTAAACCACTCTATGTATTTGTGCACAACATTTTTTGACAATCTAAATTCTACCGGCTCATCATATTTTTCAAACATATCTAAAATAAACTCACCAACTTCCGCATATTTCTTTTTGTCTATATGAATATCTTTAATCTGTAATGGTTTAAAATCTAATTTTGGATGCACACTAAATAGATACCGTGCCATATATCCGCTTGCTATGTCATTTTTATGTGTAGCATCCAAAAGCCATTTTTCCGTAATCAAACCGACTTCACTTAAAATTGGAGTTCGCAATATCATTGTCCCACCCTTAACGAGTTCCTTATGAAAGACACTCCCATCAAATAGTGATGTTTTCAATGCTTTATACTCTTCGTTACTATTTCCTTTTTCAAGCTCCGACTTCATTTCATCATAAAATACAACACCGCCCTTTGGATTGTGATGTAAACTTTTAATCTTTGCTTCGGGTGTTCCGCCAGCGTGAAAGATAAGTTGCTTTAACACCGGTTCTTCTGGCTCATCTGTTTGTAGCTTTTCTTCTTTTGGCAATGCCATATACCCTTTATACAAAGTTTTATAATTTATCTTTTCTTCTTCATACTCATCATAGTATCTATTTTGAATATCTCCAAAAACACACTCTTTTGCGAACTTATAGAGTGTTGATTTAGCGGCTAAAGATGACGGGGCAACTATCATAGACCATATAACCGGAAATACGGTAATGTTCTTTGTATTAGTAATCTTTGCTCTTGCTCCTATGAGTCCGGCCATTGATGCTAGCATGACAGAAAACACCATTCCATCTGGATATTCATTTATTGATTTCAAATCATAAAATAAGCTCTTCATGAAAGGAGTTAAATGCTCATACTCCCTTTTTGGCAGCTTTGATTCTTCCTCTTTTTTATATAAGCTGTTTGCTTTTGTAATCAACGAGGAAAGCTTTATATGGTCTATCTCCCCATGTTGAAACTTTATAGTAGCTTCATATATCTCTCGTTTTATATGTAACTCTTGAAGTTCTTTTATATAGTTCACTATATAGTTACTTGGCGTTTTCACCATAATTTGGATAAGTACATTTTCATCAAAATTGCCATTCTTGGACAACTCTTTTTTAATGAACTCCTCTTCTATAGGCAAGTTCCGCTCATTTAGTGCCAACATTGCCTCATAGATATTTTTATGCCCTATAGGAAAAAATATATCTTTATTCAGCTCTTTACTATACTCTGTAAATCTTTCAGGTGCATACAACAGCGAGCTTAAAACTGCTTGTTCTGCATTTATGTTATAATTCTCATTCATGGTTTTATTTACAGGGGGTACTATTCTCTATCCCCCCTGCTTTCTCCCTTTTTAAATTGTTTCGTCTTCTTTACTGCAAATTTGCAAATTTTCTTTAATGTAATTAACCAAAGCCACTTGTAACTCTTTTCCGCTCATTGCCTCAAATTCTTCTTTTCTGTTTTCCATCATATATGGATGAAAAGATGCAATAATCTCCGTAATATGATTATTTACTTCCCGGTATCCAACCTTACTCATAAGTTCTGTTAAATAATCCCCATACGCATCTAAATCTATATCATTTAATATTTGCATTACCCTTTCTTGAACATCTTTACTTAAACAAATTTTTGGAATATATTCTCCTAATTCTTCATTTATAAATCTTGTAAAAATACATATCTGCTCTTCACGATTTAAACCCATTAGCGAAGTTCCATACCACTTCGTGATAATCAACTCCCCTTTGCGGTTCCCTAGCATCGCATTTGCAATACTGCCAACTGTACTGCCAAGCTCTAACTGTTTTTTTACAAACCGATACACATCTTCATATGTTTCTTCTTTTAAATAAGGATCTTTATAATTTTGCATACTAAATTACCTCCTGTTTCATCGGATGATATTTATTTACCGTATCTGCTAGCTGTGGTCTTTGGATATGTGTATATATCTGTGTTGTAACCAGATTTGAGTGTCCCAATAATTCAGATACTACACTTATATCCGCTCCACCTATAATCATATGTGTTGCGAAATGGTGTCTCAAGCTGTGTGGATTCATACCCATTGCATCCTCAACAATTTTATAAGCAGTGACTCTGTTTAATGCTTTACCTTGATAATTGATAAAAGTGGCTTTCAGCGTTGAAAAAGGAGACACTTTAATATACTCTTCAAGTGCCCTAATCGCATCATCCGCAATAGGTACATATCTATCTTTAGATCCTTTTGCATTTTCTATGCGAATCCATCCATTTTCTATATCTGACATACGAAATTTCAATGCTTCCGACACCCTCATTCCTGTAGCATATAAGAGCATGACAAAAGCATAGTTCCTCTTATCTAACCATTTGGAGCTTTCTTGTGCTTTGTGCTGCACACGCTCTAAACGCTCCATAAATCTCTCAACTGATAATATATTTGGAAGTTTACGGCTAGATTTTACATAGGGGATTTTTATTTGATAGGCACCAGGAGTGACATTTTTATCTAAATGCTTTATAAATGCCCTCAAAGAACCATAGCGAAGATTTTTTGTACCTGCGGACATATCATTATATTTTGAAAGATATGCTAAAACTGTAGCTCTATTGATAGATTCAACACTATCTATAGACTCTAAAAACTGCTTTGCTTCTTTGAGATATAAATCTACAGTAGATTTAACAAGACCTCTTATAAGTAAGTGTTGCGCATATGTATCATATATGCTTTGTTTTTTGGCTTCCATTATGAAGCCTTTGGAGTCGTTTCTACTCTTGACTTTTCTATAGCCTCTAAAATCTCAGACTCTTTATAGAAAACTTTTCTTCCAAACTTATAGAATGGAAAACCTTCTTTTTTCATCCTCATATTAGAGAGGACACCTTTACTATAGCCGGTTAGTTCTGAAACTTTATCCGGTGTAATAAAATCATTCATACTATACTCCTTTTAAGACTGAATCACTTTGAAACAGTTTGAAACTTTAGAAGTATAGCGAGATTATTTTATATTTGTCAATACTCTTTAAAACATTTTAAAACATTTTGATTGTTTGTCGATATTATTGAGAAAGTTTTAGCATTTCATAGTTATCAAGTATCTACATGAAAAAATAAGATTTCCAACCATCATGATTAATTCTATCATCTGCTTCCCTTAATGCTCTTTGGAGTTGTGTTTTGGCTCCATTTTTATTATTATATAAATATTGCATTAATTTATTTTGAGCATCCTCTTTTGTTATATTGTAATAACTAGTCATATAAATTGGAAATACTTCCATAATGTCATATACAAATAGTCGTTTTGCTTCAGCATTGTATCTAATCTTCTTTTGTACCTCAAAAACATATTTATAATTATCATGAAAATATAGCAAAAAAGGTGCCTCATCTAGTATAAAAATTTTGTCATGTAAAGTCTTAAATTCTATTTCTGATAATGGCTTTTTTTTCTTAGAACTAATAAAATATGTAGAATATAATTCTTGGGCATTTTCATCTGAATAATTCGATAATAAATGAATAAAATCTTTATTTCTTAATAAATATAAAAGCCCTATATCTGCTGATTTTAAATAATGATAATAACTAAAATATTTTTTAAATTGTTCTTGCCATTCTTCTACTGGAATTTTTTCCATTGCAGTTAATAAATGTAAAATTTTTCGTAAGTGTACAATATGGTAACTACTTTGTGATAAATCATAATTATGAACTGATAAGCCACTTATTTTTTGTTCATGCATTATCTTTAGCCATTCATCAATAGGCACTATTGCATGGGTTTTATTTCCATATTCGTCTACAATGTAATTAATCATTTTTACCCTTTACTTGAACTTTTTTTAAATTTATATCTACACGAATTTTATTAGTTCGCATACCATTTTCAACTTTATCTATATGCTCTTGTAACTGCGAACTTGCAACATCAAGATATCTTTGTGTTGTCTCGAGGTTTTTATGATTTAATGCCTCTTTTATAACGATTGCCGGTGTTCCTTGCATAGCCATTCTAGTTCCATAATTATGCCGTAAACTATGCAATGGTCTATAGTTATGGGGGATTCCGGCCATATCTGCCATTCTACGGGAATGATAACTAAGGTATTGCGCCCGCACAGCTTCTCCGTCATGCTCGAATATATAAACGGAAGTTTTCCCTTTTTGTCTCTCTATTATAGCTTTACTTTCAGAAGAAAGCACTTTTTTCTCATCTCTTCCGCTCTTTGCATCCCGAATTATCACATGACTTTCCAATTCATTATAGTCACTCCACTTTAATTTCAATGGCTCCGAACGACGCATACCAGTAAGGAGAATAAACTCGACAATATCAGATACAACTCTATATGGATATGCTTTTATGACTGCGATATAATTCTCTAGCATTTCATCCGTATATATCTCTGTTACTTTATCATATGAACGAGGAATAGATGGAATTTTAAGAGGAGTCTGCTGTTTTATAAGATTTATCTCGCTGGCATACTTTACAACTTTATTGTAAAACTCTTCCACCTTGATGTATGTCACATGTTTTACGCCTCTATCTCTCATTACCTGGTGTACTTTTTTTAAGTCACTAATAGTAATCTTCGATATTTCAACAGCATCAAGATGTTTTAAATCATTATACCGATATATATCTTCTTTGATTGATTTTTTAGTGGCATGATCTTCAAAATATCTTTTAGCAGCTTCACCAAAAGTAAGCTTTTTACTGTCTGGCAAATCATCTCCATGCTGTATGGATACTATTCTCTGTGCTCTTATATTTCGTGCGAACTCTGCTGTTATACCATCGGACTGCCAACCTATGCGTTCATTCTTAGAACGACCATTGACTCTATAGCGAATTTTATATGATTTATCAGGCTTACCATTGTATCTACGCTTTTTAGAATAGCGAAAATATACTCCATCATACTTTGTTGAGTAATCTTTATCATATCTTATCGGTTCTTTGTTAGCTGCCACAATATATATCCTAAAAAAAAGGTAACACTATTTTCAATAAAAAGGTAACAAATAGGTAACACTAAGAGTGTTTTAAAAGTATTATAACTGATTGTATATTATTATGCAAACACCTAAACATAGGCATATATGATTGTAAATTGATATAGATGATATGTAGTTCAGTGGTGGACAGCGTGGGATTCGAACCCACGGTAGGTTGCCCTACACCCGCGTTCCAGGCGAGCGCCTTCGACCACTCGGCCAGCTGTCCATTAAAGAAGAGTGACATTTTAGCTAAGCTTTTATTTAATAGTGCTAAAAGTCTGCTCTTTTGTATCAAAAACTATATAAGAAGAGTACGACACATCTATACAAAAAGCCTCTTCTAATGAAAGTTTTTGCACTATTGCGATTAAAACACGAATAACACCTGCATGTGTTATGACCAAGATGTTTTCCGCCTTATGTGAGGCTAGATACTCTAAAAAGAACTCTTTTACTCTTTTTATGTAAGCTTCATACGGTTCACCATCAAGGGCATCTATCCACTGTTCAAAATGTTCATACACTATCTCACCTTCAGCCATTATCTCATCAAAACTTTTTCCTTCATGTTTTCCCCATGATTTTTCCCGTAGTTTGTCAGTGTAGATTGCTTCTTTTGCTTGTTTGAATGGCTTGAGTGTCTCCTTTGCACGCAGAAGATCTGAGCAATAAACAAGGTCAAACTTTTCATCTTCAAATCGTTTTGCCAAAGCTTTTGCCTGTTCTTTGCCTCTGCGTGAGAGTCCTATATCAATATGTCCGTTATATCGCTTATGGTAAGCAACATCCACTTCACAGTGGCGAACAAGTATTATCCTCACGCAAGCCCCACTATGATCAGATTGAGTAAAAGAAGTTCCATTATCTCAATAGTAAATCCGTATATATCTCCTGTAAAACCATCATAACGTTTTATAAAAAATCGTTTGACAAGCAGCATGATAAACAGTGCTCCAACCAGTAAAGACCAACTATTATATAAAAAAACAAATAGTAAACTATACAGTATTGCTATAAAAACCTGTTTTGATTCCAACTCCTCTTTTGCCAGACTACTCATCCCACCCGAAACATAGGAATAAAAATAGATAAGTAATACAATCATCAGGCGAGGTAAAAGCAGTACCAATGGTAACAAAGTATAACTTTCCAAAGCCATAATAGATGATGCTTTCAAGATCAAAAATGTACCCCCAAAGAGCATACCCATGCCACCGTTATGAGGATCTTTCATCACTTCTAAAGCTTTCTCTCTTGGAACAAAAAGCCCATCAACAGTATCTGCAAAACCATCAAGATGCAGTGCACCGGTAAGTAGAACCCACAAAGCAAAGAGAATGACTCCCAGATGAAAATGCGGCACATATGGCTCTAAAAGAAGAGATGCCACGTAAAGAATGAAACCTAGAATCAAGCCGACTAAAGGGTAAAACATTACAGCATAACCGTTAATGCCTTTATAAAAATCGTGGACTTTGAAAAAAGGTAGAGTTGTCAGCATCGAGAGAGCCAGTGCAAAGCCTTTAAAAATTCTACTCATTTGATCCTCGTAGCAATTCCAGCTACAACATGATAGATCTCATCACATTCATTTGCAACAAGTTGTGCGATTTTGCCATTGGCATCGACAAAATCACGGGCCAGTTTGTTCTCAGGTATAACACCACAACTAACATCATTGATAACAAAGACAATATCTTTTTCTTGCATCATCACTTGATTTATCTCTGCTATCATATCTTCTACACTCTTTTCATGATAGAGCATGTTGTTGACCCAAATGCTTAAACACTCTACCAAAATAGGAGTTTTTTCATGTTTTTGTATCTCTTTTGCAAGTGCTAAAGCCTCTTCAACGGTAATGAATCTATCTTCACGTTGTACTTTATGCTGCTTAATTCTCTCTTGCATTTCATCATCGATAAACTCAGTAGTTGCAAGATAAAGAGGTTTTGTTTTTGAGAGTGTCTGAACATACTTTTCTGCATTAAGAGATTTTCCACTCTTAATTCCGCCTATAAATAAAACTTTCATCTCGTAAGTATAGCAATAAATACAGCAACTTTTGCTATTATTACAAAAAAATATATGAGGGTAATATTTGTTAAGTATTAAAACTTTTTTACAACTTTTAAAAGAGTCTTTTCGTGACCTTTTACCGATTGTACTTGTTATCATGTTTTTTCAGCTTGCCATTATTCAAAACATCCCTGATAATTGGCTAAGTACAGCAATAGGTCTGGCAATTGTAGGTGTTGGCCTCGCTCTTTTTTTACTAGGTCTTGAAATTGGAATCTTCCCTGTCGGTGAGGGACTTGCTAGTGAGTTTGCGCACAAAGAATCAACTTTTTGGATCATTGTTTTTGGTTTTATGATAGGCTTTGGTACTACTGTAGCTGAACCTGCTCTCATTGTCATCGCTCAAAAAGCAGCAAGTATCAGCTCCGAACGTATTGATGCAACTACACTGAGAATGGTGGTTGCTTTTTCAGTAGGCTTTGCCATTGTTTTAGGTGTTTGGCGTATCATTAAAGGACATCCCATCCACTACTATATTATCAGTGGATATATTCTGGTTGTAGCTGCAACTGCCTTTGCTCCCCAAGAGATTGTAGGACTTGCCTATGACCTTGGAGGTGTAACAACCTCAACAGTTACCGTTCCACTTGTTGCAGCTCTAGGAATAGGACTTGCATCTACTATCAAAGGAAGAAACCCTGTTTTAGATGGTTTTGGACTTATCGCTTTTGCATCTCTTACTCCTATGATTTTTGTACAGATTTACGGTATCGCCGTTTATGAGTTCTTTGAACCTTCTGCACATATAGAGCTACCCCTTGCTCCTCTTTCTGAAGCAGTTGCAGTAGACAATGCATATGCTTTTAATCTTAATTTTCTTGATATCCTCAAAGATCTCTTTGGTGTTGTGTTGGATGTTGCACCTATTCTTGCAGTCATTCTCTTTTTTCAGTACATTATCTTAAAAAAACCCTTAGAGAATTTAAAACAGGTAATCATTGGTTTTGCACTTGTTATCTTAGGGCTTGATGCATTCATCGTTGGTTTGGAGATGGGGCTCTTCTCTGTCGGTGAGATGATGGCGTATGAGCTCACGCAGTATGATAACAACATTATTATTTACTCTTTTGGTTTTCTTATCGGTTTTTCAACAACGATGGCAGAACCCTCCCTGACAGCTATTGCAAGAAAAGCAAAAGAGATCAGTGATGGTAAAATAAATGACTTTGTGCTACGCCTCTTTGTTGCTCTTGGTGTTGCCATTGGTATCTCTTTGGGAGCTTACAGAATCGTTGTAGGTGGTGAGATAGTCTATTACATTATGGCAGGGTATCTTTTTGTAATTGTACTTACATTCTTGGCACCAAAATACATCATTCCTATTGCTTATGACAGTGGAGGGGTTACGACCTCAACAGTAACTGTACCTCTTGTCGCTGCTATCGGGCTAGGTCTTGCTACAAATATTCCCGGGCGTGATCCACTAATTGACGGCTTTGGACTTATCGCTTTTGCTTCACTCTTTCCAATGCTTACAGTCATGCTCTATGGACTGATAACTGAAAAAATCGGTGTTAAAGGCGAACAAGAGAAAGAGCAGATGCATCTTAATGAACTGCGTCATGCACTTGAAGATGTACACAATATGAAGCTCTCAACAATCAATGTTGAAGGAACAAACAAGTCTCACTCTTATGATATGGCATTTTCTGCTGTACACGTTGTTGTACCAAAAGAGAAAACAGAAGAGGCACTTTTGGCTGCAAAAGAAGCGGGCGCGAGAGGTGTTACGATCATGGAAGCTCACGGTATGGGGCTTGCTGAAATGGACAACTTTTACCATCGCCTCCATGTAGAGGCTACAGACTCAAATCTGATGTTTATCACCAAAACAAAAAATGTTGATAGAATTATAAAAGCAATACTGACAGAACTTGACATTACAGGTGAAGGACAAGGACTCACTTTCGCTTATCCTGTATCACATATCAAAGGGCTACGTCTGAAAGTAAATGATATTTAAGAGATAAACAAGCTATTTTTTACGCTTTTTATGTAGTTTTCTTTTAAGCTTTTCTATTTTATTCATCTCATGTTCTTCCAGTGAGATGTTGATATTTTCAACCTCTTCACCGATTTTTACACTCAGCATCTCAGATTTTCGCATCGCTAAAATCTGTGAAGAGAAGATACTTCTGTGCCCTGAAATCAAAAAACTGATAACTGCTGCAAGCGCCGCATAATGTGCAATATCAATACCAAAAAGCTCTACGGCCATAATCGTTGAGGCAATTGGTGTGTTTGTCGTAGCCGCTACAACACTTACAAATCCAAGTGCTGCAAAAAGCGGAATATTCTCTGGCGATATAATAGAGCCAAAAAAGTTACCACTTGTTGCTCCGATGTAAAATATTGGTGTAATAACACCACCACTACCTCCTGCACCTAAAGAGAGAGACGTAAAGATGGTCTTAAGAACAAAAGTGTACCAGTGAATCTCTTGATATGCAGCAGGATTTTGACTGAGTGCATCTTCAATGGTCCCTAGACCAAGGCCTATATACTGTTCTCCAAAAAGCAGTGTAAGCCCAACAATCAAACTCCCTCCTACAAAAGCTTTGATGTACATGCTGACTTTTATCTTCTTGATAAAAGAGTGTGTATGTGCAATGGAAGTGATAACAATATCTGAAACAAAACCAAAAAATAGACCTGCAAAAACAACTTTTGCAATCAGCACAAGGTCAAGTGATACATCTTGAAAAAAGTGCAAATCATAATATGTGTACTCAATACCTAAAAACTGCGCTGTTGTAAAAGCAGCAAAACCGGCAATGAAGGATGGAAGCAGTACATCATACATAATTACACCGATAATAAGCACTTCTACACCAAAAATCGCTCCCGCAATAGGTGTACCAAAAACCGTTGCAAAACCGGCACTGATTCCACAGATAACCAGTTTTTTTCTATCTTGTTTTCGGAATTTCAAAAGATTGGAAAGTAGTGATGCCACTCCTGCACCTATTTGCGCACCCGGGCCCTCTTTACCGACAGAACCACCTGCAAAAATTGTTAAAACCGTTGTCAGGGTTTTTACAGGAATAACAGAAACATCAATTTTTCCATCTGCTTTATGCACAGCGGAGATGACCTTTTCTGTTCCATGTCCTTCAGCAGAGGGAGCAAATGTTTTTGTCAGCCAGACCGTTAAAATAAGTGCAAAGGGAAGCAGATAGTAAAAATCAAAAGGTAAAAGTGCACGTGAGCTTTCACTATGGGCTAAAATCTTCAAAAAAGCAGTAACCGTTGCACCGATAACCACCCCTACCATTGATGATAAAAACACCCATTTTGCAACACTGAAAAAGATAGCAGTCTGTTCTGTTATATGTTTGTGAATCATCTGTTTATCTGCTTGTTGAGAGATTTTTTATAATTATGACACAAATAGTAGAAATTATCTCTACTTATTTTAAGAGTTTTAAAATTTTTTCCAAAAAGCACTACTGAGTAGCACAAAAACAGTATAGCACTCCAGTCTTCCAACGATCATTGCAAAGGAGAAAAAAAGTTTGTCAAAATCACTAAAAAATGCAAAGTTATCTGATGGGCCGACAAGAGAAAAACCAGGTCCAACATTACCAACCAGAGCAAAAGCACCTGAGATTGCACTCATTGCATCATATCCTCGTGCATAAATGTAGATAGTTACAATCGCCACAGTCATCATAAAGAGTGTAAAAAAACCAAAAGTAGATGAAAGTATGCGCTCTTTTTGTTTTACACCATCAACAAAAACAGAGATGATGGTATTTGGGTGTAGGATACGTTTCATCTCTGATGAGAGTGTTTTAAAGATAATCACATGGCGAATAATTTTGATACCCCCTGCCGTTGAGCCTGCATTACCACCCATCAAAAGGCCTATAAAGATGATAGCAATAGCTAGATGGGACCATGAACCATAATCAATCGTAGCAAAACCCGTTGTTGTTATAACAGAGGCAATAGTAAAACTGGAGTGTTTGAGCGCATCATAAAATGTGTCTCTACTAATGTCAATATGAACAACTGTTAATGCCAAACTCAAAGCCAGAAAAATGAGAAAATACCATCGCACCTCTTCACTTCTATAGCCGGAAAGATCTTTGTGATACATCTTTAAATGCGCTAAAAAGTTGATACCCGATAGCATCATAAAAACTGTTGTCACCCAGACAATTCCATCATCTGTAAAATATCCTAGAGAGCTGTTCTTTGTTGAAAACCCACCTGTTGAAATAGTTGAAAAAGCATGGTTAATCGCATCAAACCAATCCATTCCAAAAAACTTTAAAAGTAGCATATCTGTTATAGTCAAAACAAAATAGACCACCCAAAGGCTGAGTGCCGTATCTTTAATCTTTGGTGTTAGTTTCTCAAGCTGCACACCTGTTGACTCTGCTTTAAAAAGGGAGAGACTTCCTGTCGGATTTATCACAGAGAGCAGTCCAACACCTAAGACAATCACACCAAGCCCGCCAAGCCAGTGCATCAAACTTCGATGAAACAAGATTATATGAGACAGAGACTCGATGTCATTAAAAACCGTAGCACCTGTCGTTGTAAATCCACTTACAGCTTCAAAAAATGCAGAAGCCAGCGATACATCCGTATAGAGTACAAGAGGAATCGCTCCGGCAACTCCCAAAAGTATCCAGAGCAGGTTTACCACCAAGATGCTCTCTTTTATTTTGAGATTAAGTTCATGGTTTTTCAATAAAAGCCAAACAAACAGATTTATAACAAAAAAGAGTCCATCATAGAGTAAGAACTTCTCAAAATGCTCTTTATAAATCACTCCAACAGCAATATCAAGCAAAAAGATAACAGAAACAGTTATACCGATTAATGATAAAATCTTAAATATATTTTTATAGTTCATAAATCCACTGTTTTACTTTCGGGCTCTCTTTACTTGGAGAAAAAACTACTATCAAATCATTTTCCTGTAAAACAATCTTCTCATCAAAATGAAATACTTTTTCATCTCTTATGAAAAAGAGTCTTGAACTTTTCGTCGAGAGTGGTTTTATCCGTTTGCCTAAAAGTTTTGAGTCGGCAAAAATCTTTCGCATTAAAACAACAGCTTTTGCACCACAAAAACTTTTTTGAATGACAACACCTGTAGAGCTTATCTCCTCCATTATCTCATTATAGGCGCTTATCTTCGGTCCACGTACGACTATGATACCAAGCGAATGCATCAGATTATAGTACTCCATCTCATTGTTAATGGCCACGACTTTTTTTATACCACTCTCTTTTGCTTCAAGACATTTGATGATGTTATACTCGTCGTTATTGGTTGCAGCAACAAAGATATCGGCACTCTCCAGAGCCTCTTGCTCAAAAATATCATGCGAAGAGTATTTTGAGTTTATAATAGAAGCTTTTCCTTTGAGTATCTCATCAGCTTTCTCACAAAGCTCTAAATCTTTTTCAACAAGTTTAACATCCCGTCCACTCTCCAGTAACTCCTGTGAAATTGCAATACCAAGCTCCTCTCCTCCAAAAACGACACATCGCTGAATATTGTTCTTTGCATCCAGTTCCAGCTGACTACACAACGGTCGTATAACATCCTCTGGACCAAAAAAATAGACCAGATCATTTGGAAGAATCTCAATGCGCTCTTCTTGGGGAATAAAAAACTCTTTTTTTCTCTCAATACCTACTATTTTATACTGCTGCAAATCAAACACTTTTGGTATAAAATGAGCAGAGACCATAACTGATATAAGTTTATGTTCCGTATATTTAAAGAATTTTACATTATTTGCTTTTGGATATTCCAACAGCGATGCTATCGCTTGGGAAGCCAGAGCGATGGGAAAAATAAGTCTGTCAATATCAAGTCTGTTTTTTATCTTGCTTCCATCAAAAAACTCTTTTTGCAGACGAACAAATTTTCGCTTTATATTAAGAACCGTATCGGCAACCAAAACAGAGATAAGATTGACATTGTCCAGGTTTGTTACAGCAATGAAAAGATCTATGTTCTTATCTGTAAAACTCTCATATGTTTTTGCATCTTCCACATCTCCACCATGCGGCATGATATCAAGACTCTCTTGAATACGGTGCAGTGCTTCTGAATTTTTATCTATAATGGTTACATTATGACCAATACTAAGTGTTTTCGCCAGATTAAAGCCAACTTTCCCAGCTCCGGCAATAATAATATTCATTTACTTTACTTCACTAAATCACTATAATCATATTTGGCAGTGTCAAGATAGTATTTTGAACCTATTTTTATGACTCTTTCATCACTATCTGCATTTTCTTTAAATCTTTTTTTGATTTTTTTCATCTTTTTCTCTGATAAACCAGATTTTTTTAGATATTTTTTTAGAGAAATCACATTACTCTCTATCTCTTCTTCGATTTCTACCATCTCAGCTTCAAAGGTCTCCTCATTTTCCTCTAACGGAGCACCAAGCATAAATTTCGAAGATATTGTTTGGAGAATATTTTTAAGTTGTTCATCTTTTTCTTTATAAATACGTTCTATTTTTTTACGCTCTTCAATAAGCATCTGCTCTTTTTGGTCACGCAGCGTTCTTGTCTCATTTTCAAGTACCTCTACCCGTTCCTGAAGTTTTGCATTTTGTGCTTCAAGCAGTTTATAGTAACGCTCATCATTAGAAGCACTTTTTGTTGCTCTTTTTGCAACTGGTTTTTTTATAGTTTTTGTCTCATCAACAAAGACCATTTTGACATCATTTTCCATCACACTCTGCAAGGAACCACGTCTTATACGATTATGTACCGCCTCTTTGGATACACCAAAAAACTCAGCTGCCTCTGCTACACTCATCTTTTTCATCTGTTTGCCTTTTATCTCATATTTTCAAAAACAATAGGTGCTTCCCAGTCACCCTCACGCACCATCTTCATCACTTTTTGCAAGTCATCGAGTTTTGCACCTTTGACACGGATATGATCTCCCTCTATCTGGGCATTGACTTTTAACTTCATCTTTTTAATGTCCGCTACTATTTTTTTAGCCTCTTTGGACTCTATATAATCCACCACTTTAAAGGTCGCTTTTCGTGTTCCCCCGCTTGCATCTTCAACACGCAACTCATCAAGTACTTTAGAAGAGAGGCCCTGTTTTAAAAGTTTTGTGATGACAATGTCTTTAATCGCATCAAGTTTGTTATCAGAAGATGCCACTAACACTAAAATATTCTCTTTCTCTTTGTAAGTAATCTCGTATGTTGTCCCTTTAAAATCATAACGGTTAGAGATTTCTCTCTCAACCAAATTGATTGCATTTTTAAAAAGCTGCATATCTATTTTTGCGCTGATATCAAATGAATGCTCTTTTGCCATAACGAACCTTTTTTTTGTTTTAATTATAGCACAGTTTGTTAGTGGAAAAAAATCTTGACCTATATCAAGAATTTTCAGGATTTTTTTGTTAGTATTATCGCAATTATTATGGAGTTTTTATGTCTGAAGATTTAGAGAAAAAGTTAAACAAACGTGAGCAGTACAAAGCACGACTAAAACCGTATGACTATTACGTCAATGAGTTTGAGACTATTGATTTTGAGTCACTTGGGGAGGGAGACAGATACTATCTTCAAGACTTCGGTATCTTTAATATCGACTTCCTGGAAGATGAGTTTACCATCCGACTTCGTAATGGTAATGGTGGTCATTTCAGTACAAATGCTTTTAAATTTTTAGCGGACTTGATTGAAGAGTATGATCTTACTTTGGTTATTACAGCCCGTGCAGGCTTTCAACTCCATGATGTCTATGCTGATGATGTAGCAGAGATTTGGCACAAACTCAACGATAACGGCCTTACGACATGGCAGAGTTTTGGTGACAACATCAGAAATATTGTCACCGATGTCTATGACGGTGTCAGCAGATACGGGCATATTGAAGTACATCCAATCATTAAAGCAATGAATGATTACATCATTCAAAATCCAAAATATGTCGGAATGCTTCCTCGTCGTGTAAGTATCGGCATCTCTGGAAACTCCGCAAATGTAAACTCCTTTTTTGCAAATGATCTCTACTTTGCACTAGCCTTTAAAGATGGTGACTATGGATTTAATGTTTATATGGGTGGGAAAAATACTGAAATTGCTCAGGATGCCAATATCTTCTTGCGTGAGGATGAAGTACTGGACTTTTTCAAAGCATTTGTAGAGACGTTTTACACGCACGGCTCACGATTTTCCCGTTCAAAAACACGCCTTTTCTATATGATCGAAGAGATAGGGCTTGAAAAACTCAAAGAGCTCATCGAGTCTGTTTATAACAAAAAATTTGTTAGTGCAGGGGAATTACAGCTTGAACATGTGGACTTTGAAGAGTTTGAAGAGCTACCTGATGGGACTTTTGCTTTTTGTTATCAAAGTGATTTTGGACGCCTAAGTCCAAAAGAGATGCGTGACATCAGTGACTTTGTAACGCAAATAGATGGTGAAATTCGAGTAGGTATTGACCAGAATATCTACATCTTAGGATTACAAAACAAAGAAGTCCCTTTCAACTCACCGGCACTCAGTTCAACTATCGTTGCCTGTGCCGGCAACCTCTGTCCTTATGCTGTTTGGAGCATCAAAGATGAGGCACACGACTACCTTCCATTGGAGAAAATCTATACTAACCGTATCAAAATCGGTTTTTCTGGCTGTGCAAAAGGGTGTGGAAGACATCGTCATACCGACATAGGACTCATTGGTCTTAAAACAAACAACTTTGGAGATACCGATGGTGGAGCACGTGTCTTTATCGGTGCGGAACATGATAACGGACAAAGCGTGGCAAGACAACTCTTTTCAATGGTACCCTATGTGCATCTCAAAGAGACGATAACACTTGTTATTAGTCTATTTGAGCAAAGCGGTTACCAAAACTTTCAACTCTATGCACACCATATCCTAAACAGATATTCAGAAGATTTTCTCGCACTCTGGCACCTCTATAATCTTAAAAATAATACAGCACTCACACTACAAAAACAAAAAGAGATACTCCCACAAGAGGAAGAATTAAATCTTCTGCGTGAGAACTTTAGTGATTTTGAGTTAGTGGAAGATGATATGAAAAAAACAGTAAGTCATCTTGCAAAAGAGTTATGGACAGTAGCAGGAAAAGATCCCCACTACAAACCACCTATAGAGAGAACGAACTTTCGATAGAGCTCCTAGAAACTAGGAGTTCCATCAAAACCAAAACCGCTATCAAATCCTCCGCCAAAACTTCCGAAGTTTGGATCCATATAACCATACTGTGAAGATTTTGCTCGAAGTTTTTCAATATCGGCTTTACTTGATATTCCCTGTGGACAAACAACTGTACACTCATTACATAAAGTACAATCCCAGACACCATTTGTCTGAATAGTATCGATTTTTTCTTTAAGCTCTGCCTCACGCTTGTCACTTACAACCTTCCAGACACGTGTCAGTGCAAACGGTCCTAAAAACTCTTCATTGACTGCATAGACAGGACAAGCTGAATAGCACGAAGCACATAAGATACAATCACTCTGTGTTTCATTTATCTTCTCATCTTCATGTGTCTGCTTGGCTTGGGAGTTATACTCACTTATCCATGCTTTGGCTCGTGCATTTGTCTCGTAAGCTTTGTCTAGACTCACAACCAAGTCACGAATAACAGGAACATTTTTAAGTGGTTCTATCTTGTCACCCTCTTGTACTTTGTAAGAACATGCCAAAACCTCTTTTTCATTGACACGAACCCCGCAGGAACCACAAACACTACTGCGACAACCACTGCTGTAAGCAAGGGAACTGTCTACTTCACTTTTAATGTGATTTAACATCTCAAGCAGTGTTACATCTTGCATATCTACATCATACTCGATAAAGTCAAACTCTCTTTTTATGCTTATCTTCATACTCTACTCCTGCTCCATCGTATGTGCACCGACACTCTCTTTGCGTGAGAGTGCTGATTTGATGACAACTTCTGCCACATCTAACATATTTCGAAATTCCAAAAATTCTGCAAGATCTGTATTATATCTTAGTGAGTTGTCTTTTGCACCCATTAGTGGCAGTTTTTTCTTTGTCTCTTCTATAAACGCCTCTGCCTCACGCAACTCACTCTCACGTCTAACAATTCCTACTTTGTTATAAAGCAGGTCGCCCATCATCTGGCGTAGAACATAAAAATCTATCTCTTTAGTAAACTCCTGTTCTAAAAAATCATCTTTTGGTGAAGCTGCCACGTGAGACTCCATTGTCTTTGCTCTTTTTGCAGCATTTTTTCCAGCCTCTTTTCCAAAAACAGCAATCTCTAGAAGTGAATTTCCTCCCAATCGATTTGCTCCGTGGACTCTGTGGTTAGAACACTCACCACAGGCAAAAAGTCCTTCTAAATTTGTTTGTGAATTGTTATCAACCTCTATACCACCCATAGTATAGTGAGCAACAGGTTTAATGGGAATGAGATCATATACAGGATCTACATTTTCATACAGTTTTGCGAGTTTTCTCTCTTGCGGCAAACCCTCATCAATGAACTGCTCTCCAAGATGGCGAATATCCAAAAAGATCTCTTCGCCCTTTTTTATCTCCGCATCAATTGCACGACTCACTTCATCACGCGGTGCTAACTCATTAGTAAAACGCTCACCTTTAGAGTTGAGAATATAGCCACCTTCCCCTCGAGCTGATTCACTGATAAGAATAGAAGAGTTTTTGAGTCCTGTTGGATGAAACTGTACAAACTCCATATGTAGTAGTTTTGCTCCCGCTCGTTTTGCAACAGCTATGCCATCACCCGTTGCTTTTGTTGAGTTTGTAGAGTTTTTACCATAGATGCGTGAGTATCCACCTGTTGCCAAGATGACTGACTTTGCAAAATAGCGCTCTTTTTGCCCGCTTCGAAGATCAAGCATCAAGGCACCACACACCATGTCATTCTCATCTTTCAAAAGCTCTAAAAGTATCTTCTCATTTTTTATCTCAATATCTAAAGAGAGTGCTTTGTCATAGAGTGTATGCAAAATTTTTAGACCTGTATAGTCCTGTGCATAACAGGACCTAGCTGCTGATGCACCACCAAGTCGTCTTTGTGCGATTTTTGCATCCTCACTGCGAGAAAAACAGACACCAATACTATCAAGCCATGCAACCGTTGCCGGTGCTTCAGAACACATATACCGCACCGTCTCCTCGTTAGCTAGTCCATGAGCAGATTTTAAAGTATTTTGAATATGTGCCTCTATGCTGTCTTCTTCAACATTTCCAAGTGCTGCATTAATGCCACCCTGTGCCATACAGGTCTGACTTCGAGTTGGATACTCTTTAGTAAGTACTACAACATCCACGTCCTCTTCTTTTGCCGCTATCGCAGCTGTAAGCCCTGCACCACCTGCACCGATTATCAGTACGTCTGTTTTCATCTCCACGCTCCTAACGCTTTTTATCTTTTTACATTTTTATGAGATGACTTTTGGAGGCTCGTGAGCCAAGGAGAATTTGTCCTCTAAAAGTTATCTTATAAAAATGTTGCCAGAAGATAATATCTCCCTATTCTTAAAAGCCCTGCTATTATAACAAACCAAACAAACTTTAGCCTAACAAGTCCAGCAACTATTGTTAATGGATCACCAATGATGGGAAGCCAGGAAGCAAAAAGAGTAATATAGCCATACTTATGTCCCCAAAGAAAAGCACGTTTGCCAATTTTAGAGCCAAAAAGTTTGCGTTTTGTCTTCTCATAGAGAAAATACCCCAGATAGTAGTTAAAAACAATGGCTAAAATATTACCACTTGATGCTGCAAGCATTGCGTGAGAGAGAGGCATTCCACTTTTAAGTGCTGTCATAAAAGCTACTTCAGAAGAAAAAGGTAGGATTGTTGCTGCTACAAATGCAGAGAAAAAGAGAGCCAATTCTGCCATAAAAGGCTACAGACTCTCTTGTATATTTTGACAGACTGAGGCAATAAGTTTCTCACGCGCCTCAATACTCGTCCATGCAATGTGTGGTGTAAGATAGAGTCGATCAGGATTTTTCACAGCCAAAAGTGGACTCTCTTGCGGCAGTGGCTCTTTTTCAAAGACATCCAGACCAAAATAAAGCTCACGCTCATCAACTAACTCAGCTACCGCCTTCTCATCAATAATACCGCCACGACCAAGATTAAGTACAACAGCACCCTCTTTTAAATGTTGCAATTTATCATAATTGAGAAGATTTTTTGTCTTCTCATTGAGCGGTGCATGAATAGAGATAATATCACTGCTCTCTAAAAGTCTGTGCAGTACCACCTGCTCAAACTCATCGGAACTGTTACGTCCACTTGTTGAGTAATAGATGACATTGGCACCAAAAGCACGGGCTATACGAGCAACCTCACGCCCGATAGCACCAAGGCCTATAATACCCCAGGTTTTGCCTTTGACTTCATAAAAAGGATGACTAACATCAGTAAAAACTCCACTGCGCGAGTACTCTTTGGATTTGACTACCTCATCATAATAGCGTGAGTGCCCTATTAGATAAAAAAGCATTGAGAAAGTATGCTGTACTACTGAATCTGTTGAGTATCCAGCTACATTTTTCACCTCAATCCCAAGCTCTTTGGCAGCCTCCAAATCAACATTGTTCATTCCTGTAGCTGCCACACAAATGAGTTTCAGTGAAGGAGTATTTTGCATATGCTCTTTTGTAATAACGACCTTGTTCGTGACGACCACATCCATATCTTTGATACGTACTTCTGTTAAAGAAGGCTCTGTAGAAGCAAAAGTATAGACCTCACCAAAGCTCTCAAAACAGCTTAAATCTGTACCACCAAATGTTATGGCATCTAAAAGAACAATCTTCACTTTAAGAATCTTTTACTTTTGTAATAAGCTCACGTGCTTTCTCTAACGCTGCTTCTACCTTGTCAAATACAAGAGCAACTGCTAAACGGCGACCTTTATGTGCCTCTGGTTTTCCAAAGACTCGAACATATGAGTTCTCACTAAAGAGAGAATCATCAACATCCACTACCGGTGCATAGTTATGTGCCTCTGATTTAAATGCAGCCGATGCACCATCACCATAAAACGTAAAGCCTAAAGGAAGACCAAGGACAGCTCTTAAATGCAATGCAAACTCACTTTGTGACTGCGTGATAAGTGTCACCATCCCAGTATCATGTGGACGAGGGCTTACTTCTGAGAAATAAACTTCATCTCCTTTGATAAATAGTTCAACACCAAAAAGCCCCTGTCCACCAAGACCATCCGTAATAGCCTTTGCAATCTCTTGAGATTTTTGTTTTGCTACTTCACTCATCTGCATCGGTTGCCATGAAAATACATAGTCTCCATCACGCTGTTCATGTCCTATCGGCTCACAGAAAACCGTCTCTTTACCATTACGAGCCGTAAGCATTGTAATCTCATAATCAAAATCAACAAATGCTTCAACGATAAGCTCGCTTGCATCCCCACGTGCCTCTTTTGCCTCTTCCCATGAAGCGTCAATATCATCTTCACTACGAGCTACTGATTGCCCATGCCCAGAAGAGCTCATAACAGGTTTAATCACACATGGAAAACCAAGCTCACGCGCAGCCTCCAGCAGTCCCTCTTTTGTTGTGACAAACTTATAAGGACCCGTTTTTAGTCCCAATGTCTCCGCTGCAAAAGTACGAATGTTTTTTCTATTCATCGTTTTACTAACAGCGTTAGCATTTGGGATAACATTGTAGCCCTTGTCTTCTGCTTCAAAAAGAGCATCAATGCTGATAGCCTCAATCTCCGGGAGAATATAATCAGGCTTTTCACGGTAGATGACTTCTAAAAGAGCATCTTTGTTTTGCATATCGACAACATGACTTCTGTGTGCTACTTGATGTGCAGGAGCATTTTCATACTTGTCTACAGCAATAGTCTCAAGACCAAGTCGCTGTGCTTCGATAATAACTTCTTTTCCTAGCTCACCAGAGCCGAGTAACATGATTTTTTTGGAGTTTGATTTAAGAGGAGCTGCAAATCTCATGGATATAATTCCTTACGTTTTTATTGTAGGAATTATATCAAAATAGGATTAAATTTACTGTTTTAATCCAATGAGTGTCTGTAAAAGTTGGTCAGATGTTGTAATCGTTTTACCATTTGCCTGGAAACCACGCTGAATGATAATAAGCTGCGTAAGTGCACGTGAGAGGTCAACATTTGATGCCTCTAACGCCGCAGACTGAATAAATCCACGTCCTGCAGTTGCAGCTGTACCGATGATAGGATCCCCAGAGTTGGCAGTTTGATTGTACACATTGCCACCCTCCGTTGAGAGTCCTTCATTATTTGTAAATTTTGCCATAGCGATTTGTGCTAGACCAAATGAACGACCATTTGAAAATGATCCAACCAAAGTACCAGACTGATCGATTCTAATACCAACCAGATCACCACCTGTGTAACCATCTTGAGATATTCCGGAAGTCGCTGAGCGACTATCAAATGATGTCATACCATCAAATTTATTTGCCGTACCAAAAGAGAGGCTTACCTGCTGGTCTGGTGCTGAGCCGTTATTCCCTGAAAAAGAGATATTTGGCGGATTATATGTTGCAAGTGAACCATCATTGTTAAATCTAACGGAACCTGTCTTTTCATTTGTTGGTGCTACTGTATCAATCGTTGCAGGAGCAGGAACAGAGATTTTCATATTCCATGTACTTCCTGTTGAAGTATCAACTGCAACTTTTCTGAACTCCATTCTCAGTGTATGTTTCGAACCAAGTGAATCATAAATATCAATGGAGCTTGAATGTGTAGCTGCATTAAAACTTTGTGAAAATGCTTTTCCTGTAGTACCTGCTGGTAAAACAGAATTCAGTGCCTGCATATTTCTTGTAAAGCGTGTATTTTCTGTCACACCTGCTGCTGTTAATCCTGTAATATTTAGTGCAATATCATAATCATCATCGGCACCACCCGGGTTAATAATCTCGAATTTTCCCTGCTCATTGATACTGATTTGAATATTACTCTCTGGAGTGACACCATCTCCATCTGCATCAACTGCCTGTGCTTCTTGCTCCATTGCATAACGAAGGTCTGCCAGTGTTGTAAATTTTTTATCAGAGCCTGCTGCTGTTACTGCTGCATTTGGATCATATTGATATCTGTATGCTGTTGTTACTGTAGATGTTGGCACTCCACTGTTACCATTGTTATCTGTAAAACGGATATTATGTGATGCTGCTGCATTCGAGTTTGTATTGACAAGATCAATATAGTAATTTGGCCCTGCTGTTACACGAACACTTGCTGAAACACCAGTAATCGCACTTTGTGCATTAATCGCAGCTACATATCTATTTGCATTATCTGCTGCAGTATTTCCTGCCGCACCACCAGATGTTGTAATCTGTTGTGTTGTACCGTCATCCAAAGTAAATGTAACATCTAACTCTCCGGCACCACCCGCAACTGCTACCGTTCCATTGAGTGTTGTATTTATAAATGAAGCCCAGATTCCTTGATCTTTTTGTAAAGCAAAAGCTTCCCCAACTTCATTGAACATCACACCTACATCACCAGACTCTATCGGATTTCCATTTTCATCAAGTGCTGGTGGTGTTGGTGCTGCTGGTGGTGGTCCACTTGGAACTTGGTATGCTGGTGAAAAACTTTCAACCAATGCACCAGAGTTCAAGTTTGCTTTAAGCACAACTTCAGTTGTTGGAGATGCTGGTGTTGTCAGTCCTGGTGGAATATTGATATCTGTAATTGGAGCTGTTGAATCAACCTTTCCAGTCACCGGATCACGCAGCCAACCCTGAGCAATAAAGCCGTTGTTATCAACGAAGTTTCCACCTGCATCAAATTTAAAATCCCCTGCACGTGTATATTTATATGTATTCCCACCATCTGGAGAGATAATAAAGAAACCATCACCCTGAATAGCCATATCTGTATTTTTATCGGAATTTTGAACGGAACCTTGAGAGAAGATACGGGTCATTGAAGAAACCGTTGAACCAAGCCCAACTTGAACAGGGTTTTTACCGCCAAGCTGACCTTGAGGTGCAGTAGCTATCGCTTTAGTCTGTGCTAAAAGATCAGAAAAATTTGCACGTGAGTATTTAAAACCTATCGTATTTACATTTGCAATGTTATTTGATTCTACATCCATCGCAACTTGATGAGACTGTAGTCCGGAAACACCGGAAAAAAGTGATTTTAACATAAGAAATCCTTTACCTCTGCTCGTGTTAAGCAGATAATTAGTAAAGAATTAAAGCATAAACTGTTCCAGTTTTAACCTAAATTATACAATAGAGATTTCTAAAATTTGACTATGCTTGTGCATAAGGGATGTTTAGTGAAAATTTTAAGCCACCCTATTGGTGGTGTAAATTTTTAATGAATGTGCATTATGTGCAATGATGGTTAAAGTTTTTAATTTCTTATTGCATAATTTGGGTTAAGCATCCATATTGAGAGCTTTTTGAATCATCTCATCTGCCGTTGTTACAGATTTTGAGTTGGCATCATAAGCACGTTGTAAGATGATAAGCTCAGTAAGTCCTGCACTCATCTCAACATTTGAACCTTCTAATTTAAAGTTTGTAATCTCAGTACCGATGATATTTTGTCCTGTTGCATCTTTAAAAAAGAGTGCTTGGCCACTGTTTGAACTCTCTGCAAAACGTGTCCCGGTAATTCGTTCAAGACCCTGGTCATTTTGAAAATGAAACACTGCAATTCTACCAACGCTGCTCTGTCGACCATTGGTAAATGTAGCAATAACTTCCCCATTTTTATTGATAGAGTAACCTCGCAGATCTCCACCAATCGTTCCATCGGCTACACTTGAACCCGATACTACAGGAATATCAATAGAGACAATACCATCATAGCCACTTCCCAAGTCAATTGCTACTGGTGTTCCATTGTTATCGATAGTTGTTAGGCTTGAAGAAACAAGCGCACCACTCTCATCAAAAGCAACCTGACCTGTCTGTGTATCATATGTTGTCTGTCCATCTAGTGATTTTACAGTTGCAACAACGTCCCACTGTGTTCCAGGAGGTGTTTGCACAGCAGAACGAGTAAATGTCAACTTTAACTCATTGCGTTCATTTTGCCTATCAATAACACTCGCACCTACCGTAATGACTTCATATCCTTCTTTTCCAACGCCAAGATTAGCTATAAATTTCGCTTCTGTTGTAGGTTCAGGTGGATATGTAAGTGTTTTTGGAAAACGGAGTTTCTCTTGAGCATTAATATCACCAAGTGGAACTTCTGCAAGAGTTTGGGTTAGGATATTGTCTGCACTGATATTACCGCCCATTGTTCCAAGAACATAGTAACCATCATTTGTGACCAGATCATCATTTGCATCAAAAGTAAAATCACCTGCTCGTGTATAAAGCGGTGCTCCATCTTGCTGAATACCAAACCAGCCATCTCCCATAATAGCCAAATCTGTACTTCTGTCTGAAAGTGTTAAAGAACCTTGATCTAGAGACATAGAAGTCGTTTGCATCTGTACACCGACTCCCACACTGTTACTCTGAAAAAGATTACTTGATGCACTTGCCAAACTATCTTCAAAAAGTGCTGAGTATTCAGCATTGTAAGCACGAAAGCCCGGTGTAGAGATATTTGCAAGATTGTCTGAGACGACATCAATACCGTTAGAGTATACCTTTAAACCTGATATACCCGTATAAAAAGCTTGTGTCATCATAGCAAAACTCCTTAATAAATCTCTGTAATATTCTCTAAAGGAACATAAGAGGAACCAAGTTTCAAAAGTGTTGTTCCACTGTCAAAACGAACTGATTCAATAGGGTATGTACCTACTCTTGTTGTTTGTGCAACATTATTCGCATCGGTATATGATGCGCTTGCGTAGTATATACCACCTTCTACTTTCGCATCTGTATTGTCTGTTCCATCCCACGTGAATTGGTAAACGCCAGATGGATTTGTACCTACTTCAATAGTTTTGATAATATTTCCATTGACATCAGTAATCTCAACATTTCCTTGTGTTACATCAGAAGGAAAAAACATCTCAAATGTTGAGCTGCTACCCTCATCAATCGATATAGCATTACTTCCAAGATCAGCTGTTTTTCCAATGGCTGAAATTGTTGAAAAGTCATTAGACGCAGACAACGAAGCCGCTAAATCTTCTAGAGCCTGGTTTGTTTTATCTGTCGCTTCTAAAGATGCAAGCTGTGAAGTTTGCGTCAAGATCTGTTCTGTATCTGTTGGTTCAGTTGGGTCTTGATATTGCAACTCAACTAAAAGCAGTGTCATAAAATCATCATTACTTAAACTTGTTTTATCTGCTACAACATCTGCTGAAGTTGCATAATCACCATACACGGCTTGGTCTAATCCTACTGCATTAATTGCCATAATTTATCCTTTATGCGTAGTGTGGAACTACAATTTCTAAAGAGCTTAAAACTTCTTCATTTGTCTCTTCATTTTCAAAATAGTTGTACTCATTTTGAGCATGTTCTCTATTTTGTTGTTGCTGCTGTGATGCAGCCTGATCTTGCCCTTGGGAGTTATTACTAAAGTTTAAGGAAGCATTATTTATTCCATTGTTTTGTAACTGCATTTTCAAATCATTTGCATTCATGGCCAAAGTATTGATGGCAGCGTTGTTTGAAGAGAGATTGACATGAATATTTTTTCCACGTTGGACCACAGTTACCTCTATCTCGCCAAGTTGCTGCGGATTTAACTGTACTTTTACTCTTGTAAATGGAGCTTTATAATTTTCTATCGCCTGTTTAACATCAGATGAGAGATACTTTATCATCTGCTTTGCTTCATTAAGCTTGAGCTCAAAACTGTCTGCTTTAGCAACATTCAACCCATCAACTTTTGAAGCAGCTTTCTCATCATCATTTACTGTTTCTGGTTTTAAAAGTGCCTCTAAAGATTTTTGCACTTCACTTTTAGCACTAGGGGCAATGACTTTGGCACTGTTGCGTGAAAAATCACTCGTTAAAACAGATCCCTCTTTTTTTGCAACTTTTTCACCCTGTAATAGCTGTTTGAGTGTATCATCTGCACGTTTTTTTGGTGTTTGCACCTCAGTTGGATTACTGTTTACTGCTTTGGCATGGACAATCTGTTCTGTAGAGATTGTTGTACGCTTTTGTACTTTAAACAGTAGTGGTGAGTTCACATCTTTTAAGGCATTTTTTTGCTCTGACTTTAACTGCTCCTCTGTTCTTGCATTATCATTCTCTGCATTTATTCTGTTTTGCGCAGTTTTTTTACTGTTTTTTGCTTTTATATCAATTGCAACATCAGCATCTATATTATAACTCTCTTGTTTACTCGAACGTGTCTCTTTTTTAATTGTATCTAAATCAACTACTTCATTATCTGTATCAAGCATTGCAGACGTACTGTTTTTCACTGATGAACGTACTTCATCCAGAGTAATTTTTGATACATCAATACCCAGTTTTTTTGCAACTTGAGCCAAACCCTTTAATGTTTTTGGCAGCATATCAATCTCTGCTCGTTTAAAGCCTTCTGAAGAGAGAATTTGATCTTTGAGATATGCTTTTGCATCTTTTATCAGCTGTTTGAGATCTTGCGATGAGAGCGATGATTTTACCTCAGGATTTATTTCCAAAAGTTCTAAATCTTCAATATTACTGCCTTTTTCTAAAAGTGAAAGCAGAACATCACCTTTGGAACCTTTGAGTGGCAGTTTGTCTTCTTCGTCATTCAGAGATAAAACAAGTGCTCCATTTTGTACAAGTTCATCACTCTCTTTAATACCTTTCAAAAGAGCAGAAAAAGAGAGACTCCCCTCACTTTTCTCACCTTTTGGCTCAACAATGATTCCTGTTGCAGAAGCGAGTGTTTCTTGCGTGAGATCGAATGCTATCATGCTCTGCTCCTTTACATTTACTCCAAAAAATTGGCAGTTTTTATAAAAGAAATAGCATAAATCGTTCCATTTGATAAATAATTCGTCTATAATACCGATATGTTGTTTATGAAAAAAGTACTCTTCTTACTCTTGCCATCACTATTGTTTTGTGAAAAGATTTATGAAACAAAACTCTCAGTGGAGAATCGTGCAGCTATGGAAAATGAGAAGATAAAATGTCGATGGGTATGTGATAAGAAGATATATAAAGAGCAGAAGATAGCTGAAGCTATCTCTTTTTATAAGAAATCAAAATATTATAAGTTTGATACGAAAAAGTTTTAAGTTTTAATAGTCTCGCGTAAATCTGTCCAGACAATGCAGGTCTCTTTTGAAAAATGTACTTACACTGTCCTGCATTCCTTCCATTAACTCTTTTGGTGTCTCTCCGTCAGCAGGGTAAGAAAGTAAAAAGGCATTAAGGTATTTTGCAAAGAACTCGTCAAACATCTTCTTCACTATCTCTGCACCATATTTGTCTGTATATGGCAGTACAAAAAAATAATCTCCCTCTAAATTAACGATAGAATCTGATGTACGGAGCGTTGACTCCAGAGAGGTTTTGATTATCTCTTCATCAATTCCAGAAAAATCACAATACAAGAGAGTAAAACTTTCAGCCCGATTTTCATCAAGTCTGTCTGAAATACCTATATTTAAATGCAGAAGCTGCTCAAAGTTGTCAAAAGAGAAATGAATACCTGCCATAAATCAACCTTTTAAAAATTGCATTGATCTCAGTATAACAAAAAATCTATAAAATTATATAAGATTTCCCAAACCAAACAAAGCAGTGCTAAGAAAGCTGTAACTTTTTAGAGGTGCCCTTAAGCCATTATACTACGAATCATAATTGCATAATGCAATACAAACAAATTAACAAAAAAGATAAAGAGTGATGATCCACGTGAGAGAAGATTTTGTAATTTGGTCCGCTTTTTGTTATTTGTCCGATACGCAACATAAAAGTGAAGAACTGTTGCAATTATCAAAGAGAACACCAACCAGAGTTTCATCTTTAAGAGCTCCGTGACTCTGCTTGTATCATTGTTCCAAAGCAGATCCCACAAGCCATCACTCTGAATCATCAAAGTACCACTTACTAACAAAATAAAAAGTGAGACAAGCTCAAAATACCCAAAGATTGGTCCCACATGAGGATAAACCTCACGCTGTTTTTGTTTATCTGTCAGCGTAACACCCAAAACAAACATAAATATCGAGCCTCCTATCCAAGCAATTGCTGCCAGGAGGTGAAAATGTATCAAATAACTCATTTTTTTGCTTTCATCTTAATCATTAAAACCTACTAATTCGCCACGTTTTAATTTGCCTATCTTATCTCGGTATTTTCGAATATAAAAGGCTTTTTCCTCAAAAGAGATGTTTGTAGCAAAATTTATTTTTTTCAGCTCTCGCTCATAATATTTCATCAAAAAAGTAATCAGTTCCGCATTAAGAGCATCCTCATCTTTAAGAGCAGTTATTGCCTCATCTATTAAAATCTCCATTAACTCCGGTGCATCTTTTTTCCCAGCAAGTGCCAAAGAGAACTCTCTTGCATGAAACTGCAGTAGTGAAGGGTCGATAACATCTAAGATATGATCGATAAACTGAGGATGTTCCAACACAGTTTTAATGAGGGAGAGCTCCCACATATCTCTGTGTCTGTTGTTTTGCACTAAAGGTGCATTTTGCATATCTCTTTGATTTGTATTGAGCCGAATAAGCGATGGTGAAACACCCAATCCACCAAGACGTGAAGCAAGGTAAGTTTTATACTCCTCTTGTAAAATCGGGGAGAGTGTTTTTAAATATGCCACACCCTCTTGCATACAGGCTTCTTTTGCTTTGGGATCACGCAGATTAAACAAAGAGAGTATCTCATCAATAACAAACTCAATAAAAGGCTTGGCATTTCGGAACATATTGCTCAGCTCTTCAACTCGTCCCTCTTTTACCATATCAGCAGGGTCAAGTCCACCATCAAAAACAACTACTCCACCGTTAAAACCAGAAGCAGAAAGTAGTTTCGAAGCTTTGAGTGCAGCAGCACGTCCTGCCTTATCTCCATCATAAGCCATAATAACACGAGGCGTGCCTTTGCGAAGCAGTGGCAGGTGCTCTTGCGTGAGAGCAGTCCCAAGAGTTGCAACTGCATTGTCAAAACCGGCCTGATGCAGCATAATCACATCAAGATATCCCTCTGTAATGATAATCTCCTGCCTTTTATAAAGTGCTTGTTTTGCCAAGTTATATGCATACAAAAGTCGTGACTTATTAAAAAGAGGCGTCTCGGGAGAATTGACATACTTGGCCTGATGCCCTGTTATCGTACGTCCACCAAAACCGACAACCGTACCATTTGCAGAGTAAATTGGAAAAGTAATACGTTCGATAAAACGAGCATAGGTTTGATTGCGTGAGGGTTCATATCCAACTACACCTACATCAATTGCTTCTTTTATAGGAAATTGCTGAGCTTTTATGAAGTTAAGTGTCTCATGAGAAGCCGGCGCGTAGCCTATACCAAACTTCTCTATACTACTCTCATAAATCCCACGCTCACGCAAATAACTCATCGCAGTCTGGTTACGTGAGAGCAGAGACTGGTACCATTCATTGAGTTTTTCTATAACTTTTGTACGTGGTTTGTTATGTTTGTTATCAGTATATGTCAGTGTGAAGTTATAGGTAGCTGCAAGTTTTTCAAGTGCTTCAGGGTAGTTAAGTTTCTCATACTCCATCACAAACTTAACAGCATCACCACCCGCTCCACATCCAAAACAGTGAAATATCTGCTTTTGCGGACTGACTACAAAAGAGGGGGACTTTTCATCATGAAAAGGGCAAGGAGCCTTAAAGTTTCCACCTGCTTTTTTCAACTCAATATAAGAGCCAACAACATCAACAATATCAAGTCGTGCCTTGAGGGCTTCTATGGAGTCTTGTGAAATCATAAGTAGGATTATAAGATAATGGTTGTTAAAAAACGGTTATCTTTTTAAAATATTATGCAAATTGAGCCTCAGCAGACTTCCACGGCCTAGTTCACTCTCTAAGGCAATAGTAATCCCCAACTCATCACACAGTTTTTTTACGATATGCAGACCTATACCAATGCCACGCTCCTGCTCTTTATAAAAACGTTCAAAGACCCTTTTTGGATTTTTAATCCCTTTTCCTGTATCTTTAATTATCAATTGTTCATTCTCAAAGCGAATGTATACTTTTCCATCTTGTATGTTATATTTGCCAGCATTTGAGAGAAGATTGTCAACTATGCGACTCAGCGCATCTCTATTTGTCTCAACACGAATCTGTGGTACTTCACTCATAAATTTCACATCTTTATAGTTGAACTCAAGCAGTTCTACCCTCTCTTGTATAAACTCACTCAAATCAAAAGACTCTTTCTGACTTTCATGAGCATGGAGATAGGCTCGTAGATTTGACTGTAGGTTTAAGATATTTTGTACAGCATTTTGTACTCTTTTTATCTTGGTATTTTCTCCCAACTCTTCTACCAACATTGAGGTATTGAGACGCAGAGTGGAGAGTGGTGTATTAAAATCATGCAAGATATCTTTTATAAACTCTTCTGTGAGATGCAGCGCATTTCGAAGTGGAGAGAGTGTGTAAACAGAAAACACAAAAGAGAGCAACGCAATAACAGCAAGCACTAACAAGAACTCCACAACAAAACTTTTACGCAAGTTTGCAACTTGTTTATCATATGCACTCTTTTGCAAGTAAATTTTCAAATAATTTTTTTGGGAACCAGGCAGTGTAAAGTAGGAGCTGAGTTCGTTGTTCTTTTTATAGAGCTTATAGAGTTCTTGACTTTTTTTTGGAACAAAATCTATACCGAACTCTGTACAGCGCAGATCAAAAGAGCAGATTCGCATCTTGGAAAATATCTGTTCATCCAGGGTTTGGAGCTCTTTTTGGTAGTTGATAACAAAGAGTGCGCCCACAAGCAATGATTGCGAGATGAAAAAGAGTAAAAAACTCTTAAGAAGAGACTCTTTCTCAACTTTTTTCAAGAATATACCCCACACCCCGAACATTTTTTATCGGTAAATTTGTTATATGTTTGAACTTGTTGAGTGCAACTCGAAGTGCCGTATCAGAAGGATGTACCAGACAATCCATCAAAATGGACTTATCTAAAACATTCCCGATGTTATTCATAAAGATCTCACACAGGCACTCTTGTACTTCTCCAAGCGAAACAATTTTTCCATCAATGAAGAGCTCTTTTTTATCCGGTTTATAACGAAGATTTTTATACTCTATATCTTTGTTTGTTTGAGAGAGTTTTGCCTTTACACGGATAAGAAGCTCTTCTGGGAAAAAAGGTTTTTTTATGTAGTCATCAGCACCGACTTCAAAACCTTTTGCAATGGTGTTTAAATCTATCAAAGCACTGATAAAGATTGTAGGCGTTGTATCATTAGCCTCACGTAGGCTTTCTAAAAGCTCTATTCCTGAGAGATTAGGAACATTAATGTCAAAAACATACAGATCATACTTGTTATCATAAGAGGCATCCATGGCATCATTTCCGGTATGAACCATATCAACACCATAACCATTTGACACTAAAAGTTCTTGTAGTGTCTCTGCCAACTCATAATCATCTTCAAGTAGAAGTATCTGTTTTTGCATTGCTAACTCTTAGAAATAATAACCAAGCTTTATAGAAGCTGCATGATCACTTGCACTGTCACTTAGTCCATAGGCATAGAAAAAAGTTAAGAACCAGTTTTTATCTATACTTCTGTACCCATAAAGAGAAACTGTATCTACATCTTCTACATTTTTATAGATACTGTCTGCACTATTGTAAGATGCACTCATATAGAGTTTGTCTGTAAAGTAATATCCTGCACCTATACTTAAAGCGTCTGTATTTTGATAACTATAATTGACAGTTGTTCCATTAACTATGGTAGTTGTGTCATCATCATTTATCATTGTATGAATATAGCCACCGAAAATATTAACCCTTCCAAGCGTATAACTCACATTAAGGGAACCTGTATAATCTGTATTATTGTTATTGAGTCCCGTATCATAAGTGGGCAGTATTGCACCAATACCTACGCGTACTAACAAATCTTTATTTGGCTTAATATTATAAGCAACTCCGACAAAAGAGTCATTCATTCCATTTTCACTATATCCATCTCCATCTGTTTTATAGTATGAAGTAGAAGCCTGCAGAGAAAAATTTTCATAATAATAATCAACCTGCAAAGAACTTGACATAGTATCAGTTTGATTTAAAGAGGTAAAGTTTGAACCTGAATAGTTAGCTCCAACTATAATATCGAAATGGTGTTTGTTTGATTTTGGAATAAGAACTTTTTTTGTACATCCATTGATGTCTACTAAGTCTGTTAAAGGGGTATTTGGACATTTGTCCACTGCATCAGCCACACCATCCATATCGGCATCCGAATACGCGAAAAGTGTTGTTGAAAGCGCTGTTATCATTGTCAAAAGTATAGTTTTTTTCATATGTTCTCCTAGAAATAGCCATCATCATATTTGATGGCTATTATTGTAGCACTATTTATTATCTATTTGGGAAATTCATAGGGCTAGTTGCTCCGCCACTAACAGCCGCTCCACCATTCATAAATTGGTTACCTGCTCTGTTTTGATTCATATTTTGCATTTGCATCATTTGCTCATTTGTTTGCATTTGCATCTCTTGAACATGTTCTTGCGTTCTTGTTTGCATACGTGTACGTGTTTGTGTCATAGCTTGTGTAGCCTCTTCACTTTGTGCAGTTGCATCCTGTGCTCTTGTTTGTGTTCTCGTTTGCATTCTTGTTTGAAGCTGCTCAATTGCAGCTGCACGGTCTGCTTCATTCATAGTTGCAAGTCTTTGTTTAAACTGATTCATCAGTCTTACACGCTCTTGTGCAGGAGCTGCTTGAATCTCAGCGATTTGTGTATCAACACTTACAGTTGGTTCTGTAGTTGTTGTAGTCTCAACTGAAGCAGTAGTATCTTCTGCCATACCTAAACTCATTGTTCCGATTAATGCTAATGAAAGTGCAATGTTAGAAAGTTTCATTTTCTATCCTTTTAAATTAAGATTTTATTTCAAACCCTTGTTTGATGTTGGTATTGTCACATAAAAAAGTTAGCGGAATGTTAGTACTTTAAAAAGAAGCATCTCTTTTTTCTTTTGCTTTAAGTCTCTTCAGGGTTATATTACAATCATGTGGATTCTTTTTACAATATTTTTTCTTCATTTCTCTGCTAGAACCACCAGAAACATCATTCAAAACAAAAACAAATGAGAGCAAATAAAATATAGAGAGCCCACCGATCAGAGCCGTGATAAAGTATATATTGAAAAATTTATTCCTTTTAGCCATAACAAACTCCTTGTATAAAAGATTTTATGACTTTTTAGCTTTCTTTTTCTCACTGCTTTTATGCTAATTTTATTTATTAAAGTATTTCGCTACAATCTCGTGATCCTCTTCTTTCCCCTTTTTATAAAAATTAGAACCACAAGCAAAAGTAGCGAAGTATAAGTACCTTACTAACCCTTTTTCTTGTCATAAAATAGCAGATAGGTTGATGGTAATATCAAAAGTGTCAAGAGTGTTGAGCTGATGATTCCACCTGTAATGACCACTGATAAAGGGTACTGTATCTCACTTCCTACACCTGTTGCATAGAGCAGAGGCAGTATTCCAAAAAGTGTGGTAAAGGCTGTCATCAGCACTGGACGCAGTCGCAAGAGTGTTGCATCTTTTAGGACTGTTTTTAAATCCACATCAGGAAATTTTGTACGCATCTCATCAATAAAGCTCACCAGCACGATTCCATTGAGTATCGCAATGGCAAAAATTGCCAAGAAACCGACAATTGCCGAAACAGAGAGATAGATGCCACTTACAAGCAAAGCAAGTATACCTCCTATAAAACCAAAAGGGACATTGAGCAGAATAATCAATGCTTTTTTGAGTGAATTAAATGCAGTATAGAGCAGCAAGATCACCAGAGCTATCGTTATCGGGATGATAATCATCAAAGTACGAGTTGCTTCTTGCATATTTTTAAAGTCTCCCGCCCAACCTATATAATAGCCGGTAGGTGTGCTGACACGCTTTTGAATAATCTTGTCGGCTTCTTGGACAAAAGAGGCGATATCTCTTCCTTCAACATCCATAGAGACAACCATATAACGGCTGAGATTCTCTCGTTTTATAAACGATGCACCCTGGACTATGCTGATAGTACAGAGATCTTTGAGTCGGACAATATTACCGTTCTTTGAACGCAGTGTTACATTTTTAATAGCTTCGATATCATCTTTGGCATCTACTACCTTTACTACAATTGGGAATCGTTTAATACCTTCAATTTTCTGTGTGACACCCTCTTCTCCAATTCCGTTACGAATGATCTGCATCACCTCAGCGACACTCACACCATAACGTGCCAATGCCAGATAATCAGGTACTATCTTTATCTGTGTCTGGCCGAGTTGAGATTCCACTTCCATACGCTCTAGTCCGGCAATACCCTTTAGTGCGGTTTGAATCTCATTTGCAATTCGAGAGAGCTCTTTTTGATCCTCTCCATAAATTTTTACAGCAAGCTCTGCTTTGACACCCTCTAAAAGCTCTTCTATACGCATTGCAATCGGTTGTGTTGGAATGAATTGCACAAAGGTAAAATGGTGCTCCAAGTCTTCACTCATTCGCTGTATGAGCTCTGGCAGATCTTTTATATTAGGGTTGAGTGTAAGCAGTACTTCCATATAGTTTGCCTGTGCAGTTTCGCCTTTTTCACTTCGCCCTATCATTGAGAGAACAGAAGTGACATCATCTGGATAGTTTTGTAAAATATACTCTTCAATCTCTTTGGCAGTAGTTACTGACTGCGTGAGCGCAGTTCCAGGAATGGCAATAACCCTATACATGATGGACTCTTCATTGAGTGAAGGCATAAACTCTCGTCCTTGCTGCGTGAGGATGTAAGCCAGTACTACAAACACGATACTAACAACAGCCAGAATCTTTTTGGCATTATCAAGTGCAAAAAATAACAGTGGAGTGTAGACTCTTTTGATAGCTCGCATAACACTGTTTTGGGCTGATTTTGTCGGTTTGAGTAGTAACAGTACCAAGACAGGGACTAAAACAAGTGCTACAAATAAAGAACCTAACATGACAAAAACAATGTTGAGTGCCATCGGTGTGTAGAGCTTTCCTGCAAGCCCATCAAGTGAAAGCAAGGGAATAAAAACAGCAGCGATAATAAGTATCGCAAAAGTAACCGGCTTAGCAACCTCACGTGCAGCTTCACTCACCACTTGGAGTTTTGGTAGTTCTGGATGGTCATGCAATTTTCGAAAACTGTTCTCGACAATCACAATGGTACCATCGACTATCATTCCAACAGCAATGGCCAGACCACTCAGACTCATCAAGTTTGCTGAGAGATGATAATAGTCCATCAGTAAAAAAGCGATAAGAAGCGAAAGCGGTAGCGAGAGAATAACGATAAACGCACTTCTCAGCTCAAAGAGAAATAAAAAGAGCACAATAGCAACCAACACAACACCACTGAGCAGTGCCGATATCATTGTACTGACTGCTTTATGTGTTATCTCTGTTCTATCATAAAGCGTTACGACTTCCACTCCTTCTGGCAATGCGGCATTAACTGTTTGTATCTTTGCTTTGATATTTGCAACAACCTTGGCAGCATTGGTAGCACTGCGCTGGAGCACCATTCCCATAACAGCCTCTTTACCATCTATGCTCACTGCACCAAAACGTGGTGCAACTCCAGGCATAACTGACGCAACATCACCAATAGTAATGGCTTGTCCCTGGCTTGGTTTGATAACTGTATTTCTAATATCATCAAGTGTTTTATACAGACCTGCTCCACGGATGAGATACTGCTCACGATTAAATTCCAGATACTGTCCGCCTGCAGCTTGGTTGGAGTTTTGCAAAGCCCCTATAATGTCATTATAGGTGATACCAAAATCCTGCAGTTTTTTTGTATCTATCAAAACATTGTACTGCTTCTCATAACCTCCCCAACCTATGACCTCTTCAACACCACTGACACTTTTAAAAAGCGGAGCAACGATATACTCCTGCATCTCTTTAAGTTCAGCAAGAGAGAATTTGTTTGTTCTGTCTTTTACCTGATACCAAAAGACCTGTCCGAGTCCTGTAGTATTTGGTCCCAATACAGGTTTTCCCCACCCTTTTGGAATATCTACACTGCCAAGCCGCTCAGAGACAAGTTGACGCAGAAAATAGATATCCATATCGTCTTCAAAAAAGACCGAAACATAGGAGAGCCCAAAGATAGAGTTAGACATAATGAGCTTCACCCCTGCCATGCCTGAGAGAGCTGATTCTATTGGATAGGTAATGAGCTTTTCTATATCTTCAGCAGAATTACCCGGACTCTCCGTATAGATAACAACCTGTTTGGGAGTGATATCGGGAAAAGCATCGATGGGTATCTGTGTGTATGCTCTATAACCAAATGCAGTGATAACAATAAAAAGTACAAGAACTAAGATCCTGTATTTGAGCGAAAGCTCTATGAGTTTGTCTAACATAACATCCCCCCCTAATGCCCATGCTCGCCAAGAGAGGATTTTAGCAGGAGTGATTTTGTATAATAACTTTTATCACTCACATACTCCTCTCCCTCACGCAGACCCAAAACACCGACATAATTTTCATCACTTGCTATAATTTGCACAACTTTTAGGCTGTAAGGTACTTCATGATGTTCTTCATCTTCACCATGTTCATCCTCTTTGGAAGGGACAAAAACAACCCATTCATTTTGAAAAAATGAGAGCGCTGATTTTTTGACTGCTACAAAAGAGTCTGCTTGAGCAAAGTAGAGTGTAGCTTTGAGATAAACACCTAAGAAAAGTCTCTGGGTAGGCTCATCAACACTTGAGAGAACAATTACTCTCTGTGTTGTTGCATCTACCTTTGGCATTATCTGCGTTATATGTGATGTCAGTTTTTTCCCAGCATAATCAACAACTATTTTATCTCCAGCTTGTACTTTTGTAGCATATTCCAAAGGAAGATAGGACTTAATATAATAGGCCTGGTTTTTAACGATACTCACAACTGCTTCATCTGTTGAGACAGAAGAGTGCAGAGGTTTGAGCAGTGCTGCAACACGACCATCACTGTGTGCATACAAAATAAAGTTCGATGTTGCTTTATGCAGTTTTTGTGTATCAATTCCCAAGGTTTCAAGTTGTGACTGCAAAGTTGTAAGTTGTGCAGCGATATTGCTCTTTTTAATCAATTCAGCATTCAGCTGTGCCATTGAGCTCATCCCTTTTTCATAAAGCTTTTTAACGGACTCATAATTTTTTTCAGCTGATGCATACTGTTTTTTAAGTGCAATGTACTCTGCGCTCATCCGAGAGAGTTCAATAGACTCAATTAAAGCAATTTTGTCCCCTTTTTTCACATCTTCTGCCGGCTTGACAAAGTACTTCTCAAGATGTCCGCTGACAAGGGAGGTGATGGATTGCTGTGCGTTGGAGAGCTGGATTACTTTGGCATTGAGTGCGAGTGATTTTTTAAAGCTGTGCAGTGTTGCTTTTTGCGTTGGAAGGACTGCCTCATTTGCAAAGAGTACAGCACCAAATGTTAGTAAAACTGTTAGTATCTTATTTTTCATTATATGCTCCTGCATTATAGTTGTAATTGACTATGTTTGTATCTATTTGACTCTGCAATAAAATCGCTTTTTCTTTCGTCTCTATCATCTGAGATTTAAGGTTTTGCAGTTCAATAAGTTTGATATTTGCTATTTTGTACCCATCTTCATACATCGCAAGCATCTCTTTTTGCGCATTGTAAAGCTCTGTTGTTCTGCTTTTAAGTTTCTGAAGTTGTTGTAACTCTTGTTCCATTCGTTTTAGGGCAATAAAGAGCAGTCGTTTTTGGTTTTGTAAAAGGAGGCTGTTTTGTTTTGCTTGAACTCTTGCAAGCGCTTTTTCCTCTTTTTTTGTATTGAAAACAGCTAAGGGAATATCTAAACCAAGTCGTGTGATTTTTTGATCCGGCTCTTTTTCATACTCCATATAGAGATTCACCCACTCTATTTTATTGCCTTGCAGTTTTGCATCTGCCAATGCTTTTTGCTTCTGCGCTTCTTGGTAAGAGAGTTCGGCAGAGTTCTGAAATGAATCAGTTCGCAAAAGTTTAAACTCATACCTACTCTCCAAACTTGGCTCTTCTTCCACACCACTGAGTGCTAGCAGGTCATAATAGGCAGTAACTCTTTGCAGTGCTTTTTGTGCATAGCTATTATCTGCACGTTTTGTATCAAGTTTTGCCAAGAGATATTTTACCTTTGCACTACTGCCTGCTTGGTAGCGCTCTTTTGCAATTGACTCGATCTTTTTTGCAATACCCAGCTCCTCACGTGAGAGCTCTTCTAAGGCAACTGCTTGCTTATAGTCAATATAAAGCAAAGAGAGTCTTTGGATAAAACGTGCACGTTGCAGTGTGAAAAACTCTCTACTCTCTTGTTTCGTAGCAGAAGCTAACATCTCTCTGTCATCACCAACACCCCAAAGGCGCAAAGGTTGTGCTAGGGCTACTCTATAGCCGCCATCACTGCTTAACCCATCAGCTTCAAACCTTGAAGCCTCTAAAGAGAGTATCGGATTTTTATATCGTTGCAGCAGGCTAGCCTCTTCTTGTGCACGCTCAATCGTTAGTCTATTTGCTTGCAGGTAGGGTGATTGTTTTAGTGCTGTTTCTAAAAAATCTTCAAAAGTTTGTGCCTGCAGGCTTATAATCAGTAATAGGGTTATCCATAATTTTTTCATTTATTTCCTTTTTTTGCATACGAAATGCTTTATGCTGTTCATTTTTTACAGAACTATAGGTTGAGAAAATTATGAATTGATAGGTGGTTTTAAGAAGTTATCGTATGAGCTGTACTCATAGATTTTATTACGAGATAGAGGTTTTTGAGAAAAATTTTGATAGCAAAGCTCTATCTGTAACTCCGGAATGATGAATGAAATATGAAAGAAGTGATCTATATGACAGATATCTCCCTCTGAGAACTCCTCTGTTTGGTCACTCATATCATGAACATACTCACTTACTTGACATGCATGTGTATCAAGCGCTTCTATAACAAAAGCGTGTAGAACTGAAAAGCTCATAGAAAACAGCAGTAAAAGTATAAGGAGTTTTTTCTTCATGATTTATTATACCCTAGCTAGAGCAACAACTCCCGTCGCTACACTCTTTCTTTGTAAAAAAAGAGGCTTTGATGACATAATAGAGAATAAAACCCCATAACACTACGGTTGAAGACCACGCAAAGACTCCTGCTTCTTCATCCATATGAACAAGCTCTTTTACATCAACTCCTGCAAAAAGCCCGTCAAGCCCCAATCCAAAAAGAATGGAACCAACGATGATAGTCCCAAGATAGATAATCAGCGTACGAGAGCCTAACATCTTTTTAACAACCCCAATCGTTACTGTATTGGTCGCAGGTCCCGCACTTAAAAAGACAAAAGCAGCTCCCGGGCTCACCCCTGCAAGCATTAGTCCTGCTGCAATAGGAAGTGATGCCGTTGCACAGACATACATTGGCACTGCAATCATAATCACAATGATATACGAAAGCCAGCTGTAGGCAAGTAAAACATCACTCAAGTTCTCAGGAATGACAACAGTAATGAGCGCACCAAACATAAGTCCTAGCAAAAGAGGTGAAGCAATATCTTCTAAAAGCGTACCAAAGGCATAGATAAGTGCTGATTTTATCTTGGACTCTTTTTGTTCACTTTCACAAGAGCTCAAACAACAACTTTCACTCTCACAACTCGAGGCCTTTTCTTCCTCCTGCGTGAGATCTTGCACATTTTGTCCATAAAAATTTGCCAAAACTCCGGCAATAATAGAGATGATCATAGAGGTTACAACTCTGTAAAGTGTAAAAATCCAGCCAAAGATACCATAAGTTGCCAAGATGGAGTCTACTCCTGTAATAGGTGTAGAGATAAGAAAAGAGAGCGTTGCTCCATTGCTTGCCCCACTCTTTTTCATCCCTGCCGCTAAAGGAATCACACCACACGAACAGACCGGCAGAGGAATTCCAAAGAGTGTTGCTTTTATAACCGACCACAGAGAATCTTTCCCCAGATGATTTTTTACAATACTCTGGGGCACAAAAACATGGAGTATTCCGGCAAACAGAAGTCCAAACAAAATATAGGGTGCCATGGCATTGCTTAAATCAAACAGCGCTGTTAAAAAATTTGTGATTACATCCATGCTCTCTCTTTTCTATGCTATAATTCATATAACATAATTGTTATATAATAAAACTTCGAAAGAGATTAGATGGAAGAGTTAGTTCAAATAGGTAAAATAGTCTCGGATATCAATAGAGTAAAAATTTTAGGTCTGATGCACAGAGAGACAGAGCTCTGTGTCTGTGAGATATGCGATACACTCAAACTCTCACAGCCTTTGGTTTCACGTCATCTCAAGCAGATGCGTGAGGCTGGTATTGTCAAAACCAAACAGAGCGGGAAGTGGATGCTCTACTCCCTGCGTGAGAGCAGAATAATAAACTGCTTTTTAGATACAATTCAAGATGAAATTAAAACTTTACCAACAATTATTACATGTACCAAGGAGTAGCAGATGAGCTTAGAGAAATTCTCTTTTTATAAAAAACTAGAACCCCAAGCCATTGAATTTTTACAGCAACATTTAGAAGCTATCAAAGTGCCAAAAGACACCCTTTTATTTGCAGAGGGAGATGTTTGTGATTCGATTTTATTCTTAACATCGGGTGAGGTACAACTACTACAGGAGAAAGGACAAAAAGAACTCTACAGGCTCTATCCAGGTGATCAGTGCATCGTCAATACTGCTTCAATGCTCAGCCAGACACCGGCAATAGCAAGTGCAGTAACACAAACAGAAATAGAAGGGTATATCTTGGATATGTACAGTGTCAAAACCCTTGCACAAAACTCAGAACCTTATCTCTCCTACCTTTTTGAGATCTACTCGCTTAATGTAACAGGACTTGCAAACCTTAATTTTTCAGCACTTCATGATCTTGATGGCAAAATTATCGGACTTATTAGAAGTACAAAAGACAAAAGTATAAAAAATGATGTGAGTGCACTTGCAACGTCATTCAATGTATCAAAAGAGAGTGTTGAGATGATTTTAAAAAGTCTCCAAAACGATGAAATAATCACTATAGACGCAGATGAAATCAAACTCTTGTAATCTAGAAAATTTTTCATTTTATGAAAAGCTTGATACAGATATTTTAAACTTTTTAGATGCATGTCTAAAGCCTGTAAATCTAAAAAAAGGAGCAACACTCTTTTTTCAGGGTGATATTTGTGACTCTATTTTGTTTTTAACCCAGGGAGAAGTCCGTCTCTATATCTCATCAGAATCTGCCGATGAAATCACACTCTATCACTTAAAACCGGCAGAACAGTGTATTGTCAATACTGCTTCAGCACTGAGCCAAACAGAAGCCATTGCTTCTGCTGTTGCAGTCACAGACATACAAGGCTATATACTGCCGACAAAACATGTAAAAAAACTTGCGCAGCTAAGCAGTGCCTATCAGGACTATCTTTTCTCTATCTATACATTGAGAATGGAAAGTCTTGCTCGGCTTGTTAATGACATTAAGTTTAAAACACTTGATGAAAGAATTATGGATTGGCTCAACAGTAAACATACAAAAGAGATACAAACAACCCACGAAACCATCGCAAATGAACTTGGCAGCTCACGTGAAGTTATCTCGAAGGTTTTAAAAAGTCTTGAAAAGAGCGGAATCATTAAACTCTCTCGTGGTTCTATAATGCTTCTGTAACCTATGTTACAGACATGTTAATCGCTTTTAGCCTACAATACACCTGTAAATCAAATTAAAGGATACCGACATGTGTATTAATGTAGGAAAAGCTGATAGAATTATAAGAACAATCATAGGTGTAGGCTTAGTTGCCTATGGGGTCATGACACAAAGTTATATAGTTGCAGGTATAGGGATTATTCCAATTGCGACTGCTACTATTGGATTTTGCCCATTTTATCCTTTTTTCAAATTGAATACAGGGTGTAAGAAAGATTAAGGAATTTTAATGTGCCTGCTCATAACAGTTGTCATTCTACTTGCAGGATATAATTTCTACGACCATGGCCTGCTCACACAGGCCTATATGAGTTTTGGCTTTGCGCTTATCCCTTTTAGTTTCTTTGTTTATCGTCTTATCAAAAATCGTAAATGTATCTTTGGAAACAGTAAAGATTGCAATAAAAAAGATATTTAGCTATACTTCCATTCTAAATTTAAACAGAAAGTGGGTGATGTGATATGCCAGGTATTGTACTACGCCAAGATGATAATTTTGATGCAGCTTACAGACGTTTCAAGAAGCAGACTGACCGTAACTTAATCGTTACAGAAGCTCGTGCTCGCCGTTTCCACGAAACTGAAACTGAAAAGCGTAAGAAATTCAAAATTGCATCTCGTAAGAAAATGCTTAAACGTCTTTATATGATGAGACGTTACGAATCACGCCTGTAAACGAAAAGCCTTCGGGCTTTCGTTTTCTCTCTTGACACTTCAATCTTCAAAAAACATTTCAACATTACAACTATACTCTCAATAGGGGTACAATTAATAAAGAAAATCTAAAACTCTATACCAAGACCGATAAGGAGCTGATAGTCGTTCTTTTTCGGTATAACACCACTCACATCAGACTGTGGAGCATGTACATAGTCCCAAATTCCTGTTATATCAATATCAAGCCAACTTAAAAGTTTATTTTCAAACTTCAAAATCATATGGTGTTTGTAAATACCTGATTCTTTATTTGAGAGTGTTAGTTTGTAGTTATAGGTAAAGTCGGTAATGGATGTGAGCTGCTGCTCATATTTTGTACTGATTTCCAGTGCCGGAGAGTAATTTTCACTTTTTTTACCATCCTCGACCGTATAAAAGCGTGTATAGACAACAGCAGGACCACCTGAAAAATTCCAAAAGATATCTTTTGTGTCCACGACTGTATATCCAAGCCCCATACCTACTGTGATTTGCTCTCTGATATTTTTATATTTATCTGTGTAAAATTCACTAAAAACAGGTGTCCAGAAAAAATAACGTGTTATATATCTGTCATATTTCTCATTGACACGATGATCATTTGCTATCTCTTCATTATCTTTAAAAGAGATACGACCAAGATAATCAAGAGAGAGGCTAGAGACGGCTGTACGACGTTTTAAGTTTGCCTGTGCTGCATAATCAAACTGATCAGTATTACCGCTTCGTAGGTCAAAATTAAGTGTAATTTTTCCTGACCAGTAGTTTTTTTCCAGCTCGGCATCAGGAGCAAAAGAGACGATATCAGATTTTTTAAACTCATACTTCTCTTCCCCTTGAATGATGGTAACCTTATCTCCATTAAGACGTAATATACCTGTAATAGAGGCAAGGTTCTCTACGTTTACACTGATAAGTTGATAGCTTTTAATCATTATAATATCATCAAAGTCAAAGGTATGAAGCCCTATCTCATCACTGTCAAACTCTAGTTTATCATCATAAAGTGCTTTTATCTTACCGCAAAACCATTCACCTGATTTCGTTCGTATCCAGTCTCTCTTTATAGGTGTTGGAGAGAGCTCTTCCCATCGAACTTTTCTATGGAGTTTTTTCTGCTGTTCTTTTTTATCTATCTTTTTTGCAATTTGTCTGACCTCATCTTCTGAAAGACCCGAAGTGTCTTCTATCTCTATCAGCTCATTAGAATTTACAACAGTGGTGTTGGTATCCTCTGTTGTCTCAGCTGCCAAAAGAACAACATTTAAAAGTAATAAAGAGAAGAACAGTCGTAACAAGCTATAACTTCCCATACATTTCGTTATGAAAATTGAGTGCATATCTGTCACTCATACTTGCGATATAATCTGCAACAACACGATGCTTTGGACGAATATCTAACTGTTTATAATAAAAAGAAGGGAGCATCTTTTCTTCTTCCATCAGACCTTTATAGAGACCTTTTACAGCCTGTTTACCGGCATACATACGTCTAACAATATTTTTATGCTGGTACATTTTATGAAAGAGTAGTTTTTTGAGCTTTTTGATTTGTGTCTCTAAGGCCTTGTCAAAACCAATGGGCATCTCCTCTTTATCATCCACTCGCTCTTTGGAGTAGTCCAAAAGTGAATAAACGAGATGATTGATAAGGTGTGAACTAAAACGATAACGAAACATCTCATCATTTGCATCTGTTACACCTTCAGCTTCAACTTTTTGCAGTATCTCTACAGCCAACTCACTCTCACGCAGATCTTCAAATGTTATAAGTCCGGAGTGCACACCATCATCTATATCATGACTCATATAAGCTATCTCATCAGCACGGTCAACCACCATCGCTTCATATGTAGGATGTTTCTGTAAGTCAAACTGTTTGTCGATATTCTGAGGTAAAAATGCTTTTTTATAAGGATAAGAGTGCTTTAGAATGCCTTCTAGAGTGGCAAAAGTAAGATTTAAGCCGTCAAAACCGCTATAACGTTTTTCCAGTTTTGTTACAACACGAAAACTTTGAAAATTATGCTCAAACCCATTGCTATAACCATCAGCTTTGAGACACTCATCTAATGTATCACCACCAACATGCCCAAAAGGTGTATGTCCCAAGTCATGTGCCAAAGCAATTGCTTCTGCTAAAGATTCATTGAGCCCAAGCTGGTTGGTAATGGAGCGAGCGATTTGAGAAACCTCTATAGAGTGCGTAAGACGTGTTCTAAAGAAATCACCCTCATGGTTTAAAAAGACCTGTGTCTTATACTCCAGTTTTCGAAAACTTCCTGAGTGAATAATTCTGTCACGATCCCTTGCATAAGGGTTTCTAAAGTCATTGTCTATTTTATAAAAACGCTCGTATGGCTGCATTATGCTTTTTTAATAAATTCAGTTTTTATGAAGATTTTTGTTCCGTTAACACGACCTTCGACATGTGTCGGGTCATTTGGTGCTAAAGCGATACGCGTTACAGTGGTACCACGTTTTGCAGTAAAACCTGCACCCTTAACCTCTAAATCTTTGAGTATTACAATAGAATCACCTGCGTGAAGTTCAACACCGTTTGCATCTTTATAGACAAGTTTGTTAGCATCAGCATGAATTGCCTGCTCAGCAAGTTTCAACTCATCTTCTTCGAGATACATCATATCAAGCATATCTTGACGACCGAGCTTGTTCCATAAGATATAAGCCATTACCTTAACAGCAGGAACTTCCGACCACATTGCATCATTTAAACAGTTAAAATGTGTCTCATCAAGATCACCGCTCTCAATTTGAGCTTTACAGTTTGTACATACATAAACACTTTGATCTTCACTTCCATCACTTACCGGTAACTCCATTAAAGTTACATCTTCACTACTGCCACAAAGTTCACAAACTTCACTTCTTGCCATCTATTTCTCCTTTAATTTTTTCAACAATTTAAGGGAACCTCTTCCCTCTATCATAACGCCAAAGGAAGTAATTCCTTTGACTACGTTAACACTAGGTTCTCCTCGGCGGAGTGCCCTCACACCCTGGTGCTCTAAATTTTTTTGAATTATACTACTTTTCTCTACTGAATTCTATATCTTTATCAGATACTTTTTTCTCTTCAATTACTTTATTAAACGCTTTGTCTGCCTCTTCTTCATTGTAGTCTCTACACTCTTGCGGTATCTTCGGTGCAGTTGGGTCTGAAGCAATCTGGTCACACATGGTTGCATTTACTTCTATCTGTGAACAAGCACTAAAGGCAAAAAACGTAGCAAAAGCTAATAAAATTTTTATCATTATTTATCCTATTTCTGTTTAATAATCAAATCAAGATATTTTTTTGGAGTAACTTTCATCATCTCTTGAGCAAGCCAGCGAATCTGAAAATATGCTGCTCCACTCTCACGCAGATTAAAATAGTTTTTAAGACTTCTCAAGTTAAAAGTAACCACCATATCTACTTTGACATTATCTGTAATGATATGCTTGAACGCATCACCAACATTACGTTTTTTCTTTCCAGCCTGCAGTGCCTCGTAGAGCTCTTGTGGTCTACCATTAAACTCTTCTAAAAGAGGCAAGGAGCTTTTTGCAACTGCACTAGCATAAAAATCATCTACTTTTTGTTTTTGAAAAAGAAGTTTGTCATACATCGCTCCAATTTCCAAGCGGTTATAATCCCTGTCTGCTGTAACAAACATATCATACGACTCTACAATATCAATAAAGAACTCTCTATCTCCACCATGTTGTGCAGCAACAAAGGCATTGATAATCCCACTCATTGTATAACGGGTTGAACGAACAGAGATAGCTTGAATACGATGACGGGCATGCTCTTGAAGCACTCCACGTGAGGTACCACGAACTAAGTAAGAGAGGTTTGCATGTTCAAGTATGGAGTGATGAAAATAGGTCCATGCCAGATCTTCTAAAAGAGCAGAGTCCTCTATCTCATTGAGCATATCACACATACTTGCATCAGGCAGTTTATGCTCTAACTCTTTTATAACACCATTTTCACTGTTAGAAAAACTGTCATAACAGGTACGTGCTGCGGTCTCTGCTACACCGATTCCTGTATCTTGTAGTAAAACAACCTGTGGCCGGCTGTATTTTATACCGTACATCTCTTCCATCTCTATGCCCTCTTCTTAAGTGTTACTCTATTTTACTATAATGAAGCTTTATTTTACAACACCATCAAGAACCGGTACAAAATCACAATCTTCAAGCTCTTCTTCTATGATTCTCTCACCCTCTTTTAAAAAGCGAGTAATTACCTGCTTGCCATCTTTCTCTATCGGTGCTACAAGGATACCACCATCAGCCAACTGCTCAAAGAGTTTAGGAGGGATTGATTTGGCTGTTGCAGAAAAAAGAATCCTGTCATAAGGCGCATACTGAATCCACCCTTTTTGTCCGTCATCCGTGCGGGTATGAACATTGTTGATACCAAGCTGGCGAAAACGCTTTTTTGCTTCTAGTATTAGCGGCTCGATTCTCTCAATCGTAAACACACCACGAAAAAGATGGGAAAGTACTGCTGCCTGATACCCACTACCACAGCCTATCTCTAAAACTCTGTCTGCTCCACGAGGAAAAAGATACTCTGTCATCTTTGCTACTGTCAAAGGAGAGCTTATATATTGATCTGCTCCGATTGGCAATGCATCAAGTTTGTAAGCCTGATGACGAAACCCCATCGGTACAAACGCCTCTCTATCTGTCTTTGCTATCGCCTCTTTTATCTCTGGAGAGAGTGGAAACTGTGCATTACACTCCTCCGCCAAACGTGCCGTCTTTGTCGCTTTTAATCTATCCAAATTACTCTGTTCCTGTAGCCGTGTTTCATTTTATGATAGGGATTATACCATAGTGAAGGTGAAAAGCTTAATGCTCATCATTCCTCTTTTTCATAAATATAGTTATAGACTCCAAAAAAACTCAATAATAACAGATAAGAGACTCCAGTTAAGTGACAACGAATACAGAAGTATCAAAGAACTTATAATATTCATGTAAAAGTTTTGTTACTTATCTGTAAAGTATGATTTTCATCTAATTTGATAAAGGCTTCATCATCGCAAGTGCAAACCCACTTTTACACAGCTAAAAAAGTGATAAAAACATATTAACAAATTTAGTGTATTTAAAGTTATTTTAGATACTATTCGCGATTAAAAACAATAACAAGGATTAAATTGAAACAAAATACAATAAAAAAGATGTTCTTACTTCTTGCAACAACATCACTACTACAAGCTGAAATAACAGCCTCACTGGAAGAGAGAGTTTCAAAACTTGAACAAAACTCAGCGATTTGGGAGCATCTCAAACTTGGTGCCGATTATCGTTTTTCTTATGACAATATACGTTATAAAATGGCTAACGGAGATACAAAAAAGAATGATTCTCTACTAACAAACAGATTATGGCTCATTATGGATTACAAACCGGATACACATGTCCATTTTTATACAAAACTTGCATTTAACAAAGTATTTGGACAGTCAAATGTGTCAGAGAGTATAGCTTTTGATCAGTTTGACTGGTATGGTGCAACGACAAATACAGATAATCAGCTGCGTGTAAAAGAGGCTTATATTGATTATCAAGGATTTAATACTTTTGGTAGTGATATTCCATGGAATTTTGGAGTTGGAAGAAGACCTACATCATACAACAAACTAGCAAGCTTACGTGATGATGAGGCGGCTAGCTCTCCTTTGGGACATATTGTTGCAGCTGAGTTTGACGGAGGACATCTAAAGTTTGATTTCTCCCACATCACTTCTATTCCAGGCCTGGCTGTGAAATTTGCACTTGGTCGTGGTATGAGCAGTATCTCTTCATCAAAATCATCGCCTACACCTCTTGCAAAAAGCGGAGAAAATATCAATATGTATGGATTTAATTTCATTCCATACTCTACTAAAAAGCTTCATTTAGAGCTTCAGATTTTAAAAGCAACAAATCTTGTAGATATTACAAATGCCGGCTTTGACAATGTAGGAAACTACAATCCAAATAATTACGACCCAACACTGCAAGTTGTCGGAGATATGAACATGGCGAGTGCAATGGCAATGTATACGATGGAGTCTTGGAACAAAACAACACTGTTTGCTTCATATGCCTACACACAAACTGATCCAAATGCAAACAGCACAATGCTTGGCAGTCAGGATAAAAAAAGTGGTCAAGGATACTGGGTAGGCGTCCAAACTGCTTCACCTCTGTCTGAAAATGGAAAATGGGGTCTTGAGTTTAATCATGGAAGCAAATACTTCAGACCTTTTACTTATGGAGAAGACACTGCAGTCGGTTCTAAACTTGCAACACGCGGAAATGCATATGAGGCCTACTTTACAGAATATATCCAAAAAGGCCTAAGTGTTCAACTTCGTTATACTTATCTTGATTACAAGTACAGTGGAAGTAACGGCTTTTTCGGTTCACAAACAGGAACACCGATGGATATAGAAACCATCAAATCACAACTAGGATCAAGTGACCTAGCAGCAAATGTTGCTGAGAGTGCACAAGACATCCGTCTCTATCTTCGCTACAGATTCTAGCTGCTTGCCTGCTTTAGGCAGGCATACCATAAAAATTACTCTATTCCAACATCCATATAGCGCCGCATCAAACGAATCTCTTTTTGACTATAAGGTAGACATAAACAATCTTTTTCTTCGTTACGCACTGCCTCACCTTGCGGGCTAATAATACCACTCATAGCTGTGCACTCTTCATTTAAACTGTCACTTGCTACCACATAACACTGATTTGTAAGAGCTAAAGCTTGTGTGAAGATTTTAAAATGCTCACGCCGCAGTACTCCCCACCAAGAAGGAACGGCAATCACATCTGCTCCTTCACTCTTACACCACAGCTCTTTAAAACGAAGCTCAAAACAGATAAAAACTGCTATTTTGATACCATCAACTTCTACTATTTTAAAATCTTCAACACTTCCCTCTTGCATATACTTATGCTCATCACCAAAACGAAAGAGCTTGGCTTTTGCACGCTCATACACTAGCTCACCATTGTGAAAAACTTTTGCGAAGTTAAAAACCTCATCATTACGTCGTTCTAAAATTGTCAAAATAATTATTTTATTGTGTGAAGCCTTTTTTATTGCTTCTATTGCGTGAGGAGCAAAGTCTAAAACAGCTTCAAAATTATCATAGTCATACGCCGTTAAACAAACTTCAGGAGCAACTATAAGAGAGTTTTCCTCTGCTTTATTTACAAGAAAAAGAAGTGTCTGAAGGTTTTGTTCATAATCAGAAGTTGTTTCAAACAGGAGCGAGCAAAGTGTATGCCCAGCTCTATTTTTAGAAGTCATCGTCAAAAGAGAGAGAACCTTTTGAGTAGTTTGTTACTGTACCTTCAAAGAAGTTTGTTTTTTGATCATTGAATTTTGCAAAGTCATCAACCCATTTGATTGGATTGGAAACATTATACAACTTCTCAAATCCTACAGAAGTAAGTCTGTCATCTGCTAAGTACTTGATATACTGTTCAACTATCTCATCGGTAAGACCTAAAATTTGTCCCTGTGTGATGTATTTACCCCACTGACTCTCAAGATCTACCGCTTTTTCAAACATCTTAATAACATCTGCTCTGAGTTGATCTGTAAAGAGGTCCGGACGCTCTTTTCTCAGGGTATTGATAAGATTTTGGAAAAGAACAAGGTGTGTTACCTCATCACGCTGGATAAAACGAATCATCTGCGCAGAACCAAGCATTTTTCCTGCACGTGCAAGTGTATAGATATATGTAAAGCCGCTGTAGAAGTAGATTCCTTCTAAAATCTGGTTAGCAAAACATGCTTTTAAAAAGTTCTCATCTGTCGGATTTTCAGCAAGTTCTTGATAGACTGCAGCAATAGCATCATTTTTGTGTTTAAGCATCATATCTCTACGCCACAAATCATAAATCTCTGCAGAGTTTGTAGAGATACTGTCAACCATAACAGCATATGATTGTGAGTGAAGTGCCTCTTCAAAAGATTGACGTACCAAGATAAGATTTATCTCCGGAGACGTGACATATGGATTGACATTGTCAATCAGGTTGTTAGTCTGAAGTGAATCCATAAAAATAAGTTGTGAAAGTGCTTTATCATAAGCAGTTTTTTCAGCTTCCGTGAGGTTTTTGTAGTCATTGACATCACGTGTCATATCAACCTCTTTTGGAAACCATGTATTGTTAAGCATCATCTCCCAAAGGTTGTATGCCCATTGATACTTGATGTTGTTAAGTTCAAAAATTCCTGTTGGATTACCACCAAAAACCTTCCTGTCATTGACATTTTCAGTTGAATCTGGATTATATATCTGTTTTCTGTTCATTGTGGCTCCATTTTGATTATAATTATTGCATGATTATAGCCATCTCTATATAAAACTTTGATAAGATTACTCTATGAAATTTCAACCATCTTTTGGACTCAAAAACAGACATATTCAAACTGTTTATGCGTCCCTTTTTCGAAAGCTCCCTAAACTCGATATTACAACAGAAACCTTTACTCTTAGTGATGGTGATTTCATCGAAGCCTATTGGTATAAAATAACAAATCACACTAACACAACCCCAATTGTTATTCTCTTTCACGGACTTGCAGGCTCTTTTGAATCACCTTATATCCAAGGAGCTATGCAGGCACTTGATAAAGCTGGATTTTCTTCTGTTTTAATGCACTTTCGAGGATGCTCCGGCAGAGACAATCTCAAAGCCCGTTCCTATCATAGTGGAGATACTGGGGATGCATTGGAGTTTATCAATACTGTAAAAAAACGCTATCCTCAAGCCAAGCTTTTTGGAATCGGTTATTCTCTTGGAGCAAATATGCTGCTAAAACTTCTGGGAGAAACAAAAGAAAATGCTCCTTTTGATGCAGCTGTTGCCATATCAGCACCTATGCTTTTGGATGTTTGTGCAAATAAGATGAAGCAGGGTTTTTCAAAGTTTTATCAGAACATTCTCTTAAAAGATCTGCGTTTGGCACTGGATAAAAAATATGACAAGCACGATATGCAAAAACTATTAGGCCTTAAACGAGAAGATATAAAAAAGCTACAGGATTTCTGGCTCTTTGATGCAGCCTATACTGCAAAAATCAATAGCTTTGCATCAGCGCAGGATTACTACACCAAAAGCTCTTCAAAACAGTACCTTAAAAAAATCAAGATACCAACGCTCATCATTCATGCAAAAGATGACCCTTTTATGACACAAGAGGTCATTCCAAAGCAAAAAGATGTATCAAATACTATTATCTTGGAGATTTTAGAGCATGGTGGCCATGTCGGTTTTATTTCAGGCTCACTTTTCAAACCAAAATATTGGCTTGATAAAAGAGTGGTTACATTTTTTAATGCTCAACTTGCTCTTTCATTTTCTCAGGATCAAAACGTTCAATTCCCTTTCGCTCATTAAATCCCTCTGCTTCTTCATCAATAGAATTAACAACCTCATTTTTAAACTCTGTTGCAGTATGTCCTGTAGTATGTGAATAAACAATATAGATTCCAATGACAACTGTAATAAGAAGCAAACCTGTACTGTTATGCTGAAAAAACATATATGCCAAGCCTATAAGCAGTACCAACACTCCATAATATAACATTCCATCCATCATATACCTCTGTTATAAGTTTATGTCAAACAGTTTTGACATAGAAAATTATTATAATCATAGCATAAATCAGTCTTTAATTTTTGAGAGAGGGAAGAGAACGATACCCAAAAGGGTATCAGAAATTATTTTGCTTTACGAGAATGACGTTTACGCTCAGTCTCAGTAAGGAATTTTTTACGGATACGGATATTTTCAGGAGTTACTTCAAGAAGTTCATCATCTTCGATCCACTCTAAAGCACGCTCTAAAGACATCTCACGTGGTGGAACAAGTTTAATAGCCTCATCAGCTCCACTTGAACGTACGTTTGACTGTGCTTTTCCTTTGATAGGATTAACAACGAGGTCATTACTACGTGAGTGCTCACCAATAATCATACCTTCATATACTTTTGTCTGAACACCGATGAAAAGTACACCTCTATCCTGAATACCAAAGAGAGAGAATGCTAAAGTCTCACCATCAGTCATAGAGATAAGTGCTCCGTAAGAGCGTGACTCAACAGAACCAGTAAATGGTCTAAACTCTAAGAAAGAGTGATTCATTACACCCTCACCTTTTGTATCTGTCAAGAACTGTCCACGGAAACCGATCAGTGCACGAGCAGGAATCTCAAACTCGATTCTCTGGAAACCCTGTCCCATTGGAAGCATAGATTTCATCTCAGCCTTACGTTTACCAAGACGCTCAATAACTGTACCGCTTAAATCTTCAGGAACATCGATTACAAGGTGTTCGAACGGCTCACATTTTACACCTTCAATCTCTTTAACGATAACTTCTGGTCTTGAAATTGAGAATTCATAACCTTCACGACGCATATTCTCAGCAAGAACAGTAATCTGAAGCTCACCACGTCCACTAACTTTGAATTTACCTTCACCGATAGTCTCCAACTTCATCGCAACATTTGTACGCATTTCAGCTTCAAGTCTGTCTTTGAGTTTGTTTGATGTTACGTGTTTCCCTTCTTGACCAGCAAGTGGAGAGTCATTTACAGCAAAAACAACTGTTAAAGTCGGCTCTTCAATGTGCATAGGATCAAGTGCTACAGGGTTCTCAGGGTCTGCAATAGTATCACCAACGTCTACTGTTTCCATACCGGCAAATGCTACGATATCACCAGCTTCTGCTTCATCAATTTCCATACGGTTAAGACCATGGAAACCGATAAGTTTAGAGATTTTACCCTTCACCATCTCACCGTCAGATTTTGCAAGCATTACATTGTCGCCTTTTCTAACAGTACCGTTAAAGATACGGCTGATTCCGATTTTTCCTACGTAGTTGTCGTAGTCAAGTGTGAAAACCTGTGCTTGAAGTGGATTGCCTGCATCACCTTCTGGCTCTGGAACTTCATTGATGATAGTCTCGAAGATACATTGAAAATCTCCACCCTCTTCATCCATATCTAACTTTGCAATACCATCACGTGCTGCTGCATAGATAACCGGGAAGTCTTGCTGCTCATCCGTTGCACCCATATCTGCAAAAAGGTCAAACATCTCGTCAACTACACGATCAGGCTCAGCTGAAGGTTTATCAATTTTATTGATAACAACGATAGGCTTTTTACCAAGTGCCAACATCTTCTTAACAACGAACTTAGTTTGAGGCATAACACCCTCATAGGCATCAACAAGTACTAAAACACCATCAACCATTTTAAGTACACGCTCAACCTCTCCACCAAAATCAGCGTGACCCGGAGTGTCGATAATGTTAATTTTGTAATCTTTGTAACGAATAGCTGTATTTTTAGAAAGAATCGTAATTCCACGCTCTTTTTCTAAATCATTACTATCCATAGCTCTTTCGTCATGGTGCTCATGTGAACCAAAAGTACCAGACTGTTCTAGTAGTCCATCAACCAGTGTAGTTTTACCGTGGTCAACGTGTGCGATAACCGCAATGTTTCTAATCTTTTGCATTAGGGGTTTCCTTCTTGGGAAAATTTTTCGCGATTATACCCAAATAAATGTTATATCCTCGTAAAATAAGTGATATACTTATAGAGTAAGTTCTCATTGTTTCCATGTACTAGCACCTAAAAAGAGCTATTTATACTATAAAAAGTGATAAAATGTTTGAATATCCAAATAAATTAAATATTATCTTTGATAAATTAAATCAATACCATATAAGAGCAATTATTGTCGGTGGATATGTAAGAGACTACTTTTTAGGGATAGAATCCAAAGATATAGACATAGAACTTTATAATGTAGACTCTTTGGAAAAAGTAGAGAAAATATTGCGTGAATTCGGCAAAGTGAACAGTGTCGGAAAGAGCTTCGGTGTTGTCAAACTTCTTTACGGGAATTTGGATCTGGACTTTTCACTCCCGCGAAGTGACAGTAAAACCGCAGCTGGGCACAAAGGTTTTGAAGTAGCTATTTATACCGATCTTGATTTCAAGTCAGCTGCCAAACGAAGAGATTTTACAATGAATGCTATCGGCTATGATGTCATAGCTAATGAGATTCTTGACCCTTACAACGGCATCATCGATCTAAACAACAGGCTCTTAAGAGCTGTTGACCTACAAAAGTTTCCAGAGGACCCCTTGCGGGTTTTACGAGCTGTTACCTTTGCTACCCGGTTTAATTTGAAAGTTGAAGAAGAACTCTTTTTACTCTCAAAAAAGATGATAGAAGCAGGTATTTTAAAAGAACTTCCAAAAGAGCGGATTTTTGAGGAGATAAAAAAACTGCTTTTAAAATCAAAACAACCTTCCAAAGGTATCAAACTCTTAAAAGAGCTCTCCGGATTTAGATTTTTTGATGAACTACAAAGTCTGCATAAGAGTGTATTAAAATTTATTTATTCCTCACTGGACAGAGCAGCATCTTTTTCTCTAGAAAGTGAAAAAGAAAAACTGCTACTTATGCTGGCACTACTGACATCACAATTTTCAAAAGAGAAGCAACGCTCTTTTTTACAAAAACTGACTAACGAAAAAGAGGTTTTACAAAGAGTAGAAAAACTAACAGATATCTCTTTTGACCTAAGTAAGCAGACAAACTACTCTGTATACAAGTTAGCAACACAAACAGAGATAGCTTTTTTTTCATACTATCTTTTAGCACTCTATCCAAAAGAACAGACAAACATAACAAAGCTCACGCAAAGAGCCAAACAGCTTGGTGTTTATCATAAAGCACTACCACCACTTATAGAAGGAAAAGATCTTATAGCACTGGGGCTAAAGCCTTCAAAAGAGTTTTCTAAAATATTGAATGAAGCGTATGAAAAACAGATGCGTGAGGAGTTTCACACAAAAGAAGAAGCAATGCAGTACTTAGATGGAAGTGGTATTCTCTCCTAAAACATCCATCTTATTTTTTAATGCTGCTTTTTCATTTATATTTGCAAGAGCAAGATTAACAGCATCGATCAGACGTGAGCCATATATCTCTTTATGCTCTCTGTCATACTCTGTGATGATATCTTTATAAACCTCAAGAAACTTCTGCATCAGATCAACGACAGTAAAGTTTATCTTCTTACTCTCTGCAATCGCTAAAATCAGATCAAAAGCTTTTTTCTTTTTTGTGTCCATATCATCACTTTTGAGATAGTATGTTTTTGTCTTCTTATCTTCCATAGTAAGTCTCTGCATAACCTCTATGAGTCCATCTTCAGAGACTTCGAAATCTTTGATCTTGTTTTTGATATAAGAGCGCATTTCAGTAAGATTCATTTTCGATATTTTCTCAACCAGTGCTGCATGAACCTCATCTTTTTGGGAATTATCTTCTTTTTTTCTTCCTAAAATATTGCCAAACATATCAAACTCCTTATTTTTTTACTATCTTGGAGCTATCTATCTCTATAACAGTGTGTACATTCCCGCGTGGGTTAAAATCAGCAGTTATCTTCATATATTTTGGCTTGAGTTTTTCTTCTAAAACACCATAAATCTCATTTGCTGTATTTTCATGAGAGATATGTCTGTCACGAAAAGAGTTGATATAGAGCTTGATAGCTTTGAGCTCTACTACCCATTTATCAGGAGTATATTCCAGATAAATAGTTGCATAATCAGGATACCCGCTTCGTGGACATAAACAAGAGAACTCCGGAAGTGTCATCTTTATGAGATACTCTCTTTCATGCTCATTTGGCCATATTTCCAAATCTTTTTCCACATTAAATTCACTTACAATTTTTTCACCATATTTCATCTATTTTCTCCTCTATTTTATCTCTTCTAGTTCACTCAGGTATCTACCTTGTATATAGTCTATATTCAGATCATTAACAAGTGCAAAAGTTGCTTCATCTTCAATATTTTTTATCCAGGTTTTTATCCCTTTTTCATATGCTATAAGATTAAAACCCTCAATTATACTACGATTTTTCTCTATCTTCTCTTGACGGGAATAATAGGTATCAAATCGAATCAGATCAATATCAAGCTCACGCAGATATAAAAAACTCGTGTGAATAGATGCAACTCTATCTATACAAAACGTAACCCCATACTCTTTGAGAGCATTTATGATAGAGTTGTATCTGCTAATATGTGAATAGTATTCCATCTCAAACAAAACAAATATTACTTCTCTTTTGTTCTCTTTTAAAAGCTCTTTCGCACGTGATAAGAACTTTTCATTTCTCAGTGATGTCGGTAGTATATTTATAGCAAAACGTTTCTCTTTACAGCCTTGCAGTACCATCTCTAAAACAGCCAAATCAAACTCTATACCAAGACCCAGTTTATTGATAACTTTCAAATAAGTTTTCGGATAAATAACTTTACCATTTTGAGATTTCAACTTTACAAAACACTCATTAAAAACAACGCTCTCATGCTCATAAACATCCTGTGACATTATGATTAGCTCTCTGTTATGTATGGCATTAATAATTGCTGATTCCAATTCATTCGGGCTTAACTCTTCAACATTATCCTTTTGTCTTGAACTTTTATTTTTTTCTACTGTTTCAAAAAGGTTTTCTATCAAATAATCAAGTTCATGTGAATAACTTGTATCTGTGATAGCACCTGAAATTTTAACCTCTATATCACCGACCTTAAATTCACTCGACTTTAGACACATCAACTCTAAAATAGTCGTATATTTTGTTTTGAGGCCATTTAAGCCCAGAACAAAATCACCTCCTTTGATATGCCCCATCGGAAAGTTTTCAATTCCTTCAATTTTTAAATATTTACCTATCCAAAGAACAACCTCACGCAGGACCTTATCTCCATTTTTTATTCCGTAAAGGTTGTTAATATCATTTAAATTGTCGATCGAAATAAGAATAAGAGTATACTCTTTTTTCTCCTGAATCTCTTTTTGAATATACTCATAGAGATACTCACGGGTAAAGGTTTTTGTCACATCATCTGTAATTTTTACGCTAAAACCATTATAGATAAGGTAGAAGATAAAATAGATACTTATTAAGATAATTAAAACAGCTTCAACATAAAAAGAGCTGTGCAAATTCTGATAGTTTGTTATAAAAGTGTGTGAAATAAAGGCAATAATAAGTGCAAAGATAGGAAGACCGATACGCAGTGCAAGCCTAAAACGGTACTCCCTCTCTTTGGTTTGTGGTAACAGCATCTAAACGTCTAAATGTTTTACATCTTTTGCATGTGTCTCAATATAGTTACGGCGAGGCTCAACCTCATCACCCATAAAGAGTGTAAATGCATCGGAAGCTGCTTCAGCATCTTCTATATTAATCTGTAAAAGTACACGGTTTTCAGGGTTCATTGTAGTTTCCCAAAGTTGTTCAGGGTTCATTTCACCAAGACCTTTGTAGCGTTGGATATATGCACCTTTTTTCGCATACTCTTTGACATCTTCAAGAACTTCAATGAAGTCTTTATCAAAAGAAACATCCCACTCTTCAATCTTTTTATAGACAAAACTTGCTTCTGCAAAGTGTGGTGCAGCAAAAAGTTCATCATTGATAAGCAGCTCTTCCATACCACCCTCAGTCTGAACAAACAGATGAATTTCGTTTGTCTCTTCATTGATAGTATATGTCAAAATATTGTTATTGATAGAATCTAAAAATTTCTTAATTTCTTCAAACATTGATGAAGCGTCAAGTGAAATAATGTCAGGATTCTCCACAAAGTGACGAATCAGTTTCACAAGTGAATAACGACGCTCCAAAGCTTCAAGTGAAGCAGCATAGTGGTCAACCATTCTAAAGTAAGCCACAAGGTCATCATGTCCAATGCCATCAACTTCCAAAAATTCTACACCGTTATCGATAAGATAGTCATTCATCGCTCTGTCATCTTTAAAATAGATCTCTTTTTTCTTACCCTTTGCATAACGGTAAAGAGGTGGTTGCGCAAGATAAAGATATCCTTTTTCTACGATATCACGGAAATAACGGAAGAAGAATGTGAGCAGAAGCGTTTGAATGTGGCTTCCATCAACATCGGCATCGGTCATAATGATGATTTTATGATAACGGAGTTTCTCTTCGTTATACTCTTCACCGATTCCACAGCCCATAGCTGTAATCATATTCGTAATTTCATCAGATTTTAAAATCTTCTCAAGACGTGCTTTTTCAACATTTAAAATCTTACCTTTCAGTGGTAGAATTGCTTGAAAAACACGATCTCGTCCCATTTTTGCAGAACCGCCCGCAGAGTCCCCTTCCACTAGGTAAAGTTCACAGATGGAAGCATCTTTACTTTGACAATCTGCAAGTTTACCAGGAAGCGTTCCTACTGTCATATTATCTTTTCTACGTGTTAGTTCACGTGCTTTTTTTGCAGCCTCACGACCTCGTGCAGCCATCAAAGCTTTTGCAACGATTGCTTTTGCTTCAATAGGGTTCTCTTCAAAGTATTTTGAAAGGATTTCATAGGTCTGTTTTTGTACCAAAGGACGTACATAAGTATTTCCTAGTTTTCCTTTCGTCTGACCCTCAAACTGTGGCTCAGGTACACGTGCTGAAACGATGGCAATAAGACCCTCACGCACATCATCACCGGAAATTTTTATATCTTTTTCTTTAGCAGCACCATTTTTAGCATTATAGTTAGAGATAACACGTGTTAGCCCTGCTCTAAAACCAGCTTCATGCGTACCACCATTTGGAGTTCGAATATTGTTAACAAACGATGCAAGTTTCTCTTCATAAGAGTCATTGTACATCAATGCAATATCAAACTCGATATCTTCAACTTTTGCAGAGAAGCTGTAAACATTTGCAACAACCTGCTTTTTATTCATATCAGTTACATACTGAGCGATTCCACCTTCAAAATGGTAAATTTCTTTTGTCCCTGTACGTTCATCATTGAATTTTATAGTAATAAATGGATTTAGATATGCAAGTTCTTTAAAACGACGTGCTAGATACTCAAACTCAAAGGTTACTGTTTCAGTAAAGATGGAAGGATCAGGAAAAAACTCGATTGTTGTTCCTGTTTTTCTCGTATTTCCTGTAATTTCAAGTGGACCTTGGGGAATACCCATTTTAAAAGATTGCTGATGAATTTTACCACTGCGATAAATTGTCATATTCAAATCAGCTGAGAGAGCATTTACAACAGATACACCAACCCCATGCAGTCCACCGGAAACTTTATAAGTATCTTTGTCAAACTTACCACCGGCATGAAGAACTGTTAAAACAACAGTTGCTGCACTCATATTTTCAGTCGGGTGCATATCTGTCGGAATACCACGACCGTTATCACTGACTATACACGAACCCTCTTTTGTCAATGTTACTGTGATTGTATCACAATGACCTGCCATTGCTTCATCGATTGAGTTGTCAATAACTTCATACACCAGGTGATGAAGACCACGATGTCCAGTATCTCCAATATACATACCAGGACGTTTACGAACTGCTTCTAAACCTTTAAGGACTTTAATATTACTTGCGCCGTAATTTTGTTCCATCAATAGACTCCATTTATTGCCATAATGGCATAATTAGAGATATTCTATCTAAATTAATATAAAAAGAAGTTTTGATATGTAAAATTGCTTTAAAAAAGAGTTACCAACAGTTTAAATAACTATTGGCATAACGACTGTAATGAAGTTTTCATCACGAAGAATAAATGGAAGATTTCCTTCATTTAAACCTATGGTAAATTCCGAAGTATTAATAGAATTTAAAAAGTCTAGCAAGTATCTGGAGTTGATTGCTATTGAAAAAGTCTCACTAAAATTTGTAGGATAGTTTACTTCTGTTTTTGCTTCAATATTATCATCACTCAAACTCTCAAATGTGATTGTATCATTTAAAAACGAGATTTTTACATCTGTTGAAATCGTTGTGATCTGCTTGAGTGCATCAATTATTATAGCTTTTGGAAGAAGCAGGTTATGTGCTATCTCTTTCGGAATGATACGTGAGTACTCTGGAAACTTACCATTGATGAGTTTTGTAAAGAATGTATATTGTTCAGAGTGGATTATAAGATTTGTCTCATCATAATAGAGTTCAATATTGTCAAAAAAGAGCTTTTGGATCTCAATGATAGCCTTTTTAGGAATGATAATAGAGAGTTCTTTGTCACTTTTGTTATTCACAGTTACAACAGCCAATCTTCTTGTATCTGTTGAAGCAAAATTAATAAGATCAGTTTTAATATCAATGAGTGCACCATTGAGTTCAAATTTAGGATTATTTGTGTCAATTGCCGGTGTGATTTTCTTGAGTGATTCTATAAGTGTATGCGATTCAATAGAGATACGTGCTTTATCTTCATAGCTAGGGAATTCAGGAAACTCATTGTAAGCAAATGTCGGTAGTTTGAAGTTTGAACTGCCTTGTGAGATATGAAGTGTGTCTTTAACAACTTCAAGATTGATATCCCCATCTTTTAAAATTCTGACAATATCAAGAAACTTTTTACCGTTAGCAGTAACAGTACCCTCTTCAATAGTTGAAATATTATCAGTAGAGACACAAAATCCTATCTCATAATCAGTTGCTTTAACAGTTAGTTTTGAGTTACTAGCATTTAGATAGACATGAGAAGTAATTTGTGAAGTATCTTTTTTTTCTAAAAAAGGTCCTGCATGAATTAAGATATTTTCTATGACTGATTTAGCTATAGTAATCTTCATTTTTTAAATCCCTATTATATTTAATAATTTTAGTATGTAGTAGTAGGGGGGAGTGAATAGGTGAAAACTCTACTCAAACCCTTGATACAGCATACTTTTTGATGTGATGAAGCACTGAAGTAGCTTTCACATCTATTCACTTTTACAATTATATCTTTTTTTTTAAACTTTTTGCGACAAAACTTAAGAAGAAGCTGTTATTTTGTTTGTTAACTCTTCTATTTTTACTCTAAAGTCCTCATCATCTTTGATGAGATCATTGATTTTTTTGATGGTATGACTGATGGCAGTATGATCTTTCATACCAAAGTATTGTGCAAGTTGTGGCATAGTGTTTTGTGTCAGCTCACGGCAGATATAGATAGAGATGCGGCGTGCATAGACTATATTTTTACTACGCCCTTTGGAACGAATCTCACTTGGTTTGATATTTAAATCTTTTGCAACAACCTGTGTGATTTTATCCATTGTAAGATTTTCACGGTTTTCATTCATCTGATCTTTTAAGACATTTTTTGTAAATTCCAGATCGATATCAACATGCATCAGTTGTGAATAGGCATGGAGTTTTGATAAAATTCCCTCTATCTCACGTACATTACTCTCAATGACTGTTGCAATGTAATTAACGATATCTTCAGAGAGTTTTACTTTGTTTATCTCACATTTTTTCTTGATAATGGCAATTTTTGTCTCTAACTCCGGTGGTTGAATGTCAGCTACAAGTCCCCACTCAAAACGGCTCTGCAGTCTTGCTTCAAGGCCACCTATCTTTTTAGGATGTTTGTCTGCTGTGAGTATTATCTGTTTTCCTGCACCTTTGAGTGCTTCAAAAGTGTGAAAAAACTCCTCTTGGATTCCCTCTTTGTTCGAGAGAAACTGAATATCATCGATAAGCAGTACATCACACTTACGGTACTTCTCCTGAAAACGCTCCATTGTTTTGTTACGAACATGACGGATAAAGTCATTTAGAAATTGTTCTACCGTTGTATAGATAACAACTTTACCTGCATTTTGGAGTACATTCCCTGCTGCTTGCATCAGGTGGGTTTTTCCAAGGCCGACACCACCATAGATAAAGACAGGATTGTAAACTTTTCCAGGATTTTCACTGGCACTCTTTACTGCTGCATAGGCAAACTGATTAGACCCACCTACCATAAAGTTGTCAAAAGAGTGTGAAGGGTTTAGAAGTGAAGAACTTTGTTTAACTTCTGTTACTTTTTTACTCTTTCTCTTTTCAACAGAATTTTTCAGTGTAATTTGAACTGTAACCTTTGAGCCGTTTTTCACTTCAAAAAGGTGTGCTATTTTATCTTTGTATTTATTTTTGATCCAGTTTACAACAAGCGCGTTTGGTGCATAAAAAATTGCCAAATCACCTGTAGATTTTTTACTGTCATATGTAAGATGTTTGATATAACGGTTATATTCTATCTCTGTTATCTCATCTTTGAGAGCTTCTAAAACTTCTTGACCTATATTCACATAAAAACCTTGTTTATTCATTTATATGTGAATAATACTCTACAAATCCATAATTTTGGGTTAAAAAGATGTGAATAGTAGAGAATTCTCATAAGTGAATATCTTTGCTATAATGCGATTATGACAATTTTAGGAATAGATCCGGGAACAAGAAATCTCGGATATGCACTGATATCACTACAAAATGGAAAAATAGCTCTTATTGAGGCTGGACTCATTAAGATGAAAGCTGAAAATCTGCAGTTTCAAATACCGCAGATGGTAGAAGGAATAGAGATGCTTTTTTCAAAACATACAATAGATGAAGTGGCAATGGAAGATATCTTTTACGCACATAATCCGGCAACTACGATAAAACTAGCACAGTTTCGAGGAGCAATTATGCTAAAGCTGCTCCAAGAATTTGGGCAGTTTCATGAATATACTGCTTTGCAGGTGAAAAAAGCACTCACAGGCAAAGCAAAAGCACAAAAAGAGCAGGTTGCCTTTATGGTCAAGCGACTGTTAGGCATAAAAAAAGAGATAAAACCGTTTGATATTACAGATGCTATGGCTGTGGCCATTACACATTCACAAAGAGTGAAATTAAAAAAGTAGAGTGAAATTTTTAAGAGATGATTTTATCTAATTGTTTTAGAGGACAAGTCCTCCCATTTGGTATGAGCTTCCAAAACAATTAGATAAAATCATAAAAATATTAAGGAAAAAATCTATGACAAAATTTGACAACGTAACAGTAGTAAAAGAGGCAAACATCTATTATGATGGAAAAGTAACAAGCAGAACAGTAGAGTTTAGTGATGGGAGTGTGAAATCTTTAGGGATTATGCTTCCGGGTGAGTACACTTTTAACACAGCAGATAAAGAGATAATGGAGATGATGAGCGGTGAGCTTGAAATCAGACTCCCAGGAGAGGAGTGGAAAACACTTTCTACTCCTGAGACTTTTGAAGTACCTGCAAACAGCTCGTTTGATCTAAAGATTAAAACACCTACAGACTACTGCTGCTCTTACATTAAGTAGTCTGTTAGTTAGCGTATCTTGCAGCAAGTGATGCGAGAGCGTTAATATCCAGTGCACCGCTAACACGATCCACTTCACGTCCCTCTTTAAAGACGATAATAGTCGGAATAGAACGGATTCCAAAACGTGCTCCTAAATTTTGTTCGTTTTCTGTATTTACTTTGGCAAATCTTGCTTTGAGTGGAAACTGCTCTGCAGCACGTTCAAAATTAGGTGCCATCATCTGACATGGTCCACACCACGGAGCCCAAAAATCTACAATAACAGGAATGTCGCTGTTAGCGACAACTTCATCAAAACTTCTTTCATTTAATTCCATCGGTTTTGTATCCAATAGGGAATTTTTACATTTTCCACAGTTGGCTTTTTTGTAGGAATCTTTTTTCGGTACATTATTAACTGCCAAACAGTGGGGACATACAACTCTCATAATTTCTCCTTTTTCAATAAATAATTATGTTAAAAATCTAATAGTCTTCTATATCTTTTTTGGTAATTTTATTGCTACTTTAGTTCCATTGTTCTCGGAGGTGATACTGATTTCTCCATGAAGATGTTCATAAATGATGACTTTACACATATAAAGACCAAGACCTGTTCCGTTTTTATTTTTTGTAGAGAAGTAAGGTTCAAATATTTTTTCTAAAATGCTTTCATCTATACCACCAGCATTATCTTCGATAATGATTGAGATATGATAAGTAAATTCTTGGATGGATACTTCTATTTTTTTATCTTCAATGTCACTGTTTTTAAATGCATCAATAGAGTTTTTTATAATATTGATAATAGATTGTAAAAGTTCATTTTTATAGGTTTTTATTGAGAGTTGTTTGTCAATATTGATTGTATATTCTATATTGTACTGATTCATCTCATCTTTGAGAAAAAAGATAGATTTGTTAAAAAGTTCACTCAGTTTCAGATCAGATTTTACTTTGTTTGGTTTGAAATAATCTCTAAAATCATTAATAGTGTCAGAGAGATATTTAACAGTATTTTCAATTTTTCCCAAAGAACTCTCCATGTTTGCTTCATCAAGGGTTTGCAACTCTTTTTTTATCTTTATGTTTGTAAGCAGTGTTGTTATGAGTGAAAGTGGTTGTCTCCATTGATGCGCTATCATACTTATCATCTCACCCATAGCAGCACTTCTTGAGTTTGCAAGTAGCTGTTTATGTTGCATCTCTGTGAGCTCTTTCTCACGCATAAGCTGTTCGTTCAGTTCTTTGATCTTTGCTACATGAGCATTAAGCAGTGCATTGATATTTGCCATATTTGTTTGGTCTGTTAGTATGAGAACAACGAGCTGGTTTTGAGCGTCAAAAGGGACAATACTGACATCTTGTTGCATATAGGAAAAAAAAGAGTTTTTAATCTGGTTTGTTTTAATAGGGATAAGATAGTGAGAGGTAGTAGCTGTATAAAATGTTGGTGTTTGCATTCGCAATGCTGTTTTGACTTTACGGAGTAGAGTTTTTTCTTTAATAGTATCAAAAAGCTCTGTTAGTTTTTTTCCAAGAGCATCTTTTTCTTTTATGTGAGTGTGAATTTCCATCCACTTGTTATAGTGGTGAATAACTAGGTCACTGTCTAAGATTATGATGCCATTGTCAATGGCTGAAACAATTTTTTTCTCTAAAGAAGTTGTTCTAAAATTGTGTTGAGCTTCGTTTTGAGCCATGAGATTGATTCATCTTTTGTAAGTATAAATATTTTACCATTAATTTTTTGATCTTCAAAATTAAGGTCTGTATCAATAACAATTACCTGTGAATAGAGTTGAAAGGTTACTACATCTTCTATCTCTTCAAGTGGAACTTTGAGGATATTTGGCAGTGAAAAACTTACTTCTGTCTCCATCTCCTGAGCAAGTTTTGTTGTGAGTGAGGATGTAAGTACGTTTGTTAGCTCCAAGATAGCATCATCAAGATCATCTCTACTCTCTAACTCTAAATGTTTTGCAAGGTTATTTGCGCTCTCTTCATTGATAAAAAAGGCGCTCTCCCCGTTAAATTCGCCACTAAAAGCTTGAGTTGAGAAAAAATAGCTTGAGTTTTTAAGTGCAGCAAATGTTTTAAAAAGCTCTTCTGTAGTCATTATTTTTATATTTGGAATGCTCAGTGATGCAAATGCTTCAAGCATATCAGCAACAACTGCTGTCGCACTGCCGTAAGCAATGTTCATTAACTCTTGAAGAACATCCTTTTCATCTTCTGTAAGTACTAGGTTATTCATTTTAGAGAGCTTCCAAAATTTCTTTCATTTTGACAGGATTGATAGGCTTTTCTATGTGTAGCATTGCACCAAGAGAGAGAACTTTCTCTTTTGCTTTTTCCTGAACATCAGCCGATACTACTATGATTTTTGTTTCTGGATTGATATCAAGAATTTTTGGTATTGTCTCATACCCATCCATTACAGGCATTGTCAGGTCTAAAAAAACAATATCTGCTTTTTCTTTGAGGAGAATTTTAAGTGCTTCAAGTCCATTGCATGCTTCAAAGACATATTGTTCATCAACATACTCACAAAGAGACTTTTTTAAAACCTTACGTGCCAGTTTTGAATCATCTGTAACAAGATATTTCATTCTATTTTTCTTTAAATGATTCTATGGTCTCTGCCATACCATAATCAGGGTGCTTTTTAGGGTCAAGTATAACCTGTGCTAAAACTTTTTTATCAAGGTTTATAACGATTGGAGCTAAAAAGTTGATCACTGATTTTTCTAAAGGTTTTTGAATGATTAAAATATTGTAAACACCTAGTTGAGAATCTTCATCAATCTCAAGTAGTTCTTTTACATCAAGAGGTATATCAATACTGTAATCTCTCAATAGAAAAGGATTGATCAAAGTGAAAGAGATATTTTCATTTTTACTATCTAACATTGTTGAAAAAAGAGGATCTATTTCATTGATTTCCACCTCTTTTGTATCTTGAAATCCTAAGATCTCACCTTTTACTTTGTAACTCATTGTTTTTCCTTTTAAAATGCACCTTCATTATACTTGATATTTTGACTTATGATGTAGAGTTGCGCATCTTTTAATGAAGAAATATTCTGATAACGCCCCAAAGCAAAAGCAAAATTGTTTCCTTCTTTTATAATGCTCACTCCATCATCTAGATCAATATAGGCAAGTTTACTCTCATCTATCAGTTTAGCATCATTGACACCACTAAAGAGTATGCTCAGTGTTAACCAATCATATGCACGTGCTTTGTCCTGTGCTGTAAGTGTTATTTCTATTTCTGTCGGTGATATAATTTTTAAAGAGTGTATTTCACTCTCTTTAAAATCGTCAAATCGTTCTAAAAATTTAGTTATTTCTGAATTATGAAGAGGTTTCATTCTATTGACAACCTACACACTCCATTGATCTGTCTTCAACATCATTTGCCATCTCCGGAGATTGACTTCTGAGATAGTAGGTAGATTTAAGACCGAGTTTCCATGCAAGCATATAGATTTCATTTAAATAGCGTCCACTTGCTTTATCAAGTGTGATAAAGATGTTGAGCGATTGTCCTTGGTCTATCCATTTTTGACGAATTGCTGCAGCTTTGATAAGTACAGTCTGGTTTAAATCATACGCAGGCGTATAGTAGCTCCATGTCTCAGGAGAGAGTTTAGGAACAACAACAGGGATAAGACCAGATAAGTTCTCTTCAAACCATTTACGTTTAAATACTGGCTCAATCGCCTGTGTCGTACCTGTAAGAATTGAGATAGACGAAGTTGGTGCAACGGCCATTAAATAACCGTTTCTCATACCCTGTTTTTTCACACGTGCGCGAAGTTCATCCCACTCATAGGTTGAAGCAAATAGACCACCACGGTCAACAAGATTGATAACATCTGCATTTGCATGGTCTTGAGGGAAGATTCCTCGACTCCACTTACTTCCTTCAAACTCAGGATAGCTACCTTTTTCAACTGCCAAATCAGAGGAAGCTTTGATAGCGTTATAACAAACAGACTCCATCACTTCATCTATCTTGTCAAAGTGCTCTTGGCTCCCCCATGAAATACCGGCTTCTGCTAACATTTGTGCTTCACCCATAACACCAAGTCCGATTGAACGGCTTCGCATGTTAGTACGTTTTACTTTCTCAACAGGGTAGAAGTTAAGATCAATCACATTGTCCAAACATCTAATAGCTGTTGGAACAATACGGTCGATATCCTCTTTTGTATTGATACGTGAGAGATTAATAGAAGCGAGATTACAAACAGCAGTAGCTCCGTCAATTTTCTCTTTCTCAACAACAAAGATTGGCATACCGCCAAGAGAATCAAGTGCAGTAACCTTTTTAGCCGGTTTTGTTATACCACTGTCAACAGTTACCATCTCATCTTCTTCATAGCTGATGCTATCACCGTTTTCAAAGATAAACTTGATACGATAATGGTTAGGCTCTGTGTTTTGGAAGATCTCTGTACAGAGGTTAGAACTGCGAATAACACCAAAGTGATCATTTGGGTTTGCACGGTTTGCATTATCTTTAAAACATAAGAATGGCGAACCTGTCTCAAAATAAGATGTAAGAATCTTTTTCCAAAGATCTTTTGCTTTGACACGCTCTTTTATAAGTGTCTCATCCTGTTCTAATTCCAAATAACGTTTGTTAAATTCTTCTCCATAAAGGTTCGTAAGTTCACGTACATCATAAGGATCAAAGAGTGTCCAGATGCCATCTTCTTGAACTCTTTGCATAAATATATCATTGAGCCACATTGCAGGAAAGAGGTCATGCGCACGACGACGCTCTTCACCGGAGTTTTTCTTCAGGTCCAAAAAGTCATTGATATCTATATGCCATGGTTCAAGGTAAACCGCGATGGCACCCTTGCGTGTTCCAAGCTGGTCAACAGCAATGGCGATGTCATTTGTTATCTTTAAGAACGGAATCGTTCCACCTGCTGCATTTTTATGCCCATCAATAAAGCTTCCCATTGAGCGAACCTGCGTCCAGTCCCAACCGATTCCTCCACCAAATTTAGAGAGCATTGCCATCTCTTTGTAAGCATCAAAGATCCCTTCGATATTATCCGGAGTTGAACCGATGTAACAAGAGCTTAGCTGGTGTCTTGCTGTTCTTGCATTTGAGAGTGTTGGAGTAGCGAGCATCACTTCAAATTTACTTATCATGTTATAGAACTTGATAGCCCATTCTTCTTTTTTCTCTTCACGTTGTGCTAAGAACATTGCGATTGCCATAAACATATGCTGAGGCAGTTCTATCGGATCACCATTTCTGTCTTTGATAAGATAACGGTCATAAAGTGTTTTAATGCCAAGATAGTTAAACTGCAAGTCACGTTCAGGTTTGATGTGCTTCTCAAGCTCTTCAAGGTCGTACATATCACGAAGTCCTAAAAGGATACGTCCCTCTTTCTCACCTCGCTCAAAATACTTCTCCAATGAGCAATACCCTGTAAAACCGTTTACTTGATGATAAAGATTGAAGAGGAAAAGACGTGATGCAACAAAGGTCCAGTTAGGCGCATCAATATCGATCTTGTCAACAGCAGTTTTAATGAGTGTCTCTTGAATCTCTTTGGATGTTATACCGTCACGGAAGTGAATCTGTGCGTCAACTTCAAGTTCACTTTGACTAACGTTTGTTAAGTCTTTTACTGCTGCAGAGGTATATTTTTGTATTTTGGAGATATCTAGGGGCTCTGTTCTACCGTTTCTTTTAATCACTGTAATCATAAATTTTCTTCCTGACCATATAAAGAATTTTTTACATAAATATTTTAAAAAACAGTTATATAAAAAATTACAAAATATTGTTTATTTAGGTAGTTGATTTTAACTAATGTTTGTAGTGAGAATTATTAAAGTTACAAAATAATTTGGAAAGTTTTAACGATTTGTTACGTCTTGAAAAGTATAAGAAAAACTAATAGTTAAAATAAGGGAAAAGTTTGGGAAACTAGGAGTTTTTACATCTGTAAAAACTCACTAATTCCTTACTATTTAAAAACTCTTTTGAAGATGGCATCTACATTTTTCGTATAGTAGTCATAGTTGAAACATTCACGAATCTGTTCTTCAGAGAGTTTACTGCGAAGCTCTTCATCTGCTAAAAGATGGTTAAGGTAGAGTGACTCTCCTTTTTCATTTGTAGTTGGACGACCCTGTTGAATCTCTTCCCAAACTTTCATAGCATTTCTTTGTACGATTTTATATGCATCCTCACGTGAGACACCCTGTAGTGGAAGTTCAAGAAGTACACGTTGAGAGAAGACAAGTCCACCTGTGAGGTTAAGGTTTTTCATCATATTTTCAGGATAGACTGTGAGATTTGCTATAACATTGTTCATACGGTGGAGCATAAAGTCTGATGTTACAAATGCATCCGGTAACCAGAAACGCTCAGTTGATGAGTGAGAGATATCACGTTCATGCCAAAGTGCAACATTTTCCATTGCAGGATTTGCATAAGCACGAATCATACGAGCAAGACCTGTAATGTTCTCTGTAAGAATAGGATTACGTTTGTGTGGCATTGCAGAAGAACCTTTTTGCCCTTTTGCAAAATACTCTTCACACTCATAAACTTCTGTTCTTTGCCAATGACGAACCTGAACAGCAAACTTCTCAATTGAACTTGCCATTAAAGCCAGTGCAGTTGCTAGATGAGCATATCTATCACGTTGGATTACCTGATTTGATGCAGGTGCTGGTTTAAGACCCAGTTCTTCACAAGTATACTCTTCAAGCTCTAGTGGAGCGTGAGCAAAATTTCCCATAGCACCACTTACTTGACCAACAGCGATAACATCCATAGTTTGCTCTAAATTCTCTAAGTGACGAGCCATCTCATCATACCAAACAGCAAGTACAAGTCCAAATGTAATCGGCTCACCATGAATACCGTGAGAACGTCCAACCATAAGAGTCATCTTATGCTCCATTGCACGTTTTTTGATTGACTCCATCAACATCTTTACATCTTCAATGATTAATGCAAGAGAATCTTTCATCTGAAGTGCAACTGCTGTGTCAATTGTATCAGAACTTGTCATACCATAGTGAAACCATCTGCTCTCTTCACCAAGACTCTCTGCAACTGAAGTTGTAAATGCAATCAAATCATGACGTGTTACTGCTTCGATCTCATCAATACGCTTGATATCAAACTTTGCATTCTTAACAATTTTGTCTGCATCTTCCTGTGGAATCTTTCCAAGTTTTGCCCAAGCTTTTACTACTGCTTTTTCTACATCCAGCCAAGCTTGATATTTTGCTTGGTATGTCCACTTTGAAGCCATCTCTTCACGTGCATATCTATCTACCATTATTACCCTTTTTCATTAAGCACTGTATTGTGCTAAAATTCGCTTTAATATAAGTATGACATTTTACTCAAATATTCATAATATAGTAATTAAATCTATAAGGACCCCTTTTGCCGTTTGTAAAAAGAAAATTTTATGTAGAAAAAAAACAGAGAGCTTTTCTCTATTTAATGAGAGAACTGGGCTATACACAAAAAGAAGCACAACGATTAATTGCAAAAGGAAGATTACTGATAAATGGTGAACCGCTTACAAAAGCTGGAGCTGATATAGAAGGTGCATTTGAGTTTATCTATTTTGAACCAATTACAAAAGGACTCAAACCTACTTATGAAGAAGAGTATTTTGTTGTTTTTGATAAACCAAGTGGTGTACTTATTCACCCACAAAATAGAAATACTCCCTACTCTCTTATTGATGAATTAAAATATCAGTTTGGTAAAGATGCAAATATTGCACACAGAATCGATCAAGAGACGAGTGGCTTGGTTTTATGTGCAAAAAATAAAGAGAGTGAACGTGATATAAAGATGATGTTTCAAGAACGAGATATGCAAAAAACATATCTGGCTTTAGTACATGGAAAGTTTGAGAAGGAGTTGTGTGTAGAGGCTCCACTTCTAAGAGCTGTTGATGAGAGTGCTATTGTTCGCATGGTTGTTAAAGTTCATGAAAGTGGTAAACCCTCCATGACTGATTTTCAACCCATAGAGTATTTTCCTGAATATAACGTAACTTTAGTAGCATGTAAACCACATACAGGTAGACAACATCAAATAAGGGTCCATCTGTTTCACGTGAAACATCCGATTGTTGGTGATCCAATTTACGGACAAAAAGAAGAGGATATTGTACGGTTTTTAGATAGAGAGCTATCTATAAAGGAGAGAGTAGACAATACTGGTTCACAAAGACTGCTTCTGCATGCCAGCGAATTGGAGTTTGAGCTTTATGGTAAGAAGTATCATATAAAAAGCAATATTGATTTTAAAGAAATAGCTCTAAATAATATCTATATGCGTGACTAATTGCTCAGTTTTTAGGCATCAATGTGAATAACTTTTTATATAAATAATAAAAATTATGCTCTTTATGAGTGATTTTTTTTCACTGAATTAAGAATCCCTAAAAATAGGGCTTTAGAGAGTTCTGAAGAAATTTGTAATGTTACTTTCAGTTATTATTTATATAAATAATTTCTTAAAAAAGAAAAAAATTTAGTAATTTATTTGAAAAAATACAATATGATATTCACAAGTTAGAACACTGTGTGAATAATACACATTTTAGAAAAATTTTGTAATTTTTTTAGCATTATAATTTTATTTAAGAGAATAAAATTAAGTTTTTAGTAATTCATAGAAAGGATGGATTTTTTTAAGATTAGTAGGGTATTATTACACTCATAGACGACCTCCCTGGTGTGTTGGTCGTCACTTTTTATACTGCATTATATCTTTTAATGATCTTCTTTACACGATTTCTTAATTTTTTAAGTGCTTCAGTACTTGTTGTACCATCAGCCGTAAGATTTTCAAAGCTGTCACCCAACTGTGCTTTTGCTATCCAACCGATTTTATTATGATATTTGACACCAACAAATTGTACATCACCAAAGTGGCCTTTTGTCAGTTTATAAATCTCTTTTATTCTATCTGCATCTGTTTTTTGAGACATTACATACCTTTGATTTGAATTTGATTGAAATCATAGATAGATTATAGCATGACTCTGTTGCAAAATGATTACGCTACTTCTATATGCGAAAAACTGTTAGTCTTCTTTTGTCGCTGCCCAGATAAATCCACCTACGCCAACGGCAAACACAACAACAAGTAAAATAATTTCACTAATATCTACACCACTCATAATTTTCCTTGATAATTTTGGGAAATTATACTCCTCAAATTGTTTGCCATCTGTTTATTGGTCTTTATTTATAGTTCACCTTCAGTTTTCTCTTTGAGTTGACCACATGCTGCTGAGATATCTATGCCTTTTGAATCACGAATCGTAGCTAAAAGACCATGTTTGACCAGATACTCTTGAAATGCAAACATATCTTCATAACTTGGACGCTCATACGGCGTTCCAGGATAAGGGTTAAAGTAGATAAGGTTTACTTTTGCTTTGATACCTGAGAGGAGCTTTACAAGCTTCTTCGCACTTCCTAGGTCATCATTTTTGTTTTTAATAACAAGATATTCAAACATCACACGTTTACGTGTGTCAATCGGAAAGCGTTTTACAGCTTCTATGATAGAGTCAATGTTATGAGCTTTGTTCATTGGAATAAGCTCTGTTCGGAGTTCATCATCAACTGCATGAAGTGATATGGCAATGTGAACGCCTAAATCCATTGCACCGAGCTGATCTATTTTATTGCTCAGTCCACTTGTACTAACGGTTTGTCTTTTTCCTGAGATGGCAAGACCCTCTTCTTTTTTAAAAATCTCTATAGCCTTTGCGAGATTTTCAAGATTATCAAGTGGTTCACCCATTCCCATATAGACAATGTTGATTTTACGATTGTGTTTGTGTTTGTTATCACGTTTGAGAGCTACTACCTGCCCTACAATCTCTCCAGCACTCAAGTCTCTGGTAAAACCACCCTTTGCTGTTAGACAAAATGAACAACCTACTTTACACCCTACTTGTGTAGAGACACAGATGGTATATTTTGCTTCTTGGACAAGTTTTCCATCTTCATGGATTTCATCTTTCATTTTTAACCAAACTGCTTCTACTGTTTTACCATCCTGGAGTTCAAAAAGATACTTTATTGTTCCATCACTTGCTACTTCTTTTCGAATGATTTTCATAGGGTTGACAAGATACTTTTGACTCAATTCTTCTTTCATAGCTTTTGGAATATTTTTCATTGCATCATAACTATCGGTATATTGATGATAGAGCCAACCATAGATCTGTTTTGCACGAAAAGATGGTTTTACAAGTTGTGTTAGCTCCTTGAGTGTAAAGTCAAGCAGGGAAGGTTTGAGTTGGTTCATCGTGATGTAAGTTCCTTGATTCTTTTTTTGACATGCTTTTCTAATAACTCTTTTGCCTTGTCATGGTTTTTGAGAAAGTCTGTATGTGCATCTTGGTTTGTATAATTTGTTATACAAAAAACGCCACCGGCTGGAATGTCAAACTCTTTGGCAACTGCTAGAACAGAGAAAAATTCCATATTTTCAATACCTACTCCAAAGTTCAAAAACTTTTTTGTTAGCGATTCATTTGTCGAGATATAATTAGAAGAGTTAACAATAATATCCTTTTTATCTGTTAGATTTGTAGAGATAACGTTTTCCAAAGGTGTGTATGCATCTTTATTTAAAAATGCAAGTTCGATGTTTGTAGCAGTTTTACTCTCGATGATGTCAAATATCTTAGCTTCTCCATACGAACCGGCTGTACCTACAAAGAGTAAAAACTCCGGTTTGTCAAACAAACAGAGCCTTGTGAGGTTCATGGCAGTCTCAATAAGTCCCACTCCCATAGGTGTTGCAAAAGAGAAGTTTTCAGAATTTCCCGCACAGATTATCATCTCTTACAGCCTTACTGGAATATGGTTGTCATGCAGATAGTGTTTGAGATCCATAATATCTATCTCTTTATAGTGAAAGATCGAAGCAGCAAGTGCAGCATCTGCACCATGTTCAAAAGCCTCTTTTATATGCTCCATAGTCCCTGCTCCGCCACTCGCTATTACAGGTACATTGACAGCTTTGGAAATTTGTTCAGTGATATTTAGCTCGAAACCAGCCTTAGTACCGTCTGCATCCATAGAGGTAAGGAGTATTTCACCACTGCCACGTTCTACTACTTCTTTCGCCCACTCTAGTGCATCAATACCGGTGTCAACTCGTCCACCGTTAAGGTAGACATTGTAAGAACCTTTTTCATTACGTTTTACATCAATAGCAGTGACAATACACTGAGAGCCAAAACGTTTTGCTCCTTCATCTATGAGCTCTGGGCGTTTGATAGCCGCTGAGTTTACACTGACTTTGTCACAACCTACATTTAAAAGCTTGTAGATATCCTCAAGTTTGCGAATACCACCACCAACAGTAAGAGGAATGAATATCTCACGTGCTACTCGTGCGACAATATCTACAATAGTATCGCGATTGTCAGATGAAGCAGTGATATCTAAAAAAGTAAGTTCATCAGCGCCCTCTTCATTATATCGGCGCGCAACTTCAACAGGATCACCTGCATCTTTCAGTCCAACAAAATTCACACCTTTTACAACGCGCCCATCTTTTACATCTAAACAAGGGATTATTCTTTTAGCAAAGTAGTTTTTCATATCTTTCTCTATCTTTATAATATAGTGCAATTATACTTAAAGTTGCTGTAGCTGGGTTTAATGGTTTGTCTTTAGATGTTATTTTGTACTCTTACTCCTTTGAAATAGTCTTTAGCGATCTTTCAGAGATCATCTGTGGTTTTTTCCTTTCATGTTCAGACAGTCCTCAGCGGTCCTTTGGACATCGTCTGTGGTTCCAACCCTAAAAACGATAAGAAATTATTGTTTTCTTAACGGGTTTCACGTGAAACATTTTTTTTTGAGTTTATAGTTGTTTAATATAGTACATACTATAATGTATAATAATTTTTAATGAAATGAATGAAATGAAAAAAGAAGAAATTATTGAGAAATTACAAAAAGCGAAGCTTTCTGATTTACAATGGATTGACAGGGTAAAAAATCTAATTGCCGGAACCAAAAATGACACCGGGATACCTCCTGTAAAAGCAAAAGAGAGCGAATTTGGCAAATGGTTTTATAATGAGGGTCAGAAGCTCAAAAGATTATCAAACAATCCGTTGGAGTGCATGAAAAATATTGAAGTGCTCCATGAGCAGCTACATAAGAAATATCTTGGGATTTATCATATCTATTTTGCAGAAGAGAAAAAAGCAGGTTTCTTTTCTAAGCTCTTAGGTGCGAAGCGACAAGAGTTAAGTGAAGAAGAGAAAAACGCAGTAGATAATCTTTTGCGATCTATGGAAAATGATGCCAAAGAGTTTGTTAGAGAGGTAGAGCGTTTAGAGAGACGACTAGAAGCTGTCGCACAAGAAAAGATAGATTCTGTCATGAAAATGTAAAGAAATTATGCAATTTCTTTGCTTTGTTACCTTTTTATAAGTATTTTTAGTATAGACTAGCTTTTATGAATAGAGAAAGTGTTGTAGCAAAGAAGAAGTTTGGACAAAACTTTCTAAAAGATGAGTCCGTTTTAAGAAAAATCGTCGAAGCGATGCCCAAGAATGACAATAAAGTCGTAGAGATTGGACCTGGCTTAGGTGATTTAACTAAATTTTTAGTTGATGTCAAAAGTGTAGAAGCTTTTGAGGTAGATACCGATTTATGTAAACTGTTACAAAATACATTTGAAGAAGAGATCATTACCAAGCGACTCCACTTACATTGTGGGGATGTTTTAGAAGCTTGGAAGAATACTTTGATAGATGAGCCGTATGACTTAGTGGCAAACCTGCCTTACTATATAGCTACGAACATCATACTCAAAGCACTCGCAGATCCAATGTGTAAAAATATACTTGTAATGGTACAGCTTGAAGTAGCAGAGAAGTTTTGTGCGACAAGTGGAGAGAAAGTATTTGGTTCTTTGGGCATTATTGCTCAAAGTGTGGGAGAGGCAAAAATTGTCACAAAAGTTCCACCAACTGCATTTGATCCACAGCCTAAAATAGACTCTGCTGTTTTTCTCATACAAAAGAGTAGAGATAGAAGTGATAAAGCGTTCGAGGATATGCTTAGAGTTGCATTTACGCAGCCTCGAAAAACTTTAATGAAAAATCTCTCTTCTAAGTATGAGAAGGCAAAGCTGCAAGAGGCTTTTAAAGAGCTAGATCTTACATTGACGATTCGCCCTCATCAAGTTAGCACGAAGGACTATCACCAACTCTATAAAATGATATAAATAAAAGGAGTTTGGATGGCAGAAGAGAAACAAGAGGTAGCTCAGCAGAGCAAACCTCAAACAGACCGCAAACCAAATAACAGAAGAAACAACAATCGCAGACCAAATAATCAAAACAGAAACTCTGGCGATAAGAACAATGCAAACAGCAATCAAAACAAATCCAACAATCGTAACAAAAACCGTAATCGTCACAAAAGAGGTCCTGCCCCTATTGATGAGCAGTTAAAATCATTTGTTGTTAAAAATCAAGAAGCTCATAAGCAAAGACTTAACCCACATTATAAACTAGATCTGAATTCTAAAGCAAAAGTACGTATTACACCACTCGGTGGACTCGGTGAAATCGGTGGAAATATTGCTGTATTTGAGACAGAAAAAGAGGCAATCCTTATCGATGTAGGAATGAGTTTTCCAGATGATGAGATGCACGGTGTAGATATTTTAATCCCTGATTTTTCATATATCCGTGAGATTAAAGATAAAATCGTCGGTATTATCATTACGCATGCTCACGAAGACCACATCGGTGCAGTACCATACCTCTTTAGAGAGATGCAGTTTCCGATCTATGGAACACCGCTTCCACTTGCAATGATAGGCAATAAGTTTGATGAGCATCATCTAAAAGAGCATAGAAAATATTTCTGCCCGGTACAAAAACGTGAAATTTATAAAATAGGAAATGATTTTGAAATTGAGTGGATGCATATGACACACTCTATTTTAGATTCGTCATCTATTGCCATTACAACAGAAGCAGGAACGATCATTCATACAGGTGATTTCAAAATAGACCATACACCAGTTGATGGCTATACGGCAGATTTGCATCGTTTGGCATATTATGGAGATAAAGGAGTACTTTGTTTACTGAGTGATTCTACAAACTCACACAACCCGAACCCTACTCCATCAGAGTTAAGTGTTGCTCCTGCACTTGATCGTGTATTTTCTAAGGCTGAAGGGCGAGTAATCCTTTCAACGTTCAGTTCAAATATTCACCGTGTTTATCAGGCTATTCAGTATGGTATTAAATATGGACGTAAAGTATGTGTCATTGGTCGTTCAATGGAGAGAAACATTGAAGTTGCACTGCAGTATGACTATATCCGTTTTCCAAAAAATATCTTTATTGATGCGGATGAAGTCTCACGTATGAATGACAAAGAGATTCTTATTGTTACAACAGGTTCACAGGGTGAAGCAAACTCGGCACTTTTTAGAATGAGTATAGGCGAGCATAGACATGTAAAAATCAAGCCAAATGACTTGGTTGTTCTTTCCTCTCGTGCTATTCCGGGGAACGAAGGAAGTATATCTCAAATGCTGAACCACTTACAAAAATGTGGTGCAAAAATAGCAATGGATAAAGATATTCATGTTTCAGGTCACGCTTCAATCGAAGAACAAAAGTTAATGCTTCGTCTTGTAAATCCTAAGTTCTTCTTACCAGTTCACGGTGAATACAACCATGTTATGAAGCATAAAGAGACTGCCATGATGTGCGGTGTTCCAGAGAGAAATATTCTGCTCATGACAGATGGTGAGCAGATAGAAGTTGCACCAAAATATATGCGAAAAGTAAAAACTGTTAAGACCGGCAAAACATATATTGATAATCAAAACAATTATGAAATTGAAGATGATATCATTCTTGACCGTCAAAAACTTGCAAATGACGGTATCGTTATGATTGTTGCTCAAGTGAGTGAACAGACTGCTAAAATGATGGATAAGCCAAAGGTAACAACATTTGGTATCGTCGCAGATAAACGAGATAAAGCTTTTGCAAAAGAGATGGAAGATATCATTGAAAACTTCCTTATTAATATGAAGCCGGGACTTATCGGCAATCCAAAAACTTTAGAGGGAGACCTACGTCAGGTAGTGAGAAAACATATCTACCGTAAGATGAAAAAATATCCTCTTATCGTTCCACATATCTTTATCCACTAAAAAGTTCTCACCTCTTGGGTGAGCTACTTCTTCTTACAAATCATTTTCTCAGCAAACTCTTGATATCCTATCATCAATAAAATCACAAAAGGCAAAAAACTTGTCAAATAATAATGAAGCATTTGAAAATGCAGTAAAAACTATGATGGAACACGTTGGAGAAGACCCCTCACGTGAGGGATTGCTAGATACTCCAGAGCGTGTACGTAAGTCATATGAGTTTATCTATGGTGGATATAAAGAGGACCCCGAAGCGATTTTAAAAAAGGCACTTTTTACGACTAGTAATGATGAGATGGTGCTCGTTAAAGATATAGAGTTCTACTCAACTTGTGAGCATCATCTACTACCAATTATAGGGCGTGTACATGTTGCCTATATTCCAGATGGAAAAGTAGTAGGGCTTTCAAAGATTCCCCGTGTAGTTAATGTTTTTGCACGCCGTATGCAGATTCAAGAGCAACTCACTGAGCAGATTGCCGATGCTATCATGGATACTATCACACCAAAAGGTGTGGCAGTTGTTATTCAGGCACGTCATATGTGTATGGAGATGCGTGGAGTTGAAAAGATAAACTCTACAACAACATCTTCTGCGCTTCGAGGTCTTTTTAAAAGTGATGAAAAGACGCGCGCAGAGTTCTTTTCTCTCATTAACTCTCCAACAGGAAGCAGATACTAAATGCCACTCTCTTCTCTAAAAGAAAAACTCTCACACAAGAACTATTCAGTGGCTTTTGGAGAAGTAGTAAAAATTAATGCAACTGTTATTACGGCAAAGGGCCTAAATGTAAGCATCGGTGATATGGTGAAAATTGTCTCAAATGAGACGGATTTAGAGACTGTTGGCATGGTGACAGAAATCGACGGTGCAGTCTTTTATATCACACCCTTTTCATTTGTAGAAGGATTTCGTTCAGGGGACAGAGTCTTTTTGGACTCTACGGGACTCAATATTCCAGTAGGAGATTCACTCTTAGGTCGTGTGGTTGATCCTTTTATGCGCCCTATTGACGGTAAAGGTCCGTTGAAGTCTTCAAAACTTACTCCTATTATAAAAGCACCGATTGCTGCGATGAAGCGGGGTATGATAGATGAAGTTTTTTCTGTTGGTGTTAAGAGTATAGATGGACTCTTAACCTGTGGAAAAGGGCAAAAGTTAGGTATTTTTGCCGGAAGTGGTGTTGGTAAATCAACGTTGATGGGGATGATAGTACGCGGTGCTGATGCACCTATCAAAGTTGTAGCACTTATTGGTGAACGCGGACGTGAAGTTCCGGAGTTTATCGAGAAAAATCTTGGTGGCGATTTGACAAATACCGTCATTATTGTAGCAACATCCGATGATTCTCCCTTAATGCGTAAGTATGGAGCCTTTGCTGCAATGAGCGTGGCAGAGCACTTTAAAGATAAAAATCAGGATGTGCTCTTTATTATGGACTCTGTAACACGTTTTGCAATGGCGCAGCGTGAGATTGGACTTGCTCTTGGTGAACCGCCAACCTCTAAAGGATATCCACCATCTTCATTGACACTTTTACCACAACTGATGGAGCGTGCAGGAAAAGAGGATGGTAAAGGGAGCATTACTGCCTTTTTTACGGTTTTAATCGAGGGCGATGATATGAGTGATCCTATTGCCGATCAATCCCGCTCGATTTTAGATGGACATATTGTTCTCTCACGTGAGATGACAGACTTTGGAATCTATCCACCTGTACATATTTTAAACTCAGCCTCACGTGTGATGAATGATATAATTTCTCAGGAACATTTTCAAGCGGTTATGAAATTTCGCCGTCTCTATACACTGCTCAAAGAAAACGAAACACTTATTCGCATTGGTGCTTATGTACAGGGAAGTGATGCCGAACTTGATGAAGCGATAGAGAAAAAAGATGCAATGATGCGATTTATTGCCCAAGGAGCAACATATATTGTCCACTTTAATGAGGCAGTTAAGGAGCTCATTGCCATTATGGGTATAGAAACTAATTCATAATATCTGAAAGAGTCCAAGCATTTCGGTCTTTATGTTTTTTTTGCATAAATGTAATGGCGAGTTTTGTGTGTGAAGTCTTCTCAAAACTTCTCATCAACTGTTTTACCTCACTGTCCATTCCAAAGATATCGATGTAGGAGTAGATTATATTTTCTGCACTTTTGTAGTTAGGGCGGTCTAACTCTTTTTTTATCTTTGCATGGAAACTAACGCGAAGCAGATCACCGATTTTCTCTCTACGAGTGTTTATGTGAATAAGCTCTCCAAGTGTCTCTTTTACTGCTTTAAAATTGCCTTCTAGTGCAAAGAGTTCACACTTCTTTATACGCTTTTTCCAGTGATCCTCAAGCAGTTGTGCCAGTTGCATAGACTCAAGCTCACTGTTGTCATCCAGTGTTTCATAGCATTTGACAAAATTGTTCTTTTCATAATAGTTGAGTAGTTTTTTTGCCTCTTGCGTGAGGTTATAAAGCTTGTAGAGATTCTCTTTGAGCACAGAGATATGCTGGAGTTTCTTTATCATCTCTACTGCTTCAGTGAGCTTTGCATCTGCAATCAGTTTATAGATATCTTCTATATGCTTATCAGTCTCCTCAAGAAGTGCTTTATAGGAGGGTATTTCTTGAAATACCGGGCTTGTTTTAACAAGTCTATCCACCTCTTCATAGTTTTTATCGCCAATAGCTTTTATAAATGCCAAAAACTCTTTGTTTTGTCGTAAAAGAAGCTGTGTCATAGCTCGTTTTGAGCTGATGGTCGCAAAGGGTTCAAGGAGTGCCTTTGCTTGGCCTGGTCTTTGCAGGAGTAGCTGTTTTTGAGCCAAAGTAAAACTTTTTGTATAGGTACTTTCCATTTTTTTATACGGAGGAGTGAGTTGCAGTGCAGGAAATTTTTCACAAAGTGCATAAGCAAGGGCATATTTATGCTCGCTATAAAAGCTTTGCAGTTTTGGATAGTTTTCATAGGCAAGTAGCAGATTTTTGATACTCTCTTTTTTTGATTTCACTACTTCAAAGGGTTTTAGTCTATCTAAAAGTTCCTCTTTTTTTGATGTTATCAATTCCAAAAGCACTTTACTATATAGCTTTTTATATAGTTTTTCAGCTTCTTGTGCTTCAGGAGTTTTTTCAAGCATAGGATTGGACTCTACCAGCTTGAAAATCTCAAGAAGTTCTCTTTTTTCTAAAAGTTCACGCAGCACTTTCTGTGAGCCAAGATATATCTTGTGAACACTGTTGTCTGCAAGAGTAACGAGCAGTATATCTTTACTTAAAAGCAGAGCAGTGCGAACATTTGCATCAAAACTTAAAAAGTTTCTTTTAATGATTTTTTTTGCTCTTATATCAAAGAGCATAATATTGCTAGACTTCGCAATAATCAAAAGATAATTACTTTGAGGCACTTTCAGCAGTTGCAGAATATCTCGCGTATGTGTATTTACTTGCGTAATATGAGCATTTTTCCTTATTTTTGCCATAAAGAGCATGCCATCGACATTGGCAAAGATTATATGTTTATCTTCTGTAAAAGTGATGGCATTGACTTTTGTTTTGGAACTCTCAAAGCTGAACTTTCTTGTCTGGGAATGAAATTTTACAAGAGTAACAGCACCGCCATAGCCGCTTGCCGCAATATACTCAGCATTATAGGCTATAGCACTGACATAATTGTTGTTTAGACTCTTCTTATAAGTAACGGAAGTATAGGGAAAAGAGCAGAGTCTTGCGATGTGAATTTTGTCTTCATATCGGTATTGTATGACTCTGCCGTTTTGTGTTCCACTGATGAGATAAGGTTCATTTTGCATAAATGAGAGTTTTTCAATCACGCCATCATGGGTAATGATGGTTTGTAGAATATTTCGCTTGTTGATATCTAAGATATAGAGTATTTCACCATTTGCTATTGCCATAAGTGGTAGTGAGGGATGAAAGGTCAGTGCAGTTGTTTTTGCCTCTAAAAGCTCAAAATAGATATTTTGTTCTATTTTTAAAGGCTCAATGGAAGCTATTTTTATATTTTTGAGATGGCTGGCAATAGCAATGAACTCTTTATTTACTTTTTCAAGCACAAAAATATCTGTATGAAGTTTCAGTGCTTCAAGATACTGCATTATAGATCTTTTTGACTAAAAGCTGAGGGGATACTCTGCCATTAAATTCATTTTTTGTAACTGTATAGGAACAGCTTATTTTTCTATTTGCAGGCATCTCAAAAACGGTTCGAAAAGCAATGAGTTCAACTGTTTTTCTTTGGTGTGGATATTGCCTTACTTCGATGCGTGAGTGTGATTTGTCAGCTCCCATAAGTTTAATGCTGACAACTTCAGCTTCATGTAGTAGAAAGCTAGGCTTTGTGTTGGCCTCCCCATAAGGCTCAAAACGCTCCAAAAGCTTCAACAGCTCTAAATCAATATCATCCGTTGCCAAGATACCGGTAAGTGATTCCACAGGTAAAAAATCTTCAGGGGCTATCTTTTGCGCACTTTTGTTGATAGCCTCTCTAAAAGGCTCAATATCTATCGTCTTAAGCCCTAGTCCGGCAGCCATTTTATGCCCGCCAAACTTAGTTAACAAGTGTTCATTTTCTTTTATAAGCTCGTAAATACTGATATCTCCAATACTTCTAGCACTCCCTTTTGCACTCTGACCATTTATACTCAGCACAATGGCAGGCTTTTCAAATCTGTCAACCAAACGTGAAGCAGCAATACCGACAACACCTTCATGCCAATCTTCTCCTGCTACAACAATAATGCTGTCTTCTTCTCTCACGCATGCTATCGCCTCTTTTGTTGTTTGAGCCTCTGTCTCTTTTCTCAGCTCATTGAGTTGCCCTAAGAGTTCAAACTGTTTGTAGGCACTGTGTGTATCTTGCGCGGTAAAAAAATCAAGTGCAATGGAAGCATCTTCAAGACGCCCAGCGGAATTGATGCGAGGTGCTATCTGAAAGGCTATATCTTCACTGCTGATAGTTGATTTATTGAGAAAATCCCGAATGATGACAGAAGCAGGCCGTGAAGAGTTTTGTATCAGTTTTAAACCCTCTTTTACAAGCGTTCTGTTGATATCAATAAGCGGCATAATATCTGCAATAATAGCAATCGAGAGTATGTCTAAGAATTGGCGCATATCAATGCTGAGTGAGAGCTCTTGTTTGAGTAGTGCTAAAAGCAGCCATGCAACCTCTGCTCCGCATATCTCCTCAAAAGGATAGTTACACTCTGAGAGTTTTGGATCAACAATCGCATAGGCATCAGGAAGCTTATCTCCTGGCGTGTGATGATCTGTAATGATAAGATCAATGCCTCTTTGTTTGCAAATTTCTGCTGCTTCAACAGCGGTAATGCCATTGTCAACTGTAATGATAAGATTAGCTTCAATACGCTCTAGTACAGTTGGACTCACTCCATAGCCATCACTAAATCTATTTGGGATGATAGCATCAAGCGGGTAAGGGATACGCTTGAAAAAATCAACCATAATGGCTGTGGAGCTGACACCATCAACATCATAGTCCCCTACAAGTGTAATACGTTCATTCTTTTGTATTGCGTGAGCAATACGTTTTGCAGCTTTACTTGCATCATGTAAGAGAGATGGATTTGGAATTTGGGAGAGCTTTTTATCACTCTCAAACCTCGAAGAGAGAATCTCAAAGAGATCTGATTTTGTTATAAGAGGAAGTTTACTCAGCATTCAAACTAGCGTTTACAAACGCAAGTATAGATGGGTTTGGAGTTTGCAGGCGTGAAGTAAACTCAGGGTGAAACTGTACGCCTAGGAACCATGGGTGGTCTTTCACCTCTACTGTTTCAATGAGCCCGTTAGATTCTCCCGTTACAATCATTCCTGCTTTTTCAAGTGCTTCACGGTAAGCAGGATTTGCTTCATAGCGGTGACGGTGACGCTCATAGATTGTTTTGGCACCGTTGTATGCCTCACGCAGGATTGAACCCTCTTTCGTATCACACGGATACTCTCCAAGACGGAGTGTTCCACCCATTGGAGATTGATGTGTACGAAGCTGCATTCCACCGCTTTGATCTAAGAAATTATCGATAAGATAGATCATAGGGTGTGGTGTATTTTCATCAAACTCTACAGAGTTTGCACCCTCAAGACCAAGTACATTTCTTGCATACTCTACAAGCGTGAGTTGCATTCCAAGACAGATACCAAGGTAAGGGATTTTATTTGTACGAGCATATTCAATTGCTTTGATTTTACCCTCAACACCGCGGCTTCCAAAACCACCGGCAACAAGAATCCCGTCACAGTCACGAAGCAGTTCTTCTGCTCCACGCTCCTCTATCTCCTCAGAATCCACCCAGCAGATCTCAACACGACTGTCAAGGTGTGCACCTGCATGAATAAGTGCTTCTGTAAGTGACTTATAAGACTCTTTGAGGGCAAGATATTTTCCAACAAAACCGATAACAACACGCCCTTTTGGTTGTACGATTTTCTTAACAAGATTATCCCACTCCTCCATGTCTGGAGTGAGCTCACCGAGTTCGAGCTCTTTGGCAATAGGCTTTAAGATATTCTGGCGTAAAAAACTCATAGGAACATCATAGATACTTGCAGCATCAAGTGCTTCAATAACACTATCATTTGGTACATCACAACTCATTGCAAGTTTTTTCTTAAAAGTTTTAGGAAGTGCATTTTCGCTTCTTGCAATGATCATTTGTGGCGTAATTCCAATACGGCGAAGTTCTTGAACAGAATGTTGTGTTGGCTTAGATTTCATCTCTCCAGCTGCTTTGATGTAAGGAATAAGTGTTACATGGATGAAAAATGTGCCTGCTACTTCATCATCATGTTTCATCTGGCGAATTGCTTCCATAAACGGGAGCCCTTCGATATCACCAACTGTTCCACCAAGCTCAACAACTAAGATATCATGTCCCTCACCCGCTTTTTTAATACGTGAGACAATCTCACCAACAATATGAGGAATAACTTGAATCGTTTGACCTAAATAACCACCTGCACGTTCACGCTCTATTACAGAAGAGTAGACCTGCCCTGTTGTAAAGTTAGAGCTTTTTAAAAATGAGGTATCAAGAAATCTCTCATAGTTTCCGATATCAAGATCAGTCTCAGCTCCATCTTTGGTAACAAAGACCTCTCCATGCTCTAAGGGACTCATCGTTCCAGGGTCGACATTGATATATGGATCGATTTTTAACATCCCAACATTTTTACCAGAGTGTTTGAGTAGTGTACCAACACTGGCCGCTGTAATCCCTTTTCCAAGAGAGCTTAGAACGCCTCCGGTAACAAAAATGTATTTCGTCATATAAAAATCTCCATAAATCGTAATTATTATCGCGATTATAGTATATAATGACTTATTAAATTATGAAAGCTTTTAAATGGAACATATTTTATTCTATATTATTGTCGCATTAGGGCTCTCTATCATTATCAATATTTTTCTCAAAAAGATAGGGATCTCACAGATCATCGGCTATATTATCACAGGTACTATTATTGTTTATGCTTTTGATCTGCGTGAGGCTGGACACTCTCATGAGCTAGAGATGATAGCTGATTTTGGAATCGTTTTTTTGATGTTTACGATAGGGCTTGAGATATCACTTGCCAAGATGGGAAATATGAAAAAAGATATCTTTGGGAATGGCTTGATGCAGGTTGGTTTTACCTCTTTGGTCGTTTATGTTGTAGCACATTACTTCTTTGAGTTGCCAAGTCAATCTTCTTTGATTATTGCACTTGCATTTTCTCTCTCATCAACGGCAGTTGTTCTCTCCTATCTTAAAGCTTCCAAAGAGATATATACGACATATGGGCAGAGTGCGACAGGTATTTTGATATTTCAAGATATTGCCGTTATCCCTATTCTCATTCTGATCGGTTTTTTAACGACAGAGGGAAATGAGAGTGTCAGTACAATTTTATGGCATACGCTCAGTTCTGCAATTATAGTTGTAGGAGTGCTCTTAACAGTGGGAAAAAGAGTAGTCGCATGGTTACTGCATTTTTCCGCCTCTTCGGATGTCGATGAACTTTTTATGGGCTCTGTTTTGTTTATCGTCATTGGAGCCTCTCTTTTTGCTTCTTCTATGGGGTTTACCCACTCTTTGGGTGCTTTTGTAGCAGGGATGATTATTGCAGAGACGAAGTACCACCATAAAGTTGAAGCCGACATTGCTCCTTTTAAAGATATTTTACTTGGTACCTTCTTTGTTGTTGTGGGGATGAAGATTGATGTCTCTCTTTTTCTAGAGCATGCTGATGAAGTTATAGGCTTTTTCTTTTTGGTTTTGGTTGTCAAGATGCTGATTATGTTTTTACTCCTCCGACTTACATCCAAGAGCACTGACTCTTTAAAAACCGCTATGTTTCTCTCTCAGGTCGGTGAGTTCTCTTTTGTTATCTTTGCTCTTGCAGAATCAGGAGGTATAATTGCAAAAGACCTGGCCTCTTTGTTAGTGTTAATAGTTATATTTTCTATGATTGTTACTCCGTTTTTTATCGCTCGCATTAGTCCTATGGTTGACAAATGGATAAAAGAGAAAGATGTTGTAACAGATTTCTCCGGACTTGCAGGCAGAGAAAATCATGTTGTAGTCTGTGGGTATAGTGTTGTTGGTAAGTTTGTGACAAAATATCTTGAAGATATGGATGCTCCGTTTGTAGTTATAGACAACTCAAACAAGCATGTAAGAGAGGCTTTAAATGATGGGATAGAGTGCTATCTTGGAGATGCTTCAAAATCTTCTATCGTTGAGGCTCTGCATGTAGAAAAAGCTTCTGCTATCATCGTCACACTGGATAATATTACCAAAAAGAGACTTATTTGTGAAGCTGTACTAAAAGTTGCAAAAAATGCGAACTTGATTGTAAAAGTAGTTTCACTTGAAGAGAAAGAACAGTTAAATGATTTGGATATTACAACGATTGTTGATGGAAAAGTAGAGGTTGCACGAGTTCTTGTTGAGCGCATGATATCATGCCAGCTCAACTATAAGTAAAGAGGTTTTTAGTTTCCGCGTGAGCCCGGTTTGATAGCTTCGCTGCCATCTTTACAAAGAGGACACGCATCTGGAGCGTACATTTCAAATGTAAAGTCAGCAAGTGCAAAAAACGGAATATCTTGAGGAAGTTTACAGTTTACTTTTGTCTCGATATCACTGCCTTCTCTGTGACAAAAACCACGATTTGCCAGTGCTGCCACACCAACAATCTCACCACCGAGCTCTTTTACAACAGCTGCTGCTTCCATAGCGCTCCCACCTGTTGTAATGATATCTTCACACATAAGCACTTTTTCACCCGGTTTTATCTCAAAACCTCGACGAATAGTCATCTTACCATCAACACGTTCGGCAAAGATAGAACGAACATCAAGAGCAGTTGCTAGTGCAAAACCGGCAATGAGCCCACCGAGCGCAGGAGCACATACAGTGTCAATCTCCAGTCCGCTTGCTTTTATCTGTGTTGCTAGTTCATCAGCCAAAAGCTTTGCAGTTTTTGGGTCTTCTAAGACTTTTGCAGATTGAAGATAAAACTGTGAGTGATTTCCAGAACTAAGCTTGAAATGCCCTTCCAAAAGAGCATCTGCATCCATATATATCTGTTTAATATCCATTAGATTATACTTTTAAGATTTCAGCTTCTTTGTCTTTTAAGATGCTGTCCACTTTTGCAATATATTTATCTGTGATTTTTTGGATGTTGTCTTGAGCAGATTTAGACTCATCTTGTGTGATCTCTTTCTCTTTCTCAAGTTTTTTCACTTTGTCATTTGCATCACGTCTGTCATTTCTGATAGAGACTTTTGCTTTTTCACCCATTCCCTTCATCTGCTTTACAGCTTCTTGACGCTGCTCAACTGTCATTGGAGGGAAGAAAAGTTTAATTTGATCACCATCATTATTTGGATTCACACCAATATTTGCAGCTTGAATTGCCGCTTCAATATCTCCAAGAAGATTTTTTTCCCACGGGTTGATAACGATAGTTGTTGCATCTGTTGCAATAACAGAACCAACCTGATCAAGTGGTGTTGGAGTTCCATAGTAGTCGATTTTTACATTATCTAAAACAGAAGTGGTAACTTTTCCAGTTCTCAGTGTTTTGAACTCTCTTTGCATGTGCTCGATAGCACCTTGCATCTTTGTTTCACATTCGTTAAATATCTCTTCTAGCATACTCTATTTCTCCCTATTTTGAACTATTTTCTTCTTTAGCAGCAGGTGCTGCGATTGGTAGTGCAGGTGCAGCAATATTTGTATCTTCTACAACCTCATCTACAACTGAAGATTGTGCAGCTTGTGAGTACATGTAGCCTAAAGTAATTGTATTGATAACAAATAAAAATCCAATCGTAAAAGTAGCTTTGGCAAGAAAGCTGTTTGGACCTTTTGCACCAAAAACAGATTCATTAGAGCCACTGTACGCGCCAAGACCGATGCTTGAGCTTTTTTGTAAAAGTACAGCGATTACCAAGATGATAACGAGTACGATTTGAACAATAAGTAAAAGACTTGTAGTCATATATATTTCCTATAATAAAGTGGCGAATTATATCTAAAAAAACTTATATTATCAAACCGATGCAATTCTAGGGTATAATTGCATTATTAATATGAGTTGGAGAAAAAATGAAAAATTTAAAAATAATAGTATCTGTTTTAATAGCAGCAATGGTGATTTTATTCTTTTTCATCTCCAATAATGATACAAAGCCGATCCTTAAAAAACCAATAGTCGCAGTTAGCACTTTTGCGCTTTATGATATTGTCAAGCATATTGCCGGAGATACAGTAGAGAGTGTAAATATCTTGCCTTTTGGTGTTGATTCGCACAGTTTTGAACCGACACCACAACTCATGGCCAAGATTGAAAAGAGTGCTTTGGTTATTTATAGTGGAGCAGGGCTTGAGCCATGGGTGCAAGGGTACCATTTTAATGCCAAAGCGATAGATATCAGTAAGCATGTAAGACTTCGCAAGCTTGATGCTGATGAACATGAACTTCATAATCATCATGATGAACATGGCACACATAATACTATAGACCCACACTATTGGCTTGATTTTTCAAATATGAAGATAGCTGCTGATGTTATTACAAAAACCCTTGTAGAGTTGTTACCGCAAAATAGAGCATTGTATGAGCTAAATCAAAAAAGATATAACACGATGCTAGAAAAACTTGATAGTGCATATAAAGAAAGACTCTCCTCTTGCAAAGCTGACACTGTAGTAGTAAGCCATAATGCACTTGGGTATCTCTCACGCAACTATGGGTTTCATGTAGAAGCGTTGACAGGACTCTCTCCTGAAGCTGAGCCAAGTGCAAAAGATGTAGCAAGAATTATGGATGATATAAAGAAAGAGGGAGTAACGACGATCTTTTTTGAACATTTTGTTAATGACAAAGTGATTAAGCGAATAGCAAAAGATACACATATCAATATTGATGTTTTTCAAGCACTTGGCAATATTACAAAAGATGAGGCCCAACAACATCTTACATATGAAGATATTATGCAACAAAATTTAGAAAAACTCTCTAAGGCTCTTGTGTGCAACTAAAGTTCAAAGTTCCTATCTTTGATATAAAAAATCTCAGTTTTATTGTACGTGGACAGACAATCTTACAACATATTACATTTCAGATTTTTCATGGTGAATATATCGCTATTATCGGACCAAACGGTGGTGGTAAGACAACACTTATTCGTATGCTTTTAGGACTTGAAAAGCCAACAAGCGGAGAGATTCGTATCTTTGGAAAGAGACTCAAGGATTTTAAGGAGTGGCATAAAATTGGTTATGTGCCACAACGTGCATCTCATGTTGATGCAAACTTTCCGGCAACAGTTGAAGATATTGTTAAGATGGGACGTATTGCTAAAAGAAACCTCTTTGCCGTAATGAGTCAAGAAGATAAAGCAATGGTTCATGATGCAATGGTGAAGATGGACATTCTTGATTTGAAAGACAAAATGGTCGGTACACTCTCCGGTGGTCAGCGTCAGCGGGTAATGATAGCACGTGCTTTGGCATCATCACCGGAGATTTTGATTCTGGATGAGCCAAATACAGGAGTGGATGTAAAATCACAACAGCGATTTTATAAGCTCCTTGCAAAACTAAATAAAGAAGAGGGTATCACTATTTTATTTATTACACATGATATCGGAGTGATTGCAGATGATATTGGCAGACTCTTTACTATCAATCAAAAAGCAACTATCTGTAACAATCCTAAAGAGGTGCTCTCCTGTGAAGAGATGTCAGAGCTTTATGGAATTGAAGCACATCTTATCCATAATCACAGACACGAGCATTAGGATGGTTTTATGCTAGAGATGTTTGAATATGAGTTTATGCAACGAGCCTTTATCGCAGGTATCTTTATCGCTATCTTAGCATCACTGAGCGGTACCTTTATTGTTCTACGCAGATATTCACTTATCAGTGAGACACTTGCACACTCTGCACTTGTCGGTGTGGCAGTAGGTTTGGTTGCTGGGTATAATCCTCTTTGGATGGCTGTTATTGTTGCTATTGCTTCTGCATGGCTTATAGAGTATTTACGGAGTTCCTTTGCTCTTTATTCTGATGCGATTTTAGCTATTTTACTCTCAGGTTCCCTTGCTGTTGCAGTTATTATTGTCTCACTGGGCGGAGCATTTAACAACTCACTCTTTTCCTATCTCTTTGGTTCCATTTTATCTGTCAGTGACAGTGATGTGATGACGATTATTATTTTTGGCTCTCTATCTTTGCTCTTTTTACTACTTTTTTCAAAGGAGCTCTATTTTATAGCCTATGATGAAGAGGTGGCAAAGACAAGCGGTGTGAAGGTCAAGTTTTTAAACTTCTTACTGGTTACAGTTGTAGCTATCATCATTGCTCTCTCTATCCGTGTTGTAGGTTCATTGCTTATTGGTGCACTGATGGTGATTCCGACTGTTGCGGCACTGCAGTATAGAGTAGGCTTTCGTGCTACGATGTTGATATCGCTCTTTTTTGCTCTTTTTAGTGTTGTGTTTGGTATGATGCTCTCATACTACTTTTCACTACCTTCTGGAGCAACTATCGTGCTTGCTGTTATTACTATCTTTATTATTTCACTCTTTATCAACAATAAATGAAAGTAAGTTCAGAGTTTTCGAAGTACGCCGCACACTATGGCTTTTATAATGTGATTCAAAATAGAGTTGTGGAAAAACTACTCTCTTTTGTTCAAGGAAAACCAAAAAATGTTTTAGATTTAGGCTGTGGCAGTGGTGCGGTTTTAAAAAAGATAGAGTGGAAACTACAGCATTTTGTAGGTGTTGATTTTGCTCCGGGAATGCTTGAGTTGCATCCAAAAGGCAAACATATAGAGTGTGTTTATGGAAATTTCAATGATGCGATGCTTTTTGAACATCTCCAAACCTACAGTTTTGATTACATTATCTCTGCTTCTGCGCTGCAATGGGCTGATAATTTGGAGCGTGTATTTCAGCATATTGCAGCTTTAAACGCTCCTGTGGCACTTGCTATCTTTACATCAGGCACCTTTAAAACACTCAATGAAACAGCAGGACTTGAACCGCTTCTATGCTCACGTGAAAGAGTAGAAGCTCTGCAGAAACAATATTTTCCTGATGCAAGATTTGAGGTTATTACTTATAAATTAGAGTTTGAGAGTGTCAGAGATATGTTTCGTTATATTAAAAAGAGTGGGGTAAGTGGCTCACGCAGAGTACTTTCATATAAAGATACGAAAAAACTGATGCATGCATATCCTGTGAACTATTTAGAGTTTGAAGTGGCTTTTATTGCTCACTGAGAACTATCTCTTTTTCCAGATTATAAAGCTCATAACGGATAGTTTTAAAATTTTCACTCTGCTCTATATCTTCGAGTTTAAATATCTCTTCTAAAACTCTGGCAGACTCCTCTGCCCTTTTAAAATTGGCTGTTAGAATGCTTGTAATGTCAGAACGTTTTTGCTCGCTTTTTGTAGAGCTGCGTAATACATCATTGATACTGTCACGATTTTTTAGGAGTTCTAGAGTTTTGTTGATTTTTGCTTTGTGGCGAAGTGATTTTAATTTTGATGAGAGTTCTTTGTTATTGTCTCGATAACGCATAATGTCTTCGACAACACGAATACCTTCTTTAAGACGGTTGAGATTGGCATCAATCACCCGATAGATTTCGGGTGATAGAGAGCTACTCTTCATTTCCGAAGATGCCAAAAAGCTGGAGCAGTGCTATAAAGATATTTAGAAAGTCTAAATAAAGAGCGATTGCACCATCGATTGGAGTTTCATACGCTCCATTCATAATGTTCTGTGTATCATAGATAACCAAGATGCTAAAAAGAATTACCACTGCACCTGCAATGATAATTTGAAACATCGGGTTACCAAGAAACATATTAAGAATTGAAAAGCCGATGATTACAAGAAGAGCGATCAATAACGGTTTTCCATATCCTGTAAAGTCTTTTGTGCTCTTAATAGCAAAGAAGCTCATAGCACCAAAGACAACTGCGGTCATTGCAAAGGCATTACCAACGATGACCCCGCCACCTACCATACCTAATGTATATGCAAGAAGTGGTGCAGTAGTGAGCCCTGTCATAAAAACAAAAGCAAACATAACCACAAGATTAATGCCTGGCTTGTTCTTAGCAAACTGTAGACCGATCAAAAGACCTATCTCCAAGAAGAAGAGAGGCCATATCATTGATGATATACTAGCAGCAAGTGGTACACCCACATATGCTCCCACAGCACCTGCCATCATAGAAGCAGCAAAAAGTTTGTAAGTCTCTTTTACAAAAGATACAATCTGTGCTTCAGAACGATGTGCTGTTTCGTAAGCATAAGAGTTGCCTCTTGCATAGTCACGATCATAAAGTCCCATATTTTTTCCTTTTTCAAATAATCTTATTAGATATTTTTTATTTACTGAATTTTATACATAAAGAGTTAATGGATAGCAACGTTTGGTAAACAGAAAAAATGCTTACATAATAATATAAGATAATATAAGAACAAAAAAGAGATATTAAAATAAGAAAAACAAATTCCAAAGTAAACATTTCATAAAAAAATGTAAAATTTCTCCTAAAAACTATTGACATTAAAGATGAAATCTCCTATAATTCCCATCCACAAACGGAGACACTTCGAGTTG